>NZ_JBQCIJ010000044.1:0-103007 GCF_051953815.1 Pseudoxanthomonas sp. | reverse complement strand
CTTGTGCGGTTTGCGATGGGCGGCGGGCGGCGCGCAGCCGGGCAGCGCGCAGTTGCTGGCGTACCTGCAGTCGCGGCGCGACGTAGTCCCAGGCCAGGACCATGCCGAACACGGCGTACGCGGCGATCACGTAGGGCAGGTAGTTCATCGCGCCGCCCCCGCCATCTTCGCGACCCAGTCCTTGCCGGCCTCGCGGCGCAGGTTGTCGGCGCGCGCGCGCGCCAGCAGCGAGCCGACGAACCAGACGTGGGTGCCGGCGACCATCCCCCACAGCGGCGGCAGCATGCTGGCGTCCATGCTCGACTTGCCGAACAGCTTGATGGTCTGCCCCTGGTGCAGCGAGTTCCACCATTCCACCGACCAGTGGATCACCGGCAGCAGGGCGACCCCGACGATCGCCAGCAGGCCGGCCGCGCGCGCGGCGGCGCGGCGGTCGTCGATCGCGTTGTAGAGGCCGATCACGCCCAGGTACAGGAACAGCAGGATCAGCTCGGTGGTCAGGCGCGGATCCCAGTCCCACCAGGTGCCCCACAACGGCTTGCCCCAGATGGAGCCGGTCGCCAGGGTGATGACGGTGAAGCCCGCGCCGATCGGCGCACAGGCCATGGCCAGGATTTCGCACAGCTTGATCCGCCAGATCAGCGCGATGGCGGCATAGAACGCCATCAGGCCGAACACGAACAGGCTCATCCAGGCCGCCGGCACGTGGATATAGAGGATGCGGAAGCTGTCGCTCTGCTGGTAGTCGGCCGGCACCACGAACAGCGCCTGCCACAGGCCGAAGCCGAACAGCACCATCGCCGCCAGGTAGCACCAGGGCGTCCAGCGGGCGGCGAAGCGATCGAAATAGGGCGGCGAACCGAGTTGGTGGAACCAGCGGACGAGGGGATTCATGGAAGGTGTTTCATCGCTCGCGGTCGATGGAGCGCGCCACCCTGGCCCGCTCCGCAGCTCTGTTCTGTGAAATCACCCCATTTTCCCAGACTTGGGGCCGTCGCGCCAACCGCGCGGGCCCCGTCTGTCTTGACCCCGGTCAAGGCTTGAGGGTCAGGGTTCCCTTCATCAGCGCCGAATGGCCGGGAAAGCTGCAGAAGAACGAGAACGGGCCGCCGGCCAGCTTGGCGACCGGAATCTGGACCGAGGTGCTTTCGCCGCCGCCGACCACCTTGCTGTGGGCGATGACGCGGGTGTCGCCGGCCTTGATGTAGTCGGCCGCCAGGCCCGCCTTGATGCCGTCGGTGTCGATGCCGGCGATGTCGGCGGTCTTGGCGATGACCACGTTGTGGCCCATCACGTTCCTGGCCAGCTTGCCGGTGTGCTTGAGGTTGATGGTGAAGGTCTTGCAGCTCTTGCTGACGTCGATGTTGGCCAGGTTGTATTTCATGGCGTCGTTGCCTTCCAGGTCCACCGAACAGGTGGCGGCGCGGGCGGCCAGCGGCGAGGCGGACAGGGTGAGCACGGCAAGCAGGGCGAGACGGTTCATGCGGATTCTCCGGAACGTGGGGGATGAATGATGCGGGCTTGGATTGAACGGGAAGGCCGGCCGGGTCAGGGACCCTGCGCGGCCAGCCAGGCCGACAGGGCGGAGATGGCGTCGTCGTCCAGCCGCTGGCCGACGCCCGCCATCACGAAATCGTTGGTGGAATGATGAAGCTGGCCGGTGCGGAAGGCGTTAAGACGGAGTTGGAGGTAGATCGCATTCTGACCGCGCAGCGCCGGATACGCCGCCCACGGGGCATGGCCCTCCCGGTCCACCCGCGACGCCAGCGGATGGCCGCCGGCATCGGCGCCATGGCAGCCCTGGCAGGGAGGCAGTCCCTTGCCGGGTTCGCCGTCCATGAACAGTTGCCGGCCCTGCGCCAGCAAGGCGGCGTCCGGCGCCGGGGCTTCTTCCGACGCGGGGGCGCGGCCGGCGGGCAGGCTGGCGTAGTAGCGCGCCAGATCGCGCATGTCCTGATCGCTCAGGCTGGCGGCGAGCGGCGTCATCGCCGACTCGGGCATGGCGCCGCTCTGGTACTCCACCAGTTCCCAGTACAGGTATTCCGCGCGCTGTCCGGCCAGGTTGGGGAAGTTCGGCGCGATCGAGATCCCGGCGGCGCCATGGCAGGCGGCGCACAGTTCGGACTTGGCCTTGCCGGCGGCGGCGTCGCCCTGCAGGAGCGTGATCCGGCGCAGGTCCCGGTAGCCCGTCGCGGCGGGCGGCGGGGACGCGGCTTCGCCGGCGGGCTCGGGCGCGGGAGCGGCCTCCTGCGTCGGCGCGGGGTCCTGTGCGCCGGCCAGGCTCGCGCCCAGCGCCATCGCGACGGCCAATGCGAGCATGCCGAAGGTCTTCACAGCAGCACCTCCAGGCTCACGCCAATCAGGTTGACCCGGTAATCGCCGGGGCCGCCGTCGGTGTAGACGCGGTGATCGAACACGCGGGTCTCGTCGAAACCCAGGTAGTGCCAGTCGGAGAGCCGGCCACGTTCATAGGTGTCGAACACGCGCATGCGGGTGCGCGCGTTGAGCGGAAAACTCAGCCCCACCGACAGCGAATTGACCCGGTAGATCATCGGCGGATAGCGGCCGTCGGCCGACGCCGCCAGCGCCGGATTGGCAAGCGCGCCGGGCGAGGCGAACCGGTAGCGGGTGGTGCCGCGCGAGTCGGTCCAGTTCCACGCCACGTCCAGGGTCGCGCGGCCGATGGCCTGGTTGAGGTTCGCGCCGGCGTAGCGGTTGCGCTGGGTATCGTCCAGCCACCAGCGGTTGGCCTGCGGGTAGGTCGCGCCGCCGAGGGTGGGATCCGGGGTGAGGGCCGCGTCATTGACGTTGGCGATGCCCAGATCCGAGCGGTCGTAGCCGAGCCAGGCGCTGGCGACGGTGGTCGTGGCGGGTTGCCACTCCCATTGCAGGCTGGCGCCGCGGGTGTCGTAGTTCTGTCGCCCCAGTTCGGCGTCGTAATCGTTGCGTTCGCCGCGCACCGACGCGTAGAGGGTCATCTCGCGCGGCAGGATGAAGGTCGCCATCAGATCCAGCTTGTGCTGGGTGCGGCTGGCGAGATCGTACTTGCGCAAGGCCGATACCGTGTGCGCGGGCACGCCGCCGGCCGGCTCGACGAAGCCGGGCAGGTCGGTGGAGAAGGTGAATTCGTAGGGGTCGTAGAAATACCGGCTGCCGCCGCGATCCAGATAGGTGTAGTTGGCGCGCAGGGTCAGCCAGTCGCGGGCGCGGTTGTTCCAGGTCAGGCGCAGGCTGTCATCGCGGGTGGTGGCGACCTCGCGGTGGGCGCGTTCGATGGCGGTGTGGGTATAGGTCGCGCCCAGGGTGTGGCGCGCGTTCGGACGCCAATCCACTCCCATGGACACTTCCCGGGTTTCCTTGTCCAGCGGCAGATTGCGCACGCGGGTGATCACCGAGGGCGCGAGCAGCGGATCCCACACGCCCATTTCGCCGGGGACCACGCTGCCCTGCGAACCGTTCTCGGCCACGTAGCCCCACTGGCCGGTCAGCGGGTTGTAGGCCTGGTAAGTGCCGTCGTAGTCCTCGCGGTAGTACTTGGCCTGGCCGCGCAGGGTCAGGGTGGTGCGCGGCTGGAACACCGCGCGCACGTCCAGGCGCTGGGTGTCGATGCCCAGGTCCGCGGTCTTGCGCGACAGCGCATCCGTCGTGTTCCAGTCGGCGCAGTCGAACAGGAAGCCCGGTCCTATCGGCAGGCCGAACTGCCCCTGGCAGTTCATCGGCGCCAGCAGCCGTTCGTTCTGGCGCATCGTGCCCAGCGAGGTGTTGAAGGTCAGCTCGCCGTTCCACGGCAGCTTGCGGGTGAACACCGCGCGCAGCTGGTGATAGTCGTTGTCCGGCTCATAGGCGAATTCGCCGCTGGTGCGCTGCGGCGGCGTCACGCCCGGCACCACCGAATAAAGGCCGAACGGCACCTGGTAGTCGTAACCGTTGAAGCGGTTGCGGAAGAACGAGCCGGTGTAACTGACATCCATCCGCCACAGATTGCCGGTGAAGCGCACGCCGCCGTTGACGTTGACGGTGCTGTCGTCGATGGGGCGGGGGATCTCGTAGATGCCGCCGTTGGCCGGGAACGGGTAGTTGAAGAAGAACGGGCCGCCGAACGGCCGCGCGCCCTCGCGCTGTTCGTGGCTGGCGTTGAAGTACGCGGCCCAGCGTGGATTGAGGAAGTAATTGATGCCCACGCCCTGCTTGTCGCGGACCACGCGCAGGAAACGTTCCGGTTGCGCGCCGGCGACCGCGGCCACCTGCGCCGGCGTGCTGCCCGCCGGGGCCAGGCCACCGGCCAGGGTGAGGTGCTGGCCGCCGACGCCATTCCAGATCGAACGCGCATTGCCGCTGGTCACGTTGGGCTGGCTGCGCACGAACGCCTGCACGCGGAACTTGCCGGCACGGCCGAACACCGCGCGATAGAACTGGTTGTGCTCGTTGATGCGGCTGGCGCGGAAATCCAGATAGCTGCCGTCGCCGGCGCGCTGCAGGCGGAAGCGCGCATCCACTACCACCCCGTCGTCGAGATCGTTGAAGCGGCGCCACTGGGTCGCGCGTTCGTCGCCGGAGACATGCAGGTAACCCAGGCCGACGCTGCCCTCGTAGGCCCATTCGCCATGCGGTTTCAGCTCCGGCCAGGCGGGCGCGCAGGGGTACAGGAAGCCGGTCGGCGTGCGCCGCGAGCCGGCGCGCAGCCAGCTCATGCCATCCGCGTCGCAGCCGATGCCGCGCATGCCGGTCGTGTCCAGCGCGTTGCCGAAATGCAGATCCGTGCCCACGCCGCTGTCCTGGGCGTGGGCGACGCCGACGAGCGACAATGCCAGCGCCAGCGCAGCCAGCCGGGGCGGAGTGCACGTGCGGGAGGTCGAGACGATCATGTTCCCTCCGCTACTTGTGGAGACGGGGGCCGGACGGGTGGTTGGAACCGTGGATCTGCGCGTGGCAGGTCAGGCAGCCGCGTCCCATCAGGCGCTCGTCCGGCGCGGGACCGGGGCCCAGCGACGCGCTGGTCAACAGATCATTCGGATGGCGCGTGTGCGAATGGCACTGCTGGCACAGCATCGGCACCGGCGCCACCAGCAGGGCATGCTGGTTGGAGCCGTGCGGGGTGTGGCAGTTCAGGCAGCTTTCGCGCACCGGCGCGTGTTCGAACAGGAATGGCCCGCGCTTTTCCGCGTGGCACTGGTAGCAGGTTTCGTTGACCGTGTCGGTCTTGAGCAGCGAGGCGTTGAGGGTGCCATGCGGGTTGTGGCAGTCGGCGCAGGTCATCTCGCCTTCCGGCAGCGGCATGTGCGAGCGGCGGTTGAACTGCTGGCGTACGTCCTTGTGGCAGGTCGCGCAGGTTTCGCTGACCGACTGGCGCGCGGTCAGGCCTTCCGCGGACAGGCGCGCCATCGGATTGTGGCAATCACTGCACGACAGATCGTTGCGCTGGTGCACCGAGCCCAGCCAACTGTCGCGCGGTCCGCCCGCATGGCAACCCAGGCAGTTGCCGGTCTGGGCCGACACCGGGGTGCCGCCGTCATGGGTGAAGGCGATGATGCCGCCTTTCGCGGTCGGGTTCTGCGCATGCGCCGAGCCCGGCCCGTGGCAGGCCTCGCAGGTGGGGGTGTCCGGATTGGCCTGCCGCGCGACCTGCATGCCCAGCGCATGCGTGCTGTGGGCGAAGTTGTCCTGTTCCTTGGTGTGGCAGGCCGTGCAGGTGGCTTCACCTATCGGTTTGGCGGTCGGCTGCAGCGGATTGGCGGGCACGGTCGCGAAGGCGAAGCCGGGCGCGTCGGCGAAGTTGTGGGCCACGCCGTCCTGGCTGCCGAAATGGGTGCCGGGCAGTTTCGAGGGATCAAACCCGGTGGGGGCGCTCTGCGCCATCACCGGCGCCAGCCAGCTCGCTCCGAGCATGGCCGCCGCCGCGAGAACAAACATCAGACCCAACAGTGCGCGCCGCATCCTTCTCTCCCTTGCGCCTGGCTGGCCAAGGCTGGCTAGCCGCAGGGCTTGTAACGTTCATTACGATAAACGCTGAGTGAACGCGACAGGAAGATCAAGTTGCGGCGCAGCATGAAGGGTGCGGTGTGCAGCGTGGCTTGCCCGTGTTCCATAGGCGGGCCATTGCTTTTTTTCCGGAATTCCCTTGCGGCCGCGATGCTCAAGCGCGGGGCAGGACGCCTTCGAGGAAGACCGAGACCGCCTCGCGCGCCTCCACCTTCACCCGCGGCTTGTCGGCCACGCCGATGCGGCCATTGACCGAGCGCAGGATGACGCCGCCGAAGACCATCATGTAGAAGCGATCGGCCACGATGGCGGGGTGTTCCAGGATCAATCTGCCGCTCAGTTTTTCGCGTTCGAAGTACTGGGTGAGCAGGCGTTCGGCCGGAGTCACGCCGTGTTCCATGAACCAGTCGCGCAGCTCGGGAAAACACAGTCCCTCGCCGACGACGATGCGATGGGTGACGATGCGGCCCGGCGAGAGGATCTCCTCCACCATGCGCTCGGCGGCCAGCGGCAGCGCCTGCTCGGGCGGAAGATCGGAGCGATACAGCATCTCCAGGCCTTCGCCGAACGCGGCGATGCTGCGCTTCATGATCGCCAGCGCCAGGCCGTGCTTGTCGCCGAAGGCGTTGTAGAGCGTGGACAGCGAGCCACCCGAACGCGCCACCACGTCATTCAGGCGCGCGTTGCGATAACCCTTTTCGAGGAACACCTCGGTGGCGGCCTCGATGAACTTCTCGATGCGCAGTTCCACCCGACCGGACACGTCGGAGCGGGGGCGGGGGCCCTTGTCGAACGGCGGAGGCGGGGCGTCTGGGAAGTCCGTCATGGAAGGACCGGTCAGTTGAGGGCGATGCGGATCGCGGCGGCGGCGGTCAGCGGCGCCAGCACCAGCGCCAGCACCAGGCCGGCGCCGAGCAGCAGCAGCGCGCCGCTGCCGTCCAGGCCCTGCGCGCTGGCCGCGACGCTGCCCGCGCCGAAGACCAGGATGGGGACATACAACGGCAGCGCCAGCAGCGCGACCAGGATGCCGGAGCGTCGCATGCCGACCGTCAATGCCGCGACCACCGCGCCGAGCAGGCTCAGCAAAGGCGTGCCAAGCGCCAGCGAGGCCAGCAGCGCCGGCAACTGCGCACGCGGCAGGTGCAGCAGTTCGCCCAGCAGGGGCGTGACCAGGATCAGCGGCAGCGCGGTGGTGGCCCAGTGGGTCAGCACGCGCACCGCGACCAGCCACGCCAGCGGCACCGGCGCGAGGATCCATTGCTCCAGCGAGCCGTCCTCCGCGTCGCCGCGGAACAGCGTGTCCAGCGAGAGCAGGCCGGCCAGCAGCACCGCCACCCAGATCACCGCCGAGGCCACCTTGCCCAGCGCATCCGGTTCGCCGCCCAGTCCCAGCGCGAACACCACCACCACCAGCAGCGCGAACAGGGCCGGTTGCAGCGCGTCGCCGCGACGGCGCCACATCAGCCGCAGATCGCGCGCGACCAGCGCCGAAGCCGAGGCGAACAGGCCGGGCGTGCTCATGCCGCGCCTCCCAGCATCAGCATGCGGGTCTGCACGGGCGGAGCGGCGTAGGCGCCGTGGGTGGTGACCAGAGCGGCGCCGCCGCCGCGAAGGTGGGCGGAGATCATCCGGTTGACCAGGTTGATGCCTTCCAGATCGAGGTTGGCGTAGGGCTCGTCCAGCAGCCACAGCGGCGCCGGCGACAGCCACAGGCGGGCGAGCGAGAGGCGTTTCTTCTGGCCGGCGGAGAGCTGCCGCGCCAGTGCGTCCTCGTAGCCGGCCAGACCGACCATCGCCAGCGCGTTGCCAGGCATCTGGCGGGCGCGGCGGCCATGCAGGCCGCACAGGAAGTTGAGGTTCTCCAGCGTGTCCAGATCCGCCTTCAGCGCGGGCAGGTGGCCCAGATAGGCGATGGCGCGCGAACGCTGGGTGGCGTTTGCGGCGCGTCCGTCGATGGTGATCTCGCCACGGTCGGCGCGCAGCAGCCCGGCCAGCACCCGCAGCAGGGTGGTCTTGCCCGCGCCGTTGCCGCCCTGCACCAGCAGCGCCTCGCCGGCATCCACCGCGAATTCGAGCGGGCCGAACACCGGTTCGTCGTTGCGCGAAAAGGCCAGGCCATGGGCGGCCAGCAGCGGCGGATGGTTCGGCGCGGAATCGATCATCAGGCGGAAGCCTTCGCGGGAAGGCGGGTCTCGGGCGGCAATCAGCCGGCTATTGTATGCGAGCCGCCGCGCGGGCCCCTTGCTCAGCCGGCCCAATCGACCGCCGCGGTTCCGGGCAGCGGGCAGGGATCGGCCGGTGGCGGCCACATCAACCGCAGGCGCACCGGTTGTCCGCGGCGCCAGTGGAGAATGCCGCCCTGCTCGAAGGCGCGCGCCAGCGCATCCGCCTCGTCCCGGCCCAGATCCGGCACCAGCCAGCCCGGCTCGTGCCAGCCACCGGCGCCGTCGCTGGCGCGCGCGGGCACGGGAACGCGGCCACGCTCGCGCAGGTGCGCCAGCAGGCGCTGATCCGCCCGCCGGTTCAGCGCCGCGGTGCGGGCGGCGAGCGGTGGATTCCAGGCCGTGATCCACAGGTAAGCGTCGGCAGGGAGCCGCGCCTCCAGCGCCGCCGCCGACTCGCCAATCCGCAACGGCAAGGCGCCCCCGGGCAGCAGCACTTCGTAGCGGGCGGCGCACCAGGCGCGCGCCAGCCGGCATTTTTCCGGATCGGGAACGCTGTATCCGTTCACGGCCCCATCATCGCCGGACACCGTCATTGCGTACACTCCGCAGTCCCCCTGTGAGACCGGACCGGCGGATGCCTCCCGAAACCAAGCTGCCCAAGGTGGGCACCACCATTTTCACCGTCATGTCGCAGCTGGCCGCCGAGCACGGCGCGGTCAACCTGGGGCAGGGCTTTCCCGATTTCGCGGTGCCGCAACGGCTGGTCGACGAACTGGATCGCGCGATGCGCGCGGGCCACAACCAGTACGCGCCGATGACCGGCGTGGCGCCGCTGCGCCAGGCCATCGCCGACAAGGCGCTGCGCTGCTACGGCCGCCAGGTCGATCCGGATACCGAGATCACCGTCACCAGCGGCGCCACCGAGGCCCTGTTCAACGCCATCCACGCGGTGGTGCGTCCGGGCGAGGAAGTGATCGTGCTGGACCCGGCGTATGACAGCTACGAGCCGGCGATCGACCTGGCCGGCGCGCGCGCGGTGCATGTCGCGCTGGATCCGCAGACCTTCGCGGTCGACTGGGACAAGGTCCAGGCGGCGATCACGCCGCGCACCCGCCTGCTGATCATCAACAGCCCGCACAATCCATCCGGCGCGATGCTGGAGGAAGCGGATCTGCGGCGGCTGGCCGACATCCTGCGCGACACCGGCATCTTCCTGATCTCCGACGAGGTCTACGAACACATCGTGTTCGACGGCCGCCGCCACGAGTCGGTCCTGCGCTATCCGGAACTGGCGGAACGGGCGTTCGTGGTGTCCAGCTTCGGCAAGACCTACCACTGCACCGGCTGGAAGATCGGCTACGCGATCGCGCCGCCGGCACTGAGCGCGGAGTTCCGCAAGGTCCACCAGTACAACGTGTTCTGCACGTTCGCGCCGGCCCAGCACGCGTTCGCCGCGATGATCCGCGACGAGCCGGAGCACTACGAACAGCTCGGCGCGTTCTACCAGGAAAAACGCGACCACTTCCGCGCGCAGCTGCTGGAAACCCGGCTCAAGCCGCTGCCGGTGCCGGGTGGCTATTTCCAGCTGGTGGACTATTCGGCGGTGAGCGATCTGCCGGATACCGAGTTCGTGCGCTGGCTGACCATCGAGCACGGCGTCACCGCGATCCCGCTGTCGCCGTTCTACGAGGCGCCGCCGGCCGGCCAGCGCCTGGCGCGGCTGTGCTTCGCCAAGAACCCGGCCACCCTGGATGCCGCCATCGAGCGGCTGAAGAAGCTCTAGTTTTCCCCTCACCGAAGGATTCCGACCGACATGCAGGACCTGCGTCTCTCCCTCGTACAGGGCGCCACCCGCTGGCATGATCCCGCCGGCAACCGCGCGTACTACGGTGATCTGATCGCGCCGCTGGCCGGCCGCACGGATCTGGTGATCCTGCCGGAGACCTTCACCAGCGGCTTCAGCAACGACGCCATCGATCGCGCCGAGGGCATGGACGGCGAGACCGTGGCGTGGATCCGCGAGCAGGCCCGCGGACTCGACGCGGCGGTCACCGGCAGCGTCCAGCTGCGCACGGACGAAGGCGTGTTCAATCGCCTGCTGTGGGCGACGCCCGACGGGACGCTGCAGAGCTACGACAAGCGCCATCTGTTCCGCTACGCCAACGAGCACAAGCGCTACGCCGCCGGCCGGGAACGCCTGACCGTGGAATGGAAGGGCTGGCGGATCAATCCGCAGGTCTGCTACGACCTGCGTTTCCCGGTGTTCTGCCGCAACCGCTACGACGTGGAGCGGCCGGGGCAACTGGATTTCGATCTGCAGATCTTCGTCGCCAACTGGCCGGCCGCGCGCGCGTACGCCTGGCGCACCCTGCTGCGCGCACGCGCCATCGAGAACCTGTGCTATGTCGCCGCGGTCAACCGCGCCGGTACCGACGGCAACAATCTCGACTACTCCGGCGACAGTGCGGTGATCGATTTCCTCGGCCAGCCGCTGGTCGAACTGGCGGAGGGCGAGGGCGTCACCACGACCACCATCTCGGCCGAGGCGCTGGCGGCGCATCGCGAACGCTTCCCGGCGATGCTCGACGCGGATCGCTTCGAGCTTGCCTGACGCGCCTCGCCGGATCTGGACGGTCGGTCATTCCAGCCGCGACTGGGAAACCTTCGCGGCGATCCTGACCGGCGCGGGCATCGAGGTGGTCGCCGACGTGCGCCGCTACGCCGCCTCGCAGCGGTCTCCGCAATTTGCCGGCGCGGCGCTGTTGCGTGGCCTGTCCGGGCGGGACATCGATTACCGACCGATGCCTTCGCTGGGCGGACGCCGCGAGCCGCGCCCGGATTCGGTCAACACCGCGTGGAAGCAGCCCGGATTCCGCGGCTACGCGGACTACATGCAGACACCGGCCTTCATCGACGCCCGCGCCGCGCTGGCCGAGGTCGCGGCGCGCCGCCCGACCGCGTTCCTGTGCGCGGAAGCCGACTGGCGCAACTGTCACCGTGGCCTGATCGCCGACGCCTTCGCCGCCGATGGCTGGGAGGTGGTCCATCTGCTTGACGACGGTCGCCACGAAATCCACCCGCTGACCCGCGCCGCGCGCCTGGTCGACGGGCACCTGGACTACTCCCTGCCGATGCCGCCACAAGGCGAATTGTTCTGATCCGTGTCGCTCCTGCACTCGTTTTCAGGGCGTGGCACGCGTCGGCAGGATCTGGCACACCGCCTGGCACAGCGCCAGCACCTTATCGTCGGGCCCCCGCGCCTCGCCGGCCAGGTGCAACTGGCCACGGGTGCGTTCGACCAGCCGCGCGACGCAGACGATATGGTCCAGCTCCGGCGTCACCGGGCGCAGGTACTGGGTATTGAGCGAGGTGGTCGCGCTGGGCGGAGCGATCAGGTAGGAGAACGGCCCCAGCGTGTTGTCCAGCGCCGCGACGATGAAGCCGCCCTGCATGTGGCCGATGGGATTCTGGTAGCGCGGCAGCACCGGAAAGCGCATGCGCAGCGATTGGCCCTCGATGTACTCGACGACCTCCCCCTGCATGTCGATCAGGCACGGCGGCGGGATCTGCAAAGGCACGCCCCCGGGCAGCCGCGAGCGCAACAGCGCGTTGATGTCGGTCGACGTCATGGCGTGAAGCTCAGTTCGAACGCGGCCAGGAAGGGCGCGCGCGGGGGCGGTTCCAGGAAGCGTCCGTTGAGTTCCTTCTCCACGCAGATCGCCAGCGCGGTGTCGCCCTGGCGCCAGGTGCGGACGATCCGCCCGCGCGCGTCGAGTTCGGCCACGATGGCGAACGCGGCGGTGTCGTGGCGCGGATTGGCGCAGTTGGCGACGCTGGATTCCAACTGCCGCGACTGCGATTGCAGGAACGCCGCCTGCGCGGTGGCGGTGAGCGAGGCTTCGTCCCGATCCGCCCGCGCCTTGGCTTCGGCGAAATTGGCCGGCGTCTGCGCGAGACCGGCGAGCGGCAGCAGGGCGAAACCGAACAGCAGCGCCGGGCGGGTCATGGCCGCGCCTCCGGCGGAGCGATCCGCAGCAGCTTGCCGTCGTTCTCGTCGGTCAGCACGTAGACGTTGCCGTCCGTGCCGACCCGCACGTCGCGCACGCGCTCGCCGATTTCATCGAGCAGGCGTTCCTCCGACACGATGCCGTCGCCCTTCAGGCTCAACCGGATCAGGTTGCGCTCGGCCAGCGAGCCCAGGAACAGGCTGTCGTTCCAGGCCGAACCCGCGTGTCCGGTGTAGAACGCCATGCCGCTCAGGCCGGGCGATTTCTCCCACACGTGGTAGGGCTGTTCCATGCCGGCCTTTTCCCGGCCTTGCGCTTCAGGAATCGGCAGGCCGGAGTAGTTGATGCCGTGGGTGATGATCGGCCAGCCGTAGTTGCGACCGGGTTGCGGCAGGTTGATCTCGTCGCCGCCGCGCGGTCCGTGTTCGGATTCCCACAGCTTGCCGGTGCGCGGATCGATGGCCAGGCCCTGCATGTTGCGATGGCCGTAGCTCCAGATTTCCGGACGCGCGCCGGTCTTGCCGACGAAGGGGTTGTCCTGCGGCACGCTGCCGTCCAGGTTCAACCGCACCAGCTTGCCCTGCAGTTTGTCCAGCTCCTGCGAGGTCGGGCGGTGGTTGCGTTCGCCCTGGCTGATGAATACATGGCCCTGATCGTCGAAAGCCAGCCGTGAGCCGAAATGGTTGGGGCCGTCGAGCTTGGGCTGCTGGCGATAGATGACTTTCACGTCGGCCAGTCCGTTGGTTCCCAGCGTGGCGAGCGCCACCGCGGTGCCGGCGGTGTCGTTCTCGCCGGGTTCGGCATAACTCAGGTAGATGCGCCGGCTGCCGGCGAAGTCGGGGGCAAGCGCCACGTCCAGCAGGCCGCCCTGGCCCTCGGCGAACACCTTGGGCACGCCGGCCAGCGGCGCCGAAATCGCGCCGTCCGCGTCGATCCGCCGCAGCTGTCCGGAACGTTCGGTGACCAGGAAGCCGCCTTCCGGGAGCAGCGCCACGCTCCATGGATGGTCCAGGCCGCGCGCCAGTTCGGTGACCTGGATCGGGCCCAACGCGCTGGACAGCGCGCGCGCGGCGGGTGCCGTCGCGGGAGCGGGCGTGCCCGCGGCGGGGGCGGTGGCATCACCGTCGCGGGCCTGGCAGGCGGACAGCGCGGTGGCCGCCAACAGGGCGAGGACAAGCGCGGAGCGATGGGGCATCGGGAATCTCCTGTGGGATGGCTAGCGGTAACCGGCGGCCTGCAGCTCGAACAATTCGGCGTAGCGGCCACCTGCGGCCATGAGTTGTTCGTGGGTGCCGCTGGCTTCGAGCCGGCCTTCATTGAGGACGAGGATACGATCCGCCATGCGCACACTGGAGAACCGGTGCGAGATCAGCACCGCGGTGCGTTCGCTGGACAGTTCCTTGAAGCGCTGGAAGACCTCGAATTCCGCGCGGGCATCCAGCGCGGCGGTGGGTTCGTCCAGGATCATGACCTGCGCGTCGCGCATGTAGGCGCGGGCGATGGCGATTTTCTGCCATTGCCCGCCGGACAGGTCCACGCCGGTCTTGAAGCGCCGGCCGATCAACTGGTCGTACTGGTCGGGCAGCGCCGCGATCACCTCGTCGGCCATCGAGCGGTGCGCGGCGTCGCGGATCCGCGCGAGGTCGTCCATGGCGTCGACCTGGCCCACGCCGATGTTCTCGCCCGCGGTCAGGTGATAGCGCACGAAGTCCTGGAAGATGACGCCGATGCTGGCGCGCAGATCGTCGATGTCGTACTCGCGCAGGTCGCGCCCGTCCAGCAGGATGCGGCCCTCGTCCGGGTCGTACAGCCGCGCCAGCAGCTTGACCAGGGTGGTCTTGCCGGCGCCGTTCTCGCCGACCAGCGCCAGCACCTCGCCGGCGCGCAACTGGAAGTCGAGCCCGCGCACCGCCCAGCGCTCGGCGCCGGGATAGCGGAAGCCGACATTCTCGAACCGGAAGCCTTCGCGGATCGGTCGCGGCACCGTGGCGGCGCCGGGCGGCGAGGTGATCTCCGCCTGGATCTCGAAGAAGGAGAACAGGTCATCCAGGTACAGCGCCTGCCCGGCGACCTGCGAGAAACCGATCAGCAGGCCTTCCAGCAACTGGCGCAGGCGCAGGAAACTGCCGGCCAGGAAGGTCAGATCGCCGATGCTGAAATCGCCGCGCACGGTGCGCCAGGCGATGTAGCCATAGGCCACGTAGTAACCCAGCGTGCCCAAGCCGGCCAGCAGGGTGCCCCACAACGCGCGACGGCGCGCCAATTCGCGGTTCGCGCGATAGAAGCCCTCGGCCAACTGCCGGTAGCGATCGATCAGGAACCGGTGGAGGTTGAAGATCTTCACCTCCTTCGCCGTTTCCACGCTGGCGCCGGTCTGGCGGATGTATTCCAGTTGCCGGCGTTCCGGCGTCCACTGGAAGTTGAGCGAATAGCCCAATGCGTTGAAATGCGCCTCGCCGACGAACGCCGGCACCAGCGCCACCACCAGCAGCAGGATCAGCCAGGGCGCGTACACCAGCAGGCCGGCGGCGAAACTGATCACGGTGATCGCGTCCTGCGCCTGGCCGAACAACTGGCTCATCAGGTTCATCCGGCCCATGGTCTGGCGGCGCGCGCGATCCAGCTTGTCCTGCAGATCCGGATCCTCGAAGTCCTCCAGGTCCAGCCGCGCCGCGTGTTCCATCAGGCGGATGCTGGTGGCGTTGGTGAACAGCTCCGACAGCAGCGAGTCCGCATAGCTGACGAACCGGCCCAGCAGATCCGACAGGATCGCCAGGCCGAACTCCAGCGCCAGCAGGCCGAGCAGCGGATCGAGCTGGCCGCTGTGCCAGATCTCCGCCAGGCCGGCCTGCGGCAGGCCCAGCCCGACCAGGCGGATGGCCTCGTCGATGATCAGCTTGCCGACATACAGGGTGGCGACCGGCAGCAGGGCGCGGATCAACCGCAGGCCGAGGCTGGCCAGGGTCAGGCCCGGGCTGGTCGCCCAGATCTGTTTCAGGAAAGGCGGCAGGTTGCGCATCGCATTGAAGCGATCGCGCAGGCTGGGGCCGGACTTTTCACCGCGCCGGGGCTTGGCGCCTGCGGCGGTGGGGGGAACGGGGGCGGAAGCCATGCGGGCATTGTGCCTGCTCGGCTTCGCTTGCGGGAAATGGAGGACGTGACCACGGGCGGCCACGTCGCGCTCATGCATCGCGGCCGGGGCTTTAGCCCGGCGGCAGCGGCGAGCGCAACCCCACGCCCATCCGGTTCCAGGCGTTGATGATGGCGATGACGAAGGTCAGTTCGGCGATCTGGGTTTCATCGAAGTGCGGCAGCAATCCGGCATAGGCCTCGTCGGGGGCGTGGGTTTCGCCGACCCGTGTCAGCGCCTCGGTCCAGGCCAGCGCGGCGCGTTCGCGTGGATCGTAGAACGGGCTTTCGTGCCAGGCGGCGAGGGTGTCGAGCTTGCGTGGATCGACGCCGGCTTCGCGCAGGGCCTTGCCGTGCATGTCCAGGCAGAAGGTGCAGCCGTTGATCTGCGACGCGCGCTGTTTGACCAGGCCGAGCAGGACGGAGTCCAGCGAACCGCGGTGGAGACCGTGGCTGACTTTCAGCAGGCCCTTGTAGGCTTCGCTGGCGAGGGAGGTGTAGTCGACGCGGGGGAGGGACATCGGGACTTCTTCGGGATGCGCGGACGGAATGTCGCGCTTCATCCCAGGGACGGCGGCGTGTCCGGCCGCGTGACACGTTCCCGCGGCGGCAACTTGTCCGGATTCATCACCGTCAGCAGTTCGACGATGCGTTCGCCGTCGCTGATCGCCACCATCACCGAGACCAGCCGGCCATCGCGATAGCGCAGCACCGCCGGCTCGCCGTTGACCCGGCCCATGCGCCATTCGGTTTCCGGCTGCGGGCGCCGGTACGCGGCCCAGAACAGCCGCGCGATGCGCTCGCCGCCCAGCAGCGGGCGGATCGCGGCGGTGGCCTTGCCGCCGCCGTCGGAGACCAGCCGCGCATCCTCGTGCAGCAGTGCCTGGATGGCGTCCCGGTTGCCCACGCGTGCCGCGTGCATGAACCGTTCCAGCAGGCGGCGATGCTGTTCCGGCGCCACCTCGAAGCGTGGCCGGTCGGCCTGCAGCCGCGCGCGCGCGCGATGGACCATCTGCCGGCAGTTCGCCTCGCTGTGGCCGATCAATTCGCCGATGTGGGCATAGTCGTAGTCGAACGCCTCCTTCAGCAGAAAGGCGGCGCGTTCCTCCGGGCCCAGCCGCTCCAGCACCGCCAGGAAGGCCAGCGAGACCTGTTCGGCCAGTTCGGCGCCATGCTCGGGGCCGGGACTGTCGTCGATCTCGGCCGGCTCCGGCAGCCAGGGACCGG
This sequence comes from Pseudoxanthomonas sp., assembly GCF_051953815.1. Taxonomy (GTDB): domain Bacteria; phylum Pseudomonadota; class Gammaproteobacteria; order Xanthomonadales; family Xanthomonadaceae; genus Pseudoxanthomonas_A. Next base: position 86,500 of record NZ_JBQCIJ010000044.1, on the reverse strand, counting down.
GATAGCGCTCGCGTTGCAGGCGGGCCGCGCGCAGGCGGTCGATGCCCAGCCGGCTGGCCGCGGTCACCAGCCAGGCCTCCGGATCCCGGATGGCGGCGGTGTCGGCCTGACGCCAGCGCAGCCAGGTGTCCTGGACCACGTCCTCGGCGTCGCTGCGGCTGCCCAGCAGCCGGTAGGCCAGCGAAAACAGGCGGGAACGGTGGGTCTGGAAGGTGATTTCGGCGTTCATGCGGGCCAGGACGGAGCAGGGCGGCGTGGCGTGACACCCGGTCGGGCCGCCACTTTGGCCTAAAATGGCAGGCTCCGCCCGCTACCCACCGGCAGCCCCGGCTCCAAGCTCCATGACCTCGATCAAGCAAGAAGACCTCATCCAGTCCATCGCCGACGCGCTGCAGTACATCAGCTACTACCACCCGGTCGATTACATCAAGAGCCTCGCCGCCGCCTATGAGCGCGAGGAATCGCCGGCCGCGCGCGACGCCATCGCCCAGATCCTGATCAACTCGCGCATGTGCGCCGAGGGCCACCGGCCGATCTGTCAGGACACCGGCATCGTCACCGTGTTCCTGGAAATCGGCATGAACGTGCGCTGGGACGACGCCACGATGGGCGTGGAGGACATGGTCCACGAGGGCGTGCGCCGCGCCTACAACCACCCGGACAACAAGCTGCGCGCCTCGGTGCTGGCGGATCCGGCCGGCAAGCGCACCAACACGAAGGACAACACGCCGGGCGTGGTCAACGTCAAGGTGGTGCCGGGCGACACCGTCGAGGTGATCGTCGCGGCCAAGGGCGGCGGCTCGGAGGCGAAGTCGAAGTTCGCCATGCTCAATCCGTCCGATTCCATCGTCGACTGGGTGCTCAAGACCGTGCCGACCATGGGCGCCGGCTGGTGCCCGCCGGGCATGCTCGGCATCGGCATCGGCGGCACCGCCGAGAAGGCGATGCTGCTGGCCAAGGAAGCGCTGATGGAGCCGATCGACATCACCGAACTGCAGGCCCGCGGCGCCTCCAGCCGCGCCGAGGAACTGCGCCTGGAACTGTACGAGAAGGTCAACGCACTGGGCATCGGCGCGCAGGGCCTGGGCGGCCTGACCACCGTGCTGGACATCAAGGTCAAGGACTATCCGACCCATGCCGCCAACCTGCCGGTGGCGATGATTCCGAACTGCGCGGCCACCCGCCACGCCCACTTCACCCTCGACGGCAGCGGCCCGGTGATGCTGGATCCGCCGTCGCTGGCGGACTGGCCGGAACTGACCTACGACGCCTCCAAGGGCCGTCGCGTCGATCTCGACACGATCACCCGCGAGGACGTCGCCAGCTGGAAGCCCGGCGAAGTGCTGCTGCTCAACGGCAAGCTGCTGACCGGTCGCGACGCCGCGCACAAGCGCATGGTCGACATGCTCAACAAGGGCGAACCGCTGCCGGTGGATCTGAAGGGGCGCTTCATCTACTACGTCGGGCCGGTCGATCCGGTGCGCGACGAAGTCGTCGGCCCGGCCGGTCCGACCACCGCCACCCGCATGGACAAGTTCACCGAACAGGTGTTGGCACAGACCGGCCTGCTGGGCATGGTCGGCAAGGCCGAGCGTGGCCCGGCCGCGATCGAGGCGATCAAGCAGCACCGGTCGGCCTACCTGATGGCGGTCGGTGGCGCCGCCTACCTGGTGTCCAAGGCGATCAAGGCCGCGCGCGTGGTCGGCTTCGCCGATCTCGGCATGGAAGCGATCTACGAATTCGAGGTCCAGGACATGCCGGTCACGGTCGCCGTCGATTCGCAGGGCACCTCGGTGCACACCACCGGCCCGAAGGAATGGCAGGCCCGCATCGGCAAGATTCCGGTGGTGGTGGCCTGACCACCAACGCTCCCCACGCCCGGGAAGCCGGCTTGCTTCTGACGCATGCAACACGGAATCCACGACGCTGGATTCCGTCCTGACAACGCACGGGGAAATCAGATGAGCACGACGACGCTGTATTACTCGCCCAGCACCGCCAGCCTGGTCGTGCATTGGCTGTTGATCGAACTGGACATTCCGCACCGCTTGCACGAACTCGATTTCGACAAGCGCGATCAGAAGTCGCCCGAGTACCTGAAGGTCAACCCGGCGGGCGTGGTGCCGGCGCTGGATCTGGATGGGCAGGTGATCACCGAGTCGGCGGCGATCCTGCTGCACCTGGCCGTTCGACATCCGCGGGCGAATCTCGCGCCGCCGGTGGGATCGCCCGAGCGGGCGCGCTACTACCAGTGGATGCTGTTCATGGCCAACACGCTGCTGCCGGCCTATCGCGCCTGGTTCTATTCGGACGAAATCGCCGGCGCGGAGAACGCCGACGCGGTGCGCGCGCACGCGCGCCAGCGCATCGAGGCGGCGTGGCAGCGCGTCTCCGACCACCTTGAAGCGAATGGTCCGTGGATGCTGGGCGAACAGCTCACCGTGGTCGATTTCATGACCACCATGCTGATGCGCTGGTCGCGCAACATGCCCAGGCCATCGGATAGCTGGCCCGTGCTGGAAGCCTACGCCGGACGCATGAAGGCGCGCCCGGCGTTCAAGGAAGTCTATGCCCGCGAAGGCCTGACCGACTGGACCTGATCATCGATCGGGTCGACCTGGTCGACCGGTTGCGGCGGCGTTTCCCCGGAGCCGGACGAACCCGGCTCATCGGGGCAATGGCTGCATCACCGAACCGGTCAGGCGATGCGCTGGCCGGCGGCATCCACCACCGGTTCGCCATCTTCCTTGCTGAAGGCGCCACGCTGCGGCTGCGGCAGGATATCCAGCACGGTCTCCGAAGGGCGGCACAGTTTCACCGCATCCGCGGTCACCACGATAGGACGATTGATCAGCACCGGGTGCTCGAGCATGGCTTCGATCAGGGCGTCGTCGCCCACGCCCGGGCGATCCAGTCCCAGTTCGGCGTGGATCGCTTCCTTTTCCCGCACCACGTCGCGCACCGGCACGCCCATGCGCGCGATGAGCGCGGTAAGGGTGCCGCGATCCGGCGGCGTCTTCAGGTACTCGATCACGCGCGGCTCGATGCCGGCGTTGCGGATCAGGCCCAGCACGTTGCGCGACGTGCCGCAGGCGGGGTTGTGGTAAATCGTCACCTCGCTCATCAGTACCACTCCAGCAGGGAGATGCCCAGGCCGATGTAGGTGGCCTTGTGGTTGTAGTCGATCAGGCTTTCCCCGTAACCGTGGAAGGCCTGGATGTGGCCGCGGAAGCTGCGATGGATCGGGAAGCCCCAGTCCAGTTGCAGCGCGCCGTGCGACTTGTCGCCGGTGCGCAGCGAATGGCGTGCCAGCACGGTGAACTCGTGGCCGCCCTTGCTGTAGGTGAGCATGGCGTCGCCGCGGCCGATGTAATCCTCGATGTCCGGATTGTCGTCGTCGTTGCCGTCCGGCACGCGCCACCAGGGACGCAGCACCAGCGCCCAGTTCTCGCGGTCCAGGCCGACCGTGAAGATCACCCGGTTCCAGCTGCGCGAAAGCGGATCGCTGCGGCCGTTGGACTGGTGATTGATGCCCACCCCGGCCATGCGGCCCTTCCAGCCGCCCAGGCTGTAGTTGTTGCGGAATACCAGCATCACCTCCGGTTCGTAGTTGGTTTCGCGGAACGGGCGCGACTCCTCGCCGTTGTAGACCTGCCAGCGCGAACTCTGGGTATAACCGCCCCACAGATCGCCGTTGTCGCCGAACAGGTTCTCGGCGAACTTGGTCTTGAAGCTCAACTGGAACTTGGCCTCGGTGTTGTCCAGCGGTTGCGGCTCGGTCACCGTGTTGCGCGGGTTGGGCGAATGCGGGGTCTCGTTCTTGTCGCTGGTCCAGAACAACGGCATCAGGTACAGCGGCTTGTAGCCGCGCAACTGGAACACCCCCAGCTTGGAGTCCTTGGCCAGTTCCCAGCGGCTGTCCAGCAGCGAACCCTTGCCGGCGTTGGCCAGGGCTTCCTGCAGCATCGGATCGTCGGCGCGGAACCATGCGCCCAGGCGGCGGCGCTCGCGGGTTTCCGTGCCGGCTTCGGGAGCCTGCTGGGCCTGGGCCGCCTGCTGCTGGTCCAGGCTGCTGCGGGCGGCGCTGGCCTCCGCGTCCGCGGCGCGGGTATCGGAGGGGCTGCGCCCGAACACGGCGTCATAGCAGGCCAGTCGGGAAGCATCGGTTTCGATGGCGCGGCAGGCCTCCGGCGTCACCGCATTGGGTTGGGGTTCCTGGGCCAGGGCGGGCGTGGCGGCCAGGGTCATGGCGATCAGCGACGGCAGCAGCTGCCGGGTGGGGGGGAGTGTCATCAGTTGCAACCAGAAGGGGAAAAGATGGCCGGGCGATTTTGCCCGACCGCGGGTGACGAGGCGGGCGGAGTCAGAACACCCATGCGAACAGGAACAGGCCCAGCATCGCGAAGGCCAGTCCCAGCTTCAGCACCACGCCCAGCACGATGCCCAGCCAGGTGCCGAGGCCGACCTTGGTGGCCTGGCCGATCTCCCGGCTGTGCCAGAGCTCGCCGAGCAGCGCGCCCACGAATGGTCCAGCGAACAGACCAATGGGACCGAAGAACAGACCGGCGAACGTGCCCACCGCTGCGCCGAAGAGCGCCTTGCCGCTGGCACCCACGCGTTTGGCGCCGACCACCGTGGCGAAGAAATCCACCGCCACCGAGAGCGCCGTCAGCAAGCCGAGCAGAACCAGGGTGACCCAGCCGATCTGCTGGAAATCTCCCGCCCAGGCGGCCAGCAGCATGCCCGCGAACACCAGCGGCACGCCCGGCAGCGCCGGCAGGATGACCCCGGCTAACCCGACCAGGATGAGCAGCACGGCCAGCACGTAGTACAGGGTGGTCAGGTCCAAGCGAAATTCTCCTTGTCGAATCAACGGGTTGGGGGCGGTTTCGGGTGCCCGCGGACGGTTTGCATTTTCACAAATTGCGGGTTAGTGTGCGCTCGCTGTGTTTGCCAAGGTCACCGTGAATCGTGGCCTAGATGCGGTAGATCCATGATCCGCTACATCGTTGTACCTCGCTTCCTCCTTGCAACCAGCCGCCGAGAGGCGTTTCCACCACCCAGAGTTCCAAGGAGCAAGTAGATGTCCGACCGTGAAACCGGAACCGTGAAATGGTTCAACGATGCCAAGGGCTTCGGCTTTATCAGCCGTGAGAACGGTGAAGACGTGTTTGTGCATTTCCGCGCCATCCAGACCCAGGGCTTCAAGAGCCTGAAGGAAGGCCAGAAGGTCAGCTTCACCGTCGTGCAGGGCCAGAAGGGCCTGCAGGCGGACGCCGTGCAGCCGCTGTAAGGTTTCGACAAGATTCGCGCCGGTTTTCACGACCGGCCACGAAGAAAAAGCCCGACTCAGGTCGGGCTTTTTCTTTGCGCGGCGGGAACGCGTCCCGCCGCATGACAGGCTTGTTATCGCAGGACCACGCGGCCGTTCTGCACGCGCACGTAGGTGTTCTCGCGGATGCCGCCAAGATCGTGCTGGGTGATGGTCAGGCGACGGCCATCGTCCATGCGCACGGTGATGTTGTAGTTGTCGCCGGTGGTGCGGTTCTGGATGGCGTTGCCCGCCATCGCGCCGGCCGCGGCGCCAGCCACGGTGGAGATGTTCTTGTTGCCCTTGCTGCCGCCGGTGTGTTCGGAGATCTGGCGGCCGGCGACCGCGCCGACGATGCCGCCCAGGATCGCGCCGGTGGCGCCCGGCGCGGAACGGCCGGAGGAAACGACATCGATGCGCTCGACGATGCCGCAGTCGGCGCAATAGTTGTTCGACGGCGCGGGGCGATAGCCACCGCTGTTGTATCCGCCGCCGCCGTAACCCGGCGAGCTGGTGGCGCAACCGGCCAGTGCCAGCGCGGCAATGGCGCCCACGGCAAACATACGAAGATTCATGGCTCCTCCTGGTTCACTGGTCCGGTGCGGCGCGAGGATGCGGCCCGGTCGCACGCATCCTCGCGTTCTGCGTGTGAACCCCGTGACAACTAAGCCGCTTCCGGCGGTCGTCGCGGCGGCATGGCGTCAGCCGCAATTCAGCCGCGGAAATCCTGATGGCAGCCCTTGCAGCTTTCCTTGACCTGTTCGGTGAGCGCCTTGGCCGCGGTGCAGTCGGTCGGCGGCGTGGCCAGGCTGGCGTCGAGCTTGGCGCGGAAATCGCTCGCGTGGGTCACGAACCGCTGATCCTCGGCCAGGCCGGGCAGGGCCAGCTCCAGATCGTTGGCCATCGTGCGCAGGGCGCGCACATGCGGCACCGTGTCCGTGGCCGCGCAACGGTTCTGCGCCACCTTGTCGCCCAGCAGGCCGGCATGCTTCTGCATGACGTGCATGACGCTGTCGGGGAACGGGTCCTGGCGCGCCTGGATCGCGCGCATCGCCATCACCGTGGCCACGGCACCGATCACCAGGCCGATCAGGAAGAGGAACAGATAGCGGGAAGCGTTGGACGACTTGGCAGTCGGTTGGCTGGCCATGCGGCGGGCTCCTTTGGAAAAGTCCGTGCCATGGTACGACGCACGTCACACCGCGCGCCATGACTACAATTGCCGGATGAAGAAAACCCTCAAGGATCGCTTCGCCGGCATCGACCGGCTATACGGGCAGGGCGCGGTGAACCGTTACGCCGGCCGGCGCGTGGCCGTGGTCGGGCTGGGCGGCGTCGGCTCGTGGGTGGTGGAGGCGCTGGCGCGTTCCGGCGTCGGTCATCTGACCCTGATCGATGCCGACGACATCTGCATGTCCAACACCAACCGCCAGTTGCCGGCGCTGGAAGGCCAGTACGGACGCAACAAGGCCGAAGCGATGGCCGAGCGCTGCCGCGCGATCAACCCGGACATCGAGGTCGAAGTGGTGCCGGCCTTCCTGACCGGAAGCAATCTGCAGGAACTGCTCGATCGCGGCTTCGATCTGGTCCTGGATGCTTGCGACAGCTTCCGCACCAAGGTCGAGATGATCGCCTGGTGCCGGCGCCGCAAGCTGCCGATCATCGTCTCCGGCTCGGCGGGCGGTCGCACCGATCCCACCCAGATCCGCCTGCGTGATCTTTCCCGCACCGAACACGACGCATTGCTGGCGCTGGTCCGCAAGAAGCTGCGCGGCGAGTTCAATTTTCCGAAGAATCCGGATCGCTACTTCGGCGTCACCGCGGTCTACTCGCTGGAGAACGTCAAGTACCCGCAGGCCGACGGCAGCGTCTGTGGCCTGCGCCCGCAACTGGGCGCGGATGCGGCCCTGAAACTCGACTGCGGCGTCGGGCTGGGCGCGGCGACCCACATCACCGGCGCCTTCGCCTTCGCCATGGTGGGCAAGGCGCTGGAATTGCTGTTGAAGGAGAAGAAACCCGCGGCCTGACGCGATCAGGCGGGCAGCCCGAACAGGCGCGCGGCGTTCCCGCGGGTGACGGCGGCGATGTCGTCTTCGCTGTCGCCGCGCAGCTGCGCGATGGTCCGGCACACGAAGGACACCCGTGCCGGCTCGTTGCGCTGGCCGCGGATCGCCGCATCCGGCTGATCCGGCGCGTCGGTTTCCAGCAGCAGGTATTCCAGCGGCATCGTCCTGGCCAGGCCACGCAACCGCTGCGCGCGCTCGTACGTCACCGGTCCACCCAGACCGATCAGGAAACCGGCGTTCCACAGCTGGCGCGCCTGTTCCGGGCTGCCGGAAAAGCTGTGCACCACGCCGCGCAGGCCACCGATCCGGCGAATGGCGGTGACCACCGCATCCACCGCGCGTCGCGCGTGGACGATCACCGGCAGGTCGAAGTCGCGCGCCAGTCGCAGCTGTCCGTCGAAGTAGTGGTGCTGGCTGGCGGGATCCAGACCTTCGACGAAGTAATCCAGCCCGCATTCCCCGATTGCCACCGGACGCTCCCGTTCCAGCCATTCACGCAGCAGCGGCAGATGCGCTTCGCGGTGGCTGGCCAGGTACATCGGATGCAGGCCATAGGCCGGATGCAGATCGGCCTGATCCCGGCACAGCGCGCGCAGTCCGGGCCAGCCGGCGGCGTCGACCGCCGGAATGACCTGGTGGACAACGCCGGCATCGCGCGCGCGGGCGATCACCGCTTCGCGGTCGGCGTCGAATTCCGCGGCGTCCAGATGGCAATGGCTGTCGATCAACCGCACGTCAGCGCGACGGCCGGCCGGGCTCCAGCGGCGGCGCCGGGTCCTTGCGCCGCTTCCAGTTCGCCAGCAGCAGCGTGCCGAGGCCGAACACCAGCTCGTCCAGGAACGGAATCGGATCGATGCCCGGCGGCAGCAGCACGCTCAGGACGAACAATCCGGCGGTGATCTTGAACAGGGTCGGATAACGCAGTTTCCGTGCCCATTCCAGCACGGGCAACAGGAGGGGATTGGCCACGGCGCGGGTCTCCGGAGGACGATGGGGCGACACGCTAGCACGTCGCGCGGGGCTGCGCCGCCGTTCACGAAAAGTACGATTTCGTCTGCAGGAAACGGGACTTGGTTCAGGTTCGTAGTGGTGGAATGATGCCGTAATGTGACTCGGGCGACGCCCGCAATGGAGGCTGCGATGAAGAACAACACCACAATGATTCTGGTCGCCGCTGGCGCGCTGCTGGTGGGCGGCGTGGCGACTGCCGCTTTCATGAAGGGCGGCGACAAGGCCCCCGCGGGCACGCCGACGGCGGAGACGGCGCCGCTGACCGATCCGGCGCTGGCCACGGACGACGCGGCGGCGACCGACAACGTGATCCCGGCCGACACGCTGCAATACGCGGACGTGCTCAACGTCAAGCCGGTGACCACCAGCGAAAAACTCTACGCCACCGTGATCGGCACCGAGCCGGTGCGCGAAACCACCACCACCAGCACGCCGCACGAGGTGTGCCAGGACGTGGTCGTGCAGGAGCGCCTGCCGGAGCGTGACGGCAACACCGGCGGCACCGTGGCCGGCGCGGTCATCGGCGGCCTGCTCGGCAACCAGGTCGGCAAGGGCAGCGGACGCAAGGCCGCGACCGTGGCCGGCGCGGTGGCCGGCGGCGTGATCGGCAACCAGGTCGACAAGCGCCACGTCGGCGGCCGGGTGGTCGAGCGTACCGAGCGCCAGTGCCATACCGAGAACGCGACCTCCGAGTCGTCGCGGGTGACCGGTTACAACGTCACCTACCGCAACCCGGACGGCACCACCGGCACCATGCGGATGGACAGCAAGCCGGGCAGCCGCATCGCGATGGGCAACGGCCAGAAGGTGGTGGGCTATGACGTGACCTATCGTCTGGACGGCCGGGAAAACACCGTGCGCATGGACGACAAGCCCGACAGTGATCGCCTGCCGGTGATAGACGGCAAGGTGGTCACCCAGACCGCCTCGGCGGCCACCCCCGGCAAGGGCTGAGCCCGGCGTCCGACGTTTCCACGAAACACCCCCCGAAAGGCCGGCGAAATGCCGGCCTTTCCTTTACGACCTGAAGGCTTACCGCCCGCACGGAGCAGCCCATACAATGCGGGATTGTCCGAACCGGCGCGAATCCCGCATGGCCCTGAATCCGTACGACCTGTTTGATGTCCGTTCCCTGCTGTCCGAAGAAGAGCGCGCGGTGCAGGACACCGTGGCCCGCTTCACCGACGAGCGCGTGCGTCCCATCATCGGCGAGGCGTTCGACCAGGGCCGGTTCCCGAAGGAACTGGTGCCCGAGATCGCCGACCTCGGCCTGCTCGGCTCCTCGCTGCCGGAAAAGTACGGCTGCGCCGGCCTGAACGGGGTCAGCTACGGTCTGATCTGCCAGGAACTGGAACGTGGCGACAGCGGCATCCGCAGCTTCGTCAGCGTGCAGTCCTCGCTGTGCATGTATCCGATCTACGCCTACGGCAGTGAAGAGCAGCGCCAGCGCTGGCTGCCGGACATGGCCGCCGGCAGGGTGATCGGCTGCTTCGGCCTGACCGAGCCGCACGGCGGTTCCGATCCGGCCAACATGAAGACCAACGCGCGCCGCGACGGTGACGACTGGGTGATCAACGGCTCCAAGATGTGGATCACCAACGGCAACCTGGCCGACATCGCCATCGTCTGGGCGCAGACCGACGAGGGCATCCAGGGCTTCGTGCTGGAGAAGGGCATGCCGGGTTTCACCGCCCAGGAAATCAAGCACAAGATGAGCCTGCGCGCCTCGGTCACCAGCGCGCTGTTCTTCGACAACGTGCGGGTGCCCGATTCAAGCCGCCTGCCGAACGTGAAGGGCCTCAAGGGGCCGCTCGGCTGCCTGACCCAGGCCCGCTATGGCATCACCTGGGGGCCGATTGGCGCGGCCATCGCCTGCCTGGACGAGGCGCTGAACTATTCCAAGGAACGCATCCTGTTCAACCGCCCGGTGGCGGCCACCCAGAGCGCGCAGATCAAGCTGGCCGAGATGGCCCGCCGGATCACCCTGGCGCAGCTGCTGTCGCTGCAGCTCGGCCGCCTCAAGGACGCCGGCACTCTGCAGCCGCAACAGGTGTCGCTGGCCAAGTGGAACAACTGCCGCATGGCCATCGACATCGCGCGCGAATGCCGCGACCTGCTCGGCGGCGCCGGCATCACCACCGAGCACGCCGCGATCCGGCACGCGCTCAACCTGGAATCGGTCATCACCTACGAAGGCACGGAAACCGTGCACCAGTTGGTGATCGGCCGTGAACTGACCGGGATCAGCGCGTTCTGATCCAACCTGGGACGGGGGATGCTTGAAAGCAACGCTGGGGAAACGTCGCTATAGCGGAGTGGCAGGATGTCTTGCCTTGCTTGCATGGGCAATAGGCTTGCCTGCGGCCTTCGCGCAGGGTTATCGCTTCGCTCCAGATCCCCCGGGCGTGGTGTCCGCATTCCAGGTCGAATCCGACCAGCCGGCGACGGCATCGGATGGAATCAAATATCTGGTGGCGGCCGATCAGGTCCTGCTGACGGGAGCTCGCCCGGTCTGGCATCGAACCATCAGCTATCGTGTGGTGGACGAACGGGGGCTGGAAGAAGGCGGCCAGTTCAGCCTCACCTATCAGCCGACGTACCAGCAGGTGGAGATCCATGCGATTGACGTCGTCCGGGACGGACAACGCCTGGACCGTCGCCAGGCGTCCCGCATAGATGAACTCAGGCGCGAATCGGACCTGGAATCGCGATTGCTGGATGGCAGGTTGACCGTCACCGTGACGATACCTGACCTTCGCGTCGGTGATACGGTCACGTACCGATACAGCGTGATTGGTGACAACCCGGTGTTCAAGGGTGGATATCACGACAGTTATTCCGCTCGATTCGGCGTACCCCTGGGCCATCGCCTGGTCAGTTTTCGTTATCCGCAAACCTTGTCACTGCAATCGCGCGTCGCGGATGGCTTCGAGACGACGCAGCGCGACGAAGGGAATACGAGGACGCTGGAAGCGAGCATGAGGAATCTTGCTGCCGTGTCCGAGGAAGAGAACACGCCTTCGTCATACAACCCATATGGTCGCATCGAAGTATCCACTGCTACCGATTGGCGCGATGTCGTGGGCTGGGCGCTGCCGCTGTACCCCAGAACCTTCGTGGACCGGAGCGAACTGATGGCCGCGTCCTCGCGGCTGCGACTGGACCGTGCGGACCCCATGGGATCCGCGCTGCGCGCGGTGGCCTTCGTGCAGGGCGAAGTCCGCTACACCGGCCTGGACATGGGCACGAATTCACATGCGCCGAATCGGCCGGAATTGGTGCTCGCACGGCGCTTCGGCGACTGCAAGGACAAGGCGACTCTGCTCATTGCCTTGCTTTCCGAAGTGGGAATTCCCGCGGACCCTGTTCTGGTGAATACGGAGCAGAAGGCGGCCGTGGCCGGGCGCCTGCCCAGCCCTCTGGCGTTCAATCACGTGATCGTCAGGGCTAGATTGCAGGGCAGGGATATATGGATAGATCCGACGCTGGAGCGGGAGCGTGGCGATTTCCAAAGCCGGCGTTCGCTGCCGTTTGGCTATGGCTTGCCAATCCAGGCGGGAGCGACCGCGCTGGTCCGGATACCGGACTTGCTGCCAGATGCTCCCCAGGTCGATGTACATCAATCGATCAAGCTGGGAGTCAATGGAGAGCAGTTGTCGGCGGATTTCGCGGTGGCAACGGATTACCGGCAGGGATTCGCCGATGATGTCCGCAAGGCGTTTTCCATGGATGGCCCGGAGAAAGTCGGGAAGAACTACCTGAACTACATGCAGGGATACTATGAAGGATTGCGCGCGCCGGCGATGCCAAATGCAGGCGAGCGCGAAGCGTCCTTCAATGTCCAGGAGCAATACCGGCTGGATTGGAAGAAGAGCGAAGCCACGGTCTTCGGCATCGTATTCTTCCAGATACTTGACTGGTTGCCGAAGATCGCCGACCAGGAGCGTCATTCGCCATTGGCGCTGGGAGGCCCCCGATACGGGCGCCAGACCATCCGCACGACGCTTGCGGATGGGTGGTCGATCGATCCGCAGCAGGACAGGATTGCGACGGCATTCTTCAGATTCGAGCGTTCTGTTTCGGTTGACGGAAGCGAACTCGTCATCGTATCCACCTGGCAGCGCTACGCCGACGAGATTCCTGCCGCGGAGGTGGCGAAGATTCGACATGAAGTGGCCCGCATACGCGAGTTGCTGCAGTACGATGTCGATCTGGAGCCGGAATCGCCGTGGCTTTCCAGCAAACCGAGGGACTGGCTGTGGCCGCTGGCCGTGCTGCCTTTGACCATCCTGCTGCTGGGCGTCGCATGGTTGCTGAGGCGGCGCTTCGCGCTGGCCGGCATGCTTTATAGGCCGCGCGTCACGGTGCAAGGCTTCATGGCGCGAGGCGGAATCGGCGCGCTTGGGGCCATCTTGGTGTGGTGCGCGATCGCCATGGACGCATCGTTTGAACTGGGCTCGCGCGCAACGAACGAGAGCAGGCCAGAGCTCCTGGCAGGCCTGGCGCTCGTCTTGCTTGTTGGCTTGGGCGTGCGCTGGTTCATCTGGGTTGGCGCGACGCAATTGGCGTTCCGCCTGCTGGGGCAGCGGCTGGCTTTCGGCAGTTTGTGGCGTGTTTCCGGCTGGGCATCGGTCCCGATGATCGCGCTCAGTCTCGCGGCCGCTGCGGCGCTCAAATTCGATTTCTCGTCGCTGGCCGACAAGGGAGTTCCTACGCCCGCACAGTTGCCGGGTTTGATCATCGCCGTGGCCCTGATGGCGGCAGGAATTGCCTGGACACTGGTGGCGATGATCAACGGCTACGCCGCGTTGGCAGGCATCCGCCGCCGCCGTGCGCTGGCCGCCTGGGCCATCGCGAGCGCTTTTCTTTTGCCTTTCGCGATTCTGTTCTTCGTTCTGAAAGCCTGAACCATGAGCATCTTCGATCTGCAACTGGAAACCGAGCGTCTGTGGCTGCGGCCGCAGCGGCGCGAGGATTACGAACCGTGGGCGGCGTTCGTCGCCGACGAGGAAGCGACCCGCTACATCGGTGGCGTGCAGGTGCGCCCGATGGCCTACCGCAGCCTGGCGGCGATGGTTGGCTGCTGGCAGATGGAAGGCTTTGCCATGTTCTCGGTGATCGAGAAGGCCAGCGGCCGCTGGGTGGGACGGGTCGGGCCCTGGTGCCCGCTGGGCTGGCCCGGCACCGAGATCGGCTGGAGCATCGCGCGCGAAGCGTGGGGTCGCGGATATGCGCCGGAAGCGGCACGCGCGGCCGCCGACTGGGCGTTCGCCGAGCTGGGCTGGGACGAGATGATCCACACGATCGATCCGGACAACCGGAACTCCAAGGTGGTCGCGGCCAAACTCGGCTCGCGCTTCCTGCGCATGGGCGAACTGCCGGCGCCGCACGAGGGCAAACCGGTCGAGATCTGGGGACAGTCACGCCAGCAGTGGCTCGCGCAGGGAGGAAAGGCCGCATGAGCCGGGGCATCGACGAACTGCAACTGGAAACCGAACGCCTGATCCTGCGTCCGCCGCGCCGCGAGGATTTCGATGGCTTCGCCGAACTCCAGGCCGACGAGGAAGCTGCGCGCTTCATCGGCGGCGCGGTCACCCGTCCGGAAGCCTGGCGCCGGTTCCTGTGGCAGCCGGGTTCCTGGTGGCTCGATGGGTTCGGCATGTTCGCGGTGGTCGAACGCGCCACCGGCGAATGGCTGGGCCAGTTGGGGCCGTGGAAACCGGAGGGCTGGCCGGGCAATGAAGTGGGCTGGGCATTCCGGCGGGCAGCGCAGGGCAAGGGCTACGCGCTGGAGGCGGCCAGGCCCGCCATCGACTGGGCGTTCGACAATCTGGGCTGGACCGACATCATTCACTGCATCGACGGGGAAAACGTGCCGTCGCAGAAGCTGGCCGAACGCCTGGGTTCGCGCAAGTTGCGCCGGACCCGGCTGCCGCCGCCGTTCGAGTCGATCGAACTGGATGTCTGGAGCCAGAGCCGCGACGCGTGGCGGGCGGGGCGGGGCGCTTGAGCGCAACCCCGCTCATCGATGCCCGCCTGATGGGCGCATTGGCCGGCCTGATGCCGATTGCGCGCGCCTGTTTCCGGGATCCCTGGTGGATCATCGGCAGCGCCGCGATGCGCCTGGCGGGTGTGGGTGGCCCGGAGCCGAACGATGTCGATCTTCTGTGCAGCGGACGGGATGCCGATGCCCTGGCCGAGGCATGGGCGGCGCATCGCGACGAGGGCTATCGTCCCGCCGACGATGGCCGTTTCCGCTCCCGTTTCGCACGCTTCGCGCACCTGCCGATGCCGCTGGAAGTGATGGGCGATCTGGAAGTCCGGGGGGCGGGTGGCTGGCAACCCGTGCAGGTAATGTCGGAATGGCGGGTGGAGGTGAATGGTCAAGCCATCCCCGTGCCGACGCTGTCCGAACAGCGGCGCATCCTGGCGCTGTTCGGCCGCGAGAAGGATCTGGCCAAGGCCGCGCGCATCGACGAATTCACTGCCGCCCGGGAATCCCATGCCCACTGAAATCCTCACCGTCCACGGCTATTCCGTCTCCGGCAACTGCCACAAGGTGCGCCTGCTGCTGGAACAACTGGGGCGTCCCTACCAGTGGATGGAGGTCGATAGCCCGAACGGCGCCACCCGCACGCCGGGCTATCTGGCGAAGAATCCCAATGGCAAGGTGCCGATGCTGGAGCGTGCCGACGGGCGCATCCTGACCGAATCCAATGCCATCCTGTGCTGGCTGGCCGAAGGCAGCGCCTACCTGCCGACCGATGCCTGGCAGCGCGCGCAGGCGATGAGCTGGCTGTTCTTCGAGCAGTACAGCCACGAGCCCTACGTGGCGGTGGCCCGTTTCATCCGTGGGTGGACGCCGCCGGATTCACCGCGTCGCGCCGATCTGCCGCGCCTGCTCGAACGCGGCGAGCAGGCGCTGGCGGTGATGGAGCGCCACCTGCGGGAGGCCGACTGGTTCACCGGCGAGGCTTACGGCATCGCCGACATCGCGCTGTTCGCCTACACGCATTGCGCCGCCGATGGCGGTTTCGACCTGTCGAAGTTTCCCCGCATCACCGCCTGGCTCGCGCGCGTCAGCGCGACGCCGGGTTTCGCCCCCATGCCTGCGCTCGCCGACGATGTCGCCGGGCGTCTTGCGAATTCCTGAATCCAGCCACGAGTGCCATGACCGTCCAGACCATTCCCGCCCGCATGAAGGGCCTCAACCGCGCCGAAATCTGCGACCAGAACTTCATCGAGTTCGTGAAGATCTGGAATGGCCGCTCCGACGGCGGCAGCGCCGGCGCGATCCTCCCGGGCAGCGCGCTGGATCGGCAGGGATTCGCGGAGTTGCTGGAATCGCAGCTGATCTCGCGCCACCTTGACCTGATGGCGCGGGTGCTGCGCGTGCAGAACAAGGTCTTCTACACCATCGGCAGCTCCGGCCACGAAGGCAACGCGATGGTCGCGCGGCTGACCCGGCATACCGATCCGGCGTTCCTGCATTACCGCAGCGGCGGCTTCATGGCCGAGCGCTTCCGCAAGCTGCCCGGCATGGATCCGGTGATGGACTCGGCGCTGTCGTTCGCCGCCAGCGCCGAGGATCCGGCCTCCGGCGGCCGCCACAAGGTCTGGGGCAGCAAGCCGTTGTGGGTATTGCCGCAGACCTCGACGATCGCCTCGCACCTGCCCAAGGCGCTGGGCACCGCGATCGCCATCGAACAGGCGCGGCGCATCGGCCACGCCTCGCCGATTCCGGAAGACAGCATCGCCATCTGCTCGTTCGGTGATGCCTCCAGCAATCACGCCACCGCGCAGACCGCGTTCAACGCGGCCGCTTGGACGGCCTACCAGAAGCTGCCGGCACCGGTCCTGTTCGTCTGCGAGGACAACGGCATCGGCATCTCGGTGAAGACGCCGGATGGCTGGGTGGGCCGCAATTTCCGCGACCGCGCGGATCTGGATTATTTCTACGCCGACGGCCTGGATCTGGCCACCGGCTATGGCCAGGTGCAGGCGGCGGTCGAGCATTGCCGCAATACCCGCCGGCCGACCTTCCTGCACCTGCGCACCACCCGCATCATGGGCCATGCCGGTACCGACTTCGAAATCGAATGGCGGCCGATCGAGGAACTGGTCGCGGTGGAAGCCACCGATCCGCTGCTGCGTTCGGCGGCGATCGCGCTGGAGTCCGGCCTGATGAGCCGCGACGAGCTGCTGTCGTTCTACGAGAACATCCGCACGCGCTGCTTCGCCGCCGCCGAGGAAGCCGATCGCCGGCCCAAGATCACCACCCTGGAGGAAGTGATCGCGCCGCTGGCGCCGTACACGCCGGACGCGGTGGCCGCCGAAGCCGCGCGCACCGCGCCGCACGACAAGCGCGTGGCCGCGTTCGGCAGCGAAGAGAAGCTGCCGGAGAAACTGCCGCCGCGCCATCTGGCGATCCAGATCAACAACGCGCTGCACGATCTGTTCTGCAAGTATCCCGAGACCCTGCTGTTCGGCGAGGACGTGGCGCAGAAGGGCGGCGTGTACACCGTCACCAAGGGGCTGCACAAGGCGTTCAAGGGCAGCCGCGTGTTCAACACGCTGCTCGACGAGACCATGATCCTCGGCCTGGCCCAGGGCTACGCCAACCTGGGCATGCTGCCGTTGCCGGAAATCCAGTACCTGGCCTATTTCCACAACGCCTGCGACCAGATTCGCGGCGAGGCGGCCAGCCTGCAGTTCTTCAGCAACAACCAGTACCGCAATCCGATGGTGGTGCGCATCGCCGGCCTGGGTTATCAGCGCGGTTTCGGCGGGCATTTCCACAACGACAACTCGATCACCGCGCTGCGCGACATCCCCGGCCTGGTCGTGGGCTGTCCTTCGCGCGGCGACGACGCGGCGATGATGCTGCGCACGCTCGCCGCGCTGGCCAAGGTCGACGGACGCGTCACCGCGTTCCTGGAACCGATCGCGCTGTACATGACCAAGGATCTGTACGAGCCGGGCGACGGCCAATGGCTGTTCCCGTATCCGGCGCAGGATCAGGCGATGCCGCTGGGCGAAGGCCGCGTGTATGAGGCCGACGCCGATGATCTGGTCATCTTCAGCTACGGCAACGGCGTGCCGATGAGCCTGCGTGCCGCGCGCAGCATCGAGGCGAAGCACGGCTGGAAGGTCCGGGTGGTGGATCTGCGCTGGCTGGTGCCGCTCAACGAGGCGTTCATCGTCGAACAGGCCGCGACCGCCAAGCGCATCCTGGTGGTCGACGAAGGCCGGCATTCGGCCGGCGTGGGCGAGGGCATCATCACCGCGATTGCCGAAGGCGGCTATCGCGCGCGTCCGTTCCAGCGCGTGGTCGGCACCGATACCTATACGCCGCTGGCCGGCGCCGCGTTCCTGGTGCTGCCGGGCGACGAGGACATCGTGGCGGCGGCGGATCGGCTGGCCTGAGCCGCGCGTGGCATCGCGACGGGCACGGGTCCCGTCGCGGTGCTGCTATGCTCGTGACCCGTTCATCGTCGCAGGAGATTCCCATGCCAGTTCCCGCCGTGGCCATCATCATCGGCAGCCTGCGTAAGGATTCCTTCAACCGCCAACTGGCCGGCGCGGTGCAACGGCTGGCCGGGGAGCGCTTTGCGTTCCGGATTCTGGAAATCGGCGACCTGCCGCTCTACAACCAGGACGATGACGCGGATTTCCCGGCGGCGGGCCTGCGTTTCAAACAGGGCATCGAGCAGGCCGACGCGTTGCTGTTCGTGACTCCCGAGTACAACCGCTCCATGCCGGGCGTGTTGAAGAACGCGATCGACGTGGCGAGCCGTCCCGCCGGCAGCACCACCTTCTCGGGCAAGCGCGCCGCCATCATCGGCACCTCGCCGGGCATGCATGGCACGGTGTCCTCGCAGCAGCATCTGCGCAACGTGCTGGCGGCGGTGGACGTGGCGGTGCTGCCGCAGCCGGAGATCGCCCTCCAGTTCAAGGAAGGCTTGCTCGACGCCGACGGAAACGTGGCCGACGAGCGCGCCCGGCGACGCCTGCTGTCCTTCCTGGACCGTTTCGAAGCCTGGCTGCGCTGAGCGCTCAGGCCCGGCGCGGCAGCAACTGCGCCAATCCTTGCCGCAGCCGCACCGGCAACGGTGCATCCAGCGGCGCCTCATCCACCAGTTGCGCGGCCAGCAGGCGCCGGAACGGCAGCACCCGCTGGCCGGCGCGCAGGATGGTTTCCCGCAGCCTGCGCACCGGCGCGCGGTCGTCGGTGAACACGCGCACCACGGTGGCGGTGGCCAGATAGAACGGCAGGGTGCCGGCGCGATGGCGCCGCTGGTAGCGCGCCAGCAGGGCGTCACTGCCCAGGTCGCGGCCCTGCGCACCGGCGATGCGGGCCAGGTCGGCCAGGCGTTCCACGCTGGCCAGGCCGAGATTGAACCCGTGCGCGGTCACCGGATGCATGCCCACCGCGGCATCGCCGGCGACGGCGAAGCGCCGGCCGACGAAACGGCGCGCGTAGACGCCAACCAGCGGATAGACGTGGCGGCTGCTTTCCAGCGTCATCGCACCCAGGCGGTCGCCATAGCGCTCTCGCATCCGCGCGGCGAAATCGTCGGCGGGCAGATCCTGCAGGCGACATGCCTCGGCGTGCGGCACGGTCAGCACCGCGGAGGACAGATGTTCGCGCAGCGGCAGCATCGCCAGGGTCTGGCCGTGGCCGAACCATTCCCAGGCCACGCCGTGATGGGGAAGTTCGTGGCGCATCCGGCAGACCAGCATGCTCTTGCCGAAGTCGTATTGGCTCGCGCCGATGCCGAGCGCGCGGCGGGTTTCGGAGAAACGGCTGTCGGCGGCGATCAGCAGCGATGCCTGCAGGCGTCGCCCGTCCTGCAGCACGACTTCCGCTTCGGCGGGTGTGGTCCGCACCGATTCGACCCGCGTGCCAGGGAGCCAATCCAGCGTCGGCAGGTCCTGGATGGCGCGCCACGCCGCTTCGCGGATGCGATGGTTCGGCACCAGGCAGCCCAGTTGCGTCTTCCCGACCAGTTCGCCTTCCACGGTCATCCAGTGCGGCGATTCGCCGTCCATCACGCGCGCCGCGCGCAGGGGGGCGATGTCGTCGCGCGGAATGTGTTCCCATGCGCCGAGGTCGCGCAGCAGGCGGATCGAGGCGTGGGTGAGCGCGATCTCGCGGCCGTCGAAAGCCGGTTCGGCGATGGCCGTTTCCGGTTGCCGTTCGATCAGCGCGACCTTCAGCGATTGCCGGCACAGCGCTTTGGCCAGGCACAGGCCGGCGGGGCCGGCGCCGATGATGATCACGTCGTGACGCATGCAACGTCCTCGCGGAAGGGAGCTTTCCGCAGTGTAGGCATCCGCCGGCGCGCGTAATTGACCTGGATCAAGCTGGCGCGGACACGATCAGTCCAGCAGGGGAATTTCCTTCAAGGCTATGCCGTCCGCGACCAGGGGAAGCGGTTCCCGCTCCAGCGGCATCACCGCCAGCGCGAGCGCGGGAACGCCCGCCTGCGCGCAGAGGATCCCGCCGACGTCGCGGACGCCGTCGGTCACCGCGCTGCCCGGCGTCGGCGGCGCGTCGCTTTCGAACAGCACCAGCGAACGCTTGGCCTTGCCGAGGAAATGGGTGCGGGCGACGATTTCCTGGCCCGGATAGCAGCCTTTCTTGACGCTGTAGGCGTTCAGCCGATCGAGCGAGAGCTGCTGCGGCGTCCATTGTTCGCGCTGGCTTTCGGGCAGGCGGGGCAGGCCATGGCGCAGATCGTGCCTTCGCCAATCGGCGACATCGGCGGCGCCGGCGACCGGTTCGCCACCGATTTGCCAGTAGCGCGCGCCGCCGGCATCGCTCCGATCCAGTTCCAGGCCCTTGCCGGACTCGCCAAGCAATGCGCCGCCGGCGCGCGCGGGCGGCGCCATCACGCCCTGCACCGGCAGATCCGGGCGCAGGCTGATCTTCAACTTTCGTCTGAAGACATAGCGCTGCAGGGCCGCGGCCAGCACGTCCGCCGGATAATCCGGCAGCACCAGCAGCAACTGCTGCTCACTGGGGCGGGCCAGGGCAAACAGCGCGATCACGCGCCCTTTGGGCGTCAGCCAGGCGCTCCATTGCCATTGCCCCACCGCCAGCGAGGCCACTTCGCTGCTGAACTGGGCATGCGCGAAAGCCACGGCATCCGGGCCTTCCAGGCTCAGGACCGCATGGTCGGACAGCGCTGTCGCGGGTGTTTCCGGAGGGGGCAGGTTGTCAGCCAAGGGGGTGGGGATTAAAATTTTGTGCACTGCGAGACCCCTATGATAGGCGAAACAGCTCCCATCCCTGACGCCGACGCCGGAACACTGCCGTCCGAAAACGCGCCTGTCGCCCCTTCCGGCGAACGCGCGCCACCGGCGCCAGCGCAGAAGGAAATAGGGGGGCGTGACGGCCCGGAACCGACGCGCTACGGGGATTGGGAAAAAAACGGGCGCTGCATCGATTTCTGATCCGCAGCATTGAGCCAACGCGGTCGCGTGACCGCCCAGCCGAGAAAGAGTCAGCGAATGGCGACACACCAACGTCCGCTTTCCCCCCATCTGCAGGTCTACCGCTGGCAGATCCAGATGGCGACCTCCATCCTGCACCGGGGGACCGGCATCTTCCTGGCCCTGGGCGCACTGGTGATTGCCGCCGGCCTGATGGCGCTGATGCTGGGACCGGAATCCTGGAACTGCTTCACCGACATCGCCGGCGCCTGGTATGGCAAGGCGTTCCTGTTCGTCTGGACCTGGGCGTTCGCCTACCACCTGTGCAACGGCATCCGCCATGTGGTGCAGGATTTCGCCATCGGCTTCAGCATTCCCGCCTTCATCCGCAGCAGCTGGCTGTCGGTGCTGGGCAGCCTGCTGATCACCGCCCTGGTCTGGGTCTGCGCGCTGTCGGGAGGTGCCGCATGAGCCGCTTCCGTACTCCGCTGAAGAACGTGCGCGGGCTGGGTTCGGCGAAGACCGGCACCGCCCATTTCGTCAACCAGCGCCTGACCGCCACCGCGCTGGTCCTGCTGGGCATCTGGTTCCTGGTGTTCGTGGTCAGCCTGCTCGGCGCCGACTACGTCACCGCCACCGAGGCCGTGTCGCGTCCCTGGAACGCGGTGCTGCTGGTGGGTTTCCTGATCGCCATGTTCTGGCACGCGCAGCTCGGCCTGCAGGTCGTGCTGGAAGACTACGTCCACCACTCGCTGCTGGCCCTGGTGGTCCAGACCGCGGTGCGCTTCATCGCCGTGCTCGGCGCCATCATCAGTGTTTTCGCGGTGGCCCGCATCGCGCTGGGGAATTGACCAAATGTCCGCTTACAAGATCACCGAACACAAGTACGACATGGTCGTGGTGGGCGCCGGCGGCGCCGGCCTGCGCGCGACCTTCGGCCTGGCGGCCAAGGGCCTGCAGACGGTCTGCCTGACCAAGGTCTTCCCGACCCGTTCGCATACCGTGGCCGCGCAGGGCGGCATTTCCGCCGCGCTCGGCAATATGGGCGAGGACGACTGGCGCTATCACTTCTACGACACCATCAAGGGCTCGGACTGGCTGGGCGATCAGGACGCCATCGAGTACATGTGCCGCGAGGCGATTCCGGCCATCATCGAGCTGGAGCACTACGGCGTTCCGTTCAGCCGCACCGAAGAGGGCAAGATCTACCAGCGCCCGTTCGGCGGCATGACCACCCGCTACGGCGAGGGCCCGCCGGCCCAGCGCACCTGCGCCGCGGCCGACCGCACCGGCCATGCGATGCTGCATACCCTGTACCAGCAGTCGCTGAAGCATGACGCGCGCTTCATGATCGAGTACTTCGCGCTGGACCTGATCTTCGACGAGGAAGGCGCCTGCCGCGGCGTGCTCGCGCTGGACATGGCCGAAGGTTCGCTGCACCTGTTCCGCGCCCATGGCGTGGTGCTGGCCACCGGCGGCTACGGCCGCGCCTACTTCAGCGCGACCTCCGCCCACACCTGCACGGGTGACGGCGGCGGCCTGGTGATGCGCGCCGGCCTGCCGATGCAGGACATGGAGTTCGTGCAGTTCCACCCGACCGGCATCTACGGCGCCGGCTGCCTGATCACCGAGGGCGTGCGCGGCGAAGGCGGAATCCTGCGCAACAGCAACGGTGAGCGCTTCATGGAGCGCTACGCGCCGCACTACAAGGATCTGGCTTCGCGCGACGTGGTGTCGCGTTCGATGACCATCGAAATCCGCGAAGGCCGCGGCGTCGGCGAGCACAAGGATCACATCCTGCTCGACCTGACCCACCTCGGCCCGGAAGTGATCAACGAGAAGCTGCCCGGCATCGCCGAGAGCGCCCACATCTTCGCCGGCGTGGACGTGACCAAGCAGCCGATCCCGGTCATCCCGACCGTGCACTACAACATGGGCGGCATCCCGACCAACTACCACGGCGAAGTGGTACGCAAGGTCGGCGACAACCCCGATGCGGTGGTCCCCGGCCTGTACGCCATCGGCGAAGCGGCCTGCGTGTCGGTGCACGGCGCCAACCGCCTGGGTTCGAACTCGCTGCTGGATCTGGTGGTGTTCGGTCGCGCGGTGGCCAACCGCTGCGCCGAGACGATCAAGCCGGGCGCCTCGCACAAGCCGCTGGCCGGCGACGCCTGCGACAAGGCGCTCTCGCACCTGGACAAGCTGCGCAACGCCAACGGCGACACCCCGACCGCGGTCATCCGCGATCGCATGCAGCGCACCATGCAGGCCGATGCGGCGGTGTTCCGCACCAGCAAGACGCTGAAGGAGGGCTGCGACAAGATGACCGACATCTTCAAGTCCTTCGAGGACGTGAAGGTGAGCGATCGCTCGCTGGTCTGGAACTCGGACCTGATCGAGACCTACGAGCTGCACAACCTGCTGCTCAACGCGGTCGCGACCATCAACTCGGCCGAGCAGCGCCACGAGAGCCGCGGCGCGCACGCGCACGAGGACTATCCCGAGCGCGACGACGTCAACTGGCAGAAGCACACCCTGGTCAGCGTCGACGAGCAGGGCAAGTGCAGTTTCGATTTCCGCCCGGTGCACATGTACACGTTGACCGATGATGTCGACGTCGTGCCGCCGAAGCCGCGCGTTTACTGATCGGGAGAGAACTGACTCATGGCCGAATTCGCACTCCCGAAGAACTCGCGCGTCCAGAAGGGCAAGCATTTCCCCGCCCAGGGCGCCAAGAACCCGCGTACCTTCAAGGTCTACCGCTGGAATCCGGAAGACGGGCAGAACCCGCGCCTGGATACCTATGAGGTGGATCTGGCGGCCTGCGGCCCGATGGTCCTGGACGCGCTGATCAAGATCAAGAACGAGATCGATCCCACGCTGACCTTCCGCCGCTCCTGCCGCGAAGGCATCTGCGGTTCGTGCGCGATGAACATCGACGGCACCAACACGCTGGCCTGCACGCGCGCCATCAGCGACTGCAAGAAGGCCGAGGTGCCGATCTACCCGCTGCCGCACATGGACGTGGTCAAGGATCTGGTTCCGGATCTGACCCACTTCTACGCGCAGTACGCCTCGATCAAGCCGTGGATCCGCACCCAGACCCCGGCGCCGCCGGATCGCGAGCGCCTGCAGTCGCCGGAAGATCGCAAGAAGCTGGACGGCCTCTACGAGTGCATCCTGTGCGCATGCTGCTCGACCAGCTGCCCGAGCTACTGGTGGAATGGCGAGCGCTACCTGGGTCCGGCGATCCTGCTGCAGGCTTACCGCTGGATCATCGACTCGCGCGACGAGGACACCGGTGCGCGCCTGGACGATCTGGAAGATCCGTTCAAGCTGTATCGCTGCCACACCATCATGAACTGCGCGCGGACCTGCCCGAAGGGCCTGAATCCGGCGCTGGCGATCGCGGAAATCAAGAAGCTGATGATGGAACGGCGCGCCTGACGCAATGGCCAGCCTGCCCGCCACGGCGATCCTCTGGCCCGCGGTGGCGATGGCGGGCCTGACTTTCCTGGTCTGGATCCGGCTGTATCACCTGCGGCTGGGTGAAATGGCGCGCAAGCGCATCGACGCCCAGGCGCTGGCCAGCTCCGCCGAAGCGGCCAGGCTGCTGGACGATACCCGCGCTTCGGACAACTTCCGCAATCTGTTCGAAGTGCCGGTGCTGTTCTACGCGGGCGTGTTGCTGGCCGCGCAGGCCGGCTTCGATGATCGCGCGTTGCTGGCGCTGGCCTGGCTGTTCGTCGGCCTGCGCGCGGTGCATAGCGCCGTGCAGTGCACGGTCAACCACGTGATGACCCGCTTCGTCGCATACGCCCTGGCGACGCTGGTCCTGATGGCGTTCTGGGCGCGTACGGCCTGGCTGCTCTGGTTGGCATGAATCCACAAGACGTTGAACTCAAGCGCATCCGCTGGCGCTGCCGGCGCGGCATGCGTGAACTGGACCAGCTGTTCGAGCGATACCTCGACCGCCTCTGGCCGGCGTCCCCTGACGCCGAGCGCGGGGTTTTCCTACGGCTGCTCGATTGCGAGGACGATAAGCTCTGGCGCTGGTTCATGGGCTACGAGCAGTGTCCGGATGGCGAACTCGCCGAACTCATCCAACGCATCCGCGCCTTGCCGGCTTGAATGGCGTCCCTCGCGCCTGCTGGGCGGCGCGTTGACAGGGCTGGGCGTGGCCGCCGCGCTGGCGGTGCTGGCGAGCGAGATGCCGCGCGGGCTGGCCTGGCCGCTGGCCACGGTCGCTGCGCTGCGGGGCTTCCATCTGGCCTGGCACGAGGTCCGCAAGCCGCCCCGGGAGTGGGTGTTTCCCGCCGATGGACGGGTGACGGTGGACGGCCAGCGGGTGCACGAACCGACGCTGATCTGGCGCGGGCCGCTTGCCCTGCTGCGCTGGCGGGACCGTCGGGGGCGCCGCCACAGCCTGGGCTGGTGGCCCGATACCCTGCCGGCGGCGGCCCGGCGTGAACTGCGGCTGGCCGCGGGCCTGGCCGACGCTTCGCGCGACCGCCGGCCGATGGCACCATAGGCCGATGTTCAAACCCGTCCCCGTCGCCATCGGCCTGCGCTACCTCCGCGCCAAGCGCCGCAACGGTTTCATCTCCTTCATCTCGCTGGCCTCCATCATCGGCATCGCGCTGGGCGTGGCGGTGCTCATCACCACGCTGTCGGTGATGAACGGCTTCCAACGGGAAATCCGCGATCGACTGCTGCAGGCGACCGCGCACGCGACCGTCGCCGGCGCGGGCGAGGACATGCAGGACTGGCCGCACGCGGTGAAGGTGGCCATGCAGGATCCGCGCGTGGCCGGCGCCGCGCCCTATGTCGACGTGCAGGCCATGCTGTCCGGCAATGCCGACCCGCAGGGCGCGCTGGTGCAGGGCATCGTGCCCTCGGAGGAGCGCAAGGTTTCGGTGCTGGGCGACAAGATGAAGACCGGCCGGCTGGAATCGCTGCAACCAGGCGAGTTCAACATCCTGCTGGGGCAGGAACTGGCGGCCTGGCTGCGGGTGGGGGTGGGCGACAGCGTGGTCGTCACCGCCGGCAATTTCCAGGGCACGCCGATGGGGGCGATGCCGAAAATCAAGCGCTTCACCGTGTCCGGCACGTTCGCGGTGGGCCACAACGACATCGACCGCAACCTCGCGGTGGTGCACATGGCCGACCTGCAGCGGGTGCTGCGGATGGGGGATGGCGTGACCGGCGTGCGCCTGAAGCTGCATGACATGGATCAGGCGATGACGGTCGCGCGTGATCTGGTCTATCGGCTGGGACACGTCTATCGGGTCAGCGACTGGATGAGCCAGAACGCCAATCTCTACCATTCGTTGAAGATGGAAAAGACGGTGATGGGCATCCTGTTGTCGCTGATCATCCTGATGGGCGCGTTCTCGCTGGTGAACTCGCAGGTGATGCTGGTGACCGACAAGCAGGCCGACATCGCCATCCTGCGTACCCTGGGCCTGACGCCGGGCGGGGTGATGCAGGTCTTCATGGTGCAGGGTTCGCTGATCGGCATCATCGGCACGGTGGCCGGCGTGATCGGCGGTATCACCCTGACCATGAATCTGGAAAGCATCCTCGATCTCATCGAGAAAATCTTCAACGTGACCCTGTTGCCCCCGGACGTGTACTACATCACCGGCCTGCCATACGACCTGCGACCGGACGATGTGACGATCATCGCCTGCGTGGCGCTGGCGATGAGCTTCCTGGCCACGCTGTACCCAGCGTGGCGCGCGGCCCGGACCCAGCCGGCGGAGGCCCTGCGCTATGAGTGAGAAGATCACGGCCGCGACGGGCTCGGACGGCACGGTCATCCGCGCGGACGGCCTGGGCAAGACCTACGCCGAGGGCAAGATGCGCACGCCGGTGTTCGATGGCCTGGAACTGGCGGTCCATCCGGGCGAGACGGTCGCCATCGTCGGCGCTTCCGGCGCCGGCAAGAGCACCTTGCTGCATCTGCTCGGTGGCCTGGACACCCCGACCACCGGAGAGGTCTATGTGGCCGGCCAGAAAATGTCGGCGCTGTCGGACGCGGCGCGAGGTCAACTGCGCAACCACGCGCTTGGTTTCGTCTACCAGTTCCACCATCTGCTGCCCGAGTTCACCGCGCTGGAGAACGTGATGATGCCGGTGATGCTGGGTGGCACCGACGCCGCGTCCGCGAGGCAGCGGGCGCGGGAGCTGCTGGAAGCGGTCGGCCTGGGGCACCGCATCGAACACAAGCCGGGCGAGTTGTCAGGCGGCGAACGCCAGCGCGCGGCCGTCGCCCGCGCGCTGGTCAATCAACCCGCCTGCGTGCTGGGCGACGAACCCACCGGCAACCTGGACGAAAAGACCGCCGCCACCGTGTTCGATCTGATGCTCGGCCTCAACCGCGCGCAGAAGACCAGCCTGGTGCTGGTGACCCACGACCGCCGGTTGGCGCGTCGCCTGGATCGGGTGCTGGAACTGCACGAAGGCAAGCTGCGCCAGCTCGCCCACGCCGACGTCTGAGCGACCGGAGCAAGGCCCGCGGCGGCAACGACGTTTGATTCATCCGGGGCGGGCGGACATTCGTCGCGGGGCGCGGCGGTGGTGCGGATGGCCAGGGCGAATCGAAGCGGTTCCGCTCAGCCGGGCGCGGCGCCCTCGCCGAAATATCCCAGATGGCGCGCATCTTCCAGCCGCGCTTCGAGAAATTCCCACAGTGGCGGGCAGCCTGCCTGGATGGGCGGACCGACGCGCCGCACCACGCGTTCATGGCTGATGCCGTTCTCGCGCCAGCTCTGACCCTGGTTGGCGAGGTTCAGCAGCACCGGCATGGCCCGGTCCACCGCGTTGGCGAACACGGCTTCCGGCGTCAGTGCTTCATCGAATTCCCGCCACAGCGCGAGCAGTTGTTCGCCTTCGGATGCGGGCAGCAGGCCGAAAATGCGCCGGACCGCCGCCAGTTCGGCGGCCTTGCGCTCCTCCCAGCCACCCTCCACGAAGGCCATGGTGTCGCCGGTATCAATCTCGCCGATGTCGTGCACCAGCAGCATGCGGATGACGCGGTCCATGTCGATGTCCGTCGGCGCGTGCGGCGCCAGCGAGCTCGCCAACAGGGCGAGCTGCCAACTGTGCTCGGCGGAATTCTCGTAGCGTTCGATGTCGCGCAGGCGGATCTTGCGGGTGACCGCCTTGAGCTTGTCCACTTCCAGGATGAAATCAACGATGGCTTGCATGGCGGGTCGCGATGAGGTGAGGAACGGAGGACACGCGGCGACGTCAGGCGGCGCCCATGGCCGGATCCGAGATGCCGTCGGCTCCTGTCTCCAGGCGCCCGGCCAAGCGGTACAGCAAACCGGGCGCGGCCGTCACGCTGAAATCGTACCAGTGGCCCTGCCCGGAAAGCGTCCAACGCCATTGCCCGCACTGGCCGGGTGCCAGTTCGGCGGCCCAGGGGCCGTCATGGCGGTACGCATTGGCGATGATCGACAGGGAGCGGGAGCGGTCGCCCTCGTTGGTCACCTCCACCCACAGCGCGGCGGCGGCGACGTCGTAGCCGCTGCGCACGCCGAGCGTCGAATCCGCGCGGACATCGCCCTGGAAATGGCGATGGAATCCATTGGGTCCGAGCACCCATAGATCGTATCGGCCATCGTCGGCCGCCGTGTCCCAGGCGCCGCCCAGTTGCCGGCCGGCCTCGACCGCGTAGCGGCGCGGAATCCGATCCAGGTGCAGGCGGTCGTAGACGTGGAAGACCGCGCCGGCTCGCCCGGTGTTGAGGAACGTCAGCATCATCGCGCCATCGGCCGCGGCTCGCGCATGTACCTGTAGTTCGTAGGGCAGGGCACGCGAAGGCCGGGTGCCGGTTGATTGCCGCGGAGGCCGCTGGCTGTCCTCGGAGGGCGGCGTCAGCGCGGGCAGGGCTTCCTGCGCGGTGCGCACCGCGTCCGCGGCCGACTTGCGCTGTCGTGGCAGCCGCGGCGGCGCGGCGCCGTTGGGGGTGGCGAAATTGAACGCGCTGGTGAGATCGCCGGTCATCGCGCGGCGATAGGCGCTGATGTTCGGTTCCGGCACGCCGAAGCGGGCTTCGAGAAAACGCAGCACCGAAGTGTGATCGAACACCTGCGAGTTGACCCAGCCGCCGCGGCTCCAAGGGGACACCACGTACATCGGCACGCGCGGACCCGGACCGTAGGGACGTCCGTCGGTGTGGTACTCGCCGGTGGTGGCGACCGTGGAAGCGCCCGCGAGCGAGCCGTCGGCCTCGCGCGCCGGCGCGCAGGGCGGCGGCAGGTGATCGAAGAACCCGTCGTTCTCGTCGAAGTTCACCAGCAGTACCGTCTGGCTCCAGACCGCCGGATCCGCGGTCAGCGCCTCCAGCACCGCCTGCGTATACCAGCCACCCTGCACCGGGCTGGAGGGATCCGGATGCTCCGAATACGCCGCCGGCGCCACGATCCAGGACACCTGTGGAAGCGCGCCGGCGGCGATGTCTTCCTTCAGCGCCCGCAGGAATCCACCGTCGGGCAGGGTGTTGCCGATGCCCTTGAGCAGGGGGCTGATGGCTTCGTCGGTTGCCTGGTATGGCGGAAAATCGCGGGCCTTGGGCGGATTGCCGCGCGCGCGGTTCGCCGCCCGGTACTGGCGGAAGCCGGCCAGCGGATTGTCAGTGAAATTGTCGGGAAGGTTCTGATACACCTTCCAGCTCACGCCCGCGGCCTGCAGGCGCTCGGGATAGGTGGTCCAGCGGTAGTCTCCGCCTTCGGCATCGAACGAATCGCCGCTGTTGTCGATGACCGGGCCGCCCGCCAGACCGGCGGGATCGTTCGTGCCGCTCCAGTGGAACAGGCGGTTGGTGTTGGTACCGCCATGGAACGCGCAGTGGTAGGCGTCGCACAGGGTGAAGGCGTTGGCGAGGGCGAACTGGAATTCCAGTTCGGCCCCGGCGTAGTGGCCCATCGAGTGCAACTGCTTGTGGGTGGGCCAGGCCTGCATGCGCCCCAGATCCCAGGCGGCCTGCGCGTCGGGATAGCTGTGGGGCGTGCCGGCGACGCGTTGCGCATTGCCGGCGCGGGCGTCCAGGTGAAAGGGCTGCACGATGCGCGAAATCCGATCTTTCGTGTACCGCTGTTGCCATACGGTGCGATTGCCGGGCACGGGTATCGGGAAGCGATCCCCGAATCCGCGCACGCCATGCAAGGTACCGAAATAGTGATCGAACGAGCGGTTTTCCTGCATCAGGATCACCACATGCCGTACGTCCTTGATCGTGCCGGTGGTGTGGTGCGCGGGAATCGCCAGCGCGCGGCGGATGGCCGGCGGAAACGTAGCCAGCGTCATCGAGGCGGCGGCGCCGGCACCGGCCCGCTTGAAGAACTCGCGTCGGCTGTGCGGGCTCATGGCGTGAACAGAATGAAACGGGACGATCGGACGGGACGAACGAGCGTGCATGGCGAGGATGGACGGGACATGGCGGCATCGCTCCCAGGGAAGGCCACGCAGTCTCGCGGGATGAGTGGAACCGGGTCAATGACGCGACTGCGCGCAGCGGGAATCGAAAGAACGCGGCGCGTGTTCTTGCGAACGATTCCGAGCGGCGTCGGAGTTGCCTGACGGTCCTGCGCGGATTGCGCTGATTTCCCCTGGAACGGTCGTCGTCTAGTGTTGCGTGCTGTTCGGAAAGGACGTCCGTTGCAGTGCGAAGCAAAGAGAAGGCGACGCGGGCCGAAGCGCCGGATGGCACCAAGGGTCTGGTGACAAGGAGCGCACGCGGGACGGCAGGGGCGACGCCCGCCGCATTCGGTGCGGGCGCCGCCGTGGCGCTGCTGGCGGGGGCCGGCGTCTGTCTCTCGATGCCGACCTTGCCCCCTGTCCTTCTGCTGTGGGGACTGGGCATCACCGGCGCGGCGGGCTGGTTGTGGCGCTGGCGCGGACGCTGGCTGGGCGCGCTGCTGTTCGGTTTCGCCTGGGCCGGCGTGCAGGCCGGGGCGGCATTGGCGGTGCGCGTTCCGCCCGAACTGGAACGGCGGCCGCTGGCGGTGACGGGAACGATCGCGGAGTTGCCGCAACATGAAGCGCGACGGACCCGGTTCCTGTTCGTGGTGGATGAAGGCGAGGGGAGCGCGGCCATGCTGGCGGGACGGCGGATCATGCTGTCCTGGCATGACGACTACGGCGCCAGCGAACCCGGTGCGCGACTGAAACTGCGCGCGGGTGAACGCTGGCGGTTCGAGGCCAGGCTGCGTGCCCCGCGTGGCCTGCGCAATCCCGGGGGCTTCGACAGCGAGAAACACGCGCTGCTGCAGCGGATCGGCGCGACCGGCAGCCTGCATCAGCCGGAGCGTGCCCGGCGGCTGTCTCCGGCCGCCGGCGTCGACGCCTGGCGTGAAGTGATGTCGGCGCGCATCGGGCAGACGGTGGCCGCGCCATCCTCGCGCTTCGTGCGCGCGCTGGCGCTGGGCGATACCCGCGGGTTGACCCCGGAGGACTGGCATGTCCTGCGTGCGGCGGGCCTGACCCATCTGATCGCCATTTCGGGTTTCCACGTCGGCATGGTCGCCAGCGCTTTCGCCGTGCTCATCGGTGGACTGTGGCGCCTGTTTCCCACCTGGGCGCGGCGCCTGCCGCGTCCCCAGGCGATGGGGCTGGCGGCGGTGCTTGCCGCGCTGGGTTACGCCGTCCTTGCCGGTTTCGCCCTGCCGACCGTGCGCACGGTGCTGATGATGGCCGTGTGGGCCGCGGCCCGTCTGGGACGCCGGCCCGCACGGGTGATCGACACCTTGGCGCTGTCCCTGATCGTGGTGCTGCTGTTCGATCCGTTGTCGCCGTTGGCGGCCGGGTTCTGGCTGAGCTACGGCGGCGTCGCCTGGCTGGCCTGGTGCCTACCGGCGACCGGCACCCAGCACTGGCTGCGTGGTTTCCTGTCCGCGCAGGCCGTGGCCACGGTGGGCCTGCTGCCGTTGACGGTGGTGTTGTTCGATCAGGCCTCGCTGGCCGGGCCGCTGGCGAACCTGGTCGCGATCCCCTGGTGGAGTCTGGTGGTGGTGCCGTTGTCGCTGCTGGGAACCGCGGCCGAGGCCTTGATCCCCGGCGGTGGCGCCTGGCCGTGGCGCTGGGCGGCGGCCTGCTTCGATCTGACCTGGCCGGGTTTCCGCTGGCTGTCGGAGAGCAGTTTCTCGCTGTGGTGGTTGCCGGAAGCGGCGCCCTGGGCGGTGGGAATGGCGCTCGCGGGTGCCTTCTGGTTGCTGCTGCCGCGTGGGGTGCCGGGCAAATCGCTGGCGTTCCTGTTGTGGCTTCCCTTGCTTTGGCCGGACCGCGGACTGCCGCGGCGGGGCGAGGCCGAACTGGCGATGGTCGATGTCGGCCAGGGCCTGTCGGTGCTGGTCAGGACTTCGGGACATGCGCTGCTGTACGACATGGGGCCGGCGATGCGCGGAGGCTTCGATGCCGGTGAACGCGCCGTGGCGCCGGCGTTGCGCGCCTGGGGCGTGCCGCGCCTGGATCGGGCCGTGGTCAGCCACGACGACAACGATCATGTCGGCGGTCTGGCCAGCGTCCTGCGCGTGCTGCCGGTCGGGGTCGTCCAGGCGCCGGGCGGACAGATCGCCGCCGTGGAGCAGGCGGTGCGGGCAGTGCCGGCGTCCATGGCGCTGCCTGAAATACGCGGCTGCGTCGCCGGCGAAGCCTGGGAATGGGATGGCGTGCGTTTCCTGTTCCTGCATCCGCACCGGCACTTTCCGAATATGGGCAACGAATCGAGCTGCGTGCTGCGGGTTGAAACCGCCCGTGGCGCGGCGCTGCTGACCGGAGACATCGGCGAGGTGATCGAGCGCGAACTGGCCCGGCGCTCGCCGGCGCAGTTGCGGGCGGACGTGGTGTTCGCGCCGCATCACGGCAGTGCCGGCTCGTCGGATCCGCGCTTCGTCGCCGCCACCGGGGCCCGCCTGCTGCTGGTGTCCAGCGGCCACCGCAATCGCTTCGGCCACCCCCGGCCACAGGTGGTGGCGCGCTGGGAGGCGGCCGGGGCGGAGGTGGTCGGTACCGCCGACAGCGGAGCGGTGCAGGTCTGGCTGAGCGGGGAGGGCGTCGCGCTGCGTGAACGGCGTCACGCCCGCGCCCGTCTATGGGATGCCGCGCGGCGCTGAGGGGCGCGTGGGCTATCCTATCGCCCATCGATGAGACGGCCCCGCGGGGTCCCGAGGACTGAACGTGCTTGAACTGGTCAAGGCCGGCGGCTGGCCCATGATCCCCCTGCTGCTGCTGGCGGTGCTGGCGCTGGCGATCGTGGTGGAACGCTTCTGGACCCTGCGGCGCAAGGAAATCATGCCTCCCGGCCTGGGCGAGGAGGTCCGCAACTGGGCGGTGCGCGGGCAACTGGAGCCGGCCCATATCGAATCCCTGCGCCGGACCTCGCCACTGGGTGAGCTGCTGGCCGCCGCGCTGGAGGTCCGCCAGCGCCCGCGCGACCAGATCCGCGAGCGCATCGAGGATACCGGCCGCCATGTCGTGCACCGGATGGAGAAGTTCCTCAACGCCTTGGGCAGCATCGCCTCGGCGGGTCCGCTGCTGGGCCTGCTGGGCACGGTGGTCGGCATGATCCAGATGTTCCTGGGCATCCAGGACAGCGGCGTCGGCGACGTCAACCAGCTGGCCGGCGGTATCGGCAAGGCGCTGGTGTGCGCGGCCACCGGCATGATCGTGGCGATTCCGGCGCTGATGGCGCACCGCTACTTCCGTGGCCGCATCAACGGCTACGTGGTGGAGATGGAGAAGGAAGCCATGCAGCTGCTCGACGCGCTCGATTCACGGCAACCGCGTCCCGCGGGCGCGCGCCCGGCAACCGCGCCCGCCGCCGCGGCGGTCGGGGCCTGAGCCGCGCATGAGGATTCGTGACGACCGCGCCCACGAGGAGCCGGAGATCAACCTGGTGCCGTTGATCGACGTGATCCTGGTGCTGATCATCTTCTTCGTCATCACCACGACGTTCGATTCGCGCTCGATGCTGCAACTGCAGCTGCCGAGCGCGAAGGGCGAGCCGGTGGCGGCCCAGACCAAGACCCTGAGCGTGCTGGTCAACGCCGACGGCCACTACGTCGTGGACGAACATGAAGTCCTGCGCACGGACGTGGATGCGCTGAAGCAGACCATCGCCCAGGTGGCCGGCGACGATCGTTCGCGCCCGGTGCTGCTGCGCGCCGACGCGCGCACCCCGCACCAGGCGGTGGTGACCGCCTATGACGCGCTGGCGCAATCCGGCTTCCGCACCATCCAGATCGCCACCGCGCCGGAGGTCAAGCGATGAGTGCGCAACCCGTTTCGGCCTGGCATACCTATCGCCGGCTGATCCGCCTGGCCAAGCCCTACCGTGCCCTGCTGCTGCTGGCGCTGCTGGGCATGCTGATCGAGGCCGCGGCCAGCGGCGCTTTCAGCTATCTGATGAAGCCGGTGGTGGACGGGACGTTCGTCACCCGCAATACCCGAATGGACCTGACCCTGCCGTTCGCCATCGTCGGTCTGTTCCTGGTCCGCGGCCTGGCGGGTTTCCTCACCGACATGAGCATGGGCAAGTCCGCCCGCAGCATCGCCCGCGACATGCGCGTGTCCGTGCTGGGCAAGTACCTGCGCCTGCCGGGCATGCGCTTCGACAGCGAACCGGTGCCCTCGATGCTGGTCCGGCTCGGCTCCGACTGCGATCAGATCGCGCAGGCCGCGGTGGATGCCACCAAGGTGGTGCTGCAGCAGTCGTTCCAGATCATCGCCATGCTGGCGGTGATGTTCCACAACAGCTGGCAGGTCACGCTGGCGATCCTGTTGCTGGGCCCGCCGCTGGCCTGGATCATGGACAAGGTGGCCCGGCGTTACCGCAGGATCAGCCACCGCATCCAGGAAAGCGGCGCGCAGTTGCTGCAGGCCGCGGATCAGACCCTGAGCAGCCAGCAGGAAGTGAAGGTCTACGGGGCGCAGGCCAGCGAGATGGACCGCTACCGCAAGCTGGCCGACAACAACCTGCGTCTGGCGATGAAGGTGGAAGCCACCCGCGGCGTGTCCTCGGCGCTGGTCCAGATGATGGGCGCCGTGGGGCTGTCGCTGCTGCTGGTGGTCGCGGGTTACCAGGCCATGCAGGGACGCCTGACCGCCGGCGGCTTCGTGTCGCTGATGGTGTCGATGATCGCCATCATCCCCGCGCTCAAGCAGCTCACCAACGTGCAGAACATGACCCAGCGCGGCGTGGCCTCGGCCGAACGCCTGTTTTCGGTGCTGGATGCGCCCGACGAAGTCGACGCGGGCACCCGCCCGCTGGTGCGTGCGCAGGGACTCATCGAGTTCCGTGACGTCACCGCACGCTATCCGGGACAGGTGCGGCCCGCGCTGGGCGGCATCAGCTTCACCGCGCGGCCGGGAACGGTCACCGCGATCGTCGGTCGTTCCGGCAGCGGCAAGTCCAGCCTGATCAAGCTGATTCCGCGCTTCTACGAGCCAGAGGCCGGCCAGATCCTGGTCGACGGCCATCCGGTGCAGGAATATCCGCTGGCGGATCTGCGGCGGCAGATCGCCCTGGTCGGCCAGCAGGTGATGCTGTTCGACGGCACCGTCGCCGCGAACGTGGCTTTCGGCGAAATGGAGGACGCGCCGGAGCCGGCGCTGGTGCAGGCGGTGGAAGGCGCCAACGCGATGGAGTTCGTGCGCGAACTGCCGGACGGTTTGCAGGCCCAGGTCGGCGCCAAGGGCGGCCGGTTGTCCGGCGGACAGCGCCAGCGCCTGGCGATCGCGCGGGCGATGCTGAAGGACGCGCCGATCCTGATCCTGGACGAAGCGACCGCCGCGCTGGACAACGAATCCGAGCGGTTGGTGCAGAACGCGCTGCAGAAGCTGATGCCGGATCGCACCACGCTGGTCATCGCGCATCGCCTGTCCACCATCGAACACGCCGATCAGGTGCTGGTGCTGGATCAGGGACGCCTGGTCGAGCAGGGCACCCACGCCGAGCTGCTGGCCCGCGACGGTCTCTACGCGCATCTGCACCGCATGCAGTTCCGGGAAGGCGACGGCGAGTGAGTGAAGTGAGCAAGTCCCGGCATGTCCCGCCCGCCTATTGGTATTCCAACGCCGCCGTTCCCGCGCATGCGCGGCTGCTGGCGGCGATCTATGGCGCGCTGATCGGCCTGCGCGCGCGCCTGTTCCGCTGGGGCCTGCTGCGCCGGCACCGGCTGTCCGCGCCGGTCATCGTGGTCGGCAACGTCACCGTCGGCGGCACCGGCAAGACCCCGCTCACCATCGCCCTGGTCCAGCGCCTGCGCGAGGCCGGATTCAAGCCGGGCGTCGCCAGCCGGGGATACGGCCGCGCCGACGAGCGCCAGGCCCTGTGGGTGGAGGCGTCCACCTCGCCGGAGCAGGGCGGGGACGAGCCCGTGTTGATCGCGCGCCGAACCGGAGTTCCGGTGCGGGTGGATCGGGATCGTGTCGCCGCCGCGCGCGCGCTGATCGCCGCCGGTTGCGACATCGTGGTCTGCGACGACGGCCTGCAGCACTATCGCCTGCGACGCGACATCGAGATCGAGGTCATCGACGGACAGCGCCGCTACGGCAACGGCCGGTTGCTGCCGGCCGGCCCGCTGCGCGAGCCGGTCGAGCGTGGCGCGGCCTGCGATTTCCGGGTGCTCAATGGCGGCGAATCCGCCTTCGGCGAGTGGCCGATGCAACTGCACACGGATGCGGCGCAGCCCCTGCGCGGCGGTCGTCCGCATCCGCTCATGTCGTTCGCCGGCCAGCGCGTGCATGCGGTCGCCGGCATCGGGCATCCGCAACGCTTCTTCGACAACCTGCGCGGTCTGGGTATCGGCGTCGTGCCGCATGCCTTCGACGATCACCATGCCTATCGTGCCGAGGACTTCGCGTTCGGCAGCGAACTGCCGGTGCTGATGACCGAGAAGGACGCGGTGAAATGCGCCGCCTTCGCGAAGGACTGGTACTTCAGCGTGCCGGTGTCGGCGCGCCTGCCGGAGGCGTTCTGGGTGGCGCTGCTGGACCGCCTGGCCCATCCGGAATCTCCAAAGCCATGACGACAGACCCCGTGAAGACAGGATTCATCGTGGCCATCCCGGCCCGCTACGCGGCCTCGCGGCTGCCGGGCAAACCGCTGCGCCTGATCGGCGGCGAACCACTGGTACTGCATGTGGCCCGCCGCGCGCTGGCCGCCGGCGCGGGCGAGGTCTGGGTCGCCACCGACGACGAGCGTATCCGCGAGGCGTTGCGGGGAACCGGCGTACGGGTGGCGATGACCCGCGACAGCCACGCGTCGGGCAGCGATCGCCTGGCCGAATGCGCCGACATCGCCGGTTGGCCGGACGATGCGGTGGTGGTCAACCTGCAGGGCGACGAACCGTTCGCGCCGGTGGCGGGCATCCGCACGGTCGCGCGGACGCTGGTGGACAGCGGCGCCGAGATGGCGACCCTGGCCACGCCGGTCGAGTCTGCCGAGCTCCTGTTCGACCCCAACGTCGTCAAGCTGGTGCGGGCGGACAGCGGCGACGCGCTGTATTTCAGCCGCGCGCCGATTCCCTGGCACCGGGATGCCTTCGCGCGCGATCGCAGTGCCCTGCCGCAGGGACCCTGGCTGCGCCATATCGGCATCTATGCCTATCGCGCAGGCTTCCTGCGCCGCTTCACCGGCCTGCCGCCCGGACAACTGGAACAGATCGAGTCGCTGGAACAACTGCGGGTGCTCGAATCCGGATACCGCATCGCGGTGGCGCTGACCCCGGAACCGTTCCCGCCCGGCGTGGACACGCCCGAGGATCTGGCCCGGGCCGAACAGCATTGGTCCCGCGGCGCATGAGGCTGCTGGTGGTCTGCCTGGGCAACATCTGCCGCTCGCCCATGGCCGAAGGCGCGCTTCGCCATCATCTGGCGGCTTCACCGCTGGCCGGACGGGTGGAGGTGGACTCGGCCGGCACCGGTGACTGGCACGTGGGAGAACCGCCGGATCGCCGGGCCATCGCCTGCGCCCGCCAGCATGGCGTCGACATCGCCGGCCTGCGCGCGCGCCAGCTGCGGCGGGAGGACTTCGAAAGGTTCGACTGGCTGCTGTGCGCGGACGGGCAGAATCTGCGCGATGTCCGCCAGCTGGCGCCCATGGAACTGGGGCACAAGGCGGAATTGTTGCTGGAGTGGACCGGCATCCAGGCCGGTGGCAGCGTCCCGGATCCCTACACGGGCGGCACCAAGGACTTCGAACACGTCTGGCAACTGGTCGATTCGGCGGCACGGGCGGCGGTCCGGCGCCTGTCCCGCGGATAGGACTGCGGCATAATCGGAGCGGATCATGAATGCCTCGCCCGCTCCCGAACTTCCCCAGGGATTGCCCTGGCTCAACGCGCCTTCCGGATCGCTGCTGGAACAGCGCGGTCGGATCGTGGCGCTGACCTTCGTCAACGCCGCCTCGGCCTGGTGCGGGCAACGCCTGAACGAACTGGCCGCCCTGCAGGCCCGTCACCTGGGACGCCTGCAGACGCTGGTGGTCAACGTGCCGCGTTTCGACAGCGAACGCGATCCGCAGACCGCCCTGAAGCGCCTGCGCCGGCACGGAATCGCTTTTCCAATCGCGCATGACGCCAACTGGGCGGCGTGGCAGGCATTCGGTATCGAGGCCTGGCCGACCGTGCTGCTGATCGACGGCGACGGCGTCACCCGCCACCGGCTGGTCGGCGTCGACAACACCGCCGAGCTGGAGCGCGCCGTGTCCGCGTTGTGCGAGACGCTGGCCCGGCCCAGCGACGACGATCTGCGCAGTCCGCGTGAAAGCCATCCCGAGCCGCGCCTGGCGCTGCGTTTTCCCACCGGCCTGGCGGCCACGCCGGACCGCCTGTTCGTGGCCGACAGCGGGCATCACCGCATCCTCGAATGCACCCACTCGGGACGGGTCCTGCGCCAGTTCGGCCTGGCCGCCGCCGACCTCATCGATGGCGACCACACCCATGCCGCGTTCCGCAATCCGCACGGATTGGCGGTGCTGCGCGAGTCCCTGTACGTGGCCGACAGCGGCAACCATGCGTTGCGCCGCATCCATCTGGCGACCGGCGCGGTTGACACCCTGTGCGGCAACGGCCGCGCGGGTGAACCCGTGGAAGGCATCGTCGGCCAGCCGCGTGGCGTGCCGCTCAACCAGCCGCTCGCGCTGGCGACCAGCAACAACCAGATTCATATCGCCATGGGCGGCGACAACCGCATCTGGAGTTATGACCTCGCCACCCGCGAACTCAGCGCGCGGGCGGGCTCGGGGCAGCTGGAGGTACGCGACGGCAGCGGTTCGATGGCGGCGTTCGCCCAGCCCGCGGCGCTGGCGGCTGTCCATCAGACGCTGTACGTCTGCGACGCGCTGGGATCGGCGATCCGTTCGCTGCAACTGCGTACCGGCGTCGTGCAGACGCTGGTCGGGCAGGGGCCCTGGGTGTTCGGCGCCGAGGACGGGCCGCGCGAGACCGCGCGTCTGCAGCATCCGCAGGGCATCGCGATCAGCAGCGACGCGCCGCAGATGTGGATCGCGGACAGCGGCAACAGCAGCCTGCGCACCTTGCGCCTGGGCGGCGGCGAGCTCACCAGCGTGGCGTTGCCGCGGCCGCTGCACGGTCCCACCGGCCTGGCGCTGTCGGAGGGCGTGGTCTGGATTGCCGAAACCGATGCCCACGCCGTGCTGCGTTATGACATCGCCAGCGGCGAACTGAGCCACGTGCCGATCGACGAATGAGCGGTCGCAGGTCCACCGATTTCGACGGCAAGGCGTTCGCGGCGGGCTTGAGCCTGGCGCCGGGCGTCTACCGCATGTATGCCGCCGACGACAGCCTGCTGTATGTCGGCAAGGCCGGCGCGCTGCGCAAGCGCGTGTCCAGCTATTTCAGCAATACGCCCAAGACGCCGCGTATCCTGTCGATGCTGTCGCAGGTGGCGCGGATGGACGTCACGGTCACCCGCTCCGAGGCCGAGGCGCTGCTGCTGGAGAACCAGCTGATCAAGTCGCTCGCGCCGCGCTACAACGTGCTGCTGCGCGACGACAAGAGCTATCCCTATGTTCTGCTGACCCAGGAGACCTGGCCGCGGATCGCGTTCCACCGCGGGCCGCGTGCGATACCCGGCCGCTACTTCGGCCCGTATCCCAGCGCCGGCGCGGTGCGCGAAACGCTGAACCTGATGCAGAAGCTGTTCAAGATCCGCAACTGCGAGGACAGCGTGTTCCGCAATCGCTCGCGTCCGTGCCTGCAATACCAGATCGGTCGCTGCAGCGCGCCCTGCGTGGGATTGGTGGAAACCGGCAGCTATGCCGAATCCGTGCGCCAGGCCGGCCTGTTCCTGGATGGGCGCAGCGACGAACTGACCGGCGAACTCAGCCGGGCGATGGAAACCGCGAGCGAACAGCTGGAATTCGAGGAAGCCGCGCGCCTGCGGGATCTGATCGGCTCGATCCGCAGCCTGCAGGCACGCCAGTATGTGGACGGCCATGCCGCGGATCTCGACGTGCTGGCCTGCGCGATGCGCGGCAGCTCGGCGTGCGTCCTGTTGCTGGCGTTCCGCGACGGCCGCAACCTCGGCACGCGCACCTTCTTCCCGCGCACCAACGGAGAAGAGAGCGCGGAGGAGGTGCTGGCCGCGTTCGTCTCCCAGTATTACGGCGAGCAGACGCCACCGCAGGAGATCATCCTGGATCGGGAGATTCCCGACGCGGAACTGATCGAAACGGCGCTGAGCACCTCGGCGGGACGCAAGGTACAGTTGAAGTGGAACGTGCGCAGCGAACGCGCCGGCTACCTGGATCTGGCGCGACGCAATGCCGAGATCGCATTGGTGACCGAGCTGTCCAGCCGCGGCGCGCAGACCGCGCGCAGCGAGGCCCTGCAGGAGTTGCTGGGTCTGGCCGAGCCGGCGCAGCGGATCGAGTGCTTCGACATCAGCCACACCATGGGCGAAGCCACGGTGGCCTCCTGCGTGGTGTTCGACGCCAACGGACCGGTCCGTGCGCAGTACCGCCGTTTCAACATCACCGGCATCGAGCCCGGCGACGACTATGCGGCCATGCACCAGGCCATCGAGCGCCGGTTCCGCCGCGCGGTGGAGGAGGGCGGCGTGCTCCCGGACGTGCTGCTGATCGACGGCGGCGCCGGACAACTGGCGCAGGCACGGGGCGTGCTGGCCGATCTGGGCGTGGACAGCGTGGTGTTGGTCGGCGTGGCCAAGGGGGAGGAGCGCCGGCCGGGCCATGAAACGCTGGTCCTGGCCGACGGCCGCGAGGTCCGGCCCGGGGCGGCGTCGCCGGCCCTGCAGTTGATCCAGCAGGTCCGCGACGAGGCGCACCGGTTTGCCATCACCGGTCACCGCGGCAAGCGCCAGAAGGCGCGCATGACCAGCAAGCTGGAGGACATCCCAGGCATCGGCCCGCGCCGCCGCGCCAGCCTGCTCAAGCATTTCGGCGGCCTGGCCGGCCTCAAGGCCGCCGGCGCGGACGAGATCGCCCGTGTTGAAGGCATCAACGCCGCGCTCGCCGAGCGGATCTACGCTAACCTGCACGGGTTGCCGGCGCCGATTGCGGGAAACGAGTAGAAAAAGCAATGAAGTTGACCCTCCCCACCTGGCTCACCCTGTTGCGGATCGTGCTGATTCCGGTGCTGGTGCTGGTGTTCTACCTGCCGCACAAATGGACCAACTTCGCGGCGGCCTTCATCTTCATCCTGGCGGCGGTCACCGACTGGCTGGATGGCTGGATCGCGCGGCGCTACCACCTGTATTCGGCGTTCGGCGCGTTCCTGGATCCGGTGGCGGACAAGCTGATGGTGGCGGTGTCGCTGTTCCTGATCGTGCAGGACAACCCGACCATGTGGATGGCCATCTGGGCCGCGGTGATCGTCGGGCGCGAAATCGCCGTGTCCGCGCTGCGCGAATGGATGGCCGAGCTGGGCCAGCGCGCACGGGTCAAGGTGGCCACCATCGGCAAGATCAAGACCATCGTGCAGATGGTCGCGCTGGGCTGCCTGCTGTACGCGGCGACCCCCGGGACGGTGGAGCGTTCGGACATCTGGCTGGGTGAATGGGTCTTCAGGATCGGTGACTGGCTGCTCGCCATTGCGGCTATACTTACCCTCTGGTCCGGCTTCCAGTACCTGCATGCGGCATGGCCGATTCTGCGGGCAGACGAGAAAAAAGCAGTTGACAGTTCTCGGGATACCGGTAAAATTTCAAATCTCACGACGCGGGAATAGCTCAGTTGGTAGAGCACGACCTTGCCAAGGTCGGGGTCGCGAGTTCGAGTCTCGTTTCCCGCTCCATATTCAGAACACAACCCCGTTCGCGGGGTTTTGTTTTGTAAGGCGCTTGAAATGGCGCCGGGATTGCGCCAGTCTCGCGCAATCGCCATCGGCCTGGTGGCAGAGTGGTTATGCAGCGGACTGCAAATCCGCGTACGCCGGTTCAATTCCGACCCAGGCCTCCATTTCTGAAAACCGACCTCGCGGTCGGTTTTTTTGTGCCTGACGGACGGAAGGGTTCGCGACTTTCCATCCCGTCCTGGCTCAGGCACGCTATCGACATGCCCGGATGGCGAAATTGGTAGACGCATCGGACTTAAAATCCGCCGGCCGCGAGGCCATGCCGGTTCGATTCCGGCTCCGGGCACCATGATGGAGAAACGGGATTCCGATGCGGAATCCCGTTTCTCGATCGGGGTTCGTCCGGGATGTCTGTGGCGGGCAACGGTCGGCAGGGGGCTGGCCAGCGACGTGGCGATCATCCATTCCCACCGCAAAGAACGATATCCATGAAGCAGGCACGGAGATGGGCAACCTCGCGCTGGGCAGGTCGTTTGATCTTCCTGGTCGTGCTGCTTGCCACGCTGGCGGTTGCGTTGCAGATGCGAGATGCGGTTGCAGACCGATGGCTGGACCATGAAGTCAGCCAGCAGGGGGCGCGGGTCGTCGATCAGATCGACCACGTGTTCGATACGACGGCTCGCATGCTGGCTGAAGCGGACCGCTCGACGCATGCCGACTGTTCGGCGGAGGAACTGCGGCGGCTGCGGGCGGTTTTCATGCGGGCCAAGTTCACCAAGGATCTTGGCCGGTACGTGGGAGGAAACCTGGCATGCACTGCCGTGCTGGGAGTCCTGGCCAAACCGGTCGTGCCGCGCCAGGAGCCCCTCGTGCTGGCGGCTGGGTTGACGGGTTACTGGACGGCGCTCTCGCTGACGGATCGGGATTCCTTTGCCCTGGTGGTGCGCACGGAGAAGTCGGGTTTCCAGCTCGATTTGGATGCATTCCGAGTGACGCGGTCGCCGGGCCTGTATTACGTGGTCGGCTTGCGGGACCGGGCGACGCGTCTCGTCATCGGGCTCGATG
This sequence comes from Pseudoxanthomonas sp., assembly GCF_051953815.1. Classification (GTDB taxonomy): domain Bacteria; phylum Pseudomonadota; class Gammaproteobacteria; order Xanthomonadales; family Xanthomonadaceae; genus Pseudoxanthomonas_A. The sequence continues at coordinate 43,325 of NZ_JBQCIJ010000044.1, read as the reverse complement.
CGCAGGACTCGCCCGGCTTTGTCGAAGCTGGAAAAGGGCAGGGTCGCGAGGATGGTCGATTCTGTTCGCGGCGTTTTCCCATCTGCGCCACCGTCCTGGTGACTGCCGTGGCCGACGAACGCGCGTGGACGAGCGCCATGTGGATGGTACTGATCCTGGGGGGGCTGCTTGGAACCTGCCTGGGCTGGCTGGCGCTAGCCGCGCACCGTCGCTGGAGCGCGCTTCCGGCGCGGATGCGCCGCGCGCTGGCGGCAGGACGATTCGCGCTTCGTTATCAGCCCATCGTCGCGCTGGAGACATCTCCACGCATCGTCTCGGCCGAGGCGCTCATCCGCTGGATCGATGGCCCCGCATCACCGGAGGTGTTCATCGCGGAGGCGGAGCGCGCGGGGATGATTGCCGAGGTGACCGCGTTCGTCGTGCGCACGGTGCTGGACGAGAACCGCAAGCTGTTCGAGGCCTTTCCCGATTTCCGGGTGACCATCAACGTGAGTTCTCCCGAACTGGTGGATGGCAGCCTGATGGAGACCCTGGACTTCCATTGGCCGCCCGGCCTGCCGCGACGTCATATCGGCTTCGAATTGACCGAGCGTTCCACCGCGGAACTGCAGGACATCCTGCCCGAGCTTGAACGCCTGCGCTGGCTCGGCCATCCGATCTACGTGGACGACTTCGGTTCCGGCTATTCCAGCCTGAGCCAGCTGCAGCACCTGCCAATCGATTACATCAAGGTCGACCGCTCGCTGTTGCCGGAAGCGGCGGCGCAATTGCAAGGTTCGATCCTGCCGGAGATCCTCGCCATTGCCCGCCGCCTGGAGGCGGGCCTGGTGTTCGAAGGCGTCGAGACCGGCGAACAGGCGCGGATGCTCGCGTGCGCGGATCAGAGGGTACTCGCGCAAGGTTGGTACTTCGGCAGGCCAGATACGGCCGAAGCGCTGGCGCGGACGATGATGTCGGGCGCGTCCGCGGCGGCGTGACGCGACCCGGTTCGCGGCGCGCCCGTGTTCATCGCCAATCACGCGCGGACAGGGATAAGCCGAGGGCCGGCAGCAACAGCAACAGCGCCGACCAGGACAGGCTGGCGGGGCCGATGCTCTGCAGCAGCAGTCCCCCCAGGATGCCGCCACCGGCGATGGCGATGTTCCAGCCGGTGACCAGCATCGATTGCGCGACGTCGGCGGCGTCACCGGCATTGCGCGTGAGCGCGGTCTGGAACAGGGTGGCCGCGCCACCGTAGCCCAGTCCCCAGATCGCGGTCGCTACCGCGAGTAGCACCGACGCGTCCGGCGATGACGCCATCATCACCACCGACGCTACGAACAAGGCAAGGCTGGCCAGCGTCAGTTCGTGCGGCCACCGGTCGATGAGCGCGCCGACCACGCCGATGCCGACGAGCGCGGCGACGCCGAACAACAGCAGGTAACGCTCCACCATGGCAGCTGCATCCGCCACGACGAGCAAGGGGGCGATGTAGGTGTACAGCACGTTGTGGGCGAGCACGAACAACAGCATCGTCCCCAGTACGCGCGCAACGCCGGGCAAGGCCAGCACCCGGCGCAATCGCAATGGCACGCCTGCTGTCTGACCGGCGAAATCGGGCAGGCACGCGCGCGCCCACGCCAGCAGGCCCAGGCTGAGCAGCGACATCAGGCCAAAGGTCCAGCGCCATCCGATGGCCTGGCCCAGCACGGCGCCGGCGGGAATGCCCAGCGACAGCGCCAGCGGCGTGCCCACCATCGCCACCGCGATCGCGCGGCCCTGCTGGGCGGGCGCGACCATCCGGCTGGCGTGGACCGCCAGCAGCGCCCACAGCAGGCCGGCGCTGACGCCGGCGACGAAGCGTGCGACCAAGGTGAGACCATAGAACGGCGAAACGGCGGTCACCGAATTGGCCACGGCGAAACCGGCGATGGCCATCAGCAACAGCGGTCGTCGCCGTCGATGGCGGGTCGCGGCGACCAGCGGAATCGCCGCCAGCAGCGAACCCAGCGCGTAGGCGGTGACCAATTGTCCCACCCAGGCTTCGCCGACTCCAAGTCCGGCGCTCATGGCGGGCAGCAGTCCGGCCGGCAAAGCCTCGGTCAATATGGTGATGAATCCCGCACAGGCCAGCGCCAGCAGTCCGGCCCACGGCAGCCGCGAATCCACGTCCGTCGACGAGGCCGCACGGTCGACACCACCGTCACCGGCACTCATGCCGCCGCTCCACGCAAGCCGGCATAGACCGCGTCGCGAAGCGCGGTGACGAAGGTCCCCGACATGCCCTCGTAAAGCGTGTTGGTCAGCGCCACCACGCTCAGGCGGCGTGAGGGATCCACGAACCAGCTGTGCCCATAAGCGCCGCCCCAGCGCCAGGTGCCGACGGACTCGGGGCTGGCGGCGGCAATCGGGTCGTGCAGGACCGAGAAGCCCAGGCCGAAGCCCACGCCGGGACTGTCGGGAGGTCCGTGCGGACCACTCTGCACGCGTCCCATTTCGGCGATCCATTCGGTGGACAGCGAGGGAACGCGGGCCTGGCGCAGCGCTTCCAGCAGATGCATCAGATCATCGGCGCTGCCGACCATGCCGCCGCCAGCGGAAGGGAAGGCATGCGCATCCAGCGCACGCGACGGATTGAAGCGGATGCCCGCCAGCCCGGGGAAGGGAGAAGCGATTTCGCCTTCCTGCAACCGGTGCGGCGGTGTCGCGCCGTCGGCGGCGGCGTAGGCGGTGGCGAGCCGCGCCGGGTCGAGCGCATGGAATGCGGTATCGCGCATTCCCAGGGGACCGGTCACGGCGGCGTCCACCACCGCCGGCAACGGTTGGCCATCGACGGCTTCCAGCAGCGCGCCCAGCACGTCGGTCGCCAACGAGTAGCCCCAGGCGGTACCCGGCGGGTATTGCAGGGGAACCCGCGCGATGCGACGCAGGTTTTCCGCCAGTGACAAGGGGCTGGCATCCATGCCGTCGGATACGCCCGCGCGGGCGTGCGGGCCATCGCCATCCGGCGCCGGATCCAGGAAACGGTAGCCAAGCCCCGCGGTATGGCTGAGCAGTTGCCGCACGCTGATATCGGGCCGGCTGCCGTTCGCGAGTGCGGGTCGGAAGTCGGGCAGCCAGTGCTGGATGGGGTCATCCAGATTCAACCGGCCCTGGGCGACGCGCACCATCGCGGCGGTGGAAACGATGGGCTTGCTGACCGACGCGAGCCGGAACAGCGCATCGCGGTTCATCGCGCGCCGCGCCTCGCGGTCCGCCCAGCCTGCGGCGCGTGCGTAGCGGAGCTGACCGTCGACAGCGATCAGCACGACCGCGCCGACCAGGCGCTGTTCGGCAAGCGCGATATCCAGCACGCCATCGACGGCCGTGACGAGCGAGGGAAGGGGGAGCGGAACGGCTGAGCGGGCAACCAGGGGACGCGACGGCATGGAAGGTTCCAGGCATGGAATGAGCCGTCATGGTGGTAATGCTCCGGCGGGCGAAAAAGGCGGGTAGAGTTCGCCGCAGCACGGACAGGAATGTCCGCAATGGGAAAAAGTGGATGGAAAGCCTGGGCAGCCTGCAAACCTTCGTGCACGTCGCGGAGACGCGCGGCTTCGCCGAAGCCGGTCGTGTGCTCGGTGTCTCCGCCGCCGCGGTGGGCAAGAGCGTGTCGCGGCTGGAGCAGAGCCTGGGAGTGCGCCTGTTCCATCGCAGTACCCGCAGCGTCGCATTGACCGCGGAGGGCGAACTGTTCCTGGTGCGCTGTCGGCGGATCCTGGAGGAAGTGGCGGCCGCGGAGGCGGAACTGTCACACCATGCGGGTCATGCGCAGGGCCGCTTGCGGATCAGCCTGCCGCTGATCAGCGATCTGGCGCTTCCGGTATTGGCGGACTTCATGCGCGCCTATCCGGACGTGCTGCTGGATCTGGATTTCACCGATCGCCTGGTCGATGTGATCGAGGAAGGCTTCGACGCGGTCCTGCGCGTGGGCGATCCGGTCGATTCGCGCCTGACCGCGCGGCATATCGGTCATTTCCACCGCCGGCTGGTGGCATCGCCGGCCTATCTGGACGAACACGGCACGCCCGGCGAACCGGCGGATCTGGCGCGACATCTTTGCCTGCAGTACCGCAATCCGAGCAGCGGACGCATCGAAGCCTGGCCGCTGCGCGGCGCGCCGACGGACCTGAGGGTGCCGGAATCGATGGTGTGCAACAACATCGAAACCCGGGTGTGTTTCGCCAAGCGGGGGCGCGGCATCGCCTATGTGCCGGATCATTCGGTGCGCGAAGCACTGCGCACCGGCGAACTGGTGACGGTGCTGGACGATTACGTGGACGCGCCCGGGAATCTCTACCTGCTGTGGCCCTCGGGGCGCCATGTGTCCCCGAAGCTGCGGGCGTTCGTCGACTTCGTCAGCGAACACCTGTTGCCGGCCTGTTGCACCGGCCTGCCGGTGAAGGCCTGACGGGCGCACGAAAGCGGCGGTGGCCTTGCGCCAGCCGCCGCCCCGTCATCCGCGTCAGAACCGGTACTTCACCCCCAGCGAGACGAACTGGCCGCGCAGGTTGTACTGGGTGATGTCGAAACCGCTGGAGCCGCCGGCCGGATCGAACGGCGGGTCCTTGTCGGTGAGGTTCTGCACCGCCAGCGACAGCGTGGTCTTGGGAATGCCCTGGTAGGCCACGTAAAGATCCAACTGGTGATACGGCTTGACCTTGTCGCGCAGGCCCGGATTGCTGGCCTGGGTGGATACGCGCTGGTCGTAGCCGGCGATGTACTGCAGGCTCAGCGTGCTTTCCCAGTCGCCGGCTTCCCAGCCGAGCGAGGTGGTGCCGCGGTTCTTCGGCAGCGCGCCCAGACGGTTGTTGCCGGCGCCGTCGTAGGGCGCCTGTCCGGCGACCAGCGGCTGCTTGAACTCCAGCAGGTGGGTCCAGCTTCCGCTCAGGGTGAAATTGCCGGCCGAGGCGGTGCGGAAGGTCCGGCTGAAATCCAGATCGATGCCGGAAGTCTTCAATTCTCCCTGGTTGGAATACTGGTTGGTGATGATCTGGATGCGACCCTGCGCGTCGCGGATGACCCGACCCGGGAACTGGGTGGGATTGTTGACGATGAACTGCGCGTTGTCCGGCTTGATCAGGTTGTCCTGCTCGATGCGGTAGTAGTCCAGGCCGATGCTGGTGTCCGCGTCCGGCGACCACACCGCGCCGATGTTGAAGTTCTTCGAGCGTTCCGCGTCCAGATCCGGGTTGCCGGTGCGCACGTTGGTGACGCCGCGGCTGCCGCCCGGCGACAGCGGATCGTAGGGATCCACCACGGTGCCGTAGCTGATGGTCTGGCCGGGCGCGATTTCCGGCAGCGACGGTGCACGGAAGCCGCGCGAGAACGAACCACGCAGCAGCAGCGACTCCAGCGGCTGCCAGCGCAGCGCCACTTTCGGCGAAAAGGCGTTGCCGAAGTCGTCGTAGTGATCGGCGCGGCCGGCCAGTTGCAGCTCCAGGGTCTGGTGCAGCGGCACGCTGAACTCGGCGTAGGCGGCGCTGACCTTGCGTTCGCCCTTGACGATGTTGATGGCCGGGCGCAGTTCGGTGCCGGACAACACCTGGCGGCTGGTGCGCGCGTCCAGCGACTCGCGGCGGAATTCCGCGCCCCAGGCGAAGCCGATCGAGCCCGCCGGCAGTTCCAGGAAGGACGTCGAGGCCTTGGCGCTGATCCCGTCCAGGCGGTAGTAGCCCGGACGCTTGGTCTGCAGGCGCAGGTCGTTCAGCGGCGCCGGTGTGCGGGAGGGATCCAGGAAGTCGTAGCTGCCATCGGCGAGGATGCGCTGGAACGCGTAGCGGTTGATGAAGTTGTCGACGTACTCGCGTTGCAGGCTCTGCGAGGTTTCCGCGGCCACTTCCCAGTCCCAGCGCTCGGTCTGCCCGCGCAGGCCGGCCAGGGCGCGATAGAACACCTGGGTGTTGTCCTTCAGGCGCGGGCCGAGATCGAAGAAGGTGTATTCGAACGGCAGCGGCACCCCGTTGGGGTTGTTGGGATGACCGACCGGCAGCGCGACCGGGATGTCCACCAGGGTGCCGGTGGCCGGGTTGTAGGCGCGCAGGCCGGGACCGACCGTGAGCGGGGCGCTGAAGATCTGATCCGCCTGGTTGTGGCTGTAGAGCAGGTCGGCGAAAAGTTCGGTGCGCTCTCCCAGGCGGAAGGTCGCGCTCAATGAAGCCTGGATGCGTTCGGCGCCCGGCTGCAGGGTCTTGTATGGCTGCGCGTTGAAGGCGCAGGCATTGCCGGGCAGGGTGCTGCCGAAATCGCTGTACGGACGCAGCACGCTGCCATCGGGGCACGGCGAGAACGGGGTCGGCTGGCGCGGATTGAGCAGCCAGTTGCGACCGGCGGTGGACCAGCCGGCCAGGCGCCCGCCGGGCTTGTCGCGGAAGTCGCCGCTGCGGGTGAAGGCGCGTTCGTCCGCGTCCAGGCGCTCGCGCTTGAGCAGATCCAGGCCGAACAGCACGTTCCAGCCCTGCTGTTCGAGATCGCCGAAGCCGAGCAGCAGGTTGGCCTTCTGTTCGTCCAGGCCGCCGCGGGTGGCACCGCCGACCGCGCCGCCGACCTCGATGCCCTGGAAGTTGCGGCGCAGGATGATGTTGACCACGCCGGCAATCGCATCGGAACCGTACACGGCCGAGGCGCCGTCCTTGAGCACTTCGATGCGCTCGACCGCGCTGATCGGCAGCGCGTTGAGGTCGACGAAGGTGTCCTGGGTGTTCAGCGCGAAGCCGAAGTTGGCCACGCGGTACCCGTTGACCAGCACCAGGGTGTTCTTCGGGCTCAGGCCGCGCAGGCCGATAGAGGCCGAACCGGCGGAGAAGCTGCCGGTGTACTGCTCGTCGTAGCTGTTGCCGGCGTTGGCCGACAGCGAGCGCAGCACGTCGGTCAGGGTGGATTTGCCGGTGCGTTCGATTTCCTCGCGGGTGACGACCTGCACCGGGTTGGGACCGGCGGTATCGCTGCGCTTGATGTTGGAGCCGGTGACGACGACCGCGTCGAGGGTCTTGTCCGGTGCGGGCGCGTTGGCGCCGGTGTCCTGGGCGTGGAGGAGGGGAGAGAGGATGGCCAGCGAAATGGCCAGGGCGAGCGGGGTGGTTCGCGACATCGAAAGGCATCAAACAGTGGGCGCATGATTACCGCACGCCGATGCTGCACTGCCGAATGACCTGCGATTATCCCCACATGACCGATTGGCATGTCTTCGCGCTTGACCTGGCTTGTCCGACCGGCCCGCGACCGAAAACCACCCGTACAGGTGGCGGTCGCACGCCGGTGGCGGCGGGACATTAAGATGCCCGGGCCGCAGGGTCCGGCGCTTGGCGCCGGACGCAATAGGATTGGCGGGCGGGGAGCGCGGCGGCCTGGCCCGACGAGGAGCGTGATGAATCGTTACCTGGCCTACGGGCTTTGCATCCTGCTGGCGCTGCTGTCGCTGGCGCTGTCCTTCCAGTGGCCCGCCTGGGGCTGGCCGGCCGCGCTGTTCGGCGTGTTGGCGCTGCTGGGCACCTGGGACCTGCTGCAGACCCGCAGCACCCTGCGGCGCAACTACCCGGTGCTGGCCCATTTCCGCTACGGGCTGGAATCGGTGGGACCGGAGATCCGCCAGTACTTCATCGAAGGCGACACCGCCGAGGTGCCGTTCTCGCGCCAGCAGCGCTCGCTCGTCTATCAGCGCGCCAAGGGCGTGATGGACGTGGTGCCGTTCGGCAGCCAGCAGGACGTGTACAGCGTGGACTACGAATGGATCAACCATTCGCTGGCGCCGACCCAGGTGGATTCGCACGACTTCCGCATCACCATCGGCGCCGGCACGGCGCAGCCGTATTCGGCCAGCGTGTTCAACATTTCGGCGATGAGCTTCGGCGCGCTGTCGGCCAACGCGATCCGCGCGCTCAACGAGGGCGCCCGCCGGGGCGGTTTCTACCACGACACCGGCGAGGGCTCGATTTCCCCGTACCACCTGGAACACGGCGGCGACCTGGTGTGGGAAATCGGCTCCGGCTACTTCGGCTGCCGCGACGAGCAGGGCCGTTTCAGCGAGGAGCGGTTCGTGCAGAACGCGCGCCTGCCGTCGGTGAAGATGATCGAGATCAAGCTCTCGCAGGGCGCCAAGCCCGGCCACGGCGGCGTGCTGCCGGCGGCCAAGGTCAGCCCGGAGATCGCGGCCACCCGCGGCGTGCCGATCGGACACGACTGCGTGTCGCCGGCGCGCCATTCGGCGTTCTCCACGCCGGTGGAACTGCTGCAGTTCGTCGCCCGCCTGCGCGAACTGTCGGGCGGCAAGCCGACCGGCTTCAAGCTGGCCATCGGCCATCCCTGGGAATGGTTCGGCATCGCCAAGGCGATGCATGAAACCGGCCTGTTGCCGGACTTCATCGTGGTGGACGGCGCCGAGGGCGGCACCGGCGCGGCGCCGGCCGAGTTCATCGACCATGTCGGCGTGCCCATGCACGAGGCCCTGCTGCTGGTGCACAACACCCTGGTGGGTTTGAAGCTGCGCGAACGCATCCGCATCGGCGCCGCCGGCAAGATCATCAGCGCCTTCGACATCGCCCGGACCATGGCGATGGGCGCGGACTGGTGCAACTCCGCGCGTGGATTCATGTTCTCGCTGGGCTGCATCCAGTCGCAGAGCTGCCACAACGATCGCTGCCCGACCGGGGTGGCGACCCAGGATCCGACCCGCTGGAAGCATCTGGACGTCGGCGACAAATCCGTGCGGGTGCAGCATTTCCACGACAACACGCTCAAAGCCCTGCGCGACATGCTGTGCGCGGCGGGCCTGGAGCATCCGCAGCAGCTCGGGCCGGAGCACATCCTGCGCCGGGTCTCGCCGATCGAAGTGCGATCGCTGGCGATGCTGTACCGCTTCCTGGAACCGGGCGAACTGCTGGATCGGATTCCGGCGCATGCGGTGTTCCAGCAGTTCTGGTCCGAAGCGCGCAGCGACGCGTTCAGCCCACCGGCGCGCGTGCGCGCGCTGCAGGACAGCAAATGCTGATGTCGATGAAGGCTGATGGAGGAACGGCATGAGGTCATGCCGATGCGTTCGCACGAACTGTGAACGCAAGCTGCGTTTGTCATCGCAATGAAGTCAAACGCTAACCGAATTTCAACGTCCTGCTTTGTATCTTACGCGCACGCCCCGCTATCGCTGCGCGCAGGTTCTCTCCAGCCTGCCGCAGCCATCGCGGGCGACCAGACAAGGGCGACGATGCGTTTCATGCGGACAGGAAGTCCGAGGGTGGAAACGGAATCCGGAACCTGAAAGCGTGTGGTGTGGAAGACCCGCCATCCATGTCCTGCCCGAGCGGCAGGCATGATGGCGGGGATCTGGGCGGCGTGGCAATGAAGCCGTTGCGCCGCTCACGATCGAAAGCCGACTGCCGATGTTCTTTTGCTCCGCCGTGTCGTTGAACGGCCACGTCCTTTCAGCGTGATGCGATCCCGCGTTTCTCCAGCCAGGCCAGCATGCCCTCGGCGGCGCGCTGACCGCTCGCGAAGCAGGCGGTCAGCAGATAGCCGCCGGTCGGCGCTTCCCAGTCGAGCATTTCGCCGGCGGCGAACACGCCGGGCAGCGCGCGGATCATGAGGCCTGCATCCAGGGCTTCCAGGCGGATGCCGCCGGCGCTGCTGATGGCCTCGTCGATCGGGCGCGGACGAAGCAGCTTCAGCGGCAGTCGCTTGAGGGTGGCCGCCAGCGCGGCGGGATCCCGCATGGCGTCCCGCGTCATCACCTCGTACAGCAGCGCGGCGCGGACACCGGAGACGCCGGCTTGGCGACGCAGGTGATCGCCGAGGCTGCGGGCGCCGCGCGGCTTGCCGAGATCGCGGCGCAGCCGCGCTTCGTCGCGACCCGGCACCAGATCCAGATGCACGGTCGTTTCCCCATCGCGCGTGATGGCCTCGCGCAGCGTGGCCGACAGTGCGTAGATCAGGCTGCCCTCGATGCCGGTGGCGGTGATGACGCATTCCCCCTGCAGCGACCGCCACTGACCGGTGGCGTCGCGCCAGTGCGCGATCACCGGCTTGAGCGGACTGCCGGCGAAGCGGCCGGAAAGATGTTCGCTCCAGCCGATGTCGAAGCCGCAGTTGGCAGGTTGCAGCGGCGCGACATCGACGCCGCGCGCGGTCAGCAGCGGCACCCAGCCGCCATCGGAGCCCAGCTCCGGCCAACTGCCGCCGCCGAGCGCGAGCAGCACGGCGTCGGCGTGCACTTCGATTTCGCCTTCCGGATGGTGGAAGCGCAACGGGCCCGCTTCGCTCCAGCCCATCCAGCGATGCTGCATGTGGAAACGCACGCCCTGGTCGCGCAGCCGCCGCACCCAGCCGCGCAGCAGGGGCGCGGCCTTCAGGTCGCGGGGAAACACCCGCCCCGAGCTGCCGACGAAGGTCTCCACGCCCAGCCCCGCGGCCCAGGCGCGCAGGGCGTCGGCGTCGAAGCCGCGCAGCCAGTCCGCCACCGCCGCTTCGCGGGCGCCATAGCGGGAGACAAAGACGTCGAAAGGATCGGAGTGGGTCAGGTTCAACCCGCCCTTGCCGGCGATCAGGAACTTGCGCCCGACCGAACCCTTGGCGTCGTAGAGGTCCACTTCCAGCCCGGCCGCGCGCAGCCGTTCGGCGGCGAACAGCCCGGACGGCCCTCCGCCGACGATGGCGACGCGTGCGGGAGAACGGGCGGGCGGGGAGGGCGGGACGGCGGACATCGCGCCATTATGCCAAGCCGGGTTCCCGCGACGGCCTTACGGTGACCATCGGCAGGGGGACGCCCGCCCCGGGCTGACGTATCGTTGGCGGTCGTCTTCGCTTTCCAAGGGGCTCAATGATGCGGATTCCGCTGATCGCCGGGCAGGCCGGCGCGCTGGTGCTGTCGTTCGGACTGTGGACGGGCGCGCATGCGCAGACCCAGGCCGTTCCCGCGCAGTTGCAGGATTTCGACGCCTACGTCGAATCGGTGCGCAAGCAGTTCGACGTGCCCGGCATCGCCGTGGCCATCATCCAGGACGGCAAGGTGGTGCTGGAGCGCGGCTACGGCGTGCGCGAGCTGGGCAAACCGGAGAAGGTGGACGAGCACACCCTGTTCGCCATCGCCTCCAACACCAAGGCCTTCACCGCCGCCTCGCTGGAGATGCTGGCCGACGAGGGCAAGCTGGACATGGACGACCGGGTGATCGACCACCTGCCGTGGTTCCGCATGTCCGACGCCTACGTGACCCGCGAGATGCGCATCCGCGATCTGCTGGCCCATCGCAGCGGCCTGGGCCTGGGCGCGGGCGATCTGCTGTATTGGCCGACCACCAGCTACACCAACCGCGAAGTGGCCGAGCGCCTGAAGGACGTGCCGCTGATCGGCGGTTTCCGCGCCCAGTACGCCTACGACAACATCCTGTTCGGCGTCGCCCAGCTGGTGATCGAGCAGGTCAGCGGGATGGGCTACGAGCAGTTCCTGCGCAGCCGCATCTTCCAGCCGCTGGGCATGGCCCAGACCCGCTTCAACAGCGATGCGCTGAAGCCCGGCGACAACGTCGCCACCGGCCACGCCAAGGCCGATTTCAAGGACCTGAAGCCCGCGCCGCGGATGACCTGGTCGAACGTCGCCGGCGCCGGCGGCATCTATTCCAGCGTGCACGACATGACCCGCTGGATGGGCATGCAGCTGGCCAGCGGCACCTACACCGACCAGGACGGCCGCCAGCAGACGCTGTTCACGCCGAAGCGGCAGCGCGACATGTGGTCGATGATCACGCCGATTCCGGTGTCCGAGCCGAAGATCGAAACGCTCAAGCTGGCCAAGCCCAATTACCTGGGCTACGGCGAGGGCTGGATGCTGTCGGATTACCGCGGCCAGAAACTGGTCTGGCACACCGGCGGCTGGCCCGGCATGGTCTCACGGGTGACCCTGGTGCCGGAGCGCAAGCTGGGCGTGGTGGTGCTGACCAGCCAGGAAGTCGGCGCGGCGTTCAACGCGGTGACCCTGCGCGCGCTGGACGCGATGCTGGACGCGCCGAAGACCGACTGGCTGGCGGCCTATGCCGAAGCGGTGGCCAAGTCGCAGGAGAACGCCGATGAAAGCTGGCAGAAGCACCTGGCCGCGCGTGACGCCAAATCCAAGCCCTCGCTGCCGCTGGCGAAGTACGCCGGCACGTTGCGCGATCCCTGGTATGGCGATGTCGTGATCAGCCAGGAGGGCGGCAAGCTGGTGCTGCGCTTCAGCAAGACCGCCGAACTGGTGGGCGACCTGAGCCACTGGCAGCACGACACCTTCGTGGTGCGCTGGCGCGAGCGCTGGCTCAACGCCGACGCCTTCCTCAATTTCGCGCTGACGCCCGATGGCGAAATCCGCGAGGCGCGGATGGAGGCGATTTCGCCGCTGACCGACTTCAGCTTCGACTTCCACGACCTGCGCCTGGCGCCGGTGAAGAAGAAGTAAGCGCCATTCCCCGTAGGAGCGAGGTCAGTCGCGACCCCGTAACGAAGCGCCCGCTGGCGCGGTTCCAGGCTGGAAGATTCCGGTCGCGACTGGCGTCGCTCCTACGGGAGGGGGTGGAGCCGAGCCCTAGTGCGGCTTCACGTCCAGCAGTTCCACTTCGAACACCAGCGAGGCGTTGGGCGGAATCGCGCCGCCCGCGCCATCGCGGCCGTAGGCCAGATCGGCAGGAATCAGCAGCACGCGCTTGCCGCCGACCTTCATCCCGGCCACGCCGTCGTCCCAGCCGCGGATGACACGCCCGGCGCCGAGCAGGAAGGTGAACGGCTCGGCGCGATCCACCGAACTGTCGAACTTCTCGCCGCGCTGGTTGGGCACGCGCTTGTCGTAGAGCCAGCCGGTGTAGTGCACGGTGACATCCGAACCCTTCGCGGCGATCGCGCCGGTACCGACGCGTTCGTCGATGCGTTGCAGTTCCGCCACGCTGCCGCCGGGCGGCGGTCCGGGATCGGCGCAGCCGGACAGCAGCAACAGGGCGAACGGCAACAGGAAACGGCGCATGGAGGCATCCGGTGGAAAAAGGTGCGCCGAGGTTACCCGATCATTCTCCGCGGGTCAGTCCACCAGCGAGCCGCAGCTCAGGTTGGCGATGGCGCCGGTCATCGCGCCGGCACGGTCCGAGGCCGCGAACGCCGCGAAGCCCGCCACCTGCGCCAGCGTGGGCAGGCGCTTGAGCAGCGTCGCGGTCGCCGCGCGTTCGGCCAGCATGGCATCGATGGAGACGCCCAGGTCACCGGCCGCCGCCGCGAACACCTTCCCGGAGTGGGAGGTGGCCACGGCTTCCGGAATCGCGTCCGGGCGTAGGCAGACGACCCGGATACCGTATCCGCCCAGTTCTCCCGCCAGCAACCGCGAAAACGCCTCGACGGCGGCGCTGGCCACGCCATTGCCGAGGAAGCCCGCACCGCTCAGGCGCGCACCCGGTGTTGAAAGGGTGAGCAGCACACCGCCGCCCTTGCGCATCATGTGCCGCGCCGCCGCCTGCGCGGTGCTGAAGTTCGCGCGGGTATAGGCGTCGACGGGATGCAGGTAGTCGTCCAGCGGAAGATCCAGGAACGGCGTGCCCTGCACGTGAAAGATACCGACCGCGTTGAGGCTGACGTCGATGCCGCCGGCCTGCGTGGCAATCCCGTCGGCATGCCGTCGGGTGGCCGCGGTGTCCAGCACGTCCAGGATGTCGAACGAAGCGCGTCCGCCTGCGTCGCGGATTTCCTCGGCCACCCGTCGCAGCGGGGCGGCGGTGCGGCCGGTCAGAAACACTCGCGCGCCTTCCTGCGCGAACGCGCGTGCGCACGCGCCGCCGACGGCACCGCCGCCGCCATGCACGATCACGACCTTGTCTTGCAGTAGCATGTCCGCCTCTCCTGTGGGAATCCGGGCCCGGCCCGATGTCGAAACGATTGTTCAACCTGCGCGGCGTGCCGGACGACGAAGCCGGCGAGATCCGCGAACTGCTGGATCGCGAGGGCCTGGGCTGGTACAAAACGCCGCCGAGTCCGTGGGGCATCTCGCACGGCGCGCTGTGGCTCTCCGATGCGACCCAGTATCCGCGCGCCAAATCCCTGCTGGACGACTATCAGCGCCAGCGTGGCGAGCGGGCGCGCAGCGAGCACGCGCAGGCGCTGCGGGCCGGCACGGCGCAGACGTTCGCGGGTCTGCTGCGCGAACGCCCGGTGTTCGTGCTGGTCACGATCGGCGCGATCCTCTTCATCCTCGCGCTGACGCTGGCCTTGCCCTGGTTGCTGCTGGGCTGAAACCGCGCGCCGGCGCGTACACCGATCAGGCGTTTTCGGGACGCGGCAGGCGCTGGTCGTACTCGGCTTCCAATCCGTCGTGCAGGCGCCAGAAGTTGCGGGGTTCGCGACCTTCCAGGCGATCCCGCAGGATGTTCAGGTGGGCGTGCCAGCCGCCGGCGACGCTGACCATTTCCTCGCGGTCGCGCAGCTTGCCGTGGGTGACCGTCAGCAGCACGCGTTCTTCCCTGGGTTCCAGCTCGAACAACACCTCCGAGGTGCTGCCGTCGCTTTCGCCCCAGGTGTAGCCGAGCCGTCGCGGCGGCTCACAGACGGTGACGCGTCCGTCCATGCCCACGCCGTCCTCCATGTCCTGGTACTTGGCCGGCGCGCGGCCGGGTTCGCTGGACAGGCTGGCGTGGTGGAAGAACAGATGCACCCGGCCGCCGACGCGCAGTTCCATGTCGCCGCGCGCCATCCATTCGCCGCGCTTGTCCGATTCGGTCAGGTAGGCCCAGACCCGCTCGATCGGGCCGGGCAGGGAGCGCTGGATGCGCAGCGCATCGCGGGCGATGGGTTGGCCGTAGTCGTCGTTCATCGGTGTGTCTCCTGGTGGGGCCGGATGGCATCGCGCGATCCCGTCGCGCCGTGGCCGGTGGCGGGAATCAGAACAGGCGGTGCAGGGCGTCGAGCATCGTCGTCCAGCCGTGCCGCGTGCGCGAGGCGTAGTCCGCCCACTGCGCGGGCAGGGTATGGGTGAGGGTGAGCGCGCAGCCTTCCGGCGTGGCGGCGAGGTCGATGGCGACCGTGCTGCCGTCGTCGTCGGACTCGCCGCGGATGGCCCAGGTGAAGACCAGCCGGCGCGGACGATCGATCTCCAGATAGGTGCCGATGTGATCGATGCGCTGGCCGTCGCGCTCGACCAGGAACGAGAAACCGCCGCCGACGCGCGCTTCGGTCCGTAGATGCAGCACGGTTTCCGGGCGCACGTCGGGGCCGAACATCCAGCGGCCGAGCCAGGCCGGATCCAGCCAGGCATCGAAAACGGCTTCGGGACGGGTGGCGAAAGTGCGGGTGACCCGTACGTCGACGGTGGCGGTCATGGCGTCTTTTTCCTGCGTGGCGAAGCGGAGGGAACGGGCATTGACGCCGGTGGATCGCCGAGCGCCTCGGCCAGCGCATCCAGGCGTTCGTTCCAGAACCGCTCGTAGAAGCGCAGCCAGTCCTGGCCGGCGGCGAGCGCCTCGGGTTGCAGCCGGCACAGATGGGTGCGGCCCTGCACGGTGCGGGTGACCAGGCCCGCGCGTTCCAGCACCTTGATGTGCTTGGAGGCGGCCGCCAGCGAGATCTGGAATGGCGCGGCCAGCTCGCCCACGCTGCGGGCCTGTCCACCGAGGCTGCGCAGCATGCGCCGGCGGGTGTGGTCGGACAGGGCGTGGAACAGGCTGTCGAGCTGGGCGGGAGAATATTCAACCATAAGGTTGATGATTCTCCGTCGCGGGCCGATTGTCAACCTTTTGGTTGAATTAATCCGGGTGCCGCGCCGGAGCGCCGACGGGGGACGGGTAAAATGCGCGGATGATCGTCAACATCGCCGCCTATCACTTCACCGCCATCGATGCTCCCGAAGCCTTCGCCGACGCGCTGCGCGCGCGTGGCCAAGCGCTGGACCTGCGGGGCACGGTGCTGGTGGCCGGGGAGGGCGTCAACCTGTTCCTCGCCGGGGGCGAAGCCGCCATCGAATCCTTCCTGGCGCCGCTGCGCGCGGATCCGCGCTTCGCCGATCTGCGGGTCAAATACAGCCACAGCGCGCAGTCACCGTTCGCCCGGCTCAAGGTGAAAGTGAAGCCGGAGATCATCAGTTTCCGCCGCGACGACGCCTCGCCGCTGGCGGGGCGCGCACCGGCGGTGGCGCCGGCCACCCTGCAACGCTGGCTGCGGCAGGGCGGCGTGGACGACGGCGGTCGGCGGGTGGTCCTGCTGGATACCCGCAACGCGCAGGAGATCGCCCACGGCACCTTCGCCGGCGCGCTGACCCTGCCAATCACCCGATTCACCGAACTGCCCGAAGCGCTGGCGCCGCACCGCGAGGATCTGCGGGATGCGACCGTGGTCAGTTTCTGCACCGGCGGCATCCGTTGCGAGAAGGCCGCGTTGTGGATGCGCGCCGATGGCATGGACAACGTGCTGCAACTGGACGGCGGCATCCTCGGCTATTTCGAGGACGTGGGCGGGGAGGGCTACGAGGGCGGCTGTTTCGTGTTCGACGAGCGGGTGGCGCTGGACCCGGAACTGAAGCCGCTGGCCGACGGAATGGCGTGAACGCCATGCACGCGCTGCGCTACGACAATGCCTTCGTGCGCGAACTGCCCGGGGATCCGGAGCAGGGAACGCGCCGCCGGGAAGTCGTGGGCGCGTTGTGGTCACCGGTCGCGCCGACGCCGGTGGCCGCGCCGCGCCTGATGGCGTGGTCGCGCGAGATGGCGGAGACGCTGGGTTTCGGCGAATCGGATCTGGCCGATCCGGCGTTCGCGCAGGTATTCGGCGGCAACGCGATCCGGCCGGGCATGCAGCCGTTCGCGGCCAACTACGGCGGCCACCAGTTCGGCGCCTGGGCCGGTCAGCTGGGCGATGGCCGGGCGATCACGCTCGGGGAAACCCTGGATGCGCGCGGACGCCGCTGGGAACTGCAATTGAAAGGCGCCGGTCCGACGCCGTATTCGCGCACCGCCGACGGCCGCGCGGTGCTGCGTTCTTCGATCCGCGAATTCCTGTGCAGCGAGGCGATGCATCACCTCGGCGTCCCCACCACCCGCGCGCTGAGCCTGGTCGCGACCGGCGAGGCGGTGGTGCGCGACATGTTCTACGACGGACATCCGAAGGCCGAGCCAGGCGCGATCGTGTGCCGGGTGGCGCCGTCGTTCCTGCGTTTCGGCAATTTCGAGTTGCCGGCCTCGCGCGGCGACGTGGCCCTGCTGCGGCAATTGGCCGAGTTCTGCATCCGCCGCGATTTCCCGGAACTGGCGGGCGAAGGGGAAACGCGGTGCGGCGACTGGTTCGCCGCGATCTGCGAGCGAACCGCGCGGCTGATGGGCGAATGGATGCGGGTGGGCTTCGTGCATGGGGTGATGAACACCGACAACATGTCGGTGCTCGGGCTGACCATCGACTATGGCCCGTACGGCTGGATCGACAACTACGATCCGGACTGGACGCCCAACACCACCGACGCGGCGGGCGGGCGCTACCGTTTCGGTTGGCAGCCGAAGGTCGCGTACTGGAACCTGACCCGGCTGGCGCATGCGATGTCGCCGCTGTTCGGTTCGATCGAACCCCTGCAGGACGGCCTGCAACGCTACGCCGATGCGTACGCCGCCGCCGACCGCGACAACACCACGCGCAAGCTCGGCCTGGAAGCGCACCGCGACGGCGACACCGAGCGCATGCGGAGCCTGCACGAACTGCTGTGGAACGGCGAGGTCGACATGACCCTGTTCTTCCGCGCGCTGCTGGATGCGGATCTGTCCGCGCCTGACCTGGCGCATTTCGAGGCTGCCTTTTACGACAGCGGGCGGCGCGATGCCATCGCCGCGGATCTGCTGGCGTGGCTGCGCGGACTGGGCGAACGGGTGGCGTCGGACCCCCTGCCGCCCGCCGTGCGCCGGGAGCGGATGCGCCTGGCCAATCCTCGTTATGTGCTGCGCAACTACCTGGCGCAGCAGGTGATCGAGCGTGCCGAAACCGGCGACGAGAGCGGCATCGCCGAACTGCTGGAGGTGATGCGGAAACCTTACGACGACCAGCCCGGAAACGAACGCTTCGCCCTGCGCCGGCCCGACTGGGCTCGCGAGCGCGCTGGTTGTTCGATGCTGTCGTGCAGTTCCTGAGCGACGGGACTCAGATCATCGGGTCGTCCGCCAGCACATGCGGTGCGACCAGCTCGCCGAACCAGTCCGAGAACGCCAGCACCCGCGCGGTGCGCTGGCGCCGATGCGGATAGACCAGCGACAGCGGCGTCGGCGCCGGCCGCCGGTCCGGCATCACTTCGACCAGGCGGCCCTCGTCCAGCAGGTGCTGGACGTCGAAGCGCGGCACCTGGATCAGACCCAGTCCGGCCAGGCAGGCGGCGATGTAGTTCTCCGCATTGTTGACGGTGATCATGGCCGGCGCGCCCACGCTGAGCGGAACCCCGTGCGGGGTGACGTAGTCCCATTCGGCCGCGCGCGGCGCGCTGGTGATGGAATAGCCGATGATCCGGTGCAGCGGGGCGAGGTGATCCGGATGCTCCGGATGACCGTGCGCATGGAGGTAGGCCGGGCTGGCGCAGTTGATCAGCTCCAGCTTGCCCAGCGAGCGCACCACCAGGCTGCTGTTCTCCAGTTCGCCGACCCGGATGGCGCAGTCGATGCCTTCCTGCACCAGATCGACGAAACGATCGCTCGATCCGAGGAACACCTCCAGTTGCGGATGCCGGGCCAGGAAGTGGGACAGCTGCGGCACCAGCAGGCGGCGGACGATCCGGCTGGGCGCGTCGATGGACAGGCGGCCGGAAACCCGCGAACGGCGATCCCGGAACTGCGCTTCCAGCTCCTCCACATCGGTGACGATCGGCCGGATGTGTTCGAGCAACTGGATGCCGTCGGCGGTCAGCTGGGTCTGCCGGGTGGTGCGATGGAACAGCCGGGTGCCCAGGCTGGATTCCAGTTGCTGGATCGCCGCCGAGACCGTCGCCCGCGGCAATCCGAGCGCCTTGGCCGCGCCGATGAAGCTGCCCAGTTCGGCGACCTGCATGAAGATCTGGTAGCGATCGATTCTGTCCATGGTCCGATGCGGTCAATCGATGCCGCCAGTATGGCGGTGCGACGGGGCAAACGTCCAAGTCGGGTGGTTGCTCAGGCGAACAGGCGCAGGCTTGCAGCGATGTCCTTGCCTGCGTAAGGCGGAAACACATCCAGTGGGACATCGGGATTTCCGATAAGCAGCGCCTTGGTGTTGGACAACGCATCGAAACCCGCCTTGCCGTAGTACTTGCCCATGCCCGAGTAACCGACGCCGCCAAAGGGCAGGCTGTCGATCCAGCAGTGCAGGTTGGTCTGGTTCACGCAGCCCCCGCCGAAGGACACTGAAGACAGGAAGTAATCGATGGCCCGCTGATCCTTGCTGAAGATGTAGGCAGCCAGTGATTTTGGCTTGCGCTTGATCGTCTCCACCACGTCCCGGAGATCGTCGAAGGGCAGCACCGGCAGCACCGGGCCGAAGACTTCCTGCCGCATCGCCGGATCATCCCAGGTGCTCGGATAGAGCACCGTGGGTTCGACATAGCGTCCGGCCACGTCGTGGCGTCCGCCATGCACGACCTTGTCCGGCAGGATGTATCCGGCCACGCGCTCGGCGTCGTGTTCGCTGATCATTCGCGCGAAGTCCGGACTCTGCCGGGGATCCTCACCATACATGGTGGTCAGCGAGCGCTTGAGGCGGGCTAGGAAATCGTCGGCGACGCGGCGATCGACATAGACATAGCCGGGAGCGATGCACCACTGCCCGGAGATGGCGTTGTGGCCCCAGGCGATGCGATCGGCGGCGATGTCCAGGTTGGCGGTCATGTCGACGACGGTTGGATTCTGTCCGCCCAGTTCCAGGATCACCGGCGTCAGGTGCTCGGCGGCGGCGCGCATCACCACCTTGCCGACCGCCGAACTGCCGGTGAAGAAAATGAAATCGAATGGCAGTTCCAGCAGCGCGCCGATTTCCTCGCGGCCACCGGTGACCACGCTCACCGCCTCGGCGCGGAAATAGCGCGGCACCAATCGCTGGAACAGCGCCGCGACCGTCGGTGTGGTGTTGGCCGGCTTGAGCACGACCGTATTGCCGGCGGCGAGCGCGGCGATGGCCGGATCCAGCAGGAGCAGGATTGGCGCGTTGAACGGGCCGATCACCAGGGCCACGCCATAGGGCTCCTTGTGGATCACGCCACGGTTGCCGGTGGCTTCCAGTCCGGCGGGAATGGCCACCGGCTGTGGCGCCATCAGTTCGGCCAGATGCTCGCGGTAGTAGCGGATCACGCCCAGCGGCACGGTGATTTCAAACTGCTGCTCGAACGGCGGCTTGTGGAAATCCTGATACAGCGCCTGGCAGAACGCGTCCTGGTTCTCCCGGAGCATGCGCTCCATCCGGTCCAGTTGCTCCTGCCGCCAGGCCAGCGATTTGGTGGCGTCGGTGAAGAAGAACTCGCGCTGCCGCTCCAGCAATGGCTGATATCGGTTCATGTGTCCACCCGTGGCAGGAAAGGATGGCCGGCGGCCGCACGCCGCCGGCTACCGGTTGGCGCGTGCTTTACTTGGTGGTGTAGCCGCCGTTGATCAGCAGCGTCTGTCCGGTCACCCACCAGCCGTCGCTGACCAGGTGGCGGATGAACGGCACCACGTCTTCGATGTGGGTCAGGCCGGTGGGGGTGAAGCCCGACAGCGCGGCGGCGGTTTTGTGGTAAGCCACCGCGTCCGTGCCTTCGGCCGGATAGAAGAAAGGCGTGTCCATCGGTCCCGGCCCGACCGCGGTGACCGAGATGCCACGTTCGCCGAATTCCTTGGCCGCCGCGCGGGTGAAATGCTCCACCGGCGCCTTGGTGCCGGCATAGGAGGAGTAGAACGGCGTGAACGCGCCGAGCAGCGAGGTCACGATGGTGCAGATCTTGCCGTTGTCGTTGACGTGCCTGCCGGCCTCCTTGAGGAAGAAGAACGCGGCCTTGCTGTTGACCGCGGTCATCTCGTCGTATTCGGCTTCGCTGATCTCCACCATCGGTTTCTTGAGCACCTTGCCGACGGTGTTGATGGCGATGTCGGGCCGTCCGACCGCCGCCACGGTATCGGCGAACAGCTTCTCGACCGCGCCGGCCGTGGTCAGGTTGCCCTGCAACGCGACCGCCCTGGCGCCGGCGGCCTCGATCGCGGCGACGGTCCGGTCGGCGTCGGCCTTGCTGGCGGCGCTGTTGTAGTGGATGGCCACGGCGCCGGCGCCATGTTTGGCCAGATCGGTGGCCAGCAGGCCGCCCAGGTTCTTGGCGCCACCGGCGATCAGCACGGTCTTGCCCTGGAGGGAGTGATCGGTCATCGGAAGGTCCTGCGGGATTGGGGAAGCCGCAGTCTAGGAGCGCCGCCCCGCGCGAATCAGCCGCCCGGCGCTGGATGCACTGTCCAGGAATCGCGAACAGTTCCTCCCGGCCACAGCAGCGACGGGTATCGCGGCCGCCGGATCGCGCACTAAGATGCGGCATCGCCCCGGAGGCCGCGCCATGATCACCGTCCATCATCTCAACAACTCCCGATCCCAGCGCGTGTTGTGGCTGCTGGAGGAACTGGGCCTGGACTACACCGTGGTCCGCTACCAGCGCGATCCCGAGACCTTGCTGGCGCCGCCGTCGCTGCGCGCGGTGCATCCACTGGGCAAGTCGCCGGTGCTGGTGGACGGCGGCAACACCCTGGCCGAATCCGGCGCGGTGCTGGAGTACCTGGTCGAGCGCTACGACGCCGCGCGCGCCTTGGCGCCCTCGCCGGGCACGGCCGAACACCTGCGCTACCGCTACTGGCTGCACTACGCGGAAGGCTCGGCGATGCCGCCGATGCTGCTGAGCCTGGTGTTCTCGCGGATCAAGCAGGCGCCGATGCCGTTTTTCGCGCGTCCCATCGCGCGTTCGATCGCCGACAAGGCCCTGCGGGGTTTCGTGGCCCCGCAGGTGCGCCTGCACCTGGACTACATGGAAGCCGAACTGGGCGAGGCGCGCTGGTTCGCCGGGGAGAACTTCAGCGCGGCCGACATCCAGATGAGCTTCCCGGTGGAAGCCGCCGCCGCGCGCGCGGGCCTGGACGCGCATCCGAAACTGGCCGACTTCCTGTCGCGCATCCACGCGCGGCCGGCCTACCAGCGGGCGCTGGCGCAGGGTGGGCCGTTCGATCTGCTCGCCTGACCGGCTTTCCGCAGGAGCGACGTCAGTCGCGACGATGAACTGGAAACCGGTGAAATTCCGCAAGGAACTTCGGTGTTCCGGTCGCGACTGACGTCGCTCCTGGGAGGAATGGGGAGCATGCGGGATTCAGTATCCCGAATGCCGGACTGGAAACGAGGGCGCGGGGGCCCCACGACGAAGGCATCGTCTGCCAGGAGTTGCCATGATTCCCTATTCGCTGCTCGATCTCGCCCCCGTCTGCGAAGGCAGTGACATCACCCGGGCCTTCGCCAACATGCGCGATCTGGCGCAGCACGCCGAGGGCTGGGGATACCAGCGTTACTGGCTGGCGGAGCACCACAACATGCCGGGCATCGCCAGCGCCGCCACCGCGGTGCTGATCGGCAATGTGGCCGGTGCGACGAGCCGCATCCGGGTCGGGGCGGGCGGGGTGATGCTGCCCAATCATTCGCCGCTGCAGGTGGCCGAACAGTTCGGCACCCTGGCGTCGCTGTATCCGGGCCGCATCGACCTCGGCCTCGGCCGTGCGCCCGGCACCGACCAGCCCACCGCGCGGGCGCTGCGCCGCTACTTCGACAACGCCGAGCAGTTCCCGCAGGACGTCAACGAACTGCTGCACTACTTCGAGCCCGCGCAACCCGGGCAGGCGGTGCGCGCGGTGCCGGGCGCCGGCGTCGATGTGCCGGTGTGGCTGCTGGGCTCCAGCCTGTTCAGCGCGCAGCTGGCGGCGGCGCTTGGGCTGCCGTTCGCGTTCGCCTCGCATTTCGCGCCCGATGCGATGGACCAGGCGTTGATGATCTACCACCGCAACTTCCAGCCTTCCGCGCGCCTGGCCAACCCGCACGCGATCCTGGCGTTGAACGTGGTGGTGGCGGAAACCGACGCCGAAGCGCGTTATCTGTTCACCACCCAGCAGCAGGCGTTCGTCAACCTGCGCCGTGGCAAGCCGGGACTGGTGCCGCCGCCGATCGACGACATCGAGGCGTTCTGGCAGCCGCATGAAAAACTCGGCGTGGCGCAGGCGCTGGCGTGTTCGGTGATCGGCGATATCGACACCGTGCGCTCCGGCATCCGCGCCTTCATCGAACGCCATCGCCCCGACGAGGTGATGTTGACCGCCAACATCTTCGATCACGGCAAGCGCCTGCGCTCGTTCGAACTCGCCGCCCAGGCGATGCAGTCGTAGCGCGGAGCTCGCGCCGCCGCGCAAGCGCGGAAGCCTGTCCGGGCTTCCCGTCAGTCAGAGCAAGCTTGGCTCAACACCAAGGCGGCGATGCCCAAGGGCGAAGTTTGCTCCGCTGTCATGAGCACGGAAAAACGTTCGGACCGCCCTCAGCCAGATAAGCCTGTCTCCACGCCTCCCCCTTCGAAGAAGGGGGACCGAGGGGGATTTGCTTTTGGCGTGCCGGAACGCCCTAAACCGCCATTCCCGCCGCATGGCCCGAGGCCCACGCCCACTGGAAGTTGTAACCGCCCAGCCAACCGGTGACATCCACCACTTCGCCGATGAAGAACAGGCCGGGTACGTGGCGCGACATCATCGTGCTGGAGGACAGACCGTCGGTGTCGACACCGCCGAGGGTGACCTCGGCGGTGCGGTAGCCCTCGGTGCCGCTGGCGACCAGCGGCCAGGACGCCAGCACGGCGGCGATCTCGCGCAACTGCGGTTCGTTGAACTGGCGCATCGGCCGATTCGGCAGCCATACCTCGCACAGGCGCTGGGCGAACCGGCGCGGCAGCGCGTCGGACAGTACCGTCCTGAACTCGGCGGCGGGCCGCTGCGCCTGCTGCTGCTTCAGCCAGTCCAGCGCGTCCTGGCCCGGCAGCAGGTCCAGGCGCAGGTCGTCACCCGCTTGCCAGTACGAAGAGATCTGCAGGATGGCCGGACCGCTCACGCCGCGATGGGTGATCAGCATGAAGTTGCGGAACGCCTGCTTGCCGCAGCGTGCCTCGACCGGCACGGCCACGCCGCTGAGATCCTGCAGGCGTTCCTGGTGCTTGCCGCTGAGGGTCAGCGGCACCAGGCCGGCGCGGGTCGGCAATACCGCGTGGCCGAACTGGCGCGCCAGTTCGTAGCCGAACCCGGTGGCGCCCATGCTCGGGATGGACAGGCCGCCGGTGGCGACCACCAGCGACGGGGCGGCGAACACGCCGTGCGAGGTGGCGACGCGGAAGCCCCCGTCCACCGCCTGCACGCGCTCGACGCCGCACTGGGTTTCGATGCGCACGTGGGCGGCCTGGCATTCGTCCAGCAGCATCTTGACGATCAGCTTGGACGAGACATCGCAGAACAGCTGGCCCAGTTCCTTCTCGTGATAGGCGATGCGGTGGCGTTCGACCAGCTCGATGAAGTCGGCCGGCGTGTAGCGCGCCAGCGCCGACTTGCAGAAATGCGGATTGGCGGACAGGTAATTGGCGGGACCGGCGCCGGTGTTGGTGAAATTGCAGCGTCCGCCGCCGGACATCAGGATCTTCTTGCCGACCTTGTTGGCATGCTCGATCACCAGCACCCGCAGGCCGCGCTGGCCGGCGGTCAGCGCGCACATCAGCCCGGCGGCGCCGGCGCCGACGATGATCACGTCATGGGTGGGCGCCATGTCAGGCCGATGCGGTTTCCGCGCGCTGGCGGTAAACCGGCGTCACCGTGACGGCGCGGGCGTCGTCGATCAACTGGATCTCGCCGTCCTGCACCATCACGCTCAGGCGCATGCCGCGGGCGAACAGGGCGGTCAGCGCGTCCAGGTCGGCGGCGGACAGGTCGAGCACGCTCAGGTTGCGCAGCCGGGCCAGGCCGGCGGCATTCTTTTCCCACCACAGGTCGGCCGCGCGGCCGCCGTAATTGAACACGATCACCTCGCGGGCCCGCCCGCAGGCGCGGCGGATGCGCGATTCGTCGGGTTGGCCCAGGTCGATCCACTGCTCGATGTCGCCGGTGTAGTCACGGCGCCACAGGTCCGGATCTTCCTCCGTGCTCAGGCCGCGACCGAATTCCAGCCGTTCCTCGGCGAACAGGGCGAACGCCAGCAGCCGCACCATCAGCCGGGCGTCGGTTTCGGAGGGGTGCTGGGCCAGGGTCAGGCCGTGGGAGGCGTAGTAGTGCCGGTCCATGTCGCTGATCTGGAGGTCGGCTTTGACGACGGTGGCCTTGAGCGCCATGGCGGGGTCGGGAGGGGCGGAAAGGGGCGCCATGATACGGGTCCGGCGGCCGGATCCGGCCCCGGAGGCCGTTGGAACACCCGAAACTGAAGAAAAAGGGCCTCCAGGCGTCGGAAACCTGTCGCTTTTGGCCCGCAGGCCCGGTAGAGTGCGCGGACTGTGCTTGCCAGGGTCACCGTGAATCGTGAGCCTGATGCGGTAGATACATCTGCTACATCTTCCCGCTTTACCAACGCCTGCAAACTCAGTCTCGGTCCGGAACGTTCCGGCGCCGCGATTTTTCAACCCAACCATGTTTCAGGAGTTAGTAAAGATGTCTGAGCGTCAGACCGGAACCGTCAAGTGGTTCAACGATGCCAAGGGCTTCGGCTTCATCACCCCGCAGAGCGGCCCGGACCTGTTCGTGCACTTCCGCGCGATCCAGGGCACCGGCTTCAAGTCGCTGAAGGAAGGCCAGGCGGTCACCTTCGTGGCGGTGCAGGGCCAGAAGGGCATGCAGGCCGACCAGGTGCAGCCGCTGTAATCCAGCGCTGACCTTCGTGTCGCAATGAAAACGCCGGGGCTTGCCCCGGCGTTTTTCTTTTTTTGGATCCCGGGCGCCGGGGCTCAGATCCGGCGGACCCGGAAACTGCGTCCCTTGATCCGGCCGGCGTTCAGCCGGGCCAGCGCCTGAGCCGCCTTGCCGCGCTCCACCGCCACGTAGGAACGGGTGGCGAAGATCGCGATCTTGCCGATGGCGGTGCCCGGCAGGCCGGCGTCGCCGGTCAGCGCGCCGAGGATGTCGCCCGGGCGCAGCTTGTCGGTCTTGCCGGCGTCGATGCGCAGGGTGCTCATCGACGCCGGCGGCGCGCTGCCCGCGCGGGGCGCCGGCGGCAGGCCGCGATCCCAGCGCAGCGGCTGGCCCAGGCGTTCCTCGATGGCGGCCGTGCGCGGGCGTTCGCGCGGGGTGACCAGGCTGATCGCCAGGCCGTCGCGACCGGCGCGGCCGGTCCGGCCGATGCGGTGGACATAGGTATCCACGTCACTGGGCAAGTCGTAGTTGAACACCGCGGCCAGGTCGTCGATATCCAGGCCACGGGCGGCCACGTCGCTGGCGACCAGCACGTTGCAGCTGCGGTTGGCGAAGCGCACCAGCACTTCCTCGCGATCGCGCTGTTCCATCTCGCCGTGCAGCGCCAGCGCGGAAAAACCGAAGTGCTGCAGCGAGGTCGCCACCTCGTCGGTGTCCTTGCGGGTATTGCAGAACACCACCGCCGATTCGGGCCGCTGCGCCGCCAGCAGGCTGGCCAGCGCGACCTGCTTGCGCACCGGTTCGACCTCGACGAAGCGCTGCTCGATGCCGGTACGCGCATCCTCCGGCGCCGCCACGGTGACTTCCACCGGCTCGCGCAGGGTGGCGCGGGCCATGATCCGGATCGCGTCGGGGAACGTCGCCGAGAACAGCAGGCTCTGCCGGTCCGGCGGGGTCCGGCCGATGATTTCGCGGATGGGCTCCTCGAAGCCCATGTCCAGCATGCGGTCGGCCTCGTCCAGCACCAGCGTGCGGATGCCGCCCAGGTGCAGGATCTTCTTGCGCATCAATTCCTGCACCCGTCCGGGCGTGCCGACCACCACGTGCGGGTCATGCGCCTCCAGCGAGGCGATCTGCGGCCCCAGCGGCATGCCGCCGCACAGCAGGGTGACTTTCAGGTTGGGAATGCCGATGGCCAGCTTGCGGATCTGCTGGGCGACCTGATCGGCCAGCTCGCGGGTCGGGCACAGCACCAATGCCTGCGCGCGGATCAGCGCCGGATCCAGCCGCTGCAGCAGGCCCAGGCCGAAGGCCGCGGTCTTGCCGCTGCCGGTCGGAGCCTGCGCGATCACGTCGCGACCGGCCAGGATGGCGGGCAGGCTTTCGGCCTGCACGGGGGTCAGGTGGGTGTAACCGAGGGCCTCGACGCCGGGGCGCAGGCCGTCGAGCAGGGGCAGGGTGCTGAATTCGCTCATGCGCCATGATCGCACGGCACGGGCGCGATCATGGCGAACCGGCTCCGACGGTCGGGCCGGAGCCCGAGCCGGGACCCATCAGGACGCCTGCGCGTCCAGTTCCTCGAAATCGTCCTCGTCCAGGGCCAGGAAGGCCCAGAACGGCACGTCCTGGCCGGCCCAGAACTGCGCGGCCTCGTCCAGCACGTCCAGCAGGGTGTCGAACACGGCTTCGTCGCGCCGGCGCAGCTCCGCGCCCTGGTCCAGCAGCAGCACGTAGCCCGGGGCCGGCAGCCACGACAGATCCCGCAGGTTGTCGGACAGGGCGTCCCAGTTGCGGCCGGTGCTGTCGGGGAAATCCAGCTGGGTGGCGAGCCGCAGCATCAGCGAGGCCTTGTTCTCGCAGCCGGACAGATCCACCCGGCGCACGCCCAGCGCGGCGTCGCGGCCGGCGGCGGCCAGTGAATCCAGATCCTCGCTGGTGACGAAGAACACGCCGGCCTGGCGCGCGTCGCCCAGGCCCAGGTCAAAACCGGAGTCGGTCATCGGTTCACCTGCGCGGCGGGAATGTCGAAGCGGCGGAAACTCTCATAGTGATCATCCGTGTAGTAGTACTCCACCGGGGGCTGTCCGCCGGTGACGATGCGGCGCGCGCCGCGGTGATCCAGGCCCGGGGTGTCGACGGTGTATTCGCGATAGTAGCCGCGCTGCCGGGCGGGCAGGCGGCCTTCGCGGTTGCCGAACACGCTGCCGTCCTGGCGGTTCGGGAACGGCCCGCCCCGGGCGATCAGGGCCAGGGTGCGATGCGCTTCCGGTGGCAGGAACGCGGGCAGGGTGTCGTTTGTCGTCGCCGGCGCCGACACGGGCGTCGCGGCGGGCGGAGGCGGCGGCGCGACGGACGTGCCGGCATCCGCGCCGACCCGGGTGGACTCGATCGGCGGCAGTGGCAGTTCGGAACGGCCCGCAGGCGCGCCGGCGTTGGCGCCGATCGTGGGCGGCGCTTCGCCCACGGCGTCGTGGCGCGCGCGTTGCTGCTGCCAGAACCAGCCTCCAATCAGGACCAGCAGGACGGCGATGATGACGAGGGGCTTGCGGAAGCCCGAGCGCTGACGGGAACGGCGCGGCATGACGATCACTCCGCCAGGAAGCGGCCGCAGCCGCGATAGGTCTTGTCGCCGACGGTCAGTACGGCGGTGGCCGGGAAGTCCTGCCCGCTCATGTCGTCCTGGCAGGCCTTGCGCGTGGCGGCCAGCGCCACCTTGACGCCATCACCGGTGCTGCCGCGGAAACCGTCCGCGGTGGCCTCGGCGCCGGCCACATCAAGCTTGCGCTCGCCGTAGTCCAGTTCCGCGTGCAGCGACGGCGTTTTGCCCGCGCCGACCTCCACCCACCAGCCCGGTTCGTTGCCGACCGCGCGGAAGGCGATGCCGCGATCGCGCGCCGCGTCCCACGGCGACACTTCGTCGGTCTGGGTGCAATCCACTTTTTCCTTGCCGGCCAGGGTCAGCATGCCTTCGCGGCCCTTGGTCCAGAATTCGTTGCCGGCGGCGTCGGCATAGCGTGCGCCGGACGCGGACACCGCGTGCGGCAGCACCAGCGGCTTGCCGCCCAGGTCCAGGCTGACGTTGTCGGCCGGGCCGTTGTCGAAACTGGCGCCGATGCGCTGATCGCCGCACTGCCATCGGGTCTTCACGACCGCGTCGCCAGGCGATTCGTCGGCGACGCGGATCAGGGACAGGCGGGCGGTCTGGCCATCGCCCGGCACCACATTCGTGCGCGTGTCGGTGACGAACCACAGTTTGCCGGCGCCGTCGCGCAGGCTCGCGTGCAGACCGTAGCTGCCGTTGGCCCGGAGCTTGGTGGCGTCGTAGGGCAGGTCGAACGCGAACGGCGGTCCCTTGGCGTCCTTGACCTCGGTGCTGGCGATGATCGCGGTGGGCGTGTCGGCCAACTGATTGTCGATCAGCTGCACGGTCAGCACCGCGCCGGGAGGCGGCGCGATCCGCTCGCGGTAGGCGGCTTCGCCGTGGATCGTGGTTGCCGCGCGGGTCGCGGGCGTGGCCGGGGCATCGGCCGCCGGCTTCGGCTGGCAGGCGGCCAGGGCGATCAGCAGGGCGGCGGGGAGCGCGGGACGAAGGGCCATGTCCTGTTTCTTCCTTCGGCGAAACGGCCAGCATAGTCGCGCGAAGCTTCACCCACCGTGACGGCGTTCCTGCGTGGCCGGCGGCGCGCTAGAGTGGCCGCTGGTCCCGTGGCAGGAGCCTTACGATGAGCCAGCACGATCCCCGCATCGATGCCTACATCGCCCAATCGGCCGAATTCGCGCGCCCGATCCTGGAAAAGCTGCGCGCCCTCGTCCACGAAGCCTGCCCGCAGGTGGAGGAAACCCTGAAGTGGGGCATGCCGACCTTCATGCACGCCGGCGGCATCCTGTGCGGCATGGCGGCGTTCAAGCAGCACGCCTCGTTCGGGTTCTGGAAACACGCGCTGGTGGTCGGCGAAGGCGTGCCGCGCGATGGCATGGGCAGCTTCGGCAAGATGACCCGGCTGGCCGACATCCCGCCGAAGAAGCAACTGCTGCCGCTGATCCGCAAGGCGATGAAATTGAACGAGGAAGGCGTGAAATCCGCCGGCCCGCGCAAGCGGTCGGCGCCACGCCCGGCGCCGGAACCGTCGACGGATTTCCTCGCCGCGCTGAAGAAGAACCGCAAGGCGCTGGCCGCGTTCGAGGCGTTCAGCCCCAGCCATCGGCGCGAGTACGTCGAGTGGGTGGCCGAGGCCAAGCGCGAGGACACCCGCCAGCGGCGCATCGCCCAGTCGATCGAATGGCTGGCCGAGGGCAAGCCGCGCAACTGGAAATACATGCAGGCCGGCGTCAGCGCGCGATAGGCCGGACCGAACATGGCCATCGGCGCTTCCGAATGGCTGCCGGCCGGACCCGGCGCTAGTATCCGGCGTGCGTCCGGTGCGTCCGCGCACCGATTCCGGAGCCGCCGGTCATGAATCGCGTACTGCAACCGCTGGCCTTCCGCCAGGCCAACGCCTGGCCCTATCTGGCCGCCACCGGCCTGATCATCGCCGCGAGCCTGTGGACCCTGTTCACCGCGCCGGCCCAGGCCGTCGGCGCGATGGCCGGTTGGCGTGGAGGTGCCCTGTGCGCGCTCGCCACCGCGCTCGGCGCGGTGCCGGTGCTGGTGGTGCGCGGCCTGCCGCAGCGCCTGGCCGATGGCCTGCTCGGTTTCGGCGCCGGAGTGATGCTGGCCGCGACCGCGTTCTCGCTGATCCTGCCCGGACTGGAGGCGGCCCAGCAGATCGGCTACGGGCGCTGGGGCGCGGCGGCGCTGATCAGCGGCAGCCTGCTGCTTGGCGCGCTGGCCCTGCTGGGACTGGACCGCGTGCTGGTGGACGAACCGGTGGACGCGCATCCGGATGCGCCGCTGGTGCCGGCGCGCGTGCTGGTGTTCGTGTTCGCGATCCTGCTGCACAACATTCCAGAAGGGATGGCGGTCGGGGTCGCGGCGGGCGGGCATCTTCCCGGCGCGGAGGGCCTGGCGATGGGCATCGCCCTGCAGGACGTTCCGGAAGGCCTGGTGGTGGCGCTGATTCTGGCCGGCGCCGGCATGACGCGGGCCAAGGCGGTGTTCATTGGCGCGTTCTCGGGCGTGGTCGAGCCGTTCGCCGCGGTGCTCAGCGCCTGGGCGGTTGGCGTTTCGGCGGTGCTGCTGCCGTGGGGGCTGGCCTTCGCCGCCGGCGCGATGCTGACCGCGGTGGCGCACAGCGTCATTCCCGAATCCAACCGGCATGGACACGGCGGTTTCGCGACGCTGGGCCTGGCCATCGGCTTCTGCCTGATGATGACGCTGGATACCGCGCTGGGCTGAGGCTTGACCGCGCCACCGGCTGCCCGCAGGCTCGGGGCCTTTCTCCTGGAGCATGCGCATGCGCGAACCCGTGACGATCCTGGGCAACTACCTGTCGCCCTACGTGCGCAAGGTGCTGGTCTGCCTGCAATTGAAAGGGATTGCGTACCGGATCGACCCGTTCGCGCCCTTCATCGGCGACGACGCGTTCTCGCGACTCAGTCCGCTGCGGCGCATCCCCGTGCTGATCGACGGCGATTTCGTCCTCAACGATTCCACCGTGATCTGCGAATACCTGGAGGATCTGCAACCCACGCCCGCCCTGTATCCGGCCGCGCCCCGCGATCGCGCCCGCGCGCGCTGGCTGGAGGAATTCGCCGACTCGCGGCTGGGCGAGGTGATCATCTGGCGGATGTTCTACCAGTTGCGCGTCAAGCGTTACCTGTTCGGCGAGACGCCCGACGAGGCGGTCGTGCGCAAGGCGCGCGAGGAGGAATTGCCGGACGCGCTGGACTACCTGGAAACCCAGTTGCCGGCGGAGGGCTTCCTGTTCGGCGATGTCGGCGTGGCCGACGTCGCCATCGCCGCGTTCTTCCGCAATGCCACGTTCGTGCGCTACCGGATCGACGCCAACCGCTGGCCGCGCGCGGCGGCCTTCGTCGAACGCATGCACGCGCTGCCGGCGTTCGCCGCGCTGGCCGAGTTCGAAGACCGGACCCTGCGCACGCCGGTCGCGCAGCAGCGCGAGGTCCTGATCGACATGGGCGCGCCGGTCGCCGCCACCACGTTCGGCAACATCGCGCCGCGCCGCGGCATCATGAAAGTCGAGTAGGGCGGTCCGCGCGTTCTTGCCACAGGCAGCCGGACAAGTTCGGCGCCGGGCATCCGATGGAGCGGAGTTTTTCCGCCGCGCTGGCGATTCCGCAAAAAAGATCCCGGCTTTCGCCGGGATGACGCTGTTGGATTCCCGCGAGCTCATGAGAGGCGGAAGCCCCTCCGGCCGTCATGGAACCCGGTTGGTGCGGTAGACCGGATACAGGTTGAAGCGCTCGTCCCATGCCGGATGGCGGCGATAGAAGAACTCCAGGCGCGCGCCCGGATTCTTGGCGAATTCCGGATCCTCCTTCAGCTTCTGATCGAATGCGGCCTTGACCGCCGGGTCCTGCAGCATCTTGCGGGCCACGTCCTCGGCTACGTAGTCCTCCATGTATTCCTTGCGCTCGAACGCGCTGTTGAATTCGCCCCAGGCGGCCAGCGAATCCGGTCCCTGCGGCTCCAGCAGCGCCATCAGCAGGCGCGACTTGGCCTGCGCGATCGGCACGAACAGCGAACCGGCCGGCACATCGCGCGTTTCCGGCGCCCACGCGCCTTCCACGGTCAGGCGCTGGTGGGTTTCCACCGGTTGCGCGCCGAAGCGGGTGCGGGTGGCGCGGAAGGCCTCGACCTTTTCCTTCGCCAGCGCCGGAACGCGGCGGAACTCGATGCCGTGCTGCTTCAGTTTCTCGCCGACCCACGCGGCATGCGCGGCTGGTACCAGGTAGCCCGCGCCGGGCGCGGGAATGCTGAGCGAGGGATGCAGATCGTCGCGCATCGGCACTTTCCAGATCTGCGGCTTCGTCTCGTCATAGCGGGTCATCAGCGCGCCGGACACGTCCGACGGCGTGCGGGTGTATTCATAGCCGCGGAACTCGACCGTGTGGCTCTTCTCGCTCGCCGCCCATTCCAGCGGCACCGGCTGGCCGGCCAGCTTCGCCGCCGCCGCGTCGGCCTGCTGCGCGACCTTCAGCCAGTCCGTACCGTGTGCGGCGATCTGGTCCAGCGTCGCGACGATGGTGTTGCGGGTGATCTTCACCCGTACCGGATATTCCTTCCAGGAATGCGTTTCCACCAGCATGCCGATGCGGTTGCGCAGCTGGAAATAGCCGTGCGAGAAACGCGGCGGGGCGACGCCGTCCTCGAAACCGGAGCTGGGATCGTCGCCGACCACGAAAGACGGGTAGTACGGCAGCGGCAGCGAACCCTGCTTGGCCAGATCCGCCAGCACGCCGTCGCGCAGATCGCGACCGGCCACGCGCAAGCCGGCATCGCCGGCATGCACCGGTTCGACCTGCACCGAGATGTCGTGCTCGAACTGGGCGCCGTCGGTGGCGTGCAGATCCACGTAGGCCAGCGGATCCCATTGCTGCACCAGCCGCAGCATCGCCTGCATCTCCGGCGCGTCGGCTTTCACGTAGTCGCGGTTGAGGTTGTAGTTCTGCGCGGTGACGCGCCAACCCATCTCCTCCGGGCCACGCTGGTTGGGACGGTTCCAGGCGCCGAAGCGCTCATGGCCGTCGACGTTGAACACCGGCACGAACACCCACACCAGTTTGTCGAGCGCGCCGGGCGCGGCCTTTCCGTCCAACACTTCGCGCAGGGCCAGGAAGCCCGCGTCCTTGCCGTCGATCTCGCCGGCATGGATGCCGCCCTGGATCAGCACCACCGGCAGGTTCTGGCGACGGGCCTGGTCGGGGGTGAACGCGCCGCGGGTGGACGCCACCAGCGCCTTCATCGGCCGGCCCTCCGGCGTGGTGCCGAACTCGATGCAGCGCACCGCCTTCGGATACGCCTTGGCGAAGCGATCGCACAGCGCGATGACTTCCTCGTAGCGACCGGTGCGGACGAACCCGGAGCGTTCGGATTCGGTGGTCAGATCCGATGCGGCGGCGAAGACCGGAACCGCGGGCAGGGCGAGGGCGAGCAGGACGGCGACACGGAGCGGACGAAGCATGAACGGCACCCGGGAGGTCGAAAACACCGAATGATGCCGCCCGGAAGCCGCCGCGCCCAGCATGACCAAGGAGGTTCGACCCCTCGGAGCGGATACGGTAACCTTCCCGCAATTTGCCATCGGAACACCGGATGACCACTCCCAACGAAGCGACCGCCGGCCGGATGCCTCGGCAGATTCCCTACATCATCGGCAACGAGGCCTGCGAGCGGTTCAGCTTCTACGGGATGCGCAACATCCTGGTGCAGTTCCTGACCAGCAGCATCCTGCTGGCCTACCTGCCCGAAGCCGACCGGGCGGGCGTGGCCAAGGACGTCTTCCACAGTTTCGTCATCGGCGTGTACTTCTTCCCGCTGCTGGGCGGCTGGTTGTCGGATCGCTACTTCGGCAAATACAACACCGTGCTGTGGTTCTCGCTGATCTACTGCGCCGGCCATGCCTGCCTGGCGTTGTTCGAAGACCACCGCACCGGTTTCTACACCGGCCTGTTCCTGATCGCACTGGGCTCGGGCGGCATCAAGCCGCTGGTGGTGTCGTTCGTGGGCGACCAGTTCGACCAGAGCAACAAGAGCAAGGCCAAGATCGTCTTCGACGCGTTCTACTGGACGATCAACTTCGGTTCGTTCTTCGCGTCGCTGCTGATGCCGCTGTTCCTCAATCACTACGGGCCGGCGGTGGCGTTCGGCATTCCCGGCATCCTGATGTTCATCGCCACCTTCATCTTCTGGCTGGGACGCAGGCAATACGTCAACGTGCCGCCGTCGGGCGAGGATCCGGATTCGTTCCTGCGCGTCGTGCGCACCGCGCTGGCGACGACCCGGCAAGGCGAGGGACGCTGGGGTTATGCCGTGGCGATGCTGGGTGCGGCGATCGCGGTGGCGCTGCTGGTGCTGTGGGCGCTTTCGCTGGTGGGCATGGCGCCGGGCTGGTGGCCGGATTCGTTCGGCTTCGTCATCGCCGCGTGTCTGGCGCTGGGCGTGTTGATCGCCTTCGGCGGCGTGGGCGCCTCGATGCAGCTGGAGCGCGCGCGCGGCCGCCATCCCGACGCCGCCGTGGACAGCGTGC
Organism: Pseudoxanthomonas sp.; assembly: GCF_051953815.1. GTDB lineage: Bacteria > Pseudomonadota > Gammaproteobacteria > Xanthomonadales > Xanthomonadaceae > Pseudoxanthomonas_A. The sequence continues at coordinate 8,326 of NZ_JBQCIJ010000044.1, read as the reverse complement.
GCGCGGTGCTGCGGATCCTGATCGTATTCGCGCTGGTCACGCCGTTCTGGTCGCTGTTCGACCAGAAGGCCTCCACCTGGGTGCTGCAGGGCAACGAGATGGTGATGCCGCATGACGCGTGGTGGTGGCCGAGCTGGCTGATCAAGAGCGCCGGCCAGTTGCAGGCGCTGAATCCGGCGATGGTGATGCTGCTCATACCGTTCAACAACCTGGTGCTGTATCCGGCCCTGCGCAAGCTCGGCTTCGAACCGACGCCGCTGCGCCGGATGGGTTGGGGCATCGCGTTCTCCGGCCTGGCCTGGGTGGTCGCCGGCACGCTGCAGTTGTGGATGGACGGCGGCGATCCGGTCTCGCTGGCCTGGCAGATCCTGCCGTACGCACTGCTGACCTTCGGTGAAATCCTGGTCTCGGCGACCGCGCTGGAGTTCGCCTACAGCCAGGCGACCCAGGCGATGAAGGGCGTGATCATGGCGTTCTGGTACCTGACCAGCACCTTCGGCAGCCTGTGGGTGCTGTTGACCAATGCCGGCGTGCGCAATGAAACGGTCACCTCGCACATCGCCAGCACCGGCCTGAGCGAGAATGCCTTCCTGATGTTCTTCTTCGCCGGCTTCGCCTTCCTTGCGGCGCTGGCGTTCGCCCTGTACGCGCGACGCTACCCGATGCAGGACAATTACCGCGCGGTCTGAGGAATTCCCATGCAAGCCCCCATCACCCTCATCCTGATCCTGGTCACCGCGGCGGTTTCACTGCTGGCGTTCCGCACGCCGTCGCTGGCCGGCCGCCTGATCCTCTGGCCGCCCGCCATCGACCGCAACAAGCAGTACGACCGGCTGGTGACCTACGGTTTCATCCATGCCGACATCTGGCACCTGCTGTTCAACATGGTCACGCTGTTCTTCTTCGGCCGGATCATGGAACAGATCATCACCCGGCTGACCGGCAGCGTGCTGGTCTATATCGGCTTCTACCTGTCGGCGCTGGTGGTGTCGATCCTGCCGACCTATCTCAAGCACCAGAAGGACCCCAACTACCGCAGCCTGGGCGCATCCGGCGCGGTATCGGCGGTGCTGTTCGCGTTCATCCTGATCAATCCGTGGGCGATGATCGGCGTGTTCTTCATCCCGATGCCGGCCATCGTGTTCGCCGTGCTCTACGTGGCCTACAGCATCTGGATGGACAAGCGCGGCGGCGACAACGTCAACCATGGCGCGCACCTGGCCGGCGCCGCCTATGGCGTGCTCTTCATGATCGCGATGGAACCTGACGTGCTCAGCCATTTCCTCGGCCAGCTGACCCGGTTCGGCGGCTGAACGCGACAGCGGTCAATCACCTGATCTGAAGATTAGCTGTGCTATCCCACGGGTGAACCACACCCGTGGAGGCAGCATGGCGACACGCACCCGCAGCACCGCCCGCAAGACCACCGGCAGGGCGACGAAGAAGGCGGCAAAGAAGACCGCGAAGAAGGCAGCAAAGAAGGCGGTCGGGAAGGTGGCGAAGAAGGCGGCCCGCAAGGTCGCGAAGAAAGCGACCGCTTCCGCAGGCAAGACCACCCGCAAGGTCGCCAAGAAGTCCGCCCGCAAGACGGGCGCCGCCGGCGCGAGGAAGACCGCGGCGAAAGCGACGAAGGCGGTCAGGAAGACCGCGCGGAAGGCCGCCGGCAAGACCACGGCGCGCAAGACCGTCGGCGCCGCCAGCCAGCCGGCGAAGAAAGCCGCTCGGACGACGACGCGTAAGACAGCGAGCGCCACCGCGCGCAAGCGTGCGGTGGCCCCGGGCGGCGGCGGCGCGGCCCGCAGATCCCCTTCCGCCGGGCAGACGCCCCGGAGCGGAACGCGCACCCGGCGCACAGCGCCGTCGCGCCGACCCGGAATCACCCCCGAGCAGGCCCTGGCGCGCACCCAGGAACTGCTGGCCGAAAAGCAGCAACGCGACCGCGAACCGGCGGCCTGGCAGCGACTGGATCAGGCGCCGGCCGGGACGCCGCCGCCGCCGGATGGCTATCAGTCCTCGACGGCGGCGAGCAAGTCACTGGAACTGCACGCCGCCGAAAGCCGGATGAAGGCCATCCAGGGCAGCATGAGCGCGCGCGATCGCCGCAGCCAGGGCAAACGCGATCATCGCGGCGAGGAGTAGGGGTCGAAAAATCAGGGCGCCCGGCGTCGAAGCGCCTGTCCCGCTCTCCGGTTCTGCACGCGCGGCCGGGAAGCGGGAACGGAGGCGGGGAGGCGAGGCCTCAACCCGCCATCAGGGTCTTGGACAGCTTGACGCTGCCGACTTCTTCCTGCGCGTAGTTGGACAGCAGGCGTTCGTAGACGGCATTGTTGAGCCGCTCGAATTCCCAGTCTTCGGTGTGACCCGTCACGGTCAACTGGAACAGGCCTTCCAGCAGGGTGAAATCGCTGGCGACGGACGGGATGTCGGACGGGTGATCGTTGGCGCTCATGGTGTTCCCTCAACCGGATGGCTTGCCAGGGATTACGCACAGACCGTGCCAATCGGGCCCCGGGAGTGAAAACACCGTGAAATAGAGCCCTCCGTCAGCTTTTTGACGTGACCAAGAGTGACGCGGCGCGTCGGCTTCTGTCGCATTCCCGGCCGCCACGGCAGAATGGAACCCCTCTGGATTCAATGAGATAGTGATGGACATCACGATTCAGCACGACCCCGCCAATCACCGCTTCTCCACCGAAGTGGATGGCCACGAAGCCGAACTGATCTATCGCCTACGCGAGGACCGCATGGTCATCGAGCACACCGGCGTACCCGAGGCCATCGGCGGCCGCGGCGTCGCCGCGCAACTGGTCAAGGCGGCGCTCGACCACGCGCGCGCCGCAGGCTGGAAGGTGGTGCCGGCCTGTTCGTACTCGGCGGTGTACGTGCAGCGCCATCCCGAGTACGCCGACCTGCTGGCGTGACGCTGTATTCCCGTGCGAGGGGCTGGAGGGCTGCTGCGACGCGGCATAAACTGTGCGCTCGTTGAGTGGAAGGAGCCCCTGACGTGAACCCGGTTTACCGCAGCCCCCTGATGATCGCGGCGCTGGCCTTGGCGCTGGCCGCGTGCAAGCGCGAACCCGATGGTCCGCAGGCCCCCACGGCCCTGACGCCGGAGGCCGGCGCGCCCGTCGCGGAAGCCACCGCGCCGGTGGCACCGGTCGATCTCAAGGATGTCATCGAGACCAACGAACGCTACGTCGTCGGCATCACCTATCCGCCGGGCATCGATCGCTATCCCGGCCTGGCCAAGGCGCTGTCCGACTACGCGCAGGCCGCGCGCGGCGAACTGATGGAGGCGGTGGACGGTTTCGGCAACGACAAACCCACCGCGCCGTACGAGCTTTCGCTGAGTTTCGAGAAACTGCTGGAAACCCCGCAGATGGTGGCGGTGGCCGCCGACGGCAGCCGCTACACCGGCGGCGCGCATGGCCAGCCGCTGATCGCGCGTTTCGTCTGGTTGCCGCAGCAGAACCACCTGCTCTCTGCGGGGGACCTCATCGCCAAACCCGCCGGCTGGCAAGCCGTCAGCGATTACGTCCGCGAACAATTGCTGACCAGCGTGACCCTGCGCGCGGAAGCCGATGAGCTGGCACCGGCCGAGCGCAGCGAAGTGCTCAAGAACGCCTCGCGCATGATCGACGACGGCACCGAGCCCAAGGCGGAGAACTTCGCCCAGTTCGTGCCGGTGCTCGACACCAGCGGCCACATCAGCGCGTTGCGCTTCGTGTTCCCGCCGTACCAGGTCGGCCCCTACGCGGACGGCACCCAGACCGTCGATGTCCCGGCCGCCGTATTGCGACCGCATCTGTCGTCCGCCTACAGCGGTCTGTTCGCCCAATAGGGTCCACACGACAGGGCATGCCATGAGCACGTCACGCTTCGCGCAACGGGTCGAACGACTACTGGCGGAAGCGGATGTGCGGATTGGCGGTGATCGGCCCTGGGACATCCAGGTCCATGATCCGCGCGCCTACGCGCGAATGCTGGGGCAAGGCTCGCTGGGCCTGGGTGAAAGCTACATGGATGGCGACTGGGATGCCGGCTCGCTGGACGGTTTCCTGTTCCATGTGTTGAACGCGCGGCTGGACGAACGCGTGCACGGCGCCGGCGAAATCCGCGACGCCCTGTTCGCGCGTTTCTTCAATCCGCAGACCCGCCGCCGCAGCCGCGAAGTCGGCGAGCGCCACTACGATCTCGGCAACGACCTCTATCGCGCCATGTTGGGCGCGCGGCTGGTCTACAGCTGCGGCTACTGGCGGCAGGCCGACAATCTCGACGACGCGCAGGTCGCCAAACTGGATCTGGTCTGCCGCAAACTGCAATTGAAACCGGGCATGCGCGTGCTGGACATCGGTTGCGGCTGGGGCGAGGCCTTGAAGTTCGCCGCCGAGCGATACGGCATCTCCGGCGTCGGCGTGACCATCTCGAAAGAACAGGCCGAGTATGCATGCGAACTGTGCAGGGGCCTGCCCATCGAAATCCGCCTGCAGGACTACCGCGATCTACACGAGTCTTTCGACGCGGTGTTTTCGCTGGGCATGTTCGAGCACGTCGGCGTCAAGAACTACCGCACCTATTTCGAAACCGCGCGCCGCGTCCTGCCGGAACATGGCCTGTTCCTGCTGCACACCATCGGCACCAACCGCTCAGTCAACCACACCGATCCGTGGATTGGAAAATACATCTTTCCGAACTCCATGCTGCCGTCCGCCGCACAGATCGCGCAGGCCAGCGAAGGCCTGTTCGTCCTCGAGGACTGGCACAACTTCGGCACCGACTACGACCGCACCCTGCAGGCCTGGCGCGCCAACGTCGAACGCGCATGGCCGGATCTCGACGCCCGCTACGACGAACGTTTCCGCCGCATGTGGCGCTTCTATCTCGCGGCGTCCATGGCCACATTCCGCAGCCGGCGCTCGCAGCTGTGGCAGGTGGTGTTGTCGCCCCGGGGGAGCAAGGATGGATATGTTGCGGCGCGATGACCAGTTTGGAATTCATGGGGGAATTCCTGACCGGGCAATGATGTTTCGGAGGGGGAGGAGACCGAGTTGACGCGGGTATCCATGGACAGGTATTGATACTCGCATCTGCTTTTGCTTCAGGGGACGCGGCGAGCTCGTCGCGCAATCAGGGAATTCGACCGGCCACGGTTGAAAGGGACGAGGTAAATGAAGGGCTCCATCGGGACACTGCTTCTGGCGACGTCGGTTGCCACCCTGCCTGCTTTCGCGCAGGTCACCATTCCGCAGGAATACGAAAAGACCGTCCAGGCAACCCAGGTGGTGGGTGCGCTGGGAACGGGTCTGTTCGGTGAAAGCATCAGTTTTTACACCGGCGCGACGAGTTTCTCCGCGCTGGATGTCAGCCTGCCCGGCAACAACGGATTGCCGATGGAAATTCGCCGGCGATTCGTTGTGGAAAGTCGTGACCAGCTGGATCGCAACCGCCTGCTGAGCCGGGACGGTGGATTTGCGGACTGGGAACTGGATTTGCCGCATCTGCGCGGGGTCTTCGCGTATGGCAAGGGATGGCAGGTGAACGGCACCACGACCGCGGCCAGGAACCAGCGCTGCGCCGGCGGAAACTCGTTTCCGCCCGAACCGCCCATCGCCGATGGCTCTCCCAGCGGATTCTGGGCCGCCGCCGAATACTGGCAGGGCAACCACCTGCATACGCCGGCGGGGGGCGACCAGGAAATACTGCTCATCGAGAATCCGACGTTGCCGCGTCCCAACGACGGCAAGACCTATGTCTGGATTACCGAAAATCTCTGGGCCTTCTCCTGCCTCACCAGCACCGCCAACGGCGTGGCGGGCGATGCATTCCTGGCAGTGGCCCCGGATGGCACCCGCTATTGGTTCAACTGGGTCGCCAAGCGGGAGGTCGCGGTCATCACCAAGACGGTCGGCGGGCCCATCGATGCCCTCGCAGCGCGGGACGCCAGCGTCATGGCCGCACCGGCGGGAACAGGGTCCGGCCTGATGCGCGAAGAAGTCCGTTTTCTTCCCACCCGCGTGGAAGACAGGGCGGGCAACTACATCACGTATACCTATGACACCGCAAAGCCGTGGCGACTGCTGAGCATGGTCGCCAATGACGGGCGCTCCCTGACGATGACCTACGATGCCGCAGGCCACATCAGTACGGTTACCGATGGCACCAGGACATGGACGTATACCTACGGTAATGGACTTACGGAAGTCAGGCTGCCTGACCAGAGTCGCTGGCAGATTGATTTTTCAAGCCTGCGCAATGCCTTCACAACCCCCTATTCGCCAAGCGAGTTGATGTGCTCCAAGTCCGGAGCCAGCACTGTCCAATCCGTGTATACGGGCACCATCACCCATCCCTCCGGTGCCACGGGCACTTTCAGCTTCCAGTCCCGCACTCATGGCAGGTCTTACGTGCCCAAGGTCTGCGTAAGACCAGGCGGCATCGCGGTACTGGATGACTACGCCCAGACGCCTTTTCTGTTCAACACGGTGGGCATCATCCAGAAGAAGATCGAAGGTCCCGGCCTCGCATCTCCTAATATTTGGACCTACAGCTACGGCGCGCCCAACAACAGTTGGGAGGAAAACTGTGCGGCAGGATGCATAGCGACCAAAACGGTGGAAGTCACGGGGCCGGATAGCTGGACGCGCTATACCTTCGGCAACCGCTATCGCCAGAGCGAAGGCCGTTTGCTGAAGACGGAGTCAGGCTCCGGCCCGACCAACGTCCTGGAAGTGGAGGAAACCGTCTATCAGACCGACCCGACGGGGCAGCCCTATCCCCAATATCTCGGTAGCAGCCTCTATACGCGCGGCGACTACATGGCGGGCAAGTTGACACCGGTAAAGACCCGAACCATCAAGCGCCAGGGCACCGGCTTTACCTACACGGCCAACAGCTATGACCAGTACGCGCGCCCAATCAGCGTCACCAAGAGCAGCGCGCCGTCGCCATGACGGGATGCGGCAGGGACAGGACAGAACGACCGGCCTTGGCCGGTTCCGATGGGGAATCACGCATGACGCGGACAGGGAAGCAGGGGATGAAGCGGACGGTATTGAGCGTGCTGGTGGCCTTGCCCCTGGCGGCGCAGGCGCAGACGTACAGCAAGACCGAGACTATCGAGTACCACGACAACACGACGTTATGGGTGCTGGGGCAGACGGCCAAGGTCACCTGCGTGGCACCGGCCGAGTGCACGCCGTCCTGGGCGCCGAGCGGCATCGTGATGTCGGAGACGACCTACGACACCCTGGCCCGACCGGTGACGGTGAAGTCCTTCGGCAAGCTGACGCAGACCCTGACCTACGACGCCACCTCCACGGTGGCCAGCGGCCAGCTGGGGACGCTGAAGACGGTCAAGGACGGCAACAACAACATCACCACCTTCGGCAACTGGAAGCGGGGCATTCCGCAGACCATCACCCATGCCGACAGCACAAGCCAGTCGGCGGTGGTGGATGACCGGGGCTGGATTGCCTCGGTGACGGACGAGACCGGGGCCAAGACCTGCTACACCTATGACGCCATGGGGCGGATGGCGAGCATCACCTATCCGTCCGAGACGCAGGCCGGCGTCTGCGATGCGTCGAAGTGGCAGGTGACGTATCAATCGTTCGCGCCCGCCAGCACCGGTTATGGCGGCATGCCCGCCGGTTATTGGCAGCAGACGGTGACCACCGGCTACGGTCGCAAAGTGGTGCTGTTCGACGCATTGTGGCGTCCGGTGATTTCCGAGTCGTATGACATGCAGGACGTGGCCGGCACGATGTCGCAGTCGGTCACGCGCTACGACAGCGAGGGGCGGCCCGTCTTCCAGTCCTATCCGCAGCGCACATCCGACACCGGCATCATCAACACCTGGGCCAACCCCGCGGTCCCGGTGCATGCATCGACGAAGGGCACCTATACCGAGTACGACGCCCTGGGCCGGGTGACGTCGGTGACCCAGGACAGTGAGTTGGCGGCGCCGAACCATCTGCTGGTGACGCTCACCGAGTACCTGCCCGGGTTCAAGACCCGGGTGACCAACCCGCGTGGGCAGCAGACGCTGTATGAGTACCAGGTCTTCGACCAGCCCAGTACCGACGTACTCACCGGGGTGACGCAGTTTGCCGGTGTGGACACGGCAGCCACGGAAATCCAGCGTGATGTGTTTGGCAAGGTCAAACGGCTGACGCGGCGCAACGCGGACGGCAGCCTGCGCGTGGACCGCCACTACGTCTACCAGGCTGACCAGTTGCTGTGCAAAAGCATCGAGCCGGAGACCGGGGCGACGGTGTATGCCTACGACTGGGCCGGCAACCTGACCCATTCGGCCTCGGGCCTGGTG
>NZ_JBQCIJ010000043.1:0-30672 GCF_051953815.1 Pseudoxanthomonas sp. | reverse complement strand
TTCAAGGCGCAGAAGGTGGACGGCGTGGTGATGGACCTGCGCAACAACGGCGGCGGTTCGCTGGACGAGGCGGTCGAGCTGACCGGCCTGTTCATCGACAAGGGCCCGGTGGTGCAGGTGCGCGAATCCGGCGGCCGGGTCAGCGTCGAGGACGACGACGATGCCGGCGTCGCCTGGGACGGCCCGCTGGCGGTGCTGGTGAACCGCGGCTCGGCGTCGGCGTCCGAGATCTTCGCCGGCGCGATCCAGGACTACGGCCGCGGCCTGGTGATCGGCGAGCCGAGCTTCGGCAAGGGCACGGTGCAGAACCTGGTCGACCTCGACCGCTGGCCGGCCAACGAGGAAGCGCGCTTCGGCCAGCTCAAGCTGACCATCGCGCAGTTCTTCCTGCCCGGCGGCAGCAGCACCCAGAACCGCGGCGTGGTGCCGGACGTGGCCTTCCCGGTGACGGTGGACGCCAGCGAGTTCGGCGAGAGCACCTACGACAACGCGCTGCCGTGGACCCGCATCGCCGCGGTGCCGCACACCCAGTACGGCAATTTCGCGCCGCTGCTGCCGAAACTGGAAGCCCTGCACGCCTCGCGCGTGGCCAAGGACAAGGAGTTCCAGTGGTGGACCGAGGACGTGGCGACGTTCCGCGCCGAGGCGGCCAAGAAGTACGTCTCGCTCAACGAGGCCGAGCGCCGCGCCGAACGCGACAAGCAGGATTCGCTGCGCAAGACCCGCCAGGCCGAGCGCAAGGCACTGGGGCTGACCTTGGATCCGTTGGCCGATGATCTGGCCGATGACGGCCTGGGCGCGAGCGAGCGCGACATCGTCAAGGATGCCGCCCGCGAGAAGCTGGTCGACAAGCGTCCGGATCCGCTGCTGCGCGAGTCGGCCGCGATCCTGGGCGACGCCATCGGCGTGTTGAACCAGGACCGCAAGCTGTCGGCGCAGGTGCTGCCGGAATCCACCGGCCCGGGACGCTGGGCCGACTGAGCCGGCGACGCGCCGGTTGAACCGAGAGCGCGGCCTTCGGGCCGCGCTTTTTTGTTGGTCGTCTTACGGTGCGCCCGGCGCGGCGATTCGTTTCGGGAAGCGCGATGAACCGGGGCCGAGGTCGCGACTTGCGTCGCATCCCGTGAACACCGCGCCTGCCGCGAGACTTGAGCCAGATGAAAGGCGGACCGTGAAACCTTTCAACGGTGGTGTCACGCCGCGGCCTTCGGCGCTGTCCTAGAATAAGTCCCAATACGCTTGGCGCCTCCCCCATGAACTCCTCCACTTCCAGCACCGCCGCGCCCGCGCGCGGCGGCATCGCCGTCGTTGTCGCCCTGGCCCTGGTCTATGTCGTCTGGGGCTCGACCTATCTCGGCATCCGCCTGGCCCTTGAGGGCGGCTATCCGCCGCTGCTGATGGCCGGTGGCCGTTTCATCGTCGCCGGCACCCTGATGTACGCGGTGCTGCGCTGGCGCGGCTATGCCGCGCCGACCCGCGCGCAGTGGAAGAACCTGGCCTTCATGGCGGTGGCGCTGCTGCTGTTCGGCAACGGCTTCGTCTGCGTGGCCGAGCAGACCGTGTCGTCCGGCCTGGCGGCGGTCGCGGTGGCGTCGATGCCGTTGTGGATGGGCTTGTTCGGCGCGATGCGCGGACAGCATCCCACCCGCGCCGAATGGGCGGGCATCGTGATCGGTTTCCTCGGCGTGGTCTGGCTCAACTCCGGCAGCGCGCTGACCGCCAGTCCGAAGGGGCTGATCATGCTGCTGATCGCGCCGATCGCCTGGGCCTACGGTTCGGTGTGGAGCCGGGGGCGCGATCTGCCGTCGCCGTTCATGTCCGCGGCCGCGCAGATGGTCTGCGGCGGCGTGATCATGCTGCTGGTGGGCGCGGCGATCGGCGAGCGCTTCAGCCAGTGGCCGACCGTGCAGGGCACGCTGGCGGTGGGTTACCTGGCGCTGTTCGGTTCCATCGTCGCCTTCAGCGCCTACGTCTGGCTGCTGCACAACGTGCGGCCCGCGGTGGCGGGCAGCTATGCCTACATCAATCCGGTGATCGCGGTGGCGCTGGGCGCGTGGATCGCGCACGAGAGTTTCAGCGCGCATGACCTGGGCGCGATGGCGATGATCCTGCTGGGCGTGGTGGTGATCACGCTGGCGAAGGCGAAGCGCGCATGAGCCATTCCGTCATCGACCGCAAGGGATTGATCATCACCACCCTGACCTTTGTCGTGTGGGGCGTGGTGCCGCTGTACTGGCACCTGCTCAAGGTGGTGCCGTCGTTCCAGATCATCGCCCACCGCATTGTCTGGAGCACGCTGCTGGTGGTGGGCTGGCTGGCGCTGAAAAACGGCGCCGGCTGGCTGCGCACGGTCCGCGCGCAGCCGCGCGCGTTCGCCGCGCTGGGCCTGAGCAGCCTGCTGATCGCCTTCAACTGGGGCCTGTACATCTGGGCGGTCAATGCCGGCCATGTGGTCGAAACCAGCCTGGGCTACTTCATCAATCCGCTGCTCAACGTATTGCTGGGCGTGCTGGTGCTGCGCGAAAGGCTGAGCCGTCCGCAATGGATCGCGGTCGGCTTCGCGCTGATCGGGGTGGCCTGGCTGACCTGGCAGGCGGGGTCGCCGCCGTGGATCGCGCTGGGGCTGGCGCTCTCGTTCGGCCTGTATGGGCTGGTGCGCAAGCTGGTGGCGGTCGATGCCGTGGCCGGGCTCGGCGTGGAAAGCCTGTACCTGTTCCTGCCGGCGCTGGCGTTCGTCGTCTGGGGCGAGAACGGCCATGGCGGCGGTTTCCTGCAGGGCTGGGGCTGGAAGATCGATCTGCTGCTGATCTTCGGCGGCGTGGTCACCGCGCTCCCGCTGATCGGTTTCGCCTATGGCGTGCGCCGGATTCCGCTGACGGTGGTGGGCCTGTTGCAGTACGTGGCGCCGAGCATCCAGTTCCTGATCGGCGTGTTCGTGTTCCGCGAACCCTTCGGCGCCGCGCAGGCGCTGGGTTTCGCGGCGATCTGGACCGGCCTGCTGATTTTCGCCGCCGACGGCCTGTGGCGTTCGCGCCAGCGGCCGGTGGTGCCGGTCGCGGCGACGGAGTAGCGCGCCGCAGGGCGCCCGGCCCGCCCGCAAGCAGGCAAGCCGGACGCTGCGAGGAACGTGGCCAGGACGGGCGTGCGGTGGATCCGATCCTGGCCGCCGACGATCAGGCCGCGAGGGGCTGATGCAGGCCGATGCGGTTGCCTTCGCTGTCGATGAAGTGCGCGATGTGGCCGATGTCGCCCGGCAGCTGCAACGGACCGAACACGGTTTTCCCGCCGGCCGCATCCACGCGCGCCAGCAGGTCGGACAAATCCTGTGCGTGCAGGTACGGCAGGCAGCCCTGGTTCGAAGGCACGAAACTTTCCCCGTGCACCAGCGCGCCACCCGGCTCCACGCCGTCGAATACCGCCATGTCACCGCCCGCCATGGCTTCACGCTTCAATCGGGTATCGAACACGCGCTCGTAGAAGGCGGTTGCACGCGCCAGATCGGCGACAGGGATTTCCAGCCAGTTGATCAGGTTCTTCACGAAGACTCCTTTGGAGTGATTGAGGAGTCCGCAGGATGAGCGCCCCCTGCTGACAGCGTGCTGTCAGCAGGAGACTTGCCGGGAATCACTGTGCTTTGCGACACCATTTCATGCCGGGCATTCATGGCGCTTCGGGCTTGCGATCAGTCCGGGCATGTTGATGTTCGCCCGCGCGGATGGCGCGAGCGGCTCGATGCGCCCGACCGGATCAACCCCGCGAAACCGTAGTGGCCGCCGGCGTGCTTGCGACCCGTGAAGCATCGCCCGGTGCCAGCGGTTGCGGGCAGGCGGGCGTCGCCGTCGGCGTGCGGTCGAACCAGTCGATCACGGTCGGCGCCAGTCGATCCAGTCGCATCGGCAGGCTCAGGTGATCCTCGCCGGCGATTTCCAGATAGCGTGCGCGCCTGGAGGCGGCCGCCAGCAGCCGCCCATGCGCGACCGGGATGTGCTGGTCGGCGTCGCCATGGATCAGCAGCACGCAGGCCCGCGCCTGCGCCAGCGCCGCACCGACGTCCACCTTGTCCAGGTCCAGCCCGAGCTTGCGATCGGCCTGGGCGATGGCGACATCCAGGCTGTCGCCGCTGTAGCGCCAGCGTGCCAGCGGCAGGGCCAGGCGATCACGCCAGTTCGCGGCCGGACGGGTGAGCATGTGCGGCACCATGTCGCGGATCGCGCTGCCGGCGTTGTCGAACGATTCCATCGCCACCACGCCACCGGCCTGCACGCCGAGATCGCGCGCGGTGAAGATCGCGGTGGCCGCGCCGTAGGACACGCCCATCACGTGCAGCGGACCGGTGACCTCGCCGCGTCCGCGCAGCGCGCGCAGCATCGCCACCACGTCCTCGCCCTCGCGGGTGCCGTAGCCGGACGGCGCGGCGCCGGAGCGGCCATGGTTGCGCAGATCCACGCTGATGGTGCGGTAGCCGGCCTGCGCCAGTTCCAGCGCCCACGGCAGCAGCGAGCCGCCATCCATCATCCAGCCATGCAGCAGCACGACGGTGCCGCGCGGCGCCTGCGTCGACGGTTGCGCGGAGGCATCGAAGTCGAGCTCGAAATCCATGCGGTTGTCGGCGGTGCCGCCGGCATAGCGATAACGCAGTCCATAGTCGCCCGGATCGATCGCGCGCCAGTACAGCGGAACGCCGTTGACCGCCACGAAGCCCTCGCGATGCGGCAGCCGCGCGAACATCGCCTCGATGCGATCGCGCGGCAGCAGCGGCGACACGCCACCGGGCGCGGCCAGGCGTTCGCCCAGCGACAGGGCGGGCAGATGGGCAGTGGTGAAGCCGACCAGCGACAGGCAGACGCAGGCCAGCGCGATCAGGCGCAGCAGCATGACGATCATCGAGGGGAGGGACAGCGGTCGCGCACCTTACCGGCGCGCGAGCGGCGCCGCTATCGCAGAACGATGACAGAAAGATGACGGTTAAGCCGGGATTTGCCTGCGGATCGGGACAGCGGCACCATGGCCGCGCGACACGGGGAGCGGCCGCGTCGCGCGGGCCCGCGAACCGCCATGCGCCGGCCAGCGTTACCTGGAAGGGCAGGGCGCGCCGGCGTCGGTCCAGGTCTTGAACGCGGCGACGAATTGGTCGTGCGGCACCGGCACCGGCGCGCGGCTGCCGCCGGGATTCCAGCCCCACAGCACCAGCTTGTCCTCGCTGACGTGTTTGAGCAGCGCGGGCAGATCGCGATCGCCGTTGCGCTTGCGATCCTGGATCATCGCGCACAGCTCGGCGGCCGGCAGGCCGATCCAGGCCATCTTGTGATCCGGCGGCGGCAACTGCCAGTGCGGCGCGCCCGGCGGCGCGTGCGCGCTGTAGCCGGGGGGCGGATTGGCTTCGCCGTGGCAGGTCGAGCAGGGCAGGCCGGGCGCGCCCTTGCCCTCGGGGCCGCGCACCACGTTCATCATGTGCGGCGTCTGGCTGTCGAACTGCAATGGCTGGTCGCCGGGAATGTGGCAGTTGCTGCAACGCGGGTGCTGGAACACCTGCTCGACGGTGGCGAAGGCCTGCAGGGCCTGCGCCTTCTGTTCGGCGCTGATGCGTGGACCACAGGCGGCCAGCAGCAGCGTCAGCACGGCGATGGGGAAGAGGGCGGCGGCGCGCATCGTCGGGTCCTCAGGCGGATTTGGCGGCGGGCGCCAGGGTGAAGGGCAGATCGCGCAGGCGCTGGCCGGTGAGGGCGAACACCGCGTTGGCGACCGCGGGCGCGATCGGGGGCGTGCCGGGTTCGCCGACGCCGCCCATCTTTTCCGTGCTGGGCACGATGTGGACTTCCACCACCGGCATCTCGGGCAGGCGCAGCACCGGATAGTCGTGATAGTTGGACTGCTCCACCTGCCCGTCCTTGAAGGTGATGCGCCCGTGCAGCGCCGCGCCCAGGCCGAAGGCCAGCCCGCTTTCCAGCTGCGCCTTGACGTTGTCCGGGTTCACCGCCAGCCCGCAGTCGATCGCGCAGACCACCCGATGGACCTTGATGACGCCGTCCTCGACCGACACTTCCGCCGCGTGCGCGACGTAGCTGCCGAAGGATTCGTGCACCGCGATGCCGTGGCCGCGTCCCTTCGCGGCGGGCTTGCCCCAGCCGAATTTCTCCGCCGCCAGGTTCAGCGCGGCCAGGTGGCGCGGATGATCCTTCAGCAGGCGCCGGCGGTACGCCAGCGGATCCTGGCCGGCCGCGTGCGCCAGTTCGTCGACCAGGCTTTCCATCACGAAGCCGTTGTAGCTGTGCCCCACCGAACGCCACCACAGCACCGGGATGCCGGTCTTGGGCGAATGCAGATCCACCCGGTGCGCGGGCGTGCCGAGCACGTACGGCGAATCGGCCACGCCCTCGACCGAAGTGGCGTCGATGCCGTTCTTGATCGTGAATGGTTCGAACGGCGTGCCGGCGGTGATCGACTGGCCGACCATCACCTGCTGCCAGGCCACCGGCGTACCGTCCGCGCCCAGGCCGACCTTCGCCCGCTGCACGTAGGCCGGGCGGTAATAGCCGCCGCGCACGTCGTCCTCGCGCGGCCACACCGTCTTGACCGGCGCCTTGGCCGCCTTGGCCACTTCCACCGCTTCGGACACGAAGTCCGACACCGGCGTCGCGCGCCGGCCGAAGCCGCCGCCCAGGAAGGTGGTGTGGATGCGGATCTGCTCCGGCTTCAATCCGGTGATGCGCGCGGCGACCTGCTGGTCGACGGTCTGGAACTGGGTGCCGGTCCAGATGTCGCAACCGTCGGCGGTGATCTTCACCGTGCAGTTCAACGGCTCCATCGGCGCGTGCGCCAGATAGGGCACGCTGTATTCGACTTCCACCACCTTGGCCGCCTGCGCCATCGCGGCGGCGGCGTCGCCCGCCTGCACCGCCACCGGTCCGGGCGTGCGCGCCTGCGCGGCGAACTGTTCGTGCAGCCGCGCGCTGTCCAGATCCGCATGCGGACCGCGATCCCACTCCACCTTCAGCGCGTTGCGGCCCTGCAACGCGGCCCAGTAGTGATCGGCGATCACCGCCACGCCGCTCGGCACCTGCACCACGTCGCGCACGCCGGGCACCGCCCTGGTGGCGGTGGCGTCGAAGGATTTCACCGTGCCGCCGAACACCGGCGCGCGCGCGACCACCGCGGTGAGCAGGCCGTCGAACTGCACGTCCATGCCGAAGATCGCGCGCCCGGTGATCTTCTCCGGCGTATCCAGGCGCTTGGCACCCTTGCCGATCAGTTTCCAGTCCTTGGGATCCTTGAGCGTGAGCGTCTTCGGATCCGGCGCCTTCAGCTGTCCGGCCGCGTCGGCCAGCTCGCCGTAGCGCAGGCGCTGATCCCCCTGCACGACCGCGCCGTTCTCGGTTCTCAGTTCCGCCACCGGCACGCCCAAGCGCTGCGCGGCGGCCTGCAGCAACATCGCGCGCGCGGTGGCGCCGGCCATGCGGTAGCGATCGAATTCGGACCAGGTGCTGGTCGAGCCGCCGGTCATCTGCATGCCGAAGGCGGTATGCGCGTAGGCCGGCGCGGCGGGCGCGTGCTCGACCTTCATTTTGGTCCAGTCCGCGTCCAGCTCCTCGGCGATCAGCATCGGCAGGGTGGTCCAGATGCCCTGGCCCATTTCCGAATGCGACAGCAGCACGGTGATGCTGTCGTCGGCGGCGATGCGCAGGAAGGCATTGGGCGCGAACGGCGCCACCGCGACCGGCGCGGCGGCGTTCTGCGCCAGTGCGAAGCGGCCGGCGGCCGGCACGACGAAGCCGATGACCAGGCCGCCGCCGAGGACGGCGCCAGCCTTGAGGAACTGGCGGCGGGAAGAGGAAGCGACGGAATCCGCAGGCATGGCGTCCACGAACGTTCTCCGATCAGGCGACGGACCGGCAGGTCCGCCACGGGGAAAGAGGAATCAGGCCTTGCCCAGCTGCGCCGCGCGATGCACCGCCGCGCGGATGCGCGGGTAGGTGCCGCAGCGGCAGAGGTTGCCCGCCAGCGCCTGGTCGATGTCCTGATCGCTGGGGCTGGGCACCACCGCCAGCAGCGCGGCGGCGGACATGATCTGGCCGGACTGGCAGTAACCGCACTGCACCACGTCCAGTTCCGCCCACGCCTGCTGGACCGGATGGCGTCCGTCCGGCGATAGGCCCTCGATGGTGGTGATCTTCCTGCCGGCGACCGCGGAGACCGGGGTGACGCAGGCGCGCAGCGGGGTGCCGTCGATATGCACGGTGCAGGCGCCGCATTGGGCGATGCCGCAACCGAACTTGGTGCCGGTGAGTTTCATCAGGTCCCGCAGGACCCAGAGCAGTGGCATGTCGGGTGGTGCTTCGACGTCGTGCTCGGAACCATTCACATGCAGCTTCATGTTCGTTCCCTGGCGTCGGCGGGGGAGTTGGCACATTACGCCCGCGGATGCGACATTGCCAAGCCGTCCGGCGACCTTTTTCGGAGGTCCATGTCCAGCCAGCGCAAGGTGTTGGAAGCGGCCCTGCAGGCCATGCTGGCGGACGACGCCGGCGCGGCGCTGGCGGTGATCGTGGACACCGAGGGATCGACCTACGTGCACGCCGGCGCGATGGCCCTGTTCAGCGCCCGCGACGGCCAGGTCGGCTGGCTGAGCGGCGGTTGCCTGGAGCCGGACATCCAGCGCCGCGCGCTGGCCGCTGCGGACGCGGGCGCGCTGGACTGGATGGACATCGACAACCGCGACGACGAGGACCTGTTGTCCGGATCGGCGGTCGGGTGCCGCGGCCGTCTGCACCTGGCGCTGCTGCCGCTGGCGGCGCTGGCCGGCCTGGCGCCATTGCTGGCGGCCTGGCGGGACGGGAGCGACGCATTGCGGCTGTCCTTTTCCGGCGACGGGACGGTCCGCGCGTGGCACGGCGGGGCGGCGACGCAATGGCGGTTGCCGCGGGCGGCGCTGGCCGAGGCGCCGCGACAGGACGAATACGTCGTGCTCATCCGCGCGGCGCCGCGCGTGCTGATCTTCGGTGCCGGGCCGGAGACGCCGCTGCTGGCGCCGTGGCTGCGCGAACTGGGCTGGCGGGTCGCGGTGGTCGAGCGGCGTCCACGCTGGCGCGCCGCGGCGGCGCAGGCGGACCAGGTCTGGGAACTGTCGCCCACCGCGGCGTCCACGCGGATCGCCGGGCATGACGCCGCGCTGGTGATGCACCATCACTTCGAACTGGATCGCGAAGCGCTGGCGGCGCTCGCGGACACCGACCTGCCCTTCATCGGTCTGCTCGGCCCGGGCCGGCGCCGCGATGATCTGTTCAAGGTCCTGCCGGCGGAGACCCGTGAACGCCTGCGCCATCGCCTGCGGTCGCCGATCGGCCTGCGCCTGGGCGGGCAGGGCCCGGAAGCGATCGCGTTGAGCATCGCCGCGCAGTTGCAGGCGGTGCTGGCCGGCGAACCGGCATGACCTTCGCGCACGATGCGGTGGTGCTGGCCGCCGGTGGCAGCCGCCGGCTGGGCCAAGCCAAGCAACTGCTCACCCGCGATGGCGAAACACTGGTGCATCGCTGCGCGCGGCTGGCGGTGGAAACCACGGCGCGGCGGCGGCTGGTGATCGTGGGGGGATACGCGGAGGAGGTCATCGCCGCCGTGCGCGATCTGCCGGTGGAGATCCTGCGCAACGACGACTGGGAAGCAGGCATCGCCGGCAGCCTGCGCCTGGCCGCCGCGGCGCTGGCCGATGCGCCGCGCCCTTGCCTGCTGCTGACCTGTGATCAGCCCGCGCTGGACGCCACGCATCTGCGCGCGCTGCGCGATGGCTTCATCGACCGTGGCTGCGCGGCGACCCGGCACGGCGATGCCGGCGGCGTGCCGGCGTGGGTGCCGGCGGATCTGCTGGCGCAGGCCATGAGCCTGCAGGGCGACCGTGGCCTGCGTGGCCTGCTCGCGGCGCGCGGGCCGCGACATATCGCCTTGCTGGACGCGCCCGAACTCACGCACGACATCGACACGCCGGACGACCTGCCCCTCGCGCGGCAGCGTGGCTGGATCGACGAGCGCGACGTTCCGGCCGGATGAAACGAAAACGGCCGGCATGCGCCGGCCGTTTCCGGTCCGCATCGTGGTGATTACAACGCGCGCAACGCGGTGGTGATCGGCAGGCGGGCCGCGCGCAGCGCCGGAAACAGGCCGCCGACCAGGCCGATGCCGAGCGCCCACTTCAGGCCGTTCCACAGCAGGTCGGGCGTGACCTTGAACTGGAATACCACCTGGCTGAAGTTGCTGCCCAGGGTGGAGACGCTGTAGCCGTTGAAGATGGCCCAGGCGATCGCCCCGCCCAGCACGCCGCCCAGCAGCGCCAGCAGCATGGTTTCCAGCATCACCGCGGTGACCACCGGCAGGCCGCGGAAGCCGATCGCGCGCATGGTGGCGATTTCACGCGCGCGCCCGGCCACCGCCGAGTACATCGTGTTGAGCGCGCCGAACACCGCGCCGATCGCCATGATGGTGCCAATCACGATGCCCAGCCACTTGATGATCGTGGCCAGTTGCCCGGACTGCTTGCTGTAGTACGCGCGGGTGGTTTCCACATCCAGCTTCAGGCGCGGATCGCCCTCGACCGCGGCCTTGAACTGATCGAAGCCGGCCTTGCCGTCGGTCTTGACCGTGATCGACTGGTAGGCGCTGCGGTTGTAGGTGGACGACAGCGTCTGCGCGTCGCCCCACAGTTCCGAGTCGTGCGCGTCGCCGGAAGCGAACCGGCCCACCACGGTCCATTCCTGGTTGCCGAGATTGAGCTTGCTGCCGACCTTCAGGCCGCGGAACTGGGTGGCCGCGCCCTGGCCGACCACGATCTCGCGCAGGCCGGCGCCGAACTTGCGGCCTTCCACCAGCTTGATCTTGTCGCGGACCAGCCAGGCTTCCTCGCCCACGCCGCGGAACTGCGCGTTGGCGTCGGTGCCGTCGGCCATGCTGGGCAGGTTGACCACCTGCGACAGCTCGGCCGACATCAGCGGCTTGCCGTTCGGCCCCTTGGCGATGCCGGGCAGGCTGGACAGCAGCGGCGCCTGCTCGCGGGTGATGACCGAATTGGTTTCCGCCTGCGAGCCGCCGCGCAGCACGATCGCGGTGGTGTCGTCGCCGGTGCTGTTGAGGGTGGCCTTGAAGCCTTCGCCCATCGCCAGCATGGCGACCAGCACGCCGACCACGCCGGCGATGCCGACCACGATCACCGAGGACGCGCCCCAGCGTTGCGGCAGGCTGCTGATGCCGATGCGCGCGGCGGCCAGCGCCAGCCGGCCGCTGCGGGTCAGCAGCAGCCACAAGGCCAGCAGCACGGCCAGGCCCAGCACCAGGAACCACGGCAGGTTGATCCAGACCACCAGGCAGACGGCCAGGACGACGACGGAGATGATGTTTGCAATCCAGTTGGGCATGTCGTTCTCCTCAGCGTCCGGCCAGTGCGTCGACGATCTTCAGGCGCTTGGCGCGCAGCGCCGGCAGCAGGCCGACGACGATGCCGATGACAACCATCAGGCCCAGCCCGACCAGCCAGGTTTGGGTGGGAACGTTCGGCAGCGAGATGGCGCCCTGGCTGGCCGCGGTCAGGCCCGGCATGATCACCGCCGCCAGGCCCATGCCAATCAGGCCGCCGAGCACGATCAGCAGCACCGATTCGATCATCACCAGGGTCAGCACCGTGCCGTCCTTGAAGCCCAGCGTCTTCAGCACCGCCAGCTCCGGCACGCGCTCGCGCACGGCCTGGGCCATGGTGTTGCCGGTCAGCAGCAGCAGGGTGAAGAACACCGCGCCCATGATCGAGGTGACGATCAGGCCGATGTCGGCGAACTGCTTGGCGAAGGCCTGCTGGAACGCCGACTCGGTCTGGCTCTTGGTCTCGTGGTCCGAATTGGCCGACAGCGCGTCAATGGCGCGCGCCACCTGGTTGGCCTGGTTGGTGTTGGCCAGCTGCACCGTGTACCAGCTGACCTGGCTCTTGATGTAGTCGTTGGATTCGTCGAAATACTTCCAGTTCATCATCAACTGGTTCTCGGCGCCGACGTTCTTGCGATCCTTCACCCGGAAGATGGCCTTCAGCTCCAGCGGCCAGTCGTTGCTGCCGCCACGCGGGAAGATGGTGGCCTTCAGCGGGATGGTGTCGCCGACCTTCCAGCCGTGCTTCCTGGCCAGCGATTCGCCGACGATGGCGGCGTTGCGGGTGTCCTGGAACGCCTTGAGCTGATCCGGCGGCACCGTGTACTCGGTGTAGACGTCGAAGAAGTTGGGCGCCACCGAGAAGTTGGGGAAGAAGTCCTTGGGATCACGGTAGATGCCGCCGAACCACATGGCGTAGGTCGCCTTGCGCACGCCGGGCACCGATTCGATCTGCGGCAGCAGGTTGATCGGCAGCGACTGGGTGATCGACAGGCGCGAGGCCACCACCAGCCGGTTGGCGCCGTCGACGCTGCCGCCGGAGTTGAATGCCACGCGCACCGAATCCAGCAGGCCGAACAGCAGGAAGGCCGCGACCACGGAAAGCAGGGTCAGCAGCGTCCGCGTCTTGCTGCGGAACAGTTGCGCCCAGACCAGGGAGAGATATTTCATCGCCGCCTCCCGTCAATGGGCCAGCGCAGGGGCGTCGACCAGCTCGCCCTTGTCCAGGTGGATGGTGTGGGTCGCGTACTCGGCCGCCTTCGGATCGTGGGTCACCATGATGATGGTCTTGCCGTGCTCGCGGTTGAGCAGGCGCAGCAGATCCAGGATTTCCTCGGCCGAGTGGCGGTCCAGATCGCCGGTCGGTTCGTCGCAGATCAGGAAGGTCGGATCCGAGACGATCGCGCGGGCGATCGCCACGCGCTGCTGCTGGCCGCCGGAAAGTTCGTTGGGGCGGTGCGCGCCACGCTCGGCCAGCCCGACCAGCTGCAGGGCGATTTCCGCGTTGCGCTTGCGCTGGGCGGCGCCCAGCTTGGTCAGCAACAGCGGCAGCTCCACGTTCTTCTGCGCGGTCAGCATCGGCATCAGGTTGTAGAACTGGAACACGAAGCCGACATGGTGGCTGCGCCAGGTGGACAGCTGCGCCGCGCTCATGCTGTCGATGCGCTGGCCTTCGATCTCGATTTCACCCGAGGTCGGCGTGTCCAGGCCGCCGATGAGGTTGAGCAGGGTGGTCTTGCCGGAACCGGACGGCCCCATCAGGGCGACGAAATCCCCCTTGGGGATATCCAGGTTCAGCCCGTGCAGCACCTGCACCTTTTCCGGACCGCGCTGATAGGTTTTGACGAGGTTGCGAATGGTGACCAGTGAGGACATCGTGTTTTCCCTTCTGTGGTGTTCGGAGGCGGGCGCCGGCGAAGCGTGATCGTCGCCGGCGCGCACGGCATTGCATTGTCTTGCGTTGCAGCCAACCACTTTGATGCGCGCCCGGCGTGATTTCCCGGGCGTCCAGCGGGCCGCGCTACCGGCGGGTGGCGGCGGTCATGATCGGCAGCCGGTGGAGCCTGCCGCGCCCGTGTCGCAACCCTCGCGACGCGGGCGGTGGAACCGGACCTGCTACTGCGCTTCGTCCTCGGCCAGCGTGACCTTGCTGCCGTCCTTCAATTCGTCCGGCGGGCTGAGCACCACCGTGTCGCCCGCGCCCAGTCCGGACAGCACCTGGCGGTCGTCGCCCATCGGCTGGCCGACCTTCAGCAGGCGCTGTTCGACCGTGTTCTGTTCGGTGAGGGCGAACGCCACCGGCTGCCCGTCGCGCTCGACGATGGCCGCCGACGGAGCGCGCACGCCCTGCGGTTTCTTCTGCTCGGCCGGCTTGGCCGCTTCCAGGAAACTCACCCGCACGCCCATGTCCGGCACGATGCGCGGATCCTTCTGCTTCAGCGCGATGCGCACCTTCACCGTGGCCTTGCCGCGATCGGCGGTGGGAATGATGGCGATGACCTCGGCCGGAATCTTCCAGTCCGGGTAGGCGTTGAGGGTGGCTTCCACCGGCATCTTCGGCTGCACGCGGCCGATGAAGGCCTCGCCCACGTCCACTTCCACTTCCAGCGAATCCATGTCGACGATGGTGCCGATGCCGGTACGGGTGAAGCCGCCGCCGGCGGACAGCGGCGAGACGATTTCGCCGGGCTGCGCGGCCTTGGCGATCACCACGCCGGAGAATGGCGCGCGCACCACGGTGTTGTCCTTGCCGATGTCGGCGATGCGCAGCCGATCGGCGGCGGCGCGCTCGTTGCGCTGGGCGGTGACGCCCTGCGCGCGCAGCGAATCGCGTTCGGCCACGGCCTGGTCGTACTGCGCCTTCGACACCAGTTGCTGCGACACCAACTGGCCCAGCCGGCGCACATTGGCCTCGGCTTCCTTCAGCTGCGCCTGCACGCCCACGCTCTGGCTGCGCGCGGCCTGCAGCTGGCTGTTGGCCAGCGCGCGCTCGGCGTCGGCGTCGATCGGTTCCAGGCGCGCCAGCACCTGGCCTTCCTCGACCCGCATGCCTTCCTCGATCAGCACTTCCTGGACCTTGCCGGTGACCTTGGCCGATACCGTCGCCATGCGCCGCGCGACCACGTAACCCGTCGCATCCAGCACCGAGGCCGAGGCACCGCTGCTGCCGATGGCGATGACCGGCGCGGTGCGCACGGCGATGCCCTTGTCGCGCCCGAACACGAACCAGCCGCCCACGGCCAGCGCGACGATGGCGGCCGCCACGCCCAGTCCGATCCACAGTCCGCGGCGCGACGGGGGTTCCGGCGGCGCGGCCTTGCGATCGATGCGGAGTTCCTTCAGCAGATCAGCGGAATTGTTCATCGCTTGTCCAGACGAGGCGAATGCGGAAAGTGTGACCGGCAAGAGTAACCCGGCCCAGTTGCCGGAAGTCACTTCCGTGGCGGACCGCATCGGCCATGTCCCTGGGGGCGGGGCGGGCACAGGATGCCCGGCGGGGGCCGGAGGACCAAGTGACAGCTGTCATCCGCCGCGCATGAAGGCTCCCACTGCCGGGGCCGGCGGCGACGGCCTAGGCTGCCGCCATCGTCGCAGCACGGGATCGAAACCACGTGGACACGCAGACCTCCTCCTGTGAACCGGCCCGGTTGCGGGGCGTGCACAAGCGCTATGGCCCGGTCACCGCCCTGGCCGGGCTGGATCTGGCGATCGCGCCGGGACGCCTGCTGGCGCTGCTGGGGCCCAACGGCGCCGGCAAGACCACCGCCATCGCGATCCTGCTCGGCCTGCAACCGCCCGATGGCGGCGAAGCCCGCCTGTTCGGCCAGGCGCCCGGCACGCCGGCGGTGCGCAGGCGAATCGGGGTGATGCTGCAGAGCGCCGGCATTCCGGAAACCCTCAAGGTGCGCGAACTGCTGGATCTCACCCGCAGTTATTACCCGAGTCCGCGCAGCGTCGCCGACTGCTTGGCGCTGGCCGGGCTGGACGGCCTGCTGGATCGCCGCTACGGCCGCCTGTCCGGCGGCCAGCAGCGGCGCGTGCAGTTCGCGCTGGCGATCTGCGGTCGCCCGCAGCTCCTGTTCCTCGACGAGCCGACCACCGGCCTGGACATCGAGGCGCGCCAGACCCTGTGGAAGGCGATCCGCGAACTGGTCGCCGATGGCTGCGCGGTGCTGCTGACCACCCACTACCTGGAGGAAGCCGAGGCGCTGGCCGACCGCGTGGCCGTGATCGAAGGCGGACGCGTGGTCGCCGAAGGCAGCGTGGCCGAGGTGCGCGCGCATGTCGCGCAGCGCCGGATCCGGTGCCTCACCGCGCTGCCGGCGGAGGTGGTGGCCGGATGGCCGCAGGTGCGCAGCGCGCGGCACGACGGCGAGCGGCTGGAGATCGTCGCCGACCTGGCCGAACCGGTGGTGCGCCGGCTGCTGGCCGAGGATGTCGCCCTGTCCGAACTCGAAGTGGCCCGCGCGGGCCTGGCCGAGGCCTTCATCGCCCTGACCCGGCCGGGCCGCGAACGGGAGGCCGCCTGATGAACGCAGCGACCACCACCGGGCGCGCGCCGTGGCGCGCCTACCTGCTGGAAGCCCGCTACGAATTCCTGCGCCTGCTGCGCACACCTTCGTTCTCGCTGCCCACGCTGCTGTTCCCGCCGCTGTTCTACCTGCTGTTCGGAGTGCTGCTGGGATCCCACCGTGGCGGCGACGTGGCCGCGCGCTATTTCCTGGCGACCTATGGCGTGTTCGGAGTGATGGGCGTGGCGCTGTTCGGCTTCGGCGTCAGCGTGGCGATGGATCGCGAACAGGGCCTGCTGGCGCTCAAGCGCGCGCTGCCGATGCCGCCGGCCGCCTATCTGCTGGCCAAGACCGCCATGGCGATGATCTTCGCCACCGTCATGTCGATCCTGCTGGCGTTGATCGCCATCGGCCTGGCCGGGGTCGCGCTGTCGCCGTGGCAATGGGGCGCGCTGCTGCTGGTCAACGTGCTGGGCGTGCTGCCGTTCGCCGCGATCGGTCTGTGGCTGGGTTGCATCGTGGGAGGGCAGGGCGCGCCGGCGGTGATCAACCTGGTGTATCTGCCGATGGCCTTCCTGTCCGGCCTGTGGGTGCCGCTGGGCATGCTGCCGGCGGCGCTGTCGTCGCTGGCGCAGCTGTGGCCGGCGTATCATCTGGCCCAGATCGCGCTGCGGGTGGTGGGCAGGGACGCGGGCCAGCCGCTGGTCCTGCACCTGGCGGTGCTGGCGTTCGTCACCGCCGTGTTCGGCCTGCTGGCCTGGCGGCGGCTGGCGCGTCCCGCCTGAGTGCCGGCGCCGCTTCGGAGAGTCCGCGTGTTCATGTATTTCCCGCCCGTATCCGAGAATTCGCTGGCGAACCTGCACGAGCGGCGCAGCGAACTGCGCGGCCGCGGCACGGGGCGCTGGTTCCCGCTGCTGATGCTGATCTGGTCGATCTGGATCTTCGTCACCCCGATGTCCAACCCGGCGTCGTTCCCGAACTGGCTGTGGCCGACCCTGGCCAGCTACGCGGTGTTCCTGGTGCTGTTCCATGGCGCCTACTACCGCGACCGCCGCCACATGCTGTTCAACGCGCTGGGCATGGCGGCGCTGGGCTACGCGCTGACGCCGTTCAACCCCGGCGCGCAGAGCTACATGATCTACGCCTGCGCCTTCGTGGCGTTCAGCGGTCCCGCCCGCCACGTGGTGGCCTGGATGCTGGTCCTGCTGGCGATCTATTCCCTCGAATGGATCTTGCTGGGCTGGCCGCTGATCTACCTGGCCAGCACGCTGATGGTCGGATTCGCGGTGGGGCTGATGAACTTGAGCTTCGCGCGCAAGGCCCAGGCCGACGCCGCGCTGATGCTCAGCCACGAGGAGGTGCGCCGGCTGGCGGCGATGGCCGAACGCGAGCGCATCGGTCGCGACCTGCACGATCTGCTGGGGCACACGCTGTCGCTGGTGGCGCTCAAGTCGGATCTGGCCGGCAAGCTGCTGGACCGGGATCCGGCGGCCGCGCGCCGCGAGATCGACGAGGTCAGCCGGGTCGCCCGCGACGCGCTGGCGCAGGTGCGCAGCGCGGTCACCGGCATCCGCGCCGCCGGACTGGCCGCCGAACTGGCGTCGGCGCGACTGCTGCTGGAATCCGATGGCGTGGTGCTGACCTGTCCGGCCGAGATTCCACCGCTGTCGCCGGCGCAGGAAACCGTGCTGGCCCTGACCGTGCGCGAAGCGGTGACCAACCTGCAGCGGCATGCGCGCGCCAGCACCGCGCGGGTGGAACTGGAGGTGGCCGCCGGCCGCCTGCGGCTGCGCATCGAGGACAACGGCCGTGGCGGCGCCATCGTGCCCGGCAATGGACTGAGCGGCATGCGCGAGCGGCTGGAGGCGCTGGGCGGAAGCCTGCGCATCGACGCCCGCGCCGGACGCGGAACCGTGCTGGAGGCCAGCCTGCCATTCGAACCGCTGGCGCGGCAGGCATCGGGCGCGGCATCCTTGCTGCCCGCGCAATCCTGAGGACCACCCGCATGCCGCACGCCACGGATCCGGCGGGATCGCCACGCGCATGATCCGGGTGCTGCTGGCCGAGGACCAGGCGATGGTGCGCGGCGCGCTGTCGGCCCTGTTGAACCTGGAAGCCGACATCGAGGTCGTCGGCACCGCCGCCGATGGCGAGTCGGCCTGGCGCGAACTGCAACGGCTGCGTCCGGATCTGCTGGTCACCGACATCGAAATGCCCGGCCTGACCGGACTCGAACTGGCCCAGCGCATCCATCGGCACGAATGGCCCACGCGGGTGGTGATCGTCACCACCTTCGCCCGCGCCGGCTACCTGCGCCGGGCGCTGGACGCGGGCGTCTCGGGATACCTGCTCAAGGACGCGCCGGCCGACCAGCTGGCCGCCGCGCTGCGCAAGGTCCACGCCGGGGGCCGCGCTATCGATCCGCAACTGGCGCTGGAAGCCTGGACCGAAGCCGATCCGCTCAACGACCGGGAACGCCAGGTGCTGCGGATGGCCGGCGAGGGCCTGTCGGCCGGCGACATCGCGCGCCAGCTGAATCTCTCGCAGGGCACCGTGCGCAACTATCTGTCCGAGGCCATCGGCAAGCTCGGCGTCAGCAACCGCATAGAGGCCTATCGGCTGGCGCGCCAGCGCGGCCTGCTGTGACCGCCCGCGTGCCGTAATCGCGACTTCCACATGCGTCGGCGTACGTTCGCACGCGGCGGGCATTCCGCGCGCGATGGAGCGCAACCTCGATCACCCGTCATCTTTCGATGCGGTATCCCGTGCGTGGCGTCTCCCGGGAGAGCGCCTGGCCGGTTTTCCGCCGCCACGATGTGCCGCAGGTTCCATAACGGTGCCCACGGGATTGTCGCTTTCGTCTCCTGTGCTTAGGCTGGGGCCGCTTCCGAACCGGCACCGACGCCTCCGTGAGACCCCGCCAAGCCAATCGACTCGGCCTGTTTCTCGCCGCCCTGATCTTCGTCGCCATCGGTGCGGGCGTGTTCTATGGCGCGCAGCGCTTCATTTCCGACGCCAATCGGGTCACCCACACCAATGAGGTGATCGCGCTGATCGGCGACATCGAGTCGGCGGTGCACGACAGCGAGTCCGCGCAGCGGGGCTACCTGCTTACCGGCAACGTCAGCTACCTGGCCGACTACGGTCGCGGTCGCGATCAGCTGCCCGATGCGATCACCCGGCTGCAGAAAATGGTCCGGGACAATCCGGAACAGAGCCGGCGGGTGACCGCCTGGCGGATCGAGATCCTGCGCCGGCTGTCGCAGATGGAAGCCACCCTGGGCAATTACCGGCTCGGCGGCCTGGACGCGGCGCGGCGCTCAATCAACCACGAGGTGCGCCAGGCTTCGGTCAACATCCACCATCAGGCCGAGGAACTGGTCGCCGCCGAACGCGAATTGCTGGCCCTGCGCGCGCGTTCCAGCCACGACAGCGCCAACCTGCTGCGGGGCCTGGCGTTGCTGGGCATCCCGCTCGGGCTGGCGGTGATCGGCCTGGTCTACTGGCTGCTGGTGGGCGAGATCCGCCGCCGCGCCAGCGCCGAGGCGGCCAGCAGCGACGCCCGCCGCCAGCTGATGGTCACCATCGAGAAGCTGGAAGCGCATGGCGCCGATCTCAACGACCTGAGCCGTTACAGCGGCATGCTGCAGAGCTGCGTGCGCAGCGAGGAAGCCATCCGCCTGGCGACCCAGCATTTCTCCCGCCTGCTGCCGAACGTCGGCGGCACCCTGTATCGCATCCGCGCCTCGCAGGACTACGCCGAGGAGGCCGCGCACTGGGGCGAGCACGCGCTGCACAGCGGCGCGATGTTCCCGCTGGAAGCCTGCTGGGCATTGCGCCGCGGGCAGCCGCACATGCATCGCGCCCACGCCGAGATGCTGGGCTGCACCCATCTGGTGGCGCCCGCCCTGCACGCCGAGCCGACCACCGCCTGCATCCCCCTGATTGCCCAGGGCACCCAGCTCGGCCTGTTGTATCTGTCCAGTCACGACGACGGATTCCTGGCCCGCCAGGATCTGGTCGAGACCGCCGCCGAGCAGCTGTCGATGGCGCTGTCCAACCTGGAACTGCAGGAGCGCCTGCGCATCCAGTCCATCCGCGAACCGTTGACCGGGCTGTTCAACCGTCGCTACCTGGAGGAATCGCTGGCGCGCGAACTGGCCCGTTGCGAACGGCGCGGACTGCCGCTGAGCGTGATGATGATGGACCTGGATCACTTCAAGGCCTTCAACGATCTGCATGGCCATGTCGGCGGCGACACCCTGCTGTCCGGCTTCGGCCAGCTGCTGCTGAGGCTGGCGCGCGCCGAGGACATCGCCTGCCGTTACGGCGGCGAGGAGTTCACCCTGATCCTGCCCGAGACCGACGCGGAGACCGCGCGCGAGCGCGCCGAGAGCATCCGCGCGGCGGTGGCGGCGATGCGCATCCGCCACATGGGCCAGGAACTGCCGGCGGTCACCGTATCGATCGGCGTGGCCAGCTTCCCGTTGAACGGTCGCGAGGGGGAAAGCCTGATCCGCCACGCGGACGAGGCGCTGTACCGGGCCAAGCGCGGGGGCCGCGACCGGGTGGAAATGGCCGCCGTCGCCGGCGGCCAACGGGTGTCTCAGGCGTAGCGCGCCTTCAGCAGCGCGTAGGCGCTGCGCAGGGCCAGCGCTTCACCGCCCGCCGGACGGCCGGGACGATCGCTGTCGTTCCAGGCGTACACATCCAGATGGGCCCATTTCTGGGTCGCCGGCAGGAAGCGTTCCAGGTACAGCGCGGCGGTGACCGCGCCGGCCATGCGCGAGCCGGCGTTGGCGAGATCGGCCACGTTGCTGGTCAGGTAGCGCAGGTAGGGCCGCCACAGCGGCATCCGCCAGACCGGATCGCGCATGCGATCGCCGGCGCTGATCCAGTCATTGGCCAGCGCGTCGTCATTGGCGAACAGCGCCGGCAGATCCGGGCCCAGCGCGATCCGCGCCGCGCCGGTCAGGGTGGCGAAGTCCAGCACGATCTCCGGCGACTGCTCGCCCGCGTAGGTGAGCGCGTCGCACAGGATCACCCGGCCTTCGGCGTCGGTGTTGTCGATCTCCACGCTGATGCCCTTGCGGGTGGCGATGATCTCGCCCGGACGGAACGCGTCAGGACCGATGCTGTTCTCCACCGCCGGCACCAGCAGGGTCAGGCGCACCGGCAGTCGCCGCGCCATCACCAGCCCGGCCAGCGCCAGCGCGTGCGCCGCGCCGCCCATGTCCTTCTTCATGTTGCGCATGCCGTCGGCCGGCTTGATGTCCAGCCCGCCGGTGTCGAAGCACACACCCTTGCCGACCAGCGCCACGTGCGGATGCGCGGGATCGCCCCATTGCAGCGCGATCAGGCGCGGCGCGCGGTGCGAGGCGCGGCCAACCGCGTGGATGGCGGGAAAATTCCGCGCCAGCAGCTGATCACCGGTGATGACCTCGATGTCGGCGCCGTGCGCCTGCGCGATCGCGCGGGCTTCGGCTTCCAGTTCTTCCGGCCCCATGTGCTCGGTGGGCGTGTTGACCCAGTCGCGCACGCGCAGGCTGGCGGTCAGCAGATCGCCGGCCTCGGCGTCGACGTCGTCCAGCACCAGCCGCGCCGGCGCGCGCGAAGGCGTCTTGTAGCGGCTGAAGCGGTAGCTGCCCAGGCCCCAGCCCAGTTGCAGCGCCGCGCGGATGCCGGCTTCCGGCGCGCCCGCGATCTGCCAGTCGCCGACCGGCAGGCCGAACGGCGCGTGTCCGTAGCTGTAGGGATCCAGCGGGTCGCCCACGCCGATCACCGCGCCGGCCAGTCCGTCGGCATCCGGCAGCAGCGCCAGCGTGCCCGGCGCGGCGGCGAAGTTCTGCGCCTCCAGCCACGCGCGCACGGCGGCGGGCTGGGCGTCGCGCCAGCTTTCCCAGCCGCCGCGCTCGACGATGTGCAGCGGCCGGGCTTGGGAAGCGTCCTGGGTGTAACCGGGGGAAAGGTTCATGCGGGGGCATGCTCCGTGGCGAAATCGGGGTGGGCATCCAGCCAGTCGGCCAGTGCGGTGAGGGTGGCGAATTCCAGATCCGGGCGCGGCTCCGGATGCGGCCAGCCGGCCAGGTGGTCGACATGATCCACCCGGTTGAGCCAGCAGGTGCGCAGGCCGGCGCGCGCCGCGCCGACCACGTCAAGATCGATGTGATCGCCCACGTGCAGCACGTGCGCGGGCGGCACGCCCAGGCGCTCGCAGGCGGCGTGGAAGATGCCCGGCTCGGGCTTGGCCGAACCGTGCTCGCGCGCGCCCAGCTGGAACACGAAATGCCGGGCCAGGCCAATCCGCTCCAGATCCGCGTTGCCGTTGGTCACCGCCGCCACCGGTACCCGCGCGGCGATGCGCAGCAGGGCGTCGATGGCGTCCGGATAGCACTCGACCTGGTTGCGCGCGGCGTAGAACACCTCGTAGGCCGGTTCCAGCAACGCGGGATCCGCGCCGCTGTCATGCAGGGCCTGCTGCAGGGTCAGCCGGCGCAGCGCGCTGAGATCGTGGATCAGCTCCGGATGCTCGACGAAGACCTGCTCGCGCAGGGCGCGCATGCGTTCGATCGGGAACAACTCGGCGGTGCGCGGACTGTGTTCGATCATCCAGTCGTGCAGCACCCGTTCGATCCGCGCGCCGATGGGGGCGAACGGCCAGAGGGTGTCGTCGAGGTCGAGGGTGATGGCGCGGACGGGGAAGCTCACGGGGGAGATTTTAACCCGGTGGGGGAGGGGGTGACTGTGGTGGGGGTGTTCCGGGTTGTTTTGCTGGTTGGGTGAGTCAGGTTTGTGGGTGATATCTGGGCGCTGGCGCGGTGGTGCGTATCGGTGACCAACGATGGCGCGCCTTCCGCGGGAGTCACTTTGACCAGCCTTCGGCTGTTGAGAAGCGCTTCTTTGCTTGTGCAAAGAAAAGTAACCAAAAGAAAGCACCCCCCTGGCGGCGTGCCCTGCGCGCTGTGCGCGCAGGGTTCGCAATCGGCTCGGGAATTTCCGGAAGGGGCATCCTGCCCCTGCCGGAAACGGCGCACATCCTTGTGCGCCGCCCCCGTATCAAGTACGGGGCGGGCTCTGCGGGTTTTACCCGGTCCGCTTGCCGCGCCTTGACGGGGGCCCAAAAGGCAAAAGCCGAAGCAAGAGCAGCACAACGGCGAAGTATCGAACGCAGGTGTGTCTTTGGCTTTTGCTCTTGGGGCCCCATCCGCAGCGGTGGCGCCGGTGGGTAAACCCGAAGGGCGCTGCACATGGATGTGCTGCGTTTTGGGTCGGCACACGGATGTGCCGTCCCAAAATTCCCACCGGCGACACGAACCCCAGCCGCAACGCGGCTGGGGCGCGAGGACCTGGGTGTGTTTCTTTGGTTCCTTTCTTTGCACAAGCAAAGAAGCGCTTCTCAACAGCCGAAGGCTGGTCAAGGGACGCCCCGCGGCGAGCGCACCATCGGTGGCAACCGACGCCACCCGCGCGTGCCAGCCGCCCATTCACAGGAACAGATGCGCGCGAACCAGAATCACTCCAGCAACCGCGCCCATCCCTCCATCCCCTCCACCCGCGCCAGCACCAGCTTCACGCACACCAGCAAAGGCACCGCCAGCAACAGGCCGATGATTCCCCACGCCCACCCGAACAGCATCAACGCCAGGATCAGCACCAGCGGCGACAACGCCATCCGCCGGCCCAGCACGATCGGCGTGACGATCTGCCCTTCCAGCGTGTGCAGCACCAGATAGATGCCCGCGGGCAGCAGTGTGTACAGCGGCTCGTCGAAGGTGATGAAGCCCACCAGCAGCATCACCCCCACCCCGATCAGCGGGCCCACGTAGGGCGCGAAGTTCAGCAGCGCCACCAGGGTGCCCCACAGCATCGCGTCGGTCAGCGGCATTTTCAGCAGGTACAGCGCGGTGCCGAAGATCAGTCCCACCACCGTGTTGATCACGCTGATGGTCAGCACGTAGCGCGAGACCTCGCGCTCGATGGAATGCAGGATGTCGACGGTGAATTTCTTCTGCTGCCGGCTGGGCAGCAGCGCGATCGCGTGCCGTTGCAGGTTCTCGCCGTAGACCATGAAGAAGAAGGTCAGCAGCACCACCGCCAGGATCGAGGCCAGCAGCCTGGGCGTGGTAGTCAGCGCGCGGTAGGGATCGTCCTGCGCGGTGCGCACGATCTGCGGGCGCTTGCCGGTTTCGCCGCCGGCCGCGCGGGCGAAGTTCTCCGCCGCGCGGTTGGCTTCCTGCACCGGCTTGGTCAGCTCACGCAGCTTGGGCGCCAGTTGGCGCAGCTCGCGGGGCGCCTCGTTGAACCACGCCGACGCCGGTTGCCACAGCTGCACGCCCAGTACGCCGGCGCCGGCCAGGCCGCCGAGCAGCACGATCAGC
Organism: Pseudoxanthomonas sp.; assembly: GCF_051953815.1. Classification (GTDB taxonomy): domain Bacteria; phylum Pseudomonadota; class Gammaproteobacteria; order Xanthomonadales; family Xanthomonadaceae; genus Pseudoxanthomonas_A. The sequence goes on along the minus strand of NZ_JBQCIJ010000043.1, from coordinate 6,389 downwards.
GCGGCGAGGAAACGCGGCAGGTGCAACCGCCGCAGCAGACGGATGATGGGATTGCCGACCAGCGCGAAGAACGCGGCCAGCAGCACCGGGAGCACCACGTCCTGCGCCGCCCACAGGGTGAATCCGACCGCCAGCGTCGCCAGCACCACCAGCGCGATCGGCGCGCGCGGGCGGGGCGGCAACGGCGTGGATTCGGGGGCGGCAGTCTCGGCACTGATCGGAACGGACATCAACGACGCTCCTGGAAACGGTGTTCGATTATGCCGCTCCGGGCCGCTTGCGCACGGCCAATGCGGCGGCCGGACGGGTTCCGGCAGGCGTCATCGTCGTGGCGTGAAGGCAAGGCTGGCCGCGTTCACGCCGGGTCGACACGTAGCCGGTGGCATGAAGCCAGCGCTCGTTTGGAAAAAGGGCAGGATGCCGCAGGCAATCGGACGGGTTGCTTCTGCGCGGAAAAGCAAATCCCCCTCGCTCCCCCTTCTCCGAAGGGGGAGGCAAAGCAAATGCCGGGAAATCCTGTGCGTGTCGAGCGAGCGCCTTGGTTTACCCCCTTCGAAGAAGGGGATGGGCGCCGCAGGCGACCGGGGGATTTGCTTTACGCGGAAAAGCAAATCGCCTAATTCCCTTCCTCAAAGAAGGATCAACACACCGCTGCGAAGAAGAAGACTCACCGGAGGAAACGATTGCCGGCGCGCGCGCCTAGCGCTCCGACATCTCGGTCGCCGCTTCGGCCGGCATCGGCTGGCGAAGCGGCAGCTCTTCCTCGTCGAAGGTTTCGTCCACCAGCGGCTCTTCCGGCGGATAGGCCTGGGTGGCTTCCTGTTCTTCCTGCACGGCCTGCGCGGTGTCGGCCGCCTCCGTGGCCTGATCGGCGGCGGTGGCCGCCTGCACGGTGGCGAACAGGCTGCTCAGCGAACCGACCATCTGCAACCAGCGCGCACCATTCATCGAGCGCAGCGGCTCGGCGCGTCCGGCCAGGAAACCACTGACCAGTCCGGCGATCACGATGCGTCCGGGTGTCCAGCTGTCGCGCCAGACCTGGCTCAGCGTGCGCCAGTGCGCCTGGGTCTGCATCGCCCGGCCTTCGACCAGTTGCTCGGCGCGTTCCACGCGGTGTTGCAGGCGTTCGAACTTCATCGCGCCGCTCCCGGACCATCCCCGGCCTCCGGACCGTGCTCCGGATCCGGCTCGTCCTCGTCGAACAGGCCCAGCCGCTGCAACTGCCTGCGGGTGGCGTGCAGGCCGGTGTGATCGAAGTAGCGTCCCACCTTCCACGCGGCCAGCACGGTCACGCCGATGCTCACCAGCGCGGTCACCGACAGTGATTGCAGCCAGGACCAGCCCAGTCGCTGCAACAGCGCGATCAGCGCGCCCGCGCACAGCAGCCACGCCGACGCGCCGAAGATGATCGCCACCCCGGCCCAGGCCAGCGCGCGGCCGAACGCGCTGCGCGCCAGCGCCAGATCCGCAGACACCAGCCGGCGCAGCGCGCGACCGGTGTCGCCGGCCGATGCCAATGCGGCCTTGCCGGCGGCACCGACCTCGCGCAGGCTGTCGTCCAGCCCGGGCTTGGCGGCCGCCGGCGCTTCGGCGTCGGCCGATTCCGGAGGAACGCTCACGCGTGCGGCTTACTTGTCGCCGCTGCGCGCCAGCTTGGCGATGATCCAGCCGGCGGCGAAGGCCACGCCGAACGAGGCCAGCGGACGCTCGCGGATCAGGTCGGCGGCGCTGTCGATCAGATCGCGGCCCTTGTCCATAAGCGCGTCCACCTGTTCGCGGGCGGCGGCGCCGCCCACTTCGGCGGCGGCGATGCCGGCCAGCGCGCTGTCGGCCAGCTCGGACTTCACGTTGGCCTTGCCCAGCTTCAGCTCGTCGCCGGCCGCGCCGGCCGCGCCCTTGATCGCCTCGCCGGCGGCGGAAGCGGCCGACTTCAGGTGCGAACCGGCCTCGCCCAGATTGCTCTTCATCGCATCGGTAGCGGTGGGATTGCTCATCGTCGTCTCCAGCAGTGAGGGATTGCCGCTCCACTCTATAGCAGGTGGGCATGAATGGGCTGTTATGTGGCCGGGTGCGGGCTTTTCGCAAATCCCCGAATCAGAAGCCAATCCCCCTCAATCCCCCTTTTGCAAAGGGGGAGGCAGAAGTGGCATTAGGTCGAGGTGAAACAAAACGAAGCATTCCCCCTTGCAGCGCTTCTTGACAGCCGAATGGCTGGTCAAGGGGGACGCTTCGTGTTGTTTTGCCTCCCCCTTTGCAAAAGAAAAGGGGGACTGAGGGGGATTTGCCTTTGCTTCTGCCCGCCTACTGCATCAGCAGGTTGCCCGAGCTCCGCCCACGCAGAATCTGCAGCACCAGTTGCTGCGGCTTGCGATCGAAGCTGGCGCGGAAGCTGGCCAGATCGGCGAAATCGCCGCTGCTGCCGCCCACCACCAGATCACCTGGGCGCAGGCCGCTGTTCCAGGCGCGGCTGCCGCGGGCGACGTTGCCCACCTGCAAGCCGCCACTGGCGCCCATGCTGCGCAGTTGCTGGCGCGAGCCCTCGTCCAGGTCCTTGAAGGTGGCGCCGGTCAAACGCGGATCCACCGTCGCGCCGTCCAGCGAGCGCAGGCCTTCCTTCAGCGTGGCGGTCAGCTGTAGCGGCTTGCCGTCGCGGCGCACGTCCAGGGTGATCCGGCTGCCGACATCCTGCAGGCCCTCGAAGTTGTGCAGCGACGGCGCGTTGTCGATGCGCTGGCCGTTGGCGGCCAGCACCACGTCGCCGGACTGCAGGCCGGCGGCGGCGGCGGCCGAGCCCGGGTACACCCGGGTCACCAGCGCGCCGCGCGGATTCTCCAGGCCCAGGCCCTTGGCCAGGCGCTCGTCCACGTTCTGGGTTTCCACCCCCAGGGTGCCGCGCTTGACCACGCCGTTGTTGGCGATCAGCTGATCCTTGATGTTGCGGGCCAGGTTGATCGGAATCGCGAAGCCCAGGCCGATGTTGCCGGCCATGCTGCCGCGCGGGTTGAAGCTGGCGGTGTTGATGCCGACCAGTTGGCCCTGCAGGTTGACCAGCGGGCCACCCGAGTTGCCGGGATTGATGGAGGCGTCGGTCTGGATGAAGTTCTGGAAGCCGGCCATCGGGATGCCGCTGCGGCCCACCGCCGAGACGATGCCCGAGGTCACCGTCTGGCCCAGGCCATAGGGATTGCCCATCGCCACCACGAAGTCGCCGACCTGCAGCTGGTCGCTGTTGGCCATCGGGATGGCGGTCAGGTTGCTGGCCGGGATGCGGATGACCGCCACGTCGGTGTCCGGATCCGAACCCAGGAACTCGGCTTCCATCGTGCGGCCGTCGCTCAGGGTCACCGAGACCCCGTCGGAATTCTCGATGACGTGGTGGTTGGTCAGGATCAGGCCCTGCTGGGCATCGATGATCACGCCCGAGCCGAGCGCGCGCTCGACCCGCTCGCGCGGCATGTCGGGGATGCCGAAGATGCGGCGGAAGAACGGGTCGTCGGCGAACGGGCCCAGCGGACTGGCCACCCGCACGGTCTGGCGGCTGTACACGCTGACCACCGCCGGGGTGACCTGCTTGAGCATCGGCGCCAGCGACGGCACCGGCTGGCCGCCGACGGCGGCGGGCAGGGTGGCCGTGGCGGGGATGGCGGCCGCGGGCATCGCCTGCGCGGGCTGCTGGAAGGTCTCGTGGATGGCCGTGGCGGCGAATCCGCCGAAGGCGGCGGCGGCGGTCAGGGCGAGCAGGGTGGGAAGCGGTCGGATCGGTCGCATCGGTCTTGTCGCGGCAGGTCGTAGGGGTCTGGGGCTTCGGATGGCGGCGTCCGGCCGGGCTTGCAAGGGGGGCCCGCCGCATCCTGAACGAGTGTGCGCATCGACCGCTAAACCCGCAATGAAGTTCCACGCCAGGACTGTCCGCGGTTCCACCGGATCACCCCGGATTGTCATGAAAAAAAGCGCATCAATCCGATTGACAGACCCCACCCCGGGGGGTAGCTTGGCTACCTCGCGCCGCCACAACATATAGCGGTTTGGTGCGGAGGCGGCCCAAGGACTGGTGTTTTGCTTGACAAGAGAAGGCTCCCCGGGGAGGGGCGCCAAAAGCGACGGAAGGGTGTGAGACAACCAGCGTGAGCGTGTTTCCCGCAATCCTCGCCAACACATTCCGGCAACCCGCGCCGCGCATGATGGAGCGCTGCGTGCGGACCGGCCGTCGCCGTCATCCGGGCACGCCGCGGTAACACCACAACTAGAAAGAATCCGGTTCAGGAACCAAGGAGAACGACACAACATGAGCACGGTGCGCCTCGAGGCGGTCAAGACAGCGGCAACCGGGACCGAGATCCCCATGCAGCCGGCGTCCCAGGACATCTGGGACAAGAAGTACCGGCTGAAGACCAAGCAGGGCGAAGCCCTGGACGCCGATATCGACGGCACCTACCAGCGCGTGGCCCGCGCCCTGGCCGACGCCGAAAGCACCAACGAGAAGCGCGCCTACTGGTACGAGCGTTTCGTGTGGGCGCTGCGCCGCGGAGCCATTCCCGCCGGCCGCATCACCTCCAACGCCGGCGCCCAGCAGCACAAGCCGGCCACCAGCACCATCAACTGCACCGTCTCCGGCACCATCGAGGACTCGATGGACGGCATCCTGGACAAGGTCCACGAGGCGGGCCTGACCCTCAAGGCCGGCTGCGGCATCGGCTACGAGTTCTCTACCCTGCGTCCGCGCGGCGCGTTCGTCGCCGGCGCCGGCGCCTACACCTCCGGTCCGATGTCCTTCATGGATATCTACGACAAGATGTGCTTCACCGTGTCCTCGGCCGGTGGCCGCCGCGGCGCCCAGATGGGCACCTTCGACGTGTCCCACCCGGACGTGAAGGACTTCATCCGCGCCAAGCGCGAAGACGGCCGCCTGCGCCAGTTCAACCTGTCGCTGCTCATCACCGACGGCTTCATGGACGCGGTCAACAGCGACGGCGACTGGCCGCTGGTGTTCCCGGTCAATGTGAAGGAAAAGGGCGACCTGGACCTGGAAGACGCCAACCAGGTGGTCTGGCGCGACTGGCCGACCCACAAGAACTACGTGGTCCGCGACGACGGCCTGGTCGCCTGCAAGATCTACGGCCACATCCGCGCCCGCCACCTGTGGGACATGATCATGGTCTCGACGTACGACTACGCCGAGCCGGGCTTCATCCTGATCGACCGCGTCAACGAAATGAACAACAACTGGTGGTGCGAGACCATCCGCGCCACCAACCCGTGCGGCGAGCAGCCGCTGCCGCCCTACGGCGCCTGCCTGCTGGGCTCGGTCAACCTGACCAAGTTCGTGCGCGATCCCTTCACCGACCAGGCGCGTTTCGACTGGGAGGAATACAAGGAAGTCGTGCGCGTGTTCACCCGCATGCTCGACAACGTGGTGGAAGTGAACGGCCTGCCGCTGGAACAGCAGCGCGCCGAGATCCTGCGCAAGCGCCGCCACGGCATGGGCTTCCTGGGCCTGGGTTCCACCCTGACCATGCTCAAGCACAAGTACGGCAGCCCGGAATCGTGCGAGTTCACCGAATCCATCGCCCGCGAAATGGCCGTGGCCGGCTGGGAAATGGGCCTGGCGCTGGCGAAGGAAAAGGGCGCCGCCCCGATCATGGAAGAGCTGTTCACCGTCACCGCCGAGATGCTGCGCAAGCGTCCGGAAATGGCGAAGGACGGTTGGAAGGTCGGCCAGGAAATCCCCGGCAAGGTCCTGCACGCCAAGTACAGCCGCTACATGCAGCGCGTGGCCTCGGTGGCCCCGGATCTGGTCGATGAACTGGCCGAGGTGGGCAGCCGCTTCACCCACCACAGTTCCATCGCCCCCACCGGCACCATCAGCCTGTCGCTGGCCAACAACGCCTCCAACGGCATCGAGCCCTCGTTCGCGCACCACTACAGCCGCAACGTGATCCGCGAGGGCAAGAAGACCAAGGAGAAGGTCGACGTCTACAGCTACGAGCTGCTGGCCTACCGGGAGCTGGTCAACCCGCGGGCGATGCCCTTCGCCGAGGACGCCGCCTCGAAGCTCCCGGACTACTTCATCTCCGCCGACGACATCACCCCGAAGGCGCACGTGGACGTCCAGGCGGCCGCCCAGAAGTGGGTGGACTCGTCCATCTCCAAGACCGCGAACGTCCCGACCGACTACCCGTACGAGGACTTCAAGGACATCTACCGCTACGCCTACCAGCAGGGCCTGAAGGGCTGCACCACCTTCCGCTTCAACCCGGCGGCGTTCCAGGGCGTGCTGGTGAAAGAGCAGGACCTGAAGAACACGATCTACAAATTCACGCTCGAGGACGGTTCGGTCGTGGAGGCGCGCGGCGACGAGGAAATCGAGTACGACGGCGAGATGCACACCG
>NZ_JBQCIJ010000042.1:0-49930 GCF_051953815.1 Pseudoxanthomonas sp. | reverse complement strand
TGGCGCCGTATACCTAACTCGACGAGGTGTAGACTAGGTGCTCGACGCCGCCATGGCGGCATGCTTCCAGCACGTTGATGAAGCCGACCAGGTTGGCCTCGATGTACGCGTACGGATTGGTCAGCGAATAGCGCACGCCGGCTTGCGCAGCGAGGTTGACCACGCGCTGCGGGCGGAAGTCGGCAAATGCGCCCTCGAGCGCCGGGCGATCCTCGAGCGAGGCGCGCACGAAACGGAAGTTCGCATGCGGAGTCAGCCGGGCGAGCCGCGCTTCCTTGAGCGTGGGGTCGTAGTAGTCGTTGAGGTTGTCGTAGCCGAGCACTTCGTCGCCACGCGCGAGCAGGCGATGGCTCAGCGTGGATCCGATGAAGCCGGCGGCGCCGGTGACGAGTACGCGCATGAAGGGCCTTGGACGGTTCGGAGGGAGGGACCGACGGTAGGCGGAGCCGTGTCTACAGGCTGTCGTCGACCGCCGCGCGCGGCAAGGCGCGCTTGACGTCGAATAATACCGCGCCGGGCTTGCCGAAGCCGCGGATGCCGTCCGCGCCCAGGGCGATGAACTCGCGGTGCGAGACCGCCAGGATCACCGCGTCGTACTTGCCCGCTTCGGGCTGCGCGACCAGCTCCAGGCCGTACTCCTCGTGCGCCTCGGCCGGGCTCACCCACGGGTCGTGGATATGCACGTTGGCGTTGTAGCTGCGCAGTTCGGCGACGATGTCCACCACCCGGGTGTTGCGCAGGTCCGGGCAGTTCTCCTTGAATGCCAGGCCCAGGATCAGCACGTTGGACTGCGTGGTCTGCAGGCCGCGCTGGCCCATCAGCTTGGCCACGCGCTGGGCCACGTGCCCGCCCATGCCGTCGTTGATGCGGCGGCCGGCCAGGATCACGTCCGGGTGGTAGCCGATCTGCTGGGCCTTGTGGGTCAGGTAGTAGGGATCCACGCCGATGCAGTGGCCGCCGACCAGGCCGGGACGGAACGGCAGGAAGTTCCACTTGGTGCCGGCGGCTTCGAGCACTTCATGGGTGTCGATGCCCAGGCGATGGAAAATCAGCGCCAGTTCGTTGATCAGGGCGATGTTGACGTCGCGCTGGGTGTTCTCGATGACCTTGGCCGCTTCGGCCACCCGGATGCTGGAGGCCTTGTGGGTGCCGGCGACGACGATCGCCCCGTACAGCGCGTCGACGAAATCGGCGACCTCGGGGGTGGAACCGGAGGTCACCTTGGTGATGGTTTCCAGGCGGTGCTGCTTGTCGCCCGGGTTGATGCGCTCGGGGCTGTAGCCGGCATAGAAATCGTCGTTGAACACCAGTCCGGATTCGCGCGCGATGATCGGCACGCAGACTTCCTCGGTGGCGCCGGGGTAGACGGTGGATTCATAGATCGCCACGCCGCCGGGGCCGATCGCGCGGCCCACGGTGCGGCTGGCCGACTCCAGAGGCCGCAGGTCCGGGCGCTTGTACTCGTCGATGGGGGTGGGAACGGTGACGATGAAGACGTTGCAGCCCTTCAGCGCCTCGGGATCGTCGCTGAAGTCGAGCAGGGCGGCTTCCTTGAGCTCGGCCTCCGAGACCTCCAGGGTGTGGTCGTGGTGGCGGCGCAGTTCCTGCACGCGCTTGCCGTTGATGTCGAACCCCAGCGTGGGGAAGCGGCGCCCGAAGGCCGTGGCGAGCGGAAGGCCGACGTAGCCAAGGCCGATGACGGCAATCTTGACCTGGTCGAGCGCGGGCAGTGAGGCATTCATCAAGCGTCGTTCCCCTGTGGTGGACATGCGCACCGCTGGAAGTCTAGCGGGTGTGTACGCCGGGAAACGCGCAAACCATCGCGGAGAGGACACGCCGGATGGATTTGGCGGCGGGTTGGCCTGTCCGGCGCGGTCCTCGCGTATCAACCGGTGGAGCATGGCCCATCCCGGGCCGCGCCATGGAACGAATCGACAGGAACGGGGCATGCGGATCCTGCTGTGCGGCGGCGCCGGCTACATCGGGGCCCATACCTATGTGGAACTGGTGGCGCGCGGTCATCGCGTGCACATCGCCGACAACTTCTCCAACAGTTCGCCGCGGGTACTGGGCCGGCTAGAACGGATTACCGGCCAGCCGCCGGTGTGCCATACCCTCGATCTGCGGGATCGCGCCGCCATCCACGCGCTGTTCGACACCCATGCGTATGACGCGGTCGTCCATTTCGCCGCGCTGAAGTCGGTGGGCGAATCCTGCGAACGTCCGCTCGACTATTTCGAGAACAACATCGGCGGCACCATCCACCTGCTCCAGGCCATGCGCGACGCCGGCGTGCGCCGCCTGGTGTTCAGCTCATCGGCCACCGTCTACGGGGATCCGGAGCGGGTTCCCATCCATGAAGAAGCGCCGTTGCGGGTCACCAATCCCTACGGGCGGACCAAGCTGGTGATGGAGGAACTGATCGGCGACCTGTGCCGGGCCGATCCGGATTTCCAGGTCGTGAACCTGCGCTACTTCAATCCGGTCGGGGCCCACGTCTCGGGGCTGATTGGCGAGGACCCGGCGGGCATCCCCAACAACCTGATGCCCTACATCTGCCAGGTCGCGGTCGGCCGGCGCGAGCGCCTGAGCATCTTCGGTGGCGACTATCCCACCCGCGACGGCACCGGCGTGCGCGACTATATCCATGTGACCGACCTGGCCCGCGCGCATGCCGACGCGCTGGCCGCCCAGGCGCATGCGGGCGGCAATCTGACCGTCAACCTCGGGACCGGGCAGGGCGTCAGCGTGCTGGAACTGGTCCGCGCCTTCGCACGAGCCTCCGGACGGGACATTCCGTACGAGATCGTCGGTCGTCGCAGCGGCGACGTGGCCGAGGTCTATGCCGATCCGACGCGGGCACAGGCACTGCTGGGCTGGCGGGCGGGATTGGATGTCGACGCCATGTGCGAGGATGCCTGGCGCTGGCAGTCGATGAATCCGCGAGGCTACGAGGCCGCCTGAACCGACATCGCGCCGGAGCGATCCGCGCCGGGACGCTGGACGCTGCCGGCCTGTTCGCGGAGAATCCGCCGGACGGAGCCACCGACTGCTTGTCTTGCCACTGGAACGCGCGAACCGCATCGACGAGCACACCCGGAGCCGTTTCGGCTTCCGCACCTATCGGATGCGGGTGCTCGGGCTGGGCCTGGGCACGATCTGCGTCGGCGCGGTCCTGCACGACCATGGCGACGGCATCGCGCCGTGGCTGCTGCTGCTGTTCAATGGCCTCATCTGGCCGCACCTGGCCTACTGGCGGGTCCGCCGCAGCCACGACCCGATCAACGACGAGTACCGCAACCTGACCCTCGATGCCGCGATGGGCGGGTTCTGGGTGGCGGTCATGCGCTTCGACGCACTGCCGAGCACGCTGCTGGCGGTGATGCTCACGATGGACAAGATCATCATCGGCGGGCCGCGGTTCGGCGCGCGCACGCTGGGCGCGATGGCGCTTACGTGCCTGGCGACCAGCGCGGCCATGGGATTCGCCTTCGAGCCGCTGACCAGTTACGGCGTGGTTCTGGCCTGCCTGCCGTTCCTGGCGGTTTATCCGATGGCGATCGGCTTCGCCACCCACGCGATTTCGCGCAAGGCCCAGCAGCACAAGGAACTGCTGGAAAAGATGGCGCGCTTCGACGCCGCCACCGGCCTGATGAACCGCCAGCAGTGGCTCTACGCGGTATCGGTCGAATTGAACCGCTACCAGCGCGCGCGCCGGCCGGCGGTGCTGGTGCTGATCGACATCGACCACTTCAAGCAGATCAACGACACCCGCGGCCATACCGTCGGCGACAGCGTGGTGGAGGAATTCGCCCGGCTGATGAAGGCCTGCCTGCGCGATGGCGATACCGGCGGGCGCTATGGCGGCGACGAATTCGGCATCGTCATGCCGGATGCGCAATGGGAGGACGCGATCGTCGCGGCCGAACGCCTGCGCCGGCAGGTGGCGGCCTATGCGTTCACCCGCGACGGTCTGCGTTGCACGGTCAGTATCGGCCTGGCCGAAATCAGTCCCTCGATGGCGACCGTGAGCGACTGGATCGACGCCGCCGATCGCGGCCTTTACCAGGCCAAGCGCAAGGGCCGCGACTGCATCGTGGTCGGTTGAATCCTCAACCCTCGTCCTGTCCGCACAGCGCGGCGGCGACGGCGTCCGGTTGTTTCATCCAGGCGAAATGATCCGCGCGCGCGCCCAACGTGCTCGCGCCCAGCCGGGTGACGTGCTTGCGCCCGCGCGGGAACTTGGCGAGCAGGCCGGCCAGCGATGCCGGCGGCGCCAGCCAGTCGCGTTCGAACAGCACGCCGCGGATGGCCGGGGCAGCGGCGGCCATGACCGCCTCCAGATCCGCGTCCAGGCTGGCGGCGGCGTAGTGGCCGCTCAGGCCGACGGTGGCCCAGTCGCCAATCAGGCCGCGCGCTTCCTCGCCGCCGAAACCGAGCCGGCGACCCGGAAACGTGCCGCGACGGCGCGCGATCCAGATCGCGAACTGGTAGAACCAGGGCAACAGCCAGCCGCGCGGCGGGGCGAACGTCTTCCAGTACGGCGTGCCGCTGGCGACCAGCCACAGCCGTTCGAAGTCCTGCGCGTGCAGGCCCAGGTAGCAGGCCGCCAGTTGTCCGCCCAGGCTGTGCCCGCCGATGATGGTCCGTCCGCCGGCCCCCTGCGCGCGCATCGCCGCCTGGCTGGCCGGCAGATCCACGGCCAGCAGGTCGCGGTAGCCCCAGTCGTGCCGGCGATCCGGTCGCAGGCTGCTGCTGCCATTGCCGCGCCACTCATGCAGGTAGACCGCGATGCCGCGGGCCGCGAGCGCCTCGGCGAACGGCAGGTAGTGGCGGGCGGCCACGCCCAGCGCGGGCAGCCACAGCAGCTGCGCGCGGATCTGTTCCGGCACGCGCGCGGCCAGCGTCCAGCGGTGGCCATCGTCGCTCAGGACCGGCAGTTCCAGGGCGCGGATGCTCATGGGCGGGGCGAGGCTCCGAAATGATCCAGGACGAGGATCGCGCTGCGGCCGGGCCGATAGCCTTGCCGGAGCGCGGCATGCACGTAGTCGGAAGCGGCGAAGCAGGCGTCGGCCAGCGACATCCCACGGCACAGGTTGGCCGCGATCGCCGAAGCCAGCGTGCAGCCGGTGCCGTGCGCTTCCAGCGCCAGCCGCGGATGGGAAATGGCGCGCACGCCCGTCGCGTCGGCGAACAGGTCGGTGACGTCGCCGGTGCCGGGCAGGTGGCCCCCTTTCAGGAATACCGCCCGCGCGCCGAGTCCGAGCAGCGCCCGCGCGGCCGCATGCATGTCTTCCACGTTGGTGATGCGCCGGCCGAGCAGCAGCTCGGCTTCCGGCAGGTTGGGCGTGACCACGTCGGCCATCGGCAACAGGTGTTCGCGCAGCGCCTGCAGGGCGCTGTCCTCCAGCAGCTTGGCGCCGCTGGTGGCGACCATCACCGGATCCACCACCACGAACGCCGGCGCGCGTGCGCGCAGCACGTCGGCGACGGTGCCGATGACTTCGGCGGTGGCCAGCATGCCCAGCTTGGTCACGCGCACGTCGAAGTCGTCGAAGCAGGCGTCCAGCTGGGCACGCAGGAAATCCATCGGCGGCACGTTCACCGCGGTCACGCCACGGGTGTGCTGGGCGGTGAGGGCGGCGATGGCGGACAGCCCGTGCACGCGATGGGCGGCGAAGGTCTTGAGGTCGGCCTGGATGCCCGCGCCACCCCCGGAATCGGAACCGGCGATGGTGAGGGCGGAGACCACGGAAGGCAGCGTCATGGCCGGTATTGTGCCATCCGCCCGCGCCCAGGCCGCGTCAGGGCAGTGCCCGGTGCCGCGTCCAGTGCCGGTAGATCACGTACCCCAGCCCGGTCATGCCGGTCAGCAGCGCCGGCGCGAACAGGGCTTCATAGCTCCAGCGGCGGAACAGCCAGGCGCCGATCACGCCACCGACCAGGAATCCGCTGATGATCAATCCGCTCAGGGTCAATCGTCGCATCGGCAGCGGGCGACCGCGGATCAGATGGCCCAGGCCGATGCCCAGGTCGGTGAACATGCCGCTCAGGTGGGTGGTGCGGACCAGCGCGCCGCTGTAGGTGGTGACCATCGCGTTCTGCAATCCGCAGGCGGTGGCGGCCAGCAGCCCGCCCCAGATCTGTTCCTGCTGGAACAACGGCACCGACGCGGCCAGCAGCAGGGCTTCCACGGTCAGCACCACGCCATAGCGGCGGCCGAGCCGCAGCGTCTGGTCCTGGATGATCAGGCCGCTCAGGGTGGCGCCGAGACAGAAGGCGATCAGCACGCCCCAGAGATGCGCGATGGAACGACCATCGCCCGCGGCCAGCGCGGCGCCGAGCAGGCTGGTCGTGCCGGTGAGATGACTGATGGCCTGGTGTTCGAAGCCCAGGAAGCCGATGACGTTGACCATGCCGGCCACGCAAGCCAGCGCTATCGCGCCGATCCAGACCCAGCGCGGAAGATGCATGCCCATGTACAGGACGGAGTCGCCGAACCAGGAATGAGTCTAAGCGATCGGGTCCGGGTTCGCCTGCCGACGGACGCGATGGCGATGCCGGCGGTTGCCGGTATCGCCATTGCGGTTGCGATTGCGGGAGACGCCGCGCGCTCTACAGCACTTCCGACGCGTAGTCGGCCAGGCGCGAACGCTCGCCGCGGCGCAGGGTGATGTGCGCGCTGTGCGCCCAGACCTTGAACCGATCCACCGCGTAGGTGAGGCCGGAGGTGGTCTCGGTGAGATAGGGCGTATCGATCTGCTCGACGTTGCCCAGGCAGACGATCTTGGTGCCCGGCCCGGCGCGCGTGATCAGGGTCTTCATCTGCTTCGGGGTCAGGTTCTGCGCTTCGTCCAGGATCAGGTAGCGGCTCAGGAAGGTGCGTCCGCGCATGAAGTTCATCGAGCGGATCTTGATCCGGCTGGCCAGCAGATCGTTGGTCGCCGCGCGTCCCCATGCGCCGCCTTCCTGGTTGTGGGTCAGCACTTCCAGGTTGTCGGTCAGCGCGCCCATCCACGGCGTCATTTTTTCTTCCTCGGTACCCGGCAGGAAGCCGATGTCCTCGCCGACGCTGACGGTGGCGCGGGTCATGATGATCTCGCGGTAGCGCTGCTGATCCATCGTCTGCGCCAGTCCGGCCGCCAGCGCCAGCAGGGTCTTGCCGGTGCCGGCGGTGCCGAGCAGGGTGACGAAATCGATTTCCGGATCCATCAGCGCGTTCAGCGCGAAGTTCTGCTCGCGGTTGCGCGCGGTGATGCCCCAGACCGCGTGCTGGCCGTGGCGGAAATCGTCGACGATGGTCAGCGTGGCCTTGCGGTCCGCGCCGACCTTGACCACGCGCAGTTCGACCTCGTCGTCGCCGGGCAGGTACAGGTACTGGTTGGGATACCAGTCCTCGTCGTCGGCCAGGGTGATCTCGTAGCTGGTGCGGCCCTTGTCGCTCCAACTGCGCAGATCGGCGTTGTGCTTGTGCCAGAAATCCTCGCCCAGCTCGGTGGCGCCGGTGTACAGCAGGCTGAAGTCGTCGAGCGCGCGATCGTTCTCGTAGTCCTCGGCGGCCAGCCCGCTGATCGAGGCCTTGATGCGCAGGTTGATGTCCTTGGACACCAGGATGACCGGGACTTCCGGATGTTCCTCGCGCAGTTCCAGCACCGACGCCAGGATCTTGTTGTCCGGCGCCACGGTGCCGAAGGTGCGGCCCGGCTCCACCGGCTTGACCTGGAAGTACAGCTTGCCGATCTGGCCGCGCGACTTCAGCTGCAGGCCCTGCGGGTGGGTCAGGGTGATGCCGGCCTGGATGTGATCGGCGCCGGCGCCGACGATCAGTTCGTTGAGGAAACGGCTGACCTGGCGGGCGTTGCGGCTGACTTCGGAGGTGCCTTTCTTGGCGTTGTCCAGTTCCTCGATCACCTGCATCGGCAGGAACACGTCGTGTTCTTCGAACTTGAACAGCGCCGTGGGGTCGTGCATCAGCACGTTGGTGTCCAGCACATAGATGCGCTTGCTTCGGGTCATTCAGGCAGCCTCATGGAGGATGATATGTGTGAACACGCGTCGCGGAGAGCGCACAGCAGCGAACCACCACGCCCGCCGCGACACGGGATGGTGGAACAGGTGGAGAACGGTTCGATCACTGGGTTTGGAGCGCCTTCAATGCGTCCAGCACGGCCTGGGCGTGGCCGGGAACCTTGACGCCGCGCCACTCCTGCGCGAGGCGGCCGTCGGGAGAGACCAGGAAGGTGCTGCGGACCACGCCCAGCACCTTGCGCCCGTACATGTTCTTCTCGTGGATCACGTCGAACGCCTGGCAGAGTTTCTCATCGCCATCGCTGACCAGCGGGAACTTGAAGCCCTGCTTGGCGCAGAAATTGTCGTGCGACTTCACCGAGTCGCGCGACACGCCGAGCACGGTGGCGTTCAACTTCTTGAACTTCGGCAGCAGCGCGTTGAAGTCCAGGCCTTCGGTGGTGCAGCCGGGCGTGCTGTCCTTGGGATAGAAGTACAGCACCAGCCATTGGCCGGCGTAGTCGGCGAGGGTGGCGTGTTCGCCGCCGGACAGCGCCAGCGGCAGCTTGAGGGTGGATTTCGGTAGTGGTTTGCCGACGGTGGCCATTTGATGCTCAGGCATTCAGGGCGGGAGCCGGGCCAACGTCCATGCCATCGTATGTGCCGATGCCGTGGTCCGAGGCCAACGCGTAGAAATGCTGATTGCGCTCGTGTAGCGACAAAACGGTGTGCGATTCGACGCGTTCCACGTGCAGGAAGTAATACTTGTCCTGTCCTTCGTCGAGTTCCGGTACGAACAAATCGACAAACGAGTAGCCTTGCTGCTCCAATGTACCTTTCAGGACCATGAGCTGTTCGGGCGATGAGTCCGTGAAGAAATAGCCCCACAGCATCGGGCCATCGATATCCCAATCCGTCTTCTCGCGGATATCGCTGAACATCGCTTCGAGCGTCGGAAGGTCGATCGCCATCAGAACTTCATCGGATCCATGATCGCGTCCAGGTTCAGATGGTCGCAGAATTCGAGGAAATCGTCGCGCAGCGCGGCGATGTGCATGTTGGCGGGCACCCCGATGGTCACCTGCGCGGAAAACATCTCCGCCCCGGTCTGCATGGCCCGGTAACGGGTGCTCTGCAGGTTTTCGATGGTGATGCCCTGGCGGTCGAAGAAGTCGGCCAGCTGGAACAGGATGCCCGGCTTGTCGGCGGCCACCACTTCCACGATGTAGGGCAGCAGGTTGGACTGCACGACCTTGGGGCCGGTGCGATACCAGACGAGCTTCAGGCCCTCCTCGCGTTCCAGCCGGGTCATCATCGCTTCCAGCTTGGCCACCGAGTCCCAGGAACCGGTCGCCAGGGCCGTCACCGACACGTCCCGGCCCACCGTGGACAGGCGGGCATCGACCAGATTGCAGCCGCTGTCCGCGATCCGGCGCGTCACCGCCAACAGCGGGGACTCCGGATGCGTCGTGTAGGCGTTGATCAGGAGGTGATTTTCGTTCGGCGAAGGCCGGGGCGTGGGATCGGTCAAAGCGGCTTCCGGCAAGGCGGCGAGTCTGAATGGCACCCCGGGCGGGCACCCGGCACGGGATCCAGCATACTTGCCCGCGCTTTCACGCCGCAAGTAACATCGCAGGGTGCGCGGACGCCGCGCGGCCCCCTGTTCCACAAGACGTTCAAGAAGGCAGACGCTTGTCCCTTTCCGGCAGCATTACCGCATTGGCCACGCCGTTCACGGCGACTGGCGACCTCGACCTCGACGCCTGGCGCCGGCTGCTCAAACAGCAGTTGGACGGCGGCACGCAGGGCGTGGTCGTCGCCGGTTCGACCGGCGAGGCGGCGGCGTTGTCGGACGAGGAGTTCGAGCGCCTGCTGCGGAGCGCGGTGGAAATCCTCGGCGGCCACATTCCGGTGCTGGCCGGCACCGGCCAGATGAACACCGCCAAGACCATCGCCCAGACGCGCCGCGCGCAGGCGGCCGGCGCCGAGTACGCGCTGGTGGTCACCCCGCCTTACGTGCGGCCGACCCAGGCCGGCCTGATCGCGCACTATCGCGCGGTGGCCGAGCAGGGCGGTCTGCCGGTGGTGCTGTACAACGTGCCGGGCCGCACCGGTTGCGACATGCTGCCGGAAACGGTCGCCGAGCTGGCGCCGCATCCGCACATCGTCGGCATCAAGGAAGCCCGCTCCGAGCCGGAGCGGATGACCGCGCTGCTGGCGCTGCGCAACGACGGTTTCGTTGTCCTCAGCGGCGACGACCCCACCGCCGGCCGGGCCATGCTGGCCGGCGCGGACGGACTGATTTCGGTGGGTTCCAACGCCCTGCCACGCACGTTCCGCCGGCTCTGCGCCCACGCCCGCGCCGGCGATGCCGCGGCGGTGGCCGCGCTGGATGCGGAACTTGGCGAGATCTACGGTTTTCTCGGGGTGGAATCCAATCCCATCCCGGTCAAGGCGCTGCTGCAGCGCCAGGACCTCGGCGCGGGGCTGCGGTTGCCCTTGCTGCCGTTGTCCGCCGCCCATCAGGACACCGCGGATCGGCTGGCCGGACTGGCCCGTCGACTCGAAGAAGAATCCAGCCGCGAAACGATCGCGGCCTGAACCCAGGAGAACACCATGCGTTTTTCGCCTTCGCTCATGCGTCCGCTCGCCCTCGCGCTGCTGGCCGTTTCCGTGGCCGGCGGCCTGTCGGGCTGCAAGTGGTTCAGCAAGAAGGGCGCCAAGGGCGACTACGCGCTGAGCCCGGAAATGCGTCCGCTGGAAGTGCCGCCGGATCTCAACCTGCCCAGCAGCGCCGGTGCGATGACCCTGCCCAATACCGCCTCGCAGGTGCAGTCGCAGGGCCAGGGCAGCGCGCCCGCGGCGGCGTCCAACACCGGCTTCAACACCGCCGGCAGCCGCGATGAGGCCTTCGCCAAGGTCGGCGACGCGCTGGGCGGCATCGAAGGCGTGACCGTCGCCAGCCGCGCCCAGTTGCTGGGCACCTACGACGTGAACTACGAAGGCAGCAACTTCCTGGTGCGCGTGGTCGGCCTGCAGAATGGCGCCTACGTGTCCGCGGTGGATCCGCGCGGCCTGCCCGCGCAGGGCGAGGCGGCCACCAAGCTGATTGCCGCGCTGAAGGCCAAGCTCGGCAACTGAGCGCCCGGGCGGCGGTCACGAAAAAGGCGCCTTCATGGCGCCTTTTTTCTTGGTCGGATCTCCATGTCCGTGAAGACCCGGAGGGACGGGTATCAGCGTTCCAGCAGCGGCAGCTTGCCGGGCTTGCCTTCCCACTCCTTGGCATCGGGCAGCGGTTCCTTGCGGGTGGTGATCACCGGCCAGGCCTTGGCCAGTTCCGCGTTTAACTGCACGTAGCTTTCCTGCCCGGCCGGCACGTCGTCCTCCGGATAGATCGCGTTGATCGGGCATTCCGGCTCGCACAGGGTGCAGTCGATGCACTCATCGGGGTCGATCACCAGGAAGTTCGGACCTTCGTGGAAGCAATCCACCGGGCAGACTTCCACGCAATCGGTGTATTTGCATTTGATGCAGTTCTCGGTGACGACGAAGGGCATTGGCAGAGCATCGAAACGGGAAACCCGGCAAGTTTAAAGCAACGCGCTCATCGGGATGACATCGAGAGCGGTTCGTGTCGCGCCAGCCATGCATCCCGGCCGCAGTTCGTGCGACCAGCAATCCGGGCACGCCCGGAAAAAGCCATCCCTGTTGCCGGCGGGGTGGGAGCGGGTTGTTCCGTTACGGCCTGATTTTTGATTGTCAGGACGGTTGTTGTCCTGAAAATGGAACAACCCATTGGTCGGCCAGCTGTTTATCCTGCCGGTCCGGAACCGCATCCTTGCGCCCAACGTTTCCCGTGGAGGTTCCCGATGATCACTTTGCGTCCGGCCGCCGAGCGCGGCCACGCCAACCATGGCTGGCTGGATTCCTGGCACAGCTTTTCCTTCGCCGGCTACTACGACGACAACCACGTGCACTGGGGCCCGCTGCGGGTCATCAACGAGGATCGGGTGGAAGCCGGGCGCGGTTTCGGCCAGCACGGCCATCGCGACATGGAAATCATCAGCTATGTGCTGGAAGGCGCGCTGGGCCACAAGGATTCGATGGGCAATGCATCCAGCATCGTGCCCGGCGACGTGCAGCGGATGAGCGCCGGCACCGGCGTGCAGCATTCGGAGTTCAACTACAGCGAGTCCGGTACGACCCATTTCCTGCAGATCTGGATCATTCCGGATCGGCAGGGCGTGCCGCCGTCCTGTGAGCAGAAGGCGTTCTCCGCCCAGGACAAGCAGGGCCGCCTGCGCCTGATCGCCAGTCCGGACGGCGCCGACGGTTCGGTGGGTCTCCATCAGGACGCGCGGGTCTACGCCGGGTTGTTCGACGGCGACGAAAAGGCCGAACTGCGGCTGGCCGAAGGCCGCCTGGGCTACGTGCACGTCGCGCGTGGCGAGGTGACGGTCAATGGCCATGCGCTGGCGGCCGGCGACGCCCTTTTGTATGAAGGCGAGCCGCTGGTCTCCGTGGCCGCCGGGCGCAGCGCGGAAGTGCTGGTGTTCGATCTGCCCCGGATCTGAGTCGGGAAGGCCCGGGCGACGGCGTCGCCCGGGGCCATCCGGCGGGGCGGGAGTGGGATAATGCCGGGCGATCGTTTCCGACCGGAATTCCCGCTCCATGTCGCACCGTCACTGGGTGGCCGCGTCCATCCGCCGAATCGAGGCCGACTTCAATCGCTCGGCCGATACCCATCTGATTCCGCTGTCGCTGCCCGGCTATCCGGACATCGATTTCTATTTCAAGGACGAATCCAGCCATCCGACCGGCAGCCTGAAGCACCGGCTGGCGCGTTCGCTGTTCCTGTACGCGCTGGCCAACGGCTGGCTGCGCGAAGGCGCGCCCGTGATCGAGGCGTCGAGCGGATCCACCGCGGTGTCGGAAGCCTATTTCGCCCGGCTGCTGGGGCTGCCGTTCATCGCGGTGATTCCCGCCAGCACCTCGCCGGAGAAGATCGCCGCCATCGAATTCCAGGGCGGGCGCTGCCACCTGGTCGAACGCGCCTGCGATCTGGACGAAGCCTCGCGCCAGCTCGCGCGCGAGACCGGCGGGCATTTCATGGATCAGTTCACCTATGCCGAGCGGGCGACCGACTGGCGCGCGAACAACAACATCGCCGAATCGATCTTCAAGCAGATGGCGGCCGAACCGCATCCGGTGCCGGCCTGGATCGTCTGCAGCCCGGGCACCGGCGGCACCGCCGCCACGCTCGGGCGCTACGTGCGCTATCGCCAGCACGCCACCGACATCCTGTGCGCGGATCCGGAGATCTCGATGTTCTATGACGGCTATCGGGAAGCGCTGGCGGGCCGGCCCTGGCGTGACCTGGCCAGCACCGGCGGCTCGCGCATCGAAGGCATCGGCCGGCCACGGGTGGAAGCGAGCTTCCTGCCCAGCTGCGTGGACGCGATGGTCAAGGTGCCGGACGCGCTCTCGCTGGCGGCGATGCGCGAGGTCAGTGCGCGCCTCGGACGGCGCGTGGGTGGTTCCACCGGCACCAACTTCGTCGGCGTGCTGTGGGCGGCTCAGCGGATGAAGCAGGCCGGGCGCGCCGGCGCCATCGTGACCATCCTGTGCGATGCCGGCGAACGCTATGCGCACAGCTACTACGACCCGGCCTGGTACGCGGACAGCGGCATCGACGTGGACGACAGCGACAAAATGATTGCCGCCACGTGCGCCGGCCAGCCTTTGCCCGATCTGCCCTGGGTGGCGCAGGCGACCGGCTGAAAGCTTGCATCCCGGCCTGTCGCCTCCACCTTGGACAGGCATTCCCGTGACCCCGATGCCGATTCCTGGAGTTCCGACGTGACCCTTCCGCTGCTCGACTTTTCCGGCCTGCCGCGTTTCGACGCGATCCGCGCCGACCAGATCACCCCCGCCATCGAGCAATTGCTGGCCGAAGCGGAGGCGGCGGTGAAACGGGCGGAGACCGTGACGCCGATCAGCTGGGACGCATTCGTGGTGCCGCTCGACGACGCGACCGAACGCCTGTATCGGGCCTGGGGCCAGGTCACCCACCTGCAGGCGGTGGTCAATACGCCGGAACTGCGCGAGGCCTACAACGCCAACCTGCCCAAGGTGACCCGGTTCGGCAGCGCGCTGGGCCAGAACCTGGCGCTGTACGCGCAGTACAAGGCGCTGGCGCAGGCGCCGGAAGCCGCCGGTTACGACGAGGCACGGCGCAAGACGCTGGAAAACGCGCTGCGTGATTTCCGCCTCGGCGGCGCCGAGCTGGATGAAGCCGGCAAGGCGCGTTTCACCGCCATCCGCGAAGAGTTGTCGGCATTGTCGGCGAAGTTCTCCAACAACGTGCTCGATGCCACCGACGCGTGGGCGCTGTATGTCGAGGACGAGGTGCGGTTGGCCGGATTGCCCGCGGACGTGCTGGCCGCCGCCCGCGCGCAGGCCGAAAAGGAGGGACGCGACGGCTGGAAGCTGACCCTGCAGATGCCGTGCTATCTGCCGGTGCAGACCTACGCCGAGGACCGCGACCTGCGCGAACAGCTCTATCGCGCCAGCGCGGTACGCGCGTCCGAACTGGGCGGGGATGCCGGCCTGGACAATGGTCCGCTGATCCAACGCATCCTCGCGTTGCGCGCCGAACTGGCGGCGCTGCTGGGATTCGCCAGCTACGCCGATTACTCGGTCGCGACCAAGATGGCCGAAAGTCCGCAGGCGGTGCTGGCCTTCCTGCGCGACCTCGGTGGCCGGGCACTGCCGCATGCGCGGCGCGATCGCGCGGAACTGGAAGCGTTCGCGCGCGACGAACTCGGTTTGGCGCAGTTGGAAGCCTGGGATCTGGCCTGGGCCAGCGAAAAACTCAAGCAGGCGCGCTACAGCTATTCCGGGCAGGAAGTGAAGCAGTACTTCACTGAGCCGAAAGTGCTCGCCGGCCTGTTCGATCTGATCCACACGCTGTATGGCCTGCGGGTCGAACCGGATCAGGCGCCGGTCTGGCATCCGGATGTGCGCTTCTACCGGCTCAGTGACGACGAAGGCCGCCTGGTCGGGCAGTTCTACCTGGATCTGTACGCACGCGAGGGCAAGCGCGGCGGCGCCTGGATGGACGATGGCCGCAATCGCCGCGAACGCGGCGCGGGGCAGGGCGCGCAGACGCCGCTGGTGTATCTGGTCTGCAATTTCGGCCGCGGCGCCGATGGCAAGCCGGCCACCTTCAGCCACAACGAAGTGACCACCCTGTTCCATGAAATGGGCCACGGCCTGCACCAGTTGCTGACCCGGATCGGCGAACTGGCGGTGGCCGGCATCAACGGCGTGGAATGGGACGCGGTGGAACTGCCCAGCCAGTTCATGGAGAACTTCTGCTGGGAATGGGAGCGTGTCCAGGCGATGACCGCGCACGTGGACACGGGCGCACCGCTGCCGCGCGATCTGTTCGAGCGGATGCTGGCGGCGAAGAATTTCCAGAGCGGCATGGCCACCGTGCGGCAGCTCGAGTTCGGCCTGTTCGACATGCTGCTGCATGCCGGCGGGCTGGACCCGACCGGTGACGGCGTGCTGGCGCTGCTGGAACGCGTGCGCGACGAGATCGCGGTGAACCGGCCGCCGGCATGGAACCGCATCCCGCACCAGTTCAGCCACATCTTCGCCGGCGGCTATGCGGCCGGTTACTACAGCTACAAATGGGCCGAAGTGTTGAGCGCCGATGCCTACGCGGCCTTCGAGGAAGCGCCGGCGCGGCTCGCGGAAACCGGTGCCCGGTTCCGCAGCGAGGTGCTGGCGCGTGGCGGCAGCCGTGGGGCGGCGGAGAACTTCCGCGCGTTCCGCGGCCGCGAGCCACGCATCGACGCGCTGCTGCGGCACAGCGGCATGGCGTGAGTCGAGGGGAAGGGACGCCGGCGGAAACGCCGGCCCCGGAACGACACGGGCCCCGCGGGCCCGCATGGTGTTCAGCCGGTTTGGCGCTCCCTAGGGGACTCGAACCCCTGTTTTAGCCTTGAGAGGGCCACGTCCTAACCACTAGACGAAGGGAGCGTTTGGGTGATGCCGGCGAAGCGCATTAGTATATGCGGCTACCCCGGCCTTCGGCAATCGCCCGCGCCGGGGCACGAGACCACCTGACGGAACCGCCACCATTACCCCGATCATCGCCCTGCGCACCATTCCCCGCGACCAGCACCCGATCTCGCGCAAGGACATCAGTCCCAATGCCCTGCGCGTGCTGTACCGGCTGCGCGACGCGGGTTTCGCCGGCTACCTGGTCGGCGGCGCCGTGCGCGATCTGCTGGTCGGCGGGCATCCCAAGGATTTCGACGTCGCCACCGACGCCACCCCGGAGCAGGTCAAGCAGTTGTTCCGCAACTGCCGCCTGATCGGCCGCCGCTTCCGCCTGGCCCACGTGGTGTTCGGCAGCGAGATCATCGAGGTCGCCACCTTCCGCGCCAACAGCGACGACGGCAGCGGCGATCGCGAAATGGAGAACGGCCGGCTGGTGCGCGACAACGTCTACGGCACCGTCGAGGACGACGCGATCCGCCGCGACTTCACCGCCAATGCGCTGTACTACGCCATCGAGGATTTCTCGGTGCGCGACTATGTCGGCGGTTTCGAGGACGTGCAGGCCCGCACGCTGCGGCTGATCGGCGATCCGGAACAGCGCTATCGCGAGGATCCGGTGCGCATGCTGCGCGCCGTGCGCCTGGCCGCCAAGCTCGGCTTCTCGATCGAGGCCGCCACCGCCGAACCGATCGCCCGGCTGGCGCCGTTGTTGTCCGACGCCGCGCCGGCGCGCCTGTTCGAGGAAATCCTCAAATTGTTCCTGTCCGGCCACGCGGTCGCCAGCTTCGAGGGCCTGGAGCGGTTCGGCCTGCTCGGCGTGCTGCTGCCGGAGACCGCCACGGCGCTGGCGTCCAACCGCAGCGGCGCGCTGCGCCGGATGCTGGTCGAAGGGCTGGCCGGCACCGACCGGCGCGTGGCCAATGACGAGCCGGTCTCGCCGGCGTTCCTGTTCGCGCTGCTGCTGTGGCCGGCGTATTGCCGCGCGTTGATGGCGCTGCAGGCGCAGGGCGTGCACGCCGAAGAGGCGCAGCGCCGCGCCGCCGATCGGGTGACCCTGCACCAGCTCAACACGGTCGCGCTGCCGCGCCGCTTCTCGCTGCCGATGCAGGAAATCTGGCTGCTGCAGACGCGCTTCGGCAACCGCCAGCGCAAGCGGGTCATGCGCCTGCTCAGCCACCCGCGTTTCCGCGCCGCGTTCGACTTCCTGGTCCTGCGGTTGTCCGCCTCCAGCGAACATGCCGAGGACGTGGCGTTCTGGCGCGAGGCCCAGGCGCAGTCGCCGGAGGTCCTGGCCAACTCGCTGGTTTCCATGGCGGGCGCCGCGGACGAGGAGGGCACCGCCCCGGGCCGCCGCCGCCGCCGTCGCCGCCGTCGTACCGGCGCCGCTTCGCCGGAATGATCCCGCCAAACGTGGCCTTCGTCGGCCTGGGCGCGAACCTGGGCGACGCCCAGGCCAGCGTGCGCGCCGCCGCGGCCAGGCTGGGGCAACTGCCGGCGACCGAGTGCCTGGCGTTGTCCCGGCTGTACCGCACGCCGGCCTGGGGACTGGAAGCGCAACCGGATTTCATCAACGCCGTGGCCATGCTCCGTACCGGACTGGAACCGCTTGCACTGCTGGAGCACCTGCTCGCGGTGGAGCGCGACTTCGGTCGCGATCGCAGTCGCGAGCAGCGCTGGGGGCCACGCCGGCTGGATCTGGATCTGCTGCTGTTCGGGGATCGGGTGCTGGATGTACCCGGCCTGCAATTGCCGCATCCGCGCCTGCACGAACGCGCCTTCGCGCTGGTGCCGTTGCTGGAGGTGGCGCCGGATGCCTGGATTCCCGGCCACGGTTACGCACGGGACGCACTGTCCGGCCTGGAAAAGTCGAACATCCAGCCGTTATGAGGGGATAATGCATCCCCATGAGCACTCACGCCGATAGCAAGCCCTGGACCGTTCCCGCCCTGGCCGAAGCCAAGCGGGACGGACGCAAGCTGGTCATGCTGACCGCCTACGACGCCGGCTTCGCCCGGGTCTTCGACGCCAACGGCGCCGACCTGATCCTGGTCGGCGATTCGCTGGGCATGGTGGTGCAGGGACACGATTCGACCCTGCCGGTGAACACCGCCGACGTCGTCTACCACACCGCCGCCGTCGCCCGCGGACTCAACCGCGCGCTGCTGATCAGCGACCTGCCATTCCAGTCCGACGCCACGCCCGAGCGCGCGCTGGACGCATCGATCGCGCTGCTGCAGGCCGGGGCGGAGATGGTCAAGCTGGAAGGCGCCGGCCACAAGCTGGACGTGATCCGCTTCCTGGTCGAACGCGACATTCCGGTATGCGCGCACCTGGGCCTGACCCCGCAGTCGGTGCTCAAGTTCGGTGGCTACAAGGTGCAGGGACGCGACGAGGCCGCGGCCGCGCGCCTGCGCGCCGACGCCCGCGCGGTGGCCGACGCCGGCGCCGCGCTGCTGGTGCTGGAATGCGTGCCGTCGCCGCTCGCCGCCGCCATCACCGCCGACATCGCCATCCCGACCATCGGCATCGGCGCCGGTCCGGGCTGCGACGGCCAGGTGCTGGTGCTGCACGATTTCCTCGGCCTGGACACCGGCCACCGGCGCCCGAAGTTCGTCAAGGATTTCCTCGCCGAGGGCGGTTCGGTCGCCGGCGCGGTGCGTGCCTACGCCGACGCCGTGCGCGACGGCAGCTTCCCCGACGCCAGCCATTCCTACTGAGCCGCGCCATCGCGCGGTGATCCAGCGGCCTTTCCTGCGGACACCTTCATGCTAGAAACCATCACCGAACTGCACGATCTGCGCGCCCGCGTCAGGCAATGGAAACGCGAGGGCCTGAAAGTCGCGCTGGTGCCGACGATGGGCAACCTGCATGCCGGTCATTACTCGCTGGTCATGCTGGCGCGGCAGTACGCCGACCGCGTGGTGTCCAGCGTGTTCGTCAATCCGACCCAGTTCGGTCCGAACGAGGACTTCACCCGCTACCCGCGCACGCCGGAAGCGGACATGAGCGGTCTCGAAGGCGCCGGCTGCGATGTCCTGTGGTTGCCCACGGTGGAATCGATGTACCCCTTCGGCGTGGAACTGGCCGCCCGGGTACACGTGCCCGGCGTCAGCAGCCTGCTGGAGGGCGCGCATCGCCCGGGCCATTTCGATGGCGTTTGCACCGTGGTGAGCCGCCTGTTCAACCAGGTGCAGCCGGATCTGGCGGCCTTCGGCAAGAAGGACTACCAGCAACTGGCGGTGATCCGGCAGATGGTGGCGGACCTGGCGTTCCCGATCGAACTGCTGGCCGGCAGCATCGTGCGCGAAAGCGATGGCCTGGCGATGAGCTCGCGCAACCAGTACCTGTCGGCGGACGAGCGTCCGCGCGCCGCGGAAATCCGCCGCGTGCTCACCGCCATGCGTGACGGCATCGTGGGGGGAACCCCGCGCGCCGAGGTCGAAGCCGACGCCGCCCGCCAGCTGACCGCGGCCGGCTTCGTGGTGGACTACACCACGGTGCGCCGCCCCGACCTGAGCGAGCCGGCCGACGGCGAGCCCGGCAGCCGGGTCGCGCTGGTCGCCGCCCGCCTGGGCCGGACCCGGCTGATCGATAACCTGGAGTGGTGAGCGCGGCGCCCGCCGCCTGCTTCCACGCCCGCGCGTTACCGCTCGCCGCGTCCACGGCGGCGGCCTCCGGCCGCTGCTAAACTCCCGCTTCCTCCGTGGTCCGTTCCCCCGCCATGCAACTCAGCCTGCTCAAGACCAAAATCCACCGCGCCACCGTCACCCACGCCGAACTCAACTACGAAGGCTCCATCGCCATCGACGGCCTGCTGCTGGACGCCAGCGGCATCCGCGAGTTCGAGCAGGTGCACATCTGGGACGTGACCAACGGTGCGCGGTTCTCCACCTACGCCATCCGCGCCGACGAAGGCAGCGGCATCATCTCGCTCAATGGCGGCGCCGCGCGCCACGTGCAGATCGGCGACCTGATCATCATCGCCGCGTTCGCCGGCATGAGCGAGGAGGAAGCCGAGCGCTTCCAGCCCAAGCTGATCTACGTCGATGGCAGCAACAAGATCACCCACACCAACCACAGCATCCCCAAGCAGGCCGCATGAGCCAGACACCGGGTTTCGACGCATTGCAGTCCCACGCCACGCGCCTGCGCGGGCAGTCCCTGCCGGCGCTGCTGGCGCAGGATCCGGCGCGCGCCACCGACTTCGCTCTGCGCCACGGCCCGCTGTATTTCAACTTCGCCCGCCAGGGCTATGACCGCGACGCGCTGTCGGCGCTGATCGCGCTGGGCGAGTCGCGGGATCTGAAGGGCGCGTACCGGCGCCTGTTCGACGGCGAGAAGGTCAACGTCACCGAAGGCCGCGCCGCGCTGCACACCGCGCTGCGGGGCAATCACTCCGGCGCCGCCGCCGCGCGCGAGGCCTTTGCCACCGCCAGCGCGGTGCGCGAACGCATGGCCGCGCTGATCGCGGATCTGGAAGCCGGCGACGTCACCGACATCGTCAGCGTCGGCATCGGCGGTTCCGACCTTGGCCCGCGGCTGGTCGCAGACGCGCTGCGCGGACCGTTGCCGGGCCGCTTCCGGGTGCATTTCCTCTCCAACGTCGACGGCGCCGCCGCCCAGCGCGTGCTGGCGCCGCTGGATCCGCGCAAGACCGCGGCCATCCTGATTTCCAAGACCTTCGGCACCCAGGAAACCCTGCTCAATGGCGGCATCCTGCGCGACTGGCTCGGCGGCAGCGATCGGCTGTATGCGGTCAGCGCCAATCCGGAGCGGGCCGCCGCCGCGTTCGCGATCGACGCCGCGCGCGTGCTGCCGATGTGGGATTGGGTGGGCGGCCGCTATTCGCTGTGGTCGGCGGTCGGCCTGCCGATCGCGCTGGCGATCGGTTTCGAGCGCTTCGAGGCGCTGCTGGCCGGCGCCTCGGATTTCGACGCGCACGTGCTGGATACCGCGCCCGCCGACAACATCGCGGTACGCCACGCGCTGACCGCGATCTGGAACCGCAACGCGCTCGGCCATGCCGCGCACGGCGTGATGACCTACGACCAGCGCCTGGCGCTGCTGCCGGCCTACCTGCAGCAACTGGTGATGGAAAGCCTGGGCAAGTCGGTGAAACTGGACGGCAGCCCGGTCGGCGTGGACACCGTCCCGGTCTGGTGGGGCGGCGCCGGCACCGACGTGCAGCACAGCTTCTTCCAGGCGCTGCACCAGGGCACCGGCATCGTGCCGCTGGATTTCGTCGGCACCGTCCGCAACGATGATCCGTACGCGGAGAACCACCTGGCGCTGATGTCCAACCTGCTGGCGCAGACCGAGGCGCTGGCGAACGGGCAGGGCAGCGAGGATCCGCACCGCGCGTATCCGGGCAGCCGTCCGAGCACGCTGATCCTGCTGGATGCGCTGACCCCGCAGACCCTGGGCGGCCTGATCGCCATGTACGAGCACAGCGTGTACGCGCAGTCGGTGCTATGGGGCATCAACGCCTTCGATCAGTTCGGCGTGGAACTGGGCAAGCAACTGGCCAACGGCCTGTTGCCGGCGCTCAAGGGCGAAGCACAGGCGAGCGACCCGGTCACCCGCGTGCTGCTGGAAGAGTTGCGCAAGCGCGGTTGATTCGAGCGGGAAACGCCTTGTAGGAGCGACGTGAGTCGCGACGACGGAAACCATCCGGTCGCGACTCACGTCGCTCCTGCGGGGCTGGGCTCAGCCGAGCCCGTGCCGTTGCAGCGCCCACGCCACGTGTTCGCGCACCAGCGGTGACGCATCGTCGCGGCGCGAGGCCAGCGCGGCCAGCACGTCCGGCGTCGTCGGCGCGTTGCCCAAGGCCACCGCGATGTTGCGCAGCCAGCGCTCATGGCCGCTGCGGCGGATCGCGGAGCCTTCGGTGCGGCGCAGGAATTCGGCTTCGTCCCAGGCAAACAGCTGCGCCAGGGTCGCGGTGTCCAGATCGTTGCGGGCGCGGAAATCCGGCTCGTCGTGGCGTTTGGCGAACTTGTTCCAGGGACAAACCAGCTGGCAGTCGTCGCAGCCGAAGATGCGGTTGCCCATCGGCGCACGCAGGTCTTCCGGTATCGCGCCGTCATGTTCGATGGTCAGGTAGGAGATGCAGCGCCTTGCGTCGAGCCGGTACGGCGCGGTGATCGCCTGGGTCGGGCAGATCTCGATGCAGCGCATGCAGGTGCCGCAGTGCGCGCTGGCGGGCGCGTCGACGGGCAGCGGCAGATCGACGTAGATCTCGCCGAGGAAAAACCAGGAGCCGCCATCCTTGTCGATCAGGCAGGTGTGCTTGCCGATCCAGCCGAGCCCGGCGTTGCGTGCGAGCGCGCGTTCCAGCACCGGCGCCGAATCGACGAACACGCGGTGGCCGAATGGCCCGATTTCCTCCTGCAACCGATCGGCCAGCCGTTGCAGGCGGTTGCGCATCAGCTTGTGGTAATCGCGTCCCAGCGCATAGCGCGCCACGTAGGCGCGTTCGCCGTCGGCGAGCGTCCGCCAGGCGTCGTCGCCGTCGTTGCGGCCGTAGTCCAGGCCCACCGAGATCACCCGCAGCGTTCCGGGCAGCAGTTCCTGCGGGCGGCTGCGCTTGTCGCCGTGACGCGCCATCCAGTCCATCGAGCCGTACAGGCCCTGCGCCAGCCAGTCGCGCAGATGGTCCTCGTCCGGCCCCAGTTCGACGCCGGCGATGCCGCAGCGCTGGAAACCGAACTCGCGCGCCAGCCCACGCACCCGCGCGGCGAGCGCGGCGGGGTCCGGCGGGAAGGCGGGCGCGGTGGAAGACATGCCGCAAGTATAGAATCGGCCGCATGTCCGGCAGCTTTCCCCTGTACGACACCCGTGCCGCGCGCGAACTGGACGCGCGCGCCAGCGCCCGCCTGGGCGGGGATCCGTACGTCCTGATGCTGCGGGCGGGTCAGGCGGCGTGGCGTCACCTGCTGGCGGAATGGCCGCAGGCGCAGCGGATCGTGTTGGTGTGCGGGCCCGGCAACAACGGCGGCGATGGCTACGTGCTGGCGCACCTGGCGCGCCGCTCCGGCCGCGCGGTCGTGGTGGTGCATCTGGACGAGCACGCGCCGCGCACGCCGTCCAGCCAGCGCGCCTGCACCGACTACATCGCCGCCGGTGGACGGGTGGAGCTGTTCGACACGCTCCTGCCCGCCGCGGATCTGGTGGTCGACGCGCTGTTCGGCATCGGCCTGTCGCGCCCGCCCGATGCGGGAGCCGCGCGGTTGATCGAGGCGATCAACGCGCAGAGCGCGCCGGTGTTCTCGCTGGATGTCCCCAGTGGCGTGGACGCCGATCGCGGACACGTGCCCGGCGTGGCGGTGCTGGCCTCGCGCACGCTGCAGTTCATCGCCGAGCATGTCGGGTTGCGGACCGGCGACGCGCTGGAATACACCGGCGCGTGCGCGCTGGACGAACTCGATGTTCCGGACGAGATCTACACCGATATCGCGCCCGCGGCGAACGGGCTGGGACAGGGCGCGCTCGCGCGCTGGCTGTTGCCGCGGCGGCGCAATACCCACAAGGGGGAATCGGGACGGGTGCTGTGCATCGGTGGCGATCACGGCAGCGGTGGCGCCATCGCACTGTGCGCGGAGGCGGCCTTGCGGGCCGGCGCCGGCCTGCTGCGGGTGGCCACGCGCGAGCGCCACGTCGGACCGATCCTGGCGCGCAGACCCGAAGCGATGGTGCGCGCGGTGGAATCCGGCGAGGACCTGGCACCGCTGCTGCCGGCGGCCGACCTCATCGCGCTTGGGCCCGGACTGGGACAAGGCGAGTGGGGCCAGGGCCTGTACGAACTGGCGTTGCGCGCGGGAAAACCCTGCGTGCTGGATGCGGATGCGCTCAACCTGCTGGCCGCTCATCCACACGAGCTGCACGACGCGATCCTGACGCCGCATCCCGGTGAGGCCGCGCGCTTGCTGGGCGTGGACACGCGCGAGATCCAGCAGGACCGCCTGGCCGCCGCGCGTGCGCTGGCCGAACAGCATCGCGCCGTGATCGTACTCAAGGGCGCGGGCACGATCATCGCCGCGCCCGAGGTCATCCCATGCGTGCTCGATGCGGGCAATCCCGGCATGGCCGTCGGCGGCATGGGCGATGTGCTGACCGGCATCATCGCGGCGCTGCGTGCGCAGGGACTGGCGGCTTTCGATGCGGCGCGCGCCGGCGCGTTGCTGCATTCGCTGGCGGCCGATGCCGCCGCCGCCGAAGGCGAACGCGGTTTGTTGCCCTCGGATCTGATGCCGATCGTGCGTCAGCTGGCCAATCCCTGAGCACCGGGCGAACGCTAGAATCGCGACATGGAATCCCTGTCCCTGTTTCTTTCCGACAGCGACGCGACCGACATGCTCGGACGCGCGCTGGCCTTGAGTCGGCCCGCGAGCGCCGTCGTCCATCTGCAGGGCGACCTGGGCGCTGGAAAATCCACGCTGGCGCGCGCGTTGCTGCGGGCGCTGGGCGTGCAGGGCGCCATCCGCAGCCCCACCTACACGCTGGTCGAACGTTATCCGCTGGATGACGGTGAAGCGTGGCATCTGGATCTGTACCGCATCGGTGATGCGGGGGAACTGGATTTCCTTGGGTTGGACGAGGGCAGCGCCACGCTCTGGCTGGTGGAATGGCCCGAGCGCGGCGGGGCAGGCTTGCCGGCCTGCGACCTGCGGGTGCGGCTGGCGGTGGACGGAATCGGCCGTTCGGCCCGGCTGGAAGCCCTCAGCGGGCCTGGCCGGGACTGGCTGGCGCGCCTGGCGGAAGATCGCCAGTTGCCTCGATCACCTGTCCAGGCGGTGTAGGAAGATCCGGCAGGTCACGGATTATTAAGGGAAAACTTCTTGCATTCCGGCGCGGTTGGTGCTTGAATCCGCCGCATGCGCCCGGGGAAGCCTCCATTCCAACGTCTTCGCATCGCCGCCCTGGGGCTGGCGATGGCGACGGCGTGGGCCGGAGCGGCCAGCGCCGGCGAGGTCAGCGCGGTCCAGCTGAGCAACGGTGCGACCGGTACCCGGGCGGAAATCCATCTGCAGGGCAAGGGCGAATTCAAGACCCTGGCCCTCCACGGCCCGGAACGCCTGGTGGTGGATCTGCCGGCGTCCAGCGCCGCGCGCGGCCTGAAACTGCCGGCCGGCCAGGGCGCGGTCACCTCGGTGCGGACCGGCCAGCCCAGCCCGGGAACGCTGCGGGTGGTGTTCGATCTGGCGGGCCCCATCACCGCGCTGAAGCCGCGCGTGGAAAACGCGGGCGATGGCGCGCGCCTGGTCATCGAATGGCCGGGTGACGGTCCGGCCAACACGGTCGCCAAGGCGCCCCCGTCGACGGCTCCCGCATCCACATCTTCTTCCACGCCGACCGGGTCGCCGGCGTCGGCCGCGCCCGCGCCTTCGGCGGGGCAGGCCACCGCGGCCCTGGCGGCGCAGGTCGCGCAGCAGGCCAATGCACCGTCGCCGCGGGCACCGGAGCAGGCGCCGGCCTCGCCGTCGCCGCAGGCGATTCTCAATGGCCAGCCCACCGCCCAGGTCGTACCGACGCAACCGAACACCGCCGGGGTGACGCCGGGCGGCGTGCCGTACACCATCGCAACCGGAAAGCCGGCCACGCCGGCGCCGGAAGAACAGACCGCCGCCGCGGCGCCGCAGGAACCCGCGCCCAAGGTCGGCATGCGCGCCGGCATGCGTCCGCTGATCGTCGCCATCGATCCCGGCCACGGTGGCCAGGATTCGGGCGCGGTCGGCCAGGGCGGGACCTACGAGAAGAACGTGGTGCTGGCGATCGGTCGCGAACTGGCGCGCCAGATCAACGCCACGCCGGGCATGAAGGCCTACATGACGCGCGACAGCGACGTCTTCATTCCGCTCAACATGCGCGCCCGCAAGGCCCGCGCGGCCGGTGCCGACATCTTCGTGTCCATCCACGCCGACGCCGCGGAAAACCGCGCGGCGCGCGGTTCCTCCGTGTACGTGCTGTCGCTCAAGGGCGCGTCCTCGCAGCGCGCGCGCTGGCTGGCCGACAAGGAAAACGCCTCCGACCTGATTGGCGGCGTCGCCCTGCAGAAAGTCGACAACACGCTGGGTTCGGTACTGCTGGATCTGGCCCAGAGCGGGCACATGCGCGCCTCGGAAGACGCCGCCAACCATGTGCTCGATGGCCTGAAGCGGGTCGGCAACAACCACAAGCCGAACATCGAACGCGCCAACTTCGCGGTGCTGCGCACCTCGGACATGCCGTCGATGCTGGTGGAAACCGCCTTCATCTCCAATCCGGACGAAGAGAAGCGGCTGAAGGATCCGGCCTACCAGCGCAAGGTCGCCAGCGCCGTGCTGGATGGCGTCAACACCTACTTCACCCGCCAGCCGCCGCCGGGCACGCTGTTCGCCGCACGCGCGCAGGCCGAAGCCGAGGCGCGCAGCGCCGCCGCGGGTGGCGCCGCCGGCGCGCCCTGAGCGCCCCGCGCCGGGGCAGCGCTCGGCTATCATCCGCATTGACTTCCCGCGACGGCGAACGCGCCGCCCCGACGTGCCGATCCGCCAACTGCCCGACACCCTCATCAACCAGATCGCCGCGGGCGAGGTGGTGGAACGCCCGGCGTCGGTGGTCAAGGAACTGGTTGAGAACGCGCTGGACGCGGGCGCGCGCCGCATCGACATCGATCTGGAGGATGGCGGCATCCGCCTGATCCGGATCCGCGACGACGGCGGCGGCATTCCCGCCGCGGAATTGCCGCTGGCGATCTCGCGCCATGCCACCAGCAAGATCACTTCGCTGGATGATCTGGAAGCCGTGGCCACGCTGGGGTTCCGTGGCGAGGCGCTGCCGTCGATCGCCTCGGTGAGCCGTTTCCTGCTGACCTCGCGGCGCGCCGGCGACGCACACGCCGCGGCGTTGCGCGTGGATGGGGGACAACTCGGTGAAGTGACGCCCGCACCGCATCCCCCGGGCACCACCGTCGAGGTGCGCGACCTGTTCTACAACGTGCCGGCGCGGCGCAAATTCCTGCGCGCGGGCCGCACCGAACTGGGCCACATCGAGGAGTGGCTGCGCTCGCTGGCATTGGCGCGCCCGGAGATCGAACTGCGGGTGGGCGTGGACGGCAAGCCGTCGCGCCGCTATCGGCCGGATGGCACCGATCCACTCGCGCGTGTGCGCGAGACCCTGGGCGAGACCTTCGTCGAACAGGCCCTGCGCATCGAACACATCGCCGCCGGCCTGCGCCTGCATGGCTGGATCGCGCAGCCAGGCTATTCGCGCGCGACCGGCGATCAGCAGTATCTGTACGTGAATGGCCGCGCGGTCCGCGATCGCAACATCGGCCACGCCGCCAAGAGCGCGTACAAGGAAGTGCTGTTCCATGGACGCCAGCCGGCCTACGTGCTGTTCCTGGAACTGGACCCCACGCGCGTCGATGTCAACGTGCATCCGGCCAAGCATGAAGTGCGCTTCCGCGACGCGCGCCTGATCTACGACTTCGTCCTGCGCACGCTGCACGAGGCCCTGGCCGAAACCCGGGCGACGATGGAGCAAGCGCTGGCGATGCCGCAGGGCGCCGAAGGGCTGGCCGGGCACGCCTTGCCGGCGGCGCAGGTGCGCGAAGCGCGCGCCTTCTACGAAGCGTTGTATGGCGATCACGGCGCCTTGCCGTCGCAGCCCGCGATGCCGCCCTTGCCCGCCATGCAGGACGGTGCGATACCGCCGCTCGGGTTCGCGATCGCGGTGCTGCATGGGCGTTACCTGCTGGCGCAGGACGAGACGGGGCTGGTGATGGTGGATCTGCCCGCCGCGCATCGGCAACTGATGCTGGCGCGCCTGCGCGCGGCGCGCGCGGGCATCGGCCTGCTCGCCCAGCCGCTGCTGTTGCCGATGGAACTCGACGTGGATCCCGGGCAGGCGCGTTGGAGCGTGCGGCATGCGGCCTGGCTGGCGTCGCTCGGCCTGACCGTCGAATCCGCGGGGGACGCCCGCCTGCGCCTGCGCGCGGTACCGGCGTTGCTGGTGGACGCCGATCCGCGGGCATTGCTGCATGATGTGCTGGCGGCCTGCGCCGGGGACGAGGCCACGGGCGACGGACCGGTGGACGCCGCGCTGGCGGTGATGGCGCGACATGGCGCGCCGGCGCCGCGCGGCATGACGCTGGCGGAAATGAACGCCCTGCTGCGCGAGGTCGAGCGCATCGAGGCGCGCGAAGGCGAAGCAGGGGGACTCTGGCGGCGCTTGGGCCTGCCGGAGATCGAACAAGGATTCAGGCGGGGGACGTGATGGGACATTGGCAACGATATGCCGGCATCGCTGGACTGCTCCTGCTGGCCGCCTGCCAGCGCGAGGCAGCCGATGGCCGGGCGCAGGCGCCCAAGGCGCAGGACGCCGCCTTCGTGGCGGCCGAGCAGCAATGGCGTCGCGAACGCCACGACGAATTGACCAAACCCGACGGTTGGACCAGCCTGGTCGGCCTGCACTGGATCCAGTTGAAGGCGCATTACATCGGCAGCGGTCCGGACAGCGGCATCCGTCTGGCGGTGGGCCCCGCGAAGCTCGGCATGATCACCGACGAGGACGGCCGCATCCACTTCACCCCGGAACCCGGCGTGGCGGTGACCCTCAACGGACAGCCGTTGAGGAACAAGGCTGAAATCCCCAGCGATCACGATGAGTCGCCTGGCGTCCTGGGCTTCGACGACGGCAAGGGATGGCTGACCGTGATCGAACGTGGCGGTCGGCACGCGCTGCGGGTGAAGCATGCCGACGCGGCCAGCCGTCTGCAGTTCGCGGGTCTCAAGTACTGGCCGGTGGATGCGGGCTGGAAGGTCCAGGCGCGTTTCATTCCACACCCGCCCGGCAAGACGATTCCCATCGTCGACATCATCGGCGTCACCACGCCTTCGCCGAATCCCGGCGCGGTCGAGTTCGAGCGCGAGGGACGCCGCTATCGACTGGAAGCACTCGGCGAGCCGGGGGGCGAACTATTCTTCGTGCTGGCCGATCGCACCAGTGGCCACGGCAGCTATCCGGCCGGCCGCTTCCTCGATGCGTCCGCGCCGGTCGATGGCAAGGTCTGGCTGGATTTCAACCAGGCCTACAACCCGCCCTGCGCGTTCACCCCGTTCGCGACCTGTCCGCTGCCGCCACCGGAAAACCGCCTGGACCTCGCGATTACCGCCGGTGAGCAGACGTACAAGCCCGCGTCCGCGAAGGCGGCGCACCCATCACAGAAGGCCACGCCATGAATCAGGAACCCTGCGGGAAGAAGATGCGCCGGTTGCGCGCCGCCGGTCTGGCCGCGCTCGTCGCGCTCGCATGCCCGGTATTCGCCGATGCGCCGAAACCGCAGGCCGAAGCGCCGGTGCCGTTGTTGTGGAAGGTTTCAGACAGCGACAACGCGGTGTACCTACTGGGTTCGTTCCACATGCTGAAGCCGGCGGACTATCCGTTGGCGCACGACGTGGATGGCGCCTTCGCCGACGCCGAATCGTTGATGTTCGAACTGTCCCCGGACGAGGTGGGGCCGGCGTTGTCGACCCAGATGATGCAAGCCGCGCTGCGCAGCGACGGCAAGACCCTGCGCGATGATCTGGACGAGGCGACCTGGACGAAACTGGAGGCCTATGCCGGCAGGAACGGCATGCCGATGGCCAACCTGGCCGCCTTCAAGCCCTGGTTCGTCGGCCTGACCATCAGCGTGACCGAGATGATGCGGCAGGGGCTGGATCCCAAGATCGGCCTGGATGCGCATTTCATGGAGCAGGCCAAGGCCGCCGGCAAGCCCGCCAGCGGGCTGGAACACGCGGCGGATCAGATCACGCTGCTGGACGGCATGGACGCGGTGGAGCAGCGGCAGTTCCTCAAGGAGGTCCTGGAACAGGCGGAGAAGGGCCCCGGCCAGACCGAGAAACTGCACGCGGCCTGGCGGCGTGGCGACGCCACGATGCTGTGGGAGGAAATGGCGGCGGAGATGAAGCGCGACTATCCGCGCCTGTACCAGCGCATTAATGTCGACCGCAACGACAACTGGGTGCCGAAGATCGAGAAGCGGCTGACCGAGTCCTCCAGCGACGACACGCTGGTGATCGTGGGTGCGCTCCACCTGCTGGGCAGTGATGGCGTGGTCGAGAAGCTGCGCGCGCGCGGCTACCGGGTCGAGCGCATCTGCTCGGCGTGCGAGGCGCCGCGGAAGTAGACAGGAACGCGCGGATATCCGCGCGCAACGGAAACGCAGGCTATGGAGCCGGCATCATCACGATGCAATCGACCGGGCAGGCCGGCACGCACAGCTCGCAGCCGGTGCACAGCGGATCGATGACCACATGCATGTGCTTGGCGCCACCGATGATGGCGTCGACCGGACAAGCCTGGATGCATTTGGTGCAGCCGATGCAGTCGGCCTCGATGACCCGCGCGACCGCGGGCGCCTTGTGTTCGCCGCGCTCGCGGTCATAGGGCAGCGCCGGGCGATCGAGCAGGCGCGCCAGCGCACGCGCGCCGGCATCGCCACCGGGCGGACAGCGGTCCACCTCCGCCTCGCCGCGCGCCATCGCCTCGGCATAGGGCCGGCAACCGTCGAAACCGCATTGGCCGCACTGGGTCTGCGGCAGCAGCCGGTCGAGCCGTTCCACCAATGCGGGCGTGGGAGCGCTCATGTCAGGACGAATTCCCGCCGCGGCCAACGAAGTCGGATCGCGTGAGCGCGTGTCAGCGAACCGGCATGCCCGGCTGCGCGCCGCTGTCGACGTCCAGCAGGGCGAGCGCGCCGCCGTCGAAGCCGGCCGACAGGATCATGCCTTCGCTCAGGCCGAAGCGCATCTTGCGCGGGGCCAGGTTGGCGATGAACACCACGTGGCGGCCAACCAGCTTCTCCGGTTCGCCGTAGCTGGCGCGGATGCCGGAGAAAATCTGGCGCTTGCCAAGATCGCCCGCATCCAGCTCGAAGCGCAGCAGCTTGTCCGAACCGTCGACGAACTCGCAGGCCAGCACCTTGCCGATGCGCAGATCCAGCTTGGCGAAGTCGTCGATGCCGATGAACGCGGTCGCACCGTCCGCGGGTTCCTGTTTGGCAGACGCGGCAGGCGCCTGCGCGGCGGCCTTCGCCGGTGCGGGCGCGGCGGCGGTGGGTGCGAGGGTTTCCTTGGAAGCTTCGGTCATGGCGTCGATCAATTTCGGGTCAATGCGGGTGAACAGGGCGGTATAGGGCTGGATGGAGACGCCGGTCAGGGGCGCGTCCAGATCCGCCCAGGCGGTGACCGGCGAAGCCAGGAAGGCTTCGGCCTCGGCGGCCGTGCGCGGCAGCACCGGTTTGAGCGCGGCGGCCAGCACGCGGAACAGGTTCAGGCCCTGGGTGCAGACCGCCTGCAGTTCGGCGTCGGCGCCGTCCTGCTTGGCGATCACCCAAGGCTTCCTGTCGTCGATATAGCGGTTGGCCTCGTCGGCCAGCGCCATGGTCGCGCGGATCGCCGCGGCCGGGTCGTTGCGTTCGTAGGCTTCGCGCACCGGCGCCAGCGCGGCGACGAAGCGGTCGTACATCGCGCGGTCCGGC
Source organism: Pseudoxanthomonas sp. (assembly GCF_051953815.1). Taxonomy (GTDB): domain Bacteria; phylum Pseudomonadota; class Gammaproteobacteria; order Xanthomonadales; family Xanthomonadaceae; genus Pseudoxanthomonas_A. The sequence goes on along the minus strand of NZ_JBQCIJ010000042.1, from coordinate 18,330 downwards.
AGCGCGTCGGCCAGTCGACCGGCAAAGCGCTTGTCGATGAAGCCGGCGCAACGGCTGGCGAGGTTGACGAACTTGCCGACCAGATCCGCATTCACCCGCGCGGTGAAGTCGCCCAGGTTCAGATCCAGATCGTCGACGCCGCCGGACGATTTCGCCGCGTAGTAGTAACGCAATGCTTCGGCTTCCAGGCCAACGTCCAGATAGGTGCGCGCCTTCACGAAGGTGCCGCGCGACTTGGACATCTTGGCGCCGTCCACGGTCAGGTAACCGTTGACGTGCAGGCGGGTCGGCGCGCGATGGCCGGTGCCATGCAGCACCGCCGGCCAGAACAGCCCGTGGAAGTTCACGATGTCCTTGCCGATGAAGTGGTGCAGCTCCACGTCGGTGCCCGCGCGCAGGTGCGCCTCGAAATCCAGGCCTTTTCGCGCGCACAGCACCTTGAAGCTGCTCAGGTAGCCAATCGGCGCATCCAGCCACACGTAGAAGTACTTGCCCGGCGCGCCCGGAATGCCGAAGCCGAAATACGGCGCATCGCGCGAAATGTCCCACGCGCGCAGGCCACCCTCGGCGTCCAGCCATTCCATCAGCTTGGCCTTCACGCCCGGCAGCGCCACGTCACCGGCCAGCCACTCGCGCAGGAACGCTTCGAAACGACCGACCTCGAAGAAGAAATGCTCCGAATCGCGGACCTCCGGCGTGGCGCCGGACAGCACCGACTTGGGATCCTTCAGGTCGGTGGGCGCGTAGGTCGCCCCGCACACTTCGCAGTTGTCGCCGTACTGATCCGGTGAACCGCAGTTGGGGCAGACGCCCTTGATGTAGCGATCCGGCAGGAACATGCCCTTGGCCGGGTCGTAGAACTGGGCGACGTTGCGGCGGGCGATGTGGCCGCCGGCGTCCAGCTTCGCGTAGAACGCCTCGGTCAACTCGCGGTTGGTCGCCGAATTGGTCGAATCGTAGTGGTCGAAGGCCACGCCGAAGGCGGCGAAATCGTTCTCATGGCCGGCCTGGATGTCGGCGACGAAGGCCTCCGGCGTGGTGCCCGCCTTTTCCGCCGCCAGCATGATCGGGGTGCCGTGGGTATCGTCGGCGCAGACGAAATGGGTGGTGTTCCCGGCCAGTCGGCGGGCACGGACCCAGATGTCGGCCTGGATGTAGCCGACCAGATGGCCCAGGTGCAGCGGGCCGTTGGCGTAGGGCAGGGCGGTGGTGACGAGGGCGGTGCGGCTCATGGCGGACGGCTTGCGGGGAGTCGGCCATTATCGCACGCCCCAAAAGGACAGCCCGGCGCGGAGCCGGGCTGTGGGGAACGCTGAATCCGGCGGCGCTTACTCGCGCTGCCAGGTCTGCGCGCGGCAGATGAAGGCGATGCAGCCTGACACATCCAGCTTCTGGCCGCCGGCCTGCAGTTCCATCTTGGACTTGTAGGTCTTGCCGTTGGCCGGGTCCAGGATGGTGCCGCCACTCCATTCGTTGGCGCCGTCGGCCTTCAGGCCCCACAGGATGACCATGCCCTTGACCGGCTTGTCCTTGCGGTCGCCGGTGCACTTGTCGCAGGTCGGGTTGGGGCCGCGGTCCGAATGCAGCACTTCGACCACCTTGCCGGCCAGCGAGCCGTTGGTGGTGGTGTAGATCTCCACGATCGACTTCACCTTGCCGGTCTTGTCGTCGATGGTCTTCCAGCGGCCCACGGCGCCATCGGCGGCGGACGCGGCCAGGGATGCCGCCAGCAGCGGCAGGGCCAGCAGGGTGGCGGTCAGGATCTTGCGCATGTTCCCCTCCCAGGGAGTTGGACGAACCGGCGGAACCCGCCGGAATGGCCTCCTTTATACCGCATCCGCTGGCGTATGGAAGCGGGCCGCGCGGCCGGTTCAGCCACGGCCGGTGGCTGGAAAGGCGGGGGCCGGGCGAGAAACGGGGCAAAAAAGAGCCCCGCCTTGCGGCGGGGCTCCAGTGCTGCATGCGCCAAGCGCGGCTTGCTTACTTGCCGAACTTGTAGCGGGCTTCCACGAAGAACGAACGGCCGTACACGTTGTACAGGGCGTTGTTGTACGGCGTGGCCTCGTTGCCGGGATAGCTGCGGGCCTGGTCTTCCGGGGTCTTGTCCAGCAGGTTGTTGACCATGAAGGAGAATTCCAGGTTGTCCATCGGCGCGTAGTTCACGCTCATGTTGTAGGTGATGTACGGCGCCCACCAGCCGGCACGCGGGTCGGTGAAGCCACGGGTGTTGTAAGCGACCCAGTTCGGCGTCTTGCCGATGCGGTTCGCGTAGACCGTGGTGGTCCACTTGTCCTTGTTCCAGGCCACCGACAGGTCGGCGCGGGTCTTGGCGTACGCGTCGTACACCCACATGGAGTACGGGTCGCGCAGCAGGTCGATCGCGGGATCGCCCGGCAGCGGGGTGACCGTGTGCTTCAGCGTGTTGGTGTAGTTGCCGGCGAACTTCAGCGCGCCGAAGCGGCCGATGTCCAGCAGGTAGTTGACGCTGGCGTTGACCGCGCGCAGCTTCTGCTTGGCGACGTTGACCTTCGGCGTGAACACGGTCTCGATCGCGCCGCTGCCGTCACGCGTGATCCAGGCCAGCGCGTTCTGGCAACCCTGCGAACCGGTGTCCATCTGGCCGGTGCGGCAGTAGTACTCCATCAGCGACAGCTGGTCGGTGCTCTGCAGGTCGACTTCGTTCTCGATGTCCCATGCGAAGTAGTCCACCGACATCGACAGGTTGTTGCTCGGCGCCCACACCACACCGGCGCTCCACACGTCGGCGGTGATCGGCTCCAGCTTCGTGTTGCCGGCCTGCTGGCCGAAGAACTGCGAATCGTCGTAGGCGCAGTCGGCGGTGTTGCCCGGCAGGTAGCCTTCCTGGGCGCAGCGGTAGTAGTCGGTCACTTCGTCGTAGTAGCCGCTGACACCCTGGAAGGTGTCGGACAGGGTCGGCGCGCGGAACGCGGTGCCGTACTTGCCGCGCAGCAGCAGGCTTTCGATCGGGCGGTATTCCAGGCCGATGCTGTAGGTCGGCTTGTCGACGGTTTCGCCATAGGCGTCGAACGCGTCATAGCGACCGGACAGGGTCACGGTCAGCGGTTCCAGCACCGGCAGGCGCAGTTCGCTGGTGACCGCGTAGCGGGTGCGGTGACCGGCGCCGCTGACGGCGGTGGTGCCCCACACCTGCGATTCCAGCGTTTCCGGATCGGCGATCAGGCGTGCGTCGGGGGTGTAGTCCCAACCCTGGTTGCCGCCTTCGACCACCACGGCCAGGCCGGCGTCGCCGCCCGGCAGCGAGAACAGCGCGCTGTTGGTGACCTGCGCGCGGATCATGTTGTCCCAGGTCTTGCTGCGCGAGGTCGCGAAGCCGGTGAAGCTGGCGAAATCGGCCGGCGACATCGGGGTGTAGAACGCCGCGTAGTCCGGACGGAACACCGGGTACAGGCCCTGCACCGGATCCAGGCCCAGCTGCGGGCCCAGCACGTTCTGCTCGAAGTAGTTGTTGATCGGATCCGCCCAGCGGGCGAAGCGGCGCTGCTTCAGGCGGTACTCGGTGCGGGTCAGGCCCAGATCCCAGTCCCAGTTGCCCAGTACGCCATTGGCGCCGAAGGTCACCGAGTAGGAACTGCTGCGATCGGTGTTCATGATGTCGCGGTAGCCCTGGCCGCCGATGTCCTCGGGCGAGAACGCGCGCTGCAGGTTGACCAGCGCATCGAGGTCCGGATCGTAGAAGTAGCCGTACTTGGCGCTGGTGCTCCACCAGGTGTAGGCCGAGCCGGTGGCGTACTTCACCTCTTCATGGCTGTACAGCACGTCGCCGTAGAACTGCAGGCTGTCGCTGACGTCGAAGGTGGCGTGGCCGTAGGCCTGCGCCGACTCCTTGCCGTTGGTGATGGTGCGGTAGCCCGGCGTGGCGAACGAGCCGCAGTACTGGCCGAAGCCCGGACGGTTCTGCAGGCCCTCGCTGCCACCGAACTGGCCGCCGACGGTGGAGCAGTTGTTCGGATCCAGGAAGAAGTAGCCGTTGTTGGCGGCCTTGATGCCGCCGTCGGCCGCGTAGTTCCTGTAGCCGGCGACCAGGTAGTCGCGGCTGGCCAGCGGCGGGGTGTAGCCGTTGACGTTGTACTGCTTGGTCAGATCGCGCTGGTAACCCCAGATCGGATCCTTGGTTTCGGCCTGGATGCCGGCCAGCACGTTCAGGCGGCCGTCGTAGCCGGTGAAGCCCTTGGCCAGGCTGACGCGGAAGCTGTCGCCGCCGCCGTCGCCATAGGCGCCGCCGCGCACGCTGAGCGCGCCGCCGTCCATGTTCTTCTTCAGGATGATGTTGATGACGCCGGCAATCGCGTCGGAACCGTACAGGGAGGACTGGCCGCCCGGCAGGATTTCGATGCGCTCGACCAGATCGATCGGAATGCCGCTGATGTTGTTGAAGGTGTCGCTGCCGTTGTACAGCGCCGGATAGTTGGCCATCGGGCGGCCGTCGATCAGGTACTTGGTGTAGCCGGGATCAAGGCCGAACATGCTGACCGTCTCGGCGCCCTGGGTGAACGAGGCGGAGGTCTGGCCACCCTGCACGCCGCCGGTGGAGAACGCGGACTGCTGCAGGGCATCGGCGACGCTGGTGAAACCGCGGGTCTTGATGTCCTCGGCGGAGATCGTGGTGACCGGGGTGAAGTTTTCCAGCTGGGTCTGGGGAATCAGCGAACCGGTGACCGTGACCTTGTCGAGGTTGGTGGTGTCGCCGGCGGGAGCGGGGGAGGTGTCTTGAGCGAAAGCGGCGGTCGGCGCCAACAGGACGGCGACCATCGCCGCGGTCAGGCGGCTCCGCTTGATGTTGCGAACTGGCATTGCTTGTTATTCCTTGGAACAGATTGCAAAAGGTGCGGCCCTTCGCGCTGTTCCCTCAGCCAGACCACAGAGTTCCCCGACATTCCTGGGGGGCGGCGAACTTAACACGTGTTTAACCCGTTCTGTAACGCTTGTTACTGTTTGTGAAGACGGGCGGACAGGCGTGGTTAAGCGGTCCGGGAAAAAAGAAAGCCCGGCTTGCGCCGGGCTTTCGTGTCGCGGGCTGCTTCGATCCGATCAGTTGAACTTGTAGTCGAACTGCACGAACACCTCGCGGCCAATCGGGCTGTAGGCGCGCCAGAAGTAGGGATAGGTGTTGAAGGTGTCGTCGCGCGGATGCAGCTTGTCGAACACGTTGTTGACGTACACGCCCACCGTCGCCTTGTCCGTGATCTTCTTCGCCACGTTGAGGTTCCACAGGATGTACGGTGCGATGCGTCCGGTCTCGGCCCAGTTCGGCAACGAACCCCAGCGGGTGTAATAGGCCGCGGCGCGCCAGTCGTTCTTCTCCCAGCTGACCGTGCCGTTGATGCGGCTGCGGAAGTTGAAGTACTGGGGATGGTCGCGGACATTGATCATGTCGCCGCCTTCGAACTCCTGGAAGTCGAGCTTGAGCACATGCGTCCAGTTCAGCTGGAAGCCGAACGAGCCCCAGCGATCCGTATCCAGTTCGTAACGCCACGCCGCATCGATGCCGCTGGTCTTGTTGAGCGACTGGTTGATGGGGAATGAACGGAACTGTTCGACCTGCTCATCGGCCAGACCGCCGGAACCCGCGCGCTCCACCAGTGCGGTATAGAACTGGCAGGTGCTGGAGTTGGGATCCACCGGCTGCCCGTCGCGCGTCTGTCCAAGCAGACAGTCGGCTTCGTTGCGGAACAGCAGGCCGGAGATGTCGCCCACCGCATCCTTCAGCTCGATGTTGTAGTAATCCACGGAGATCGACATCTGCTCGGTGAGGTCCCAGACAAATCCGACCGTGGTCGATTTGCCGGTCTCGGCCTCCAGGTTCGGATCGCCCCGGCGGGTTCCGAACACCTGGTAGTTGTAGTCCGCGCCCGCGCAGGGATTGGGACTCACGCGCGGATCGAAACCATCGCGACGACACTTGTACTCGTCGAAGATCTGGGTGTAGAAGCCCGACTCCTCGGCGAAGATGTAGTGCATGTCCGGCGCGCGGAAACTGGTGGCATGGCTTGCGCGCAGCAGCAGGCTTTCCACCGGCCGCCATTCGAGGCCGACCTGCCAGGTGCTGGCGCCATCGATCTCGCTGATGTCATCGAACTTGTCGTAACGGCCGGCCAGGTTGGCCTTGAAGTTGCTGGTGATCGGCACGCTGAACTCGACGCCAAACGCATAGCGCGTGCGATCACCGTGTCCGCCGGAACTGGTCAGGTTGTAGATGGGTTCGGGGCCGGTATAGGTCGGCGAGGTGCGCGCGTCGGGCTTGACTTCGTACTTCTGCTTGGCGCCCTCCAGCACCGCCGCCATGCCGACCGGGCCGGCCGGCAGCTCGAACAGATCGCCCGAGAGCACGAAGTTCGCCTGGGTAACGCTGGATTCCGCGCGATCCCTGACCAGGGTGTTGAGCGAGGCGAAGGTCGCCGGGTCGATCGGATTGAAGAAGCGATCCAGATTGAGCTCGAAGGAATCGTAGGCGTCGAAGTAGGGGTCCGGCCCCAGCGACTCGCCCAGGAAGTAGTCGTTCAGCGGATTGGCGAGGAAGCGTGGCTGGGAGGTATTGAGCTTGTACTCGGAGCGCGACAGCGTGGCGTCCCAATCGAAACGGCCATTGGCGAAATTGCCTCGCAGGCCGACCGCGAAGTCGAGCGATTTCTCCTCGCTGGTGGTGACCAGGTTGCCGCCGGTCTCGGACGGCGTGAAGATGCGCTGGGGCTGCACGAAGGCGCCGAAGGGAAGTTCCTCGGACGTGACATTGGGCGCGAAGATGTAGTCCGGGGTCGTCCAGAACTGGGTGCCGGACGTGAACTTGGCTTTCGCGCGGGTGTAGTTGAACTGCGCCCAGCCCTGCATGCCGCCTTCGAAATCCCATGTTCCGTACAGGTACGCCGACTGGTTGCTATCGGAGTTGCGGATGGACTGGGTGGCCGGATAACCGGGATAACCGCAGCGTGGGCCGGTATAGACCGAAGAGGTTTCGAAGAAGTAAATCTCGAAGTCCTTGAAGCGGTCGCAGGTGGCCTGTGCGCCATCCGGGAAAATGCGCGAGCTGTTGAAGCCATCGAACAGCAACAGGCCCTCGGTGGGATTGATGTCGTCACGCGAGCGGCCGGGTTCGTCGTAGAAGGAATCCATGAAGCTGCGCTGCGAGGCGAAGATCTCCTCGCGTTCGAGCGCCTCGAATGCGTAGGTGAGGCTCCAGTTGTTGCCGGTCTTGCCGCCAACCCACTGGAGCCGGCCGGTATCGCCGCCGCCGCGGGCGGTGGTGCCGGCGCGCACCGAAAGCTGATCACCATCGAAATTGGTCTTCATGATGATGTTGACGACGCCGGCGACGGCGTCGGAACCGTAAATCGCCGAGGCGCCGCCGGTCAGCACCTCGATGCGCTCGATCGCCGCGGCCGGAATGTTGGCAAGATTCACCGCGTTGGACTGGCTGTTGTAGGGCAGCGGATAGTCGGCGGCGCGCCGGCCATTGATCAGGATCAGCTGATAACCCGGGCCGAGGCCGCGAAGATTGAGGAAGCTGGCATTCGGCGTGAAGCCGTTCTGGACCAGTTCGTTCTGCACGCTGCCGGTGAACTGGGTCAGTGTGTTCAGCGCGTCGTAAACGGTGGAAAAGCCTTCCTTCTCGATGTCGGCCGCAGTCACCACGACAACCGGTGCGGGGCCTTCGACATCCACGCGCTTGATGCGTGAACCGGTCACGGTGACCTTGTCCAGCGTCTGAGCGCCCTGCGTCGGGGGCGACGTCGACGAGGAAGCGGAATCCTGCTGGGCGTCCTGGCCGTGGGCCAGCACGGGAGCCATCAGGACGGTGAACATGGCGGTCGCCAGGCGACTGCGCGGGAACGGGCGCTTGTTGCCACTACGCATAGCATCTACCCCCAGAGCTGATTGGTGTGCGACGAACGGCCCTTCCTTGGCCTTCCCCAGTTGCCAAAAATCCGTTAATTCGACGCTAGCACGACTGAAATCACATTTCTACTTTCTCAAGTAATTGATTATCAAAGGTAATTTGAATTACCCAGGCGTTGCGAGGCAAAAAAGCCCAATGGGAATCGGCCGAACTTTGCGAGTCGAGAGGCCCGGGGGCGGGGCCATTGACTGGAATGAGGCGCAATGCGCCTCCGACTCCGGGAGCGATCCGCCCCGGCGGCATCAACGATGCAGCGGCCCAAAAAAAGAACCCGGCGTTGCCGCCGGGTTCTTCTGGTTTGCCTGCTATCAGAACCGGTACTTCAGGGTCAGATAGAAGCGGCGGCCCAGCGGGTCCGCACCCACGTACGGATCAAAGAAGGGATAGCCGGTGTTGCTGACGTCGAAGCGGTACTGATTGTCGGTGACGTTGACCACCGTGAAATCAGCCGACACGTTGTCGCCGAACTTCTTCGAAACCTGCAGGTTGTACAGCATGAACGGAGCCAGGCGACGCGAGTAATGGCGTCCGGTCTGGCTGTCGACGCCATCCGCCAGGGCGCTGCTGCGCGCGGTGCCGAAGCGGGTGCCGAAGACCGTCGCCGACCAGTCACCCTTCGACCAGTTGAGCGAACCGCGGGCGCGGCTGCGCGAGTTGCGGCTGGGTTCGTCGCGGTAGTCGATCAGTTCATCCTGCTCGTACTGCTTGTACTTGTCGGTCAGCACCAGCGAGTAGCCCAGATCCAGGCGGAACGTGCCCAGGCGATCCGTATCGAGGCGGTACTTGTAGGTCGCATCGATGCCGCTGGTATCGGTCAGCGCCGCGTTGATGTACGCGGAGTTGATACGCTGGATGACGCCGGTGGACGAACCACCCTGACGGGTCACCAGTGCATACACGTTCTGGCAGTAGACCGAGTTGGTGCCATGCTCGAACGGGCTGCCGTCGGCCTTCACGCCGAGACGGCAGTTGGCCTCGTTGTCCAGCAGCGTCGCCACGGCCAGCTGCAGGGCCTGGTCTTCGAGCTTGATGCGGTAGTAGTCCACCGACATCGACATGCCTTCCATGATGTCCCAGACGAAGCCCGCGCCGAAGCTCTTGCCCTTCTCTTCCTCGAGCAGGGGGTTGCCCGCGACGACCGTCTGCATCTGGTAGATGGTCGGGTCACCGGAGACGTTGCACTGCGCGAGGGTGCGCGGACCCAGCGCGTCGGCCGGACCGGTGCCCGCGCGGCAGGAGTAGCGGTCGAGGCTGTTGGCGTACGAAGCCGCGCCTTCCGCGAAGACCTGCTGCATGTCCGGGGCACGGAAGCTGGTGGCATAGGACGCGCGCAGCAGCAGGCTGCTGAACGGACGCCATTCCAGACCGAACATTGAGGTGACGGCATCGTCCACCGCGGTGATGTCGTCGTACTTGTCGTAACGGCCCGCGATCTGGGCGCTCAGGCTGTCCAGAATCGGAACGCGGAACTCGATGCCCAGCGCATAACGGTTGCGCTCGCCCTTGGTGCGGCCGGCGCTGCCCAGGCCGAAGACGGTCTGATCATCGAGCGGACGGGTCGGGCTGGTGCGCGGATCGCTGTTGAGGTCGGTGGTCTGGCGGCCCGCTTCGAGCACGCCGGCAAAACCGACCGCACCTGCGGGAAGTTCGAACAGATCGCCGCTGACGTTGAAGTTGAACGTCGCCGAGGTCGCCTTCGCGGTGTTGGCCACGGTGGTCGTCATCGAGCGGTACTGCTCGGGCGTCATCGGGGTGTTCCAGCGGTCGAGGTTCAGCTCGTACTCCGGAAGGGTGACCCCATTGACCGTCCGCCAGCCCAGCTGCGGGCCGAGGAAGTAGTCGTGCACCGACTTGGACAGCAGCTTGGGACGGGTCGCCTCGTAGTCGTAGCGCGAATAGGCGACGCTGGCTTCCCAGTCGAACCGGTCGGCGAAGTCACCGCGGACGCCCGCCATGATGTCGTAGCTCTTCTCGTCGTATTCGGTGGTGACCGCGTCGCTGCCACCCACTTCGAACGGATTCAGCACGCGCTGCAGGAACGTCGGGCTGTTGAAGCGGCGGTCGTAATAGCCGGCCAGCTGCGCGCCGGCCTGGCTGCGCATGAACTGATCGCTCGAGGTGCTCCAGAACTCGGTGCCCGAGCTGGATTCGGCGTCGCTCTTGTAGAACGAACTGGAAGCGAACAGCTGGACGCTGTCGTTCAGGTCGAACGTGCCGTAACCGTAGGCGGTGTAGAACTGGTTCTTGTTCGAGATCGAACGGGACGCCGGCTGGGTGAACGAACCGCAGTAGCGGCCGCGCGTGGCCGTGGTGACGGTCGTATACCCGAAGGCATCGCAGTTGGCCTGGCCCGGATAGTAGACGCTGCTGCCCAGCACGCCGGTACGCGGATTGAAGTTCAGGGTCGCCAGCGACAGGCTGGGATTGGTGAACTGCGGACCCTTCGGGCCGCGGCGGCTGTCGGACAGCCAATCACGCTGGCTGGCGAACACCGGCTCTTCCGAACCGAACTGGAACGAGTAGACCGCGCTCCAGCGATCGCCGGTGCGGCCGCCGGTGTACTCGAGCGTCACGGAATCGCCACCGCCATTACTGGTGGTGCCGGTCGTCAGCTGGACGCTGTTGCCTTCGTACTGCTCGCGCAGAACGATGTTCACTACGCCGGCGATGGCGTCGGAACCGTAGATCGCCGAGGCGCCGCCGGTCAGGACTTCCACGCGCTCGACCGCGGCCGACGGAATCGCCCGGATGTTCACGACGTTGTTGTCGCGGTTGTAGGGGCTCGGATACTGGGCCGGGCGGCGACCGTTGACCAGGGTCAGGGTGTAGCCGGGACCCAGGTTGCGCAGGTTGACGACCTGGGCATTGGGGGTGAAGCCGGTGACCGCCAGATCGCCGGTGAAGGACGCGGAGGTGTTCTGGGTCAGCGTCTGCAGCATGTCCGCAACGGTATTGAAACCTTCGCGTTCGATGTCGGCGCGGGTGATGACAGTGACCGGAGCCGGTCCTTCGATTTCGGCACGCTTGATGCGTGAACCGACGACCGAGACCTTGTCCAGGTTGGTGGTACCACTGTCGGACGACTGCGACGACGAATTGTCCTGGGCGGACGAACTGTCCTGAGCGAATGCCGCTGTGGTCGGCAGCACGAGTGCCGCGATGAGGGCGGCGCACAGGTGGTTGCGCTTCAATGCGCGTGAGTTACGAACTGGCATGTGGTGAATCCCCTAAAGGAAGACGCGGCGAAAGTGGTCGTTCCGTCGACCCGCCACATCAATGTGAAATCCTTGTTACGAAACTTAACACGGAGATAACGATTGGTGTGACTTGCGTCATGCGAGGAGCGTAATTTGTATTGTTTTGTGATGATTGTCACATTTTTCGGGGGTTTTTCCCGTAGCGCAGCAAAAAAGAAACCCGGCCGAGGCCGGGTTTCTTTATTCACATGGGTGCTGGACGTCAGCGGAAGGTGTACTCGAACTGCGCCGAGATTTCGCGGCCGACCGGGCTGAACGCACGCCAGAAGTACGGATACGAATTGTAGGTGTCGTCCTTCGGATGGAAGTTGTTGAAGATGTTGTTCACGAACAGCGTCAGCTTGGCCTTGTCCGTGATCCGCTTGCTGACGTTCGCGTTCCAGACGAAGTAGGGGCCGGTTCGACCATAGCTTTGGCCCTTGGCCGCGCGGGCGTCGGAGATTCCCCAGGCCGGAACGCTGCCGTAGCGGACCATGAACAGGTTGGCCGACCAGTCATCCTTTCTCCAGGCGGCGCTGCCCCGGATGCGGCTGCGGAAGTTGTAGTTGCCGTAGTAGTCGCGGTAGTCCTCGTCCACCTTGTCGGTGGCGAACTGCTGGTACTCCTCGGCGAGGGTGTGGGTCCAGGCCAGTTGGGTATTGAAGGTGCCCAGGCGATCGGTGTCGAAGCGGTAGTTGATGGTGGCATCGATGCCGTTGACGCGGTTGTAGGCGGTGTTGACCGGGCCGCTGCGGATGTTGCTGACGCGATCGGTGGGCTCGCCGGGCGCCGGATCGCGGGTGACACGGCCCAGGATCTCCTGGCAGAAGGCCGAGCCCGCCTCGAACTTGAACGGCTGGCGGTTGCGATCCAGGCCGGTGCGGCACCCGCCTTCCATCTCGATGATGTAGGCCGAGGTCAGGTTCGACACCGCGCCATACAGGCGGATGTTGAAGTAGTCCACGCTGATGGAGAGGTCATCGAGGATGTCCCAGACCACGCCGGTGGTGAACGACTTGCCGGTTTCCTCTTCCAGCGTGGGCTCGCCCATGCTGGTGGCGAACATCGAGTAGTTGTAGGTCGCACCGTTGCAGGTGGCCTGGCCCGGCGTGCCGCCGGAGGACAGGCAGCGATAGTAGTCCAGCGTGGTCGTGAAGGAGCCACTGCCTTCATTGAACACGTAGTGCATGTCCGGCGCCTTGAAGCTGGTCGAATAGCTGCCGCGGAACAGCAGGTTTTCGAGCGGGCGCCACTCCAGGCCGGCGCCCCAGGTCTTGGCGTCGTCGACGTTGGTGATGTCGTCGTACTTGTCCCAGCGGCCGGACAGGCTGGCCGTCAGCGAAGACAGGATCGGAACGTTGAACTCCACGCCGGCGGCGTAGCGGTTGCGGTCACCGCCACCGCTGGTGCCGGTCAGGTTGTAGATCTCGCGGCGGCTGGGGAGCAGGCGTTCGTCGGTGTTGAGGGTGTAGCCCTGCTCGCTGGCTTCGACGACGGCCGCCATGCCCAGCGGGCCGGCCGGCAATTCGAACAGATCACCGGAGATGGTGAACTGGGCCTGGTTGACGTAGGACTCGGCGTCGTAGGTCACGACCGTCGACATGTCCGCGAACTGCTGCGGCGTCAGGGCGGTGTAGTAGCGGTCCAGGTTCAGGCGGTAGACCGGCAGACCCGACTGGGTGCCCTGGCGTGCACCGAAGAAGTACGAGGTCACCTTGTCGCCGTCCAGGCGCGGACGGGTGCGATCGGCGTTGTACTCGGCGCGGCCCAGGGTGACGTCCCAGTCCCAGCGGTCGGCGATGGTGCCGCGGAGGCCCACGGCCAGATCAAACGACTTCTCGGTGAACCGCTGGTACAGCTTGTCGAGACCACCGACTTCCTGCGGGGTGAACAACCGCTGGATGGTCATGGAGCTGTTGAACTGCGGGTCGTAGTAGTTGGAGAACACGCCGAGGCCATCGATGTGCGGACCGCTGATGAACTCGGTGCCGCCAGTCAACTTCGACTTCGAATGGTAGGCGCTGAGGCTCGCCCAGGCCTGCAGGCCGCTGTCGAAATCGAAGGTGCCGTAAAGATAGCCGGAGAGATCGCGGTTGCCGTTGGTGATGGTCTGGTAGGCGGAGTTCTTGTAGCTGCCGCAGGCCTGGCCTAGATTGGTGATCACGCCGGTGGTCGCATTGCGCGACTGGAAGTTCCAGCGCACCCATTCGTCACCCAGTTGTTCGCACGCGCCGGCGCGCGGGGTCAGGTAAGAACCCGTCGTCGAACCCGAATTGCGACGCAGCAACATGGTGGAAGTGGGTTGGATGCCGACAACCGCGGGGGGACGGGGATTGTCCAGCGACGAGTCCATGAAGTCGCGCTGGGTGCCGAAGATCGGTTCATCGGCGAAGTACTCGAATGCGTACGTCAGGCTCCAGTTGTCGCCGGTGCGCCCGCCAATCCACTGCACGTCGCCGAAATCGCCGCCTCCCTCGGTCGTGGTGCCGCCACGAAGCTTGAACACGTCGCCCTCGAAGTTGGTCTTCAGGATGACGTTGACCACGCCGGCGACCGCATCCGAGCCATAAATCGCCGATGCGCCGCCCGCGAGGATCTCAATGCGATCGACCGCGGCGGACGGAATGTTGCCGAAGTTCTGGAAGTTGCTCTGGCCGTTGTAAGGGAACGGATAGTCGGCCGCGCGGCGACCGTTGATCAGCAGCAGGGTGCGGCCGGGACCCAGGCCACGCAGGTTGACCGGGCTGCCGTTCGGCGTGAAGCCGCCCGCCGAATTGAGTTCGTTCTGGGTGACGCCGGTGTTCTGGCTCAGTGTCTCCAGGGCGTCGAACACCGTGGAAAAACCTTCTCGTTCGATTTGGTCGGCCGTGATGACCGTAACCGGCGCCGGGCCTTCGATATCCGCGCGCTTGATGCGCGAGCCGGTCACTGACACCTTGTCCAGGGTGTGGGTGGGCTGGTTTTCGGTCTGGCTGGAAGCCGGGGTGGCGGCCTGACCGGAGTCCTGCGCGAACGCGGAACCGGCGACGGTCAGGGTCAATGCGGAAAGCAGGGCCGCACTCAGGCGGCTGCGCGAGAGCGCGCTGACATTACGAACTGTCATGTAGTGAATCCCCTAAACTATGCAAGGTCTGCAGCCACCGGTCCGCCCCTTGGACGCCGCTGCAAAGTGAAAAATCTCCCTGTTCTTGGACGTTAACACGGCATAAATATCGTGTGATCGTTTTGTGAACGGATCGACCTTATTTTCCATTAGAACGTAATTCGTTTTTCGCATATGACCGATAAAACAAGGGTTTTTCCGCATGCGGTGCAGGCCAATCTCGCACCGTCTCCGCGCGTCAAGAACGTCATCGCCGTGGGCTCGGGCAAGGGCGGCGTGGGCAAATCGACCACCGCGGTCAACCTCGCGCTGGCCCTGCACGCGGAAGGAGCGAAAGTCGGATTACTCGATGCGGATGTGTACGGTCCCAGCATCCCGGCGATGCTCGGTCTGTCGGGACGTCCGGACAGTCCCGACAACAAATCCATCGAGCCGATGCGCGCGTTCGGCGTGGAGGCGATGTCGATCGGCCTGCTGGTCGATCAGGACACGCCGATGATCTGGCGCGGTCCGATGGCGACCTCGGCGCTGATGCAGTTGTTCACCGATACCCTGTGGGACGATCTGGACTATCTGTTGATCGACCTGCCACCGGGCACCGGCGACATCCAGCTGACCCTGGCTCAGAAGATCCCGGTGGCCGGCGCGGTGGTGGTGACTACGCCGCAGGACATCGCCACCCTGGACGCGCGCAAGGCGCTGAAGATGTTCGAGAAGGTCGAAGTGGCCGTGCTGGGCATCGTCGAGAACATGGCCGTGCACACCTGTTCGAACTGCGGCCACGTGGAGCATCTGTTCGGCGAAGGCGGCGGCCAGCGGATGGCGGCGCAGTACGGCGTGCCGCTGCTGGGTTCGCTGCCGCTGGACATCGCGATCCGGGAGCAGGGCGATGCCGGCCAGCCGGTGGTGGTCGCCGCGCCGGATTCCGCCGCCGCGCGGGCCTATCGCCAGGCGGCCCGGGCGCTGGTCGCCCAACTGGAAACCCGGCCGCGGGCCAAGCCCTCGATCCTGTCCTCGCTGCTGTAGGCCCGGCCGCTCCGGCGCCCGTCCGCCCGTGCCGGGCGGGCCCGGTGCCGGGCTGCCCTACAATGGCGGCCCCATCCGCCCCCGCCCCCGCACCAGGAACCCTGCATGAGCATCAAGAGTGACCGTTGGATCCGCCGCATGTCCGAGCAGCACGGCATGATCGAGCCGTACGAGCCGGGGCAGGTGAAGCAGGTCAACGGCGAGCGCATCGTCAGCTACGGCACTTCCAGCTACGGCTATGACGTGCGCTGCTCGCGCGAGTTCAAGGTGTTCACCAACATCAATTCGACGATTGTCGATCCGAAGCACTTCGATCCTGGCAGCTTCGTCGACATCGAATCCGACGTCTGCATCATCCCGCCCAATTCCTTCGCCCTGGCGCGCACGGTCGAGTACTTCCGCATCCCGCGCGACACCCTGGTGGTGTGCCTGGGCAAGAGCACCTACGCGCGCTGCGGCATCATCGTCAACGTGACCCCGCTGGAACCGGAATGGGAAGGGCACGTGACCCTGGAGTTCAGCAACACCACGCCGCTGCCGGCGCGCATCTACGCCAACGAGGGCGTGGCGCAGATGCTGTTCTTCCAGTCCGACGAAGTCTGCGAGACCTCCTACAAGGATCGCGGCGGCAAGTACCAGGGCCAGACCGGCGTGACCCTGCCGCGCACCTGAGGCGCGGCGGGCATCAGCCCAGGCGCGCTTTCCAGCGCGTGGTTTCCGCGGCGAGCGCCGCCTCGTCGTAGCGTTCGGCCTGGCCATGGCCCCACACGGGCCCCGGCCAGGCGGCGTCGCCTTCATGGCGGCCGACCAGATGGACATGCAGTTGGCGCACGATGTTGCCGAGCGCGCCGATGTTGAGTTTCCGCACCGTGGGGACCGCGCGGATCAATGCGCCGGCCTGGTTGATTTCCGCCAGCAGCAGCCGTTGCTGGCCGCCATCCAGGTCCAGCCATTCGCTGGCATCCGCCACCCGCGGCACCAGCAGCAGCCACGGGTAGCGCCGGTCGTTCATCAGCCGCACCTGCGAAAGCGGACCGTCGGCGACGAACACGCTGTCCGCGGCCAGCCGGGGATCCAGTTCAAAGCCGCTCATCCGATCTGCTCCGCCAGGAACGCCAGGCTGCGTGACCGCGCCAGTTCGGCGCTCTGGGCGTGGTAGATGTCCGGGCTGGCGTCGCGATTGAACGCGTGACCGGCCGGATAGGTGAAGACGGGAAGCCCGGGCAGGCGATCCCGGTGCAACTGGATGGCCGCGGGGGGAATCGAGGCGTCCAGCTCGCCGAAGTGGAACATCGCCGGCGCCGCGAGCGTCGAGCCGGACGGCATGTCCTCTAGGAACAGGCGGTTGCGCGAACCGTAGTAGCTCACCCCCGGCAGCCCCAGCCGCAAGGCCGACAGGAGGGCGACCGTGCCGCCCCAGCAGTAACCCACGGTGCCGACCTTGCCGGCCCACGCCAGCGCGCCCGCGGCGGCGGAGACCACGTCCAGCGCCGCGTCGAAACCCAGCTTGCCGATGAGTTCACGCCCACGATCGTGGGCGGAGGGGGCGTAGGGGAGTTCGACACCCGGTTCCACCAGATCGAAGAAGGCCGGCGCGAGCGTGGCGTAGCCGGCTTCGGCATAGCCTTCGGCCACGCTGCGGATATGCGCGTTGGCGCCGAAGATTTCCTGGATGATCACCAGGCCGCCGCGCGGCGCGCCCGTCGGCCGCGCCTGCCAGGCCGCGACCGGGCCGCGCGCGGTTTCGAGAGTGGTCCATTCGCCCATCGGGAACTCCTGCTGTGGTGCTGCGTGAAGGCCGCATTGTCGCCCATCGGGCGGAAGCGCCGGGTGACCGCACGCATCATTCAGCCTGCCGGACGGAGCGGCCGGGCGGGAAAGGTATAATCCGCGGCCCTCGGCGCCGATGCCGTTTCTCCCGTTCCCGCTTCCATGTCCCTGCAGAACCCCAAGGTGGGCTTCGTCAGCCTCGGCTGTCCCAAAGCCCTGGTCGACTCCGAACGCATCCTCACCCAGCTGCGCGTGGAGGGCTACGACATCGTGCCCACCTACCAGGCGGCGGACGTGGTGGTGGTCAATACCTGCGGGTTCATCGACGCAGCGGTCACCGAATCGCTGGACGCCATCGGCGAGGCGCTGGCCGAGAACGGCAAGGTCATCGTCACCGGCTGCCTGGGCAAGCGTCCGGAGCAGATCCGCGAGGCGCACCCGGACGTGCTGGCGATCAGCGGTCCGCAGGACTACCAGAGCGTGATGGAAGCGGTGCATGCGGCGCTGCCGCCCAGGCACGATCCGTTCCTGGATCTGGTGCCGGACTACGGCCTCAAGCTGACCCCGCGGCACTACGCCTATCTCAAGATTTCCGAAGGCTGCAATCACCGCTGCTCGTTCTGCATCATTCCGTCGATGCGCGGCGATCTCGTCTCGCGTCCGGTCGATCAGGTGCTGATCGAGGCCGAGAAGCTCGTCAAGGGCGGCGTCAAGGAGCTGCTGGTGATCTCGCAGGACACCAGCGCCTACGGCGTGGACGTGAAGTACGCCGAGCACCTGTGGCGCGACAGGAGCTACCGCACGCGGATGACCGAGCTGTGCGAAGGGCTGTCCGAACTGGGCGTGTGGACGCGCCTGCACTACGTCTACCCGTACCCCCACGTGGACGAGCTGATGCCGCTGATGGCGGCCGGCAAGATCCTTCCCTACCTGGATATCCCGTTCCAGCACGCCAGCCCCCGTATCCTCAAGCTGATGAAGCGCCCGGGCAACATCGACAAGACGCTCGAGCGCATTCGCAACTGGCGCAAGGCGGTGCCGGACCTCACCATCCGTAGCACCTTCATCGTCGGCTTCCCCGGCGAGACCGATGCCGAGTTCGAGGAGCTGCTGGACTTCCTGCGCGAGGCCGAGCTGGACCGCGTGGGCGCCTTCACCTATTCGCCGGTGGACGGCGCCAGGGCTAACGAGCTGCCCGACCCGGTCTCCGAGGAACTGAAGGAAGATCGCCTGGAGCAGTTCATGGCGGTGCAGGCGGAGAT
>NZ_JBQCIJ010000041.1:0-3923 GCF_051953815.1 Pseudoxanthomonas sp. | reverse complement strand
GGCGCGGGCCGCTTCCACCGCCGCGTTGAGCGCCAGGATGTTGGTCTGGAAGGCGATGCCGTCGATGACGGCGATGATTTCGGCAATCTTGCGCGAGGCCGCTTCGATGTCGCGCATGGTGGTGACGACCTGGCCGACGACGTTGCCGCCCTGGGAGGCGACCGAGGCGGCGCCGATGGCCAACTGGTTGGCCTGGCGGGCGGAGTCGGCGTTCTGGCGCACGGTGGAGGTGAGCTCTTCCATGGAGGCGGCGGTTTCCTCCAGGTTGGCGGCCTGCTGTTCGGTGCGGCGGGATAGGTCGGCGTTGCCGGAGGCGATTTCCCCGGCGGCGGTGTTGATGGCGGTGGAGGCGTCCTGGATGCGGCTGACGATGTCGGTGAGCTGGGCGACGGTGGCGTTGGCGTCGTCGCGCATGCGGGCGAACACGCCGCCCAGCGCGGCGCTGTCGTCGCCGTCCATCCGCACCGTCAGATCACCGCGCGACAGGGCCGACAGCAGGGTCGAGACCTGCGCCAGGCTGCCGGCGTTGGTGTCAAGCAGACGGTTGAGCTGTTCGGCCAGTTGCAGGAAGAAGCCGCGCTTGCCACGGGTTTCCACGCGCCGGGACAGATCGCCGGCGATGGCGGCGCCGATGATGGCGGCGACTTCCTCCTCCACCCGCACCTCGGGCGTGCGGTCGCGCCACTCCACCACGTAGCCCAACGGTTGGCCCTGGTGATCGCTGACCCGCGAGATCTCCTGCCCGAACCAGGCGTCACCCAGCCTGATCTGGCCGCGATGGGTGGTCTGCATGCGTTCGAGATAGTTCGCGATGCGCTGCGGATCGGCATGGAAGCCGTCGATGTTGCTGCCGATCAGGCGCTGGGCATCGAAGTGGGGCAGGGCGCGCCGGATGTCGTCGACGTACGACGCCAGCAGTTCGGTCACCGCGCGGTTGGCGTAGATGATCTCGCGCTCCGGCGAGGCGATCATGACGCTGGTGCCGGCGTTGTCCAGCGCGGTGCGGATGCGCAGGTTCTCGTCGGCGACGCGGCGTTCCTGCGCGGTGCGATCGCGCAGCTGGGCGACCATGTCGGCCAGGGCGACATTCATCTGTCCGATTTCGTCGCCGGACGCGGCGGCGATGCGCACGTCCAGATCCCCTCGCGCCACCGCCTGGATGGCGCGCACCGCGCCGGCCATCGGGGCCAGCACCGAACGGGCGATCAGCCAGCACAGCGCCAGCGCCGCCAGCAGCACCAGCGCGCCGGCCAGGATCAGCACGCGCGCGAAACTCCAGGCGCGCGCGGCGATGTCGTCGACGTACTCGCCGGTGCCGACCACCCAGCCCCAGGGCCGGTACAGCGCCACGTAGGAGATTTTCTCGACCGGCTCGTCCACGCCGGGCTTGGCCCAGGTGTAGTCCAGGAAACCGCCACCGGCGGGACCGCGCGCGAGCTTCACCATCTCGACGAAGATGCGCTTGCCGTCCGGACTGGTCTGGTCGCCCAGGTACTTGCCGTCGAGCGCGGTCTGGTGCGGATGCATCAGCATCGTCGGCTTCTGGTCGTTGACCCACAGGTAGTCGCTGCCGCCGGGGCTGCGCAGCGCGGCGACCGCGGCCAGCGCCTCGCGCTTGGCGGTGGCCTCGTCGATCGCGCCGTCGCGCGCCAGGGTCTGGTAGCGATCGATGACGCCGAGCGCGGCGCCGACCCGGGTCTGCAGTTGCTGGCGTTCGTTCTGGAGCAGTTCGGTGTGGTTGCGCCGCGCGGTCACGGTGCACAGGGCGACGATGCCGATGGCCAGGACGGCCAGCATCAGGAGGAACTTGCCGCGCAGGGAGAGATCACTGAAACGCGGGCGGGATGTTGCGGACTTCATGGGTACTTCCGATGGCTTGCTGACAGAAAGGCGCGCCGGGCGCGGTAGGGGTATCGGCGCGGGACGCGCGGGCGTTGAATCATCCTTGGTCGTAGGGAAATGCCTGACAGCCGGCCGCGCGGGGCGTGCGCGGGCGCAAGGGAAGCCGTGGCTTCCCCCGCGCGGTCGTCGGGCGGCGGAACCGTCGCGTGGAGGCGGCCTCAGGCCGCTTCGGCCTCGGCGGTGTGTTCGGTCAGATCGGCGCTGTCGATCAGGGTCTCGATGTCCAGCAGGATCAGCATACGGTCGTCGACCGTGCCGATGCCGGAGATGAAGCGGGTATCGACGCTGGCGCCGAACTCGGGCGTCGGGCGGATCTGCTCCGGGTTCAGCGGGATCACGTCGGAGACGCTGTCGACCACGATGCCGACCACGCGGTCCTCGACGTTGAGCACGATCATCACGGTGAAGGCGTCGTAGCGCGCCTCCTTCAGGCGCAGCTTCAGGCGCAGGTCGATGACCGGGACGATGGTGCCGCGCAGGTTGATGACGCCCTTGATGTACTCGGGCGCGTCGGGCAGCCGGGTGACGGCGTCATAACCACGGATCTCCTGGACCTTCAGGATGTCCACGCCGTACTGCTCGTCACCCAGCGCGAAGCTGAGGAACTCCGCGGCCGTGGTCTTGTTGTCGCTCATCGCAATGCTCCTGTGCATTCTGGCTGGGACGCGACGGCGTCCTTCCCGCTACTCATCGGCCGCGACGGCGCGGACTTTAGGCGGCGCCGGGGGCGGGTGGGCGGAACTGCGACGGGGGCCGCAGGACCGGTGGACGCTCAGCCGATCCCGCGCTCGCGGGCGCTGCGCTGCCGCTCCATGCGGAAGATGTAGCGCTGGATCTGGGCGTCCCCGCCCCGGGGCAGGTCGGTGAACTGGCAGCCGGCCCGCCAGATTTCGCGGCCGTTGGGCCGGGACTGGCGGAACAGGTTCTTGACCATCAGGCGCACCACCAGCGGTTCGCCGTCCGGCAGCAGCAGCCGGCAATCGGTGTATTCGCGGAAGGGGCGGAATTCCGGCCGCTCCGCCGGGACTTCCACCGCCACGCCGCCACCGCTGATGTCCAGCACCCGCATCTCCACCCATTGCGGCTCGTCCTCGCCGACGGCGAACGGAACCTGGCAGCGCACCGGGTACGACACCGGCACCTGCAGGCGGTAGAACTCGCGCCGCTGCAGGCGCAGCACGCGCTCCGGCAGCGGCGCGCGGAACGCGGTCTGGCCGTCCACGCGCAGGCGCTCGCAATCGGCCAGCGGGAATTGCACATGCACGCGATCCAGCTGCGACACGCAGACGATCTGGGTGGCTTCCTCGACCGCGCGGTTGATGGTCTCGCTGATGCTGCCGTCGAACAGCAGGCTGCCTTCGTCGTCGGCAAGCTCGATGAGCGCGGTGGGAAAGACATGGCCGCGCGGCACCAGGTGCGCGCTGATCAGGGCGCGCCGATCGATCAGCGCCTGCAGGACCTGGCGGATGTCGCGCGGGTGCCTGAGCAGGTACTTCTCTTCTTCGTCGTACCGCACGGGTTCCTGGGTGGCGGTCTCGATCTGGTCGGACATACGGGTCTAGTGGGAGCGGAATGCGGCCGGACCCTGGTGGGGAGCAGGGCATCTGTCAGATATATCGACCCCGTCACGGATTCTTTAGAGGAACGGAGAGCGACGGTGACGGGGTCGTCGCACGGAATCGGAATCCCGCTCGATCTTCCGTTGATGGAGGGCAAGGCAAAAAGCGGGTGATCCGTGCAGGTGAGGGCCCGCTTCGAACTTGCCCTCTTGGAAAACGGAGGTGGGTGCATGCGTCAGGGGATGGTGGGGGATTGGCGCTTCGCGAAAAGCAAATCCCCCTCGGTCCCCCTTCTTCGAAGGGGGAGGCGAGCGCGGGCGGTCCGTGTTGGACAGCCCCCTTCAAGAAAGGGGCCGGGCACCCGCGGCACCGGGCCCGGCGCTGTCGTCAGAACTCCTGCCAGTCGCCGTCGGCGAGCGCCGGTTCGGGCTTGCGGCGGACCGGCGCGGCCGGCTTGCGCGG
>NZ_JBQCIJ010000040.1:0-138673 GCF_051953815.1 Pseudoxanthomonas sp. | reverse complement strand
GGCTGCTTGTGCACCAGGATGCCCTTCAGGCGACCGATCACGTCATCTCCTCCGCAATGCCGCGACGCTGGCGCCGGTGCGCCGCGCGGTGGCGCTCATGTGGGCGTGGGTCAAGGCGACCGCGAGCGCGTCGGCCGCGTCCGCCTGCAGCTTCGCGTCCGGCAGGTTGAGCAGCAGCCGCACCATGTGCTGCACCTGCGGCTTGTCGGCCGCGCCCCGGCCGACCAGCGATTGCTTGATCACCCGCGGCGCGTATTCGCTGACCGGCAAGCGCCGGCGCACCACCGTCGCCAGCGCGGCGCCGCGGGCGTGGCCGAGCTTGAGCGCGGAGGTCGCCGACTTGTCCATGAACACCGTCTCGATCGCGACCTCCTGCGGCCGCCACGCATCCAGCAGCGCCTCCAGCCCCTCGCACAGCAGGCCCAGGCGTTCGGCGAAGCTGTCCGCCTGCAGCAGCACCAGCGCCTGCGCGTGGACGAAGCGGCAACGGCCGTCGTCGGCGACGTCGATCACGCCGACGCCGGTGCGCTGCGAACCAGGATCGATGCCGAGCACCCGGATCATGCGCGGCGACACCTAGCGCCCGTGCGGGCGCGGAACGCGTGCCTGTTGGCCATGGAAACCAGAGTCCTCGCTTCCGCGCGGAATGACAACAGCGGGACCGGCGGATGCCGGCGGGTGTCGTGACGGATCCGCTCAGCCCAGCCCGCTGGCGTTGGAATAGACGTTCTGCACGTCGTCCATGTCCTCCAGCCAGCGCAGCAGCCTGGCGACCTGCTCGGCGGTCTCGCCGGAGACTTCGGCGTCGTTGTCGGCGCGCATGGTCACCTCGGCGAGGTCCGGCGCGAGGCCCGCGGCTTCCATCGCCTGGCGCACGTCGGCGAAGGCCTCGGGCGAGGTCAGCACGTCGATCGCGCCGTCCTCGGGGTACACGACCACGTCGTCGGCGCCGGCCTCGATCGCCGCCTCGGTGACTCTGTCCTCGTCGGCGCCGGCGGCGTAGGACAGTACGCCGGTCTTGTGGAACATGAAGGCGACCGAGCCCTCGGTGCCGAGGTTGCCGCCGAACTTGGAGAAGGCGTGGCGCACGTCGGCCACGGTGCGCACGCGGTTGTCGGTCAGGCAGTCGACGATCACCGCGACGCCGCCGGGCGCGTAGCCCTCGTAGCGCACTTCCTCGTAGACCACGCCTTCCAGTTCACCGGTGGCTTTCTTGACCGCGCGCTCGATCACGTCCTTGGACATGTTGGCGGCCAGGCCCTTGTCCATCGCCACCCGCAGGCGCGGATTGTTGTTGGGATCGCCCCCGCCCGCCCTCGCGGCCACACCGATTTCACGGATGATCTTGGTGAAGATCTTGCCGCGCTTGGCGTCGCTGGCGTTCTTGCGGGCTTCGATCGAGGGTCCTCTACCCATGGGTCTTCCGGAACAAGGCTGCTGACGGGGCGGCGATTCTACTCCATCGCGCCGGTCCGGCCGTTACTGGCGGGGGTTCCACGGTTCGTTCCGGCGCCGGTCGCGGCGCCGGTTTCACGGGCCTGTGGATGGGTGAAGCGTCCATGGCGCAGGAAATTGGCGGCCTGATGCGCGGCTTCGGCGGAGAACACCAGGCCGGTGTGGCTGGCGGCGACGATGCAGTGATCGCTCAGACCGGGCAGCCGGGTTTCCTCCACCGACACGGTGCCGTCCGAATCTCCCTCGAAACGGGCCAGCAGGCGGCCGAAGCCGCGCGCGACATTGCCGGCGACCATGCCCACCTGCGCCGTTCCCCGCCATTCCGCGCAGCCGGACAGCAGCAGCGGGCCACTGCGGCCCAGCGCGTGCGCGCTCCAGGGATGGCGGGCGAGATTGCGCGCGGTGAGGCTGCCGCGCAGCGGAGAACCCAGGCAGACCACCCGCGACACCGGCAGGTCCGGTTGCCGGCGCAGGGTTTCCAGGGCGATCACCCCGCCCAGGCTGTGGCCGACCAGGCCGATGGGGCCATCACTGGCCTGCAAATGGTCGATCAGGCGCGGGATGGCGGCCTCGGGGCCCCCGAACACGCTGTCATAACCGAACACCTCGGCGTCGAACCCCTCCGCGCGCAGCCGCCAGGCCAGCGGCGCCACCCAGGATCGGGCGTTCCAGATGCCATGCAGAATGAGGACGCGGGGACCTGGAGTCGATGGGGCGGACATGCGGCCAGTCTGTCCGATCCCCGTCGCCGCCACCAACCGGATGCGGAAAAGCATCCGGCGGCGGCCATGGCCGGTTCAGTCGAAGCGGTAGTCCAGCTGCGCCGCGATCTCCCGGCCCACCGGGCTGTAGGCGTCGTAGAAATACGGAAAGCTGTTGTTGCTGGGATCGCGCGGATGCAGGCTGTTGAACAGGTTGTTGACGTACAGCTTGATGGTCGCGCGCTCGGTGATGCGCTTGCCGATGTTCGCGTTCCAGAGGAAATGCGGACCGATGCGGCCGCCACCGTTCGCCCGCGGCAGGCTGCCGTAGCGGGTGCCGAACAGGCTCGCGGTCCAGTCTCCCGCGCGCCAGTCGACGCCGGTGCGGACCCGGCTGCGGAAGTCCAGATTGTCCGAATCGTCACGCCAGTCCTTCTCCACCGCCTCGGTGGCGTACACCTGCTGTTCGGAAGCCAGGGTGTGCGACCAGTCGAGGCGGAAGTTGTAGCGGCCCAGGCGCTCGGTCTCCAACCGCCAGCTCAGGCCGGCATCGATGCCGGCCACGCGCCGGTAGGACTGGTTGACCGGCGCCGATCGCACTTCCGTGATCCGGCCGATGGGCTCGCCTTCCTCGGGGCGGCGGGTCACCAGCGCGGTCACCTGCTGGCAGTAACCCGAATCCGGACCGTACTTGAACGGCGCGCCGTCCAGGCGGCGGCCGGTGCGGCATCCCGCCTCGTCGGCCAGGATGCGCGAAGTCGACAGGCGTTCGATGGCGCCTTCCAGTTCGATGTTCCAGTAGTCCACGTTCATCGACAGTCCGTCGATGACGTCCCAGACGAAACCGGCGCTCCACGATTTGCCGGTCTCCTCCTCCAGATTGGGATCGCCCTCGGTGATGCTGAACATCGAATAGCTGTAGCCGGAACAGCCTGGATTGGCGCCGGCCGCGATGCAGCGCCAGGGATCGGTCTGGTTGCCGAAGCTGCCGCTGCCCTCGCTGAAGACCCAATGCATGTCCGGCGCCTTGAAGCTGGTGGCGTAGGCGCCGCGGATCAGCAGGCGATCGGTGGGCCGCCATTCGAGCCCCGCGTTCCAGGTCTTGGCGTCATCGACGGCGGTGATGTCGTCGTATTTGTCGAAGCGGCCGGCCAGACTGGCCTTCAGGGTCGAGGTCAGCGGAATGCTGAACTCCAGTCCGGCCGCGTAGCGATCACGCTCGCCGCCGCCGTTGGTGCCGGTCAGGTTGTAGAGCTGCACCACGCCGGGCTGCACGCGCGGATCGCTGTCCAGCTCGTAGCCCTGGTGGCTCGCTTCCACCACCACCGCCATGCCCAGCGGGCCGGCCGGCAATTCGAACAGATCGCCGGACAGCACGAATGAAGCGGTGTTCACCCACGACTCCGCCTCGTAGTGGGCGGTGGTGGAAATGGCGGCGTACTCGGCCGGCGTCATCGGCCGGTACCAGCGCTCCAGGTTGAGCCGATGGATGGGCGTGCCGTTGGGGCGCGTGCCGATCTGCGGACCGAAGAAGAACTCGTTGACCTTGTTGCCGATCATGCGCCGGCGGTTGCGCTCGAAGTAGTAGTCCGCGCGGCTCACGGTGACGTCCCAGTCGAAGCGATCCCCCAGCCGGCCGCGCAGGCCGGCGGCCAGATCCAGCGAACGCTCGCGATAGTGCTGGTTCATGTTCTTCACGCCGCCCACTTCCATCGGGGTCAGCAGGCGATTGGGCGCGATGGTGTTGGCGAACTGCGGATCGTAGAAATCACCGCGCCGGCCGACGCCGTCGGTGTGCGGTCCGGTGATGCTCTCGAACCCGCCCAGCGACTCGGCCTTCGACCACCACGCCTGCACCGATGCCCAGCCCTGCAGGTTCTCGTTGAAGTCCCAGGTGCCGAACACATAAGCGGCGGCTTCGTTCTTGCCCTTGCTCAGGTGCTGGTAGCGCGCGTCGTTCCAGGTGCCGCAGCCGTTGCCCAGCGCCTGCACGTTGCCGCCGCTGATGCGCCGGTAGGTCCAGTTGACGAACTCGCCGTTCCAGCGCTCGCAGGTGCCCGGCGGCGGCGCGGCCAGGCGGTTGCTGCTGCTGGTGCCGCCCAGGCGGATGCGCAGGCCCGCGTCGGGCTGGACGCCCAGGCGCGGATCGGCGGCCGGATTCGCGCGCAGATCCCAGGAATCGCGCTGGAAGCCGTACAGCAGTTCCTGGTTGTAGTACTGGAACGCATAGGTGACGCCCCAGCGCTCGCCGGTCTTGCCGCCGGTCCATTGCAGATCCACGCGGTCGCGGCCGCCCATCGTGCTGGTGCCGGCGCGCAGCTTCACCTGATCGCCGTCGTAGTTGCGCTTGAGCACCACGTTGACCACGCCCGACACCGCGTCGGCGCCGTAGATGGCCGATGCGCCGCCGGCCAGCACTTCAATCCGATCGACCGCGCCGGACGGGATGTTGCCGAAGTTCTGGAAGTTGCTGCGTCCCTCGTAGGGAAACGGGTAGTCCGCCGCGCGCCTGCCGTCGATCAGCAACAGCGAACGGCCGGGGCCCAGGCCGCGCAGGTTCAGCGGATGCGCGTTCGCGGAGAAGCCGCCGGACAGTTCGGTCTCCACCGCGCCGCTGGCCATCACCAGCGTTTCCAGCGCCTCGAAAACGGTGGCGTGGCCTTCATTCTCGATCTGCTCGGCGCTGATCACCGTGACCGGCGAGGGGCCCTCGACTTCGGCGCGCTTGATGCGCGAACCGGTGACCTGCACCGAGGCCAGCTCGGTCGGCCCGGCCTGTTCCGCTGGGGCCGCGGACGAGGCTTTCGGCGCCGGCTTGCGCGGCGGCGGCGGTGGCGCGGAAGCGGGCGCGGCCACGATGGTGATGACGCCACCGGAGGTCGTGCGATAGCCCAGCCCGCTGCCGGCCAGCAGCGCCTGCAGGGCCTGCGCAACCGTGTAGCGCCCGTTCAACGCCGGCGCGGTCTTGTCCTTGACCAGCCCGGGCGGCACCAGGATCTGCAGATCCGCGGCCTCGGCCAGCCGGTTGAGCGCGCCGCCCAGGGGTTGCGCGGCGATCGCGTAGGTGCGTGTTTCCGTCTGCGCTTGCGCGGCCGGCGTCGCCATCGCGAAACCCGCCCCCAGCAGGGTGCCCAACGCGACGGACAAGGTGCTGCGCCGGAATACCCCCGGCCGTGCTGCATGCATGTTGCGGCTCATTCTGACTGCTTCCCCCAGGCTCGTATGAAGTCGTCCCTGACCGGCATGACCATCCCTGTTCCCATTGCAGACGCAGCGCCGCGCGGATTCCTCATCTGGCGCATCCGCGCGCGTTGTCGCAAGCTCGCATGGCCAAATCCGCCCGCCGCCGCCCGCGAATGAACGCCCCGCCCCCTCCGCACGCCGAACCCGACGACGCCCGCGACGCCGCCTCGCTGGCGCAGCATTACCGGCCGTTGCTGATCCGGTACTTCCGCCGCCACCTGGATTCGATCGAGGACGCCGAGGATCTGGCGCAGGAAACGCTGGTGCGGATGATGCGCGACCCGCAGGCCGCGACCGTCGGCAACGTCGAAGCCTATCTGCTGACCATCGCCGGCAACCTGCTGCGGGATCGCTTCCGCCGCGATCGCACCCGCCACAGCGGATTGCATGTCCCCCTCGACGAGCACGCCGAAGGCTGGCCCACTGAGGCAATCTGCGGCGAGCGCGTCTACCAGGACAGGGAGCGGCTGCGCGGCTTCCTGAAGGTGCTGGACGAACTGCCGCCGCGCTGCCAGCAGGTGTTCCTGCTGCAACGCTACGAAGGCCTCACCTACAGCGCCATCGCCCGGCAACTGGGCATCAGCGTGAGCGCGGTGGAAAAACAGATGATGCGCGCCCTGCTGCATTTCCAGACGCGGTGGGAGTCGCCATGAAGGAGAACATGCTGGAAGTCATCGAGGGTGGCGATCCCATCCGCGCGCAGGCGGCCGCCTGGTTCGCGCACCTGCGCGCCGACGACGTCAGCGAAGGCGATCGCCTGCGCTGGCGGGCGTGGCTGGACAGCGATCCACGCCATCGCGACGCCTACGAGCGCTTCGAGCGGCTGTGGTCGGCGCTGGGCGACTTCGCGCCGTCGGCGGAGATCACGCGCCGCCTGCCGCAGCGACGGGCCTACCCGCGTTCCCGTGCGCCGGCGCGCGCGTTGCGCTGGCTGGCCGGCGGCGCGGCGGTCGCGCTGGCGGTGGTCGCGGGCTGGAAACTGCTGGCGCCGGTGCCGGCGCCGGACGTGCTGTATGCCAGCGCCGTCGGCGAACGACGCAGCGTCGCGCTGGCGGACGGCACCCGCGTCGACCTGGATACCGATACCCGCCTGCGGGTCCGATATACCGAACGCGAGCGCTGGATCACGCTCGATCGCGGACGCGCGTTCTTCCGGGTCGCCCGGGATCCGGCCCGGCCGCTGCACGTGGACACCCCGGAGGGAAGCGTGCGGGCGATCGGCACCCAGTTCGAGGTGTATCGCCGCCCGCGCGCCACCGACGTGGCCCTGTTCGAGGGCAAGGTGCAGTTGCAGTCGAGCGGGCGCGACGGCGCCGCCCGGGTGCTGGGCACGCTCGCGCCGGGCCAGCGCACCCAGGTCAGGACCGGCGCGCCGCTGCGGGTGGAGGCGTTCAACGCGGCCGATGCGCCGGGCTGGATCAGTGGCCGGCTGGTATTCGAGGACCAGCCGCTGGCGATCGCCATCGAGGAGTTCAACCGCTACGGCGGCCGCCGGCTGCGCGCCACCGATGCCGAGGTGGGCGCGCTGCGGGTGTCGGGCGTGTTCCGCAGCGACGACCCCAGCGGCTTCGTCGAAGCGCTGCGTTCGGTCTATGGCGTCTCCGTGCGCACCGACGACGCCGGTGCTTTCGAGTTGACCGCCGCGCCGTGATGCCTCCGCGTTCACCTCTTCCGTCCATCCACGAGACCCGCATGCCCGGTTCCCTCCTCACCCGCTGGAGCACGCTGCTGCTGTCGGTGCTCTGCGCCATGCCGGTGGCGGCGCAGCAGCCTGCTCCCCGCGCAAATGGCGATGGCGCGAACGCCGTCGTCACGCCGCTGGACGATGGTCCCTACCTGCGCCGGGACGCAGGGACGCTTCATGCCGAATGGGTATGCGACGGACGGGTCGTCCGACGTGAACTGCCGGCTCGCCGTTGGCCGGTCACGGTGCCCGCCGTGTGCGGCTATCCGCAGGCGATCCGCGTGCCCGCGCCGGATGCCCAGGCGCCCGTTCCGCCCGCCGCGCCGGCACGCCTGGTCGCGGTCTCCGACATCCATGGCCAGTACGACCTGCTGGTGCGCCTGCTGCGGGCCAACGGGGTGATCGACCGCAAGCTGCGCTGGCGCTATGGCGATGGCGTGCTGGTGGTGGACGGCGACGTCTTCGATCGCGGCCCGCGCGTCACCGAGACGTTCTGGCTGTTGCACCAGTTGCAGCAGCAGGCGGGCAAGGCCGGGGGCGGCGTGCGCTTCCTGCTCGGCAACCACGAGACCATGGTGCTCTACAACGATCTGCGCTACGTCAACCCCAAATACCTGCGGGTGGCGGAGCTGCTGGCGCGCCCGTATCCGGATCTGTACGGGCGCGACAGCGTGATCGGGGGCTGGCTGCGCCGGCAACCGGTGATGGCGCGGATTGGCGACACCCTGTTCGTGCATGGCGGCATCGAGCCCGGGCACTTCGATCTGGACATGGACGACGCGGCCATCAACGCCGCCTACCAGGCCTCGCTGGGCACGCCCAAGGAGCAGCTGAAACAGGATCCGTTGCTGTCACGGCTGTACAGCGGCAAGACCAGCCCCATCTGGTATCGCGGCTACTTCGACGGACGCCTGACCACACCGGAAGTCGTGTCGCTCGTCCAGCGCCTGGGGGTGAAGCGGATCGTGGTCGGCCATACCTCGATGGACGAAGTCGGCAGCTATCACGATGGCCGCGTGATCGCGATCGACAGCAGTATCAAGCGGGGCGAATCCGGCGAACTGCTGTTCATCGAGAACGGGAAACTCAGCCGCGGAACCCTCGACGGCAGACGCCTGCCGCTGCGTGCGCAGGTCGTGGCCCCGGCGGACGACGACCGCTGACGAACCGGATCAGGCGCCGCTGGCGGCACTCCGCCGCAGGATGAACTCGTGGTCGCGCACGCGGCCGACCGGAAATTCGTAGTCGCCCACTTTCTCGAAGCCGTAGCGGCCATAGAAGCGCTGGGCGCCGTGATTCTGCGACCACACGCCGATCCACAGCGTGCGCGGGCCGTCGCGTTCCAGCCAGGCCAGGGCGGTGTCGCACAGGCGCGCGCCCCAGCCGCCGTTCTGGTGGCTGGCGAGCACGTACAACCGCTTCAGTTCGCCATCGCCGGCGGCGACCTGCGGATGCGGCAGCCCGCAGGGGCCGGCCGCGGCGTGGCCCACCGCCACGCCATCGGCTTCCAGCAGCCACACCGCGTAATCGGGATGGGCCAGGATGATCCGTTGCTTGTCCACCGCGTAGGCGTCCGCGAGGAACGCCTGCAGATCCTCGGCCGGATACAGATGGCCGAAGGTTTCGGTGAACGTGCGCGCGGCCAGTCCCGAAAGCAGCTCGGCATCGGCCGGGGTGGCGCGGCGGATGCGCACGCTCACTCTTCCTCGTCGTCCTCGTCCGCCGCTTCCTCGTCGGCGTCCTCGTCGTCGTCGCCCTCTTCCTCGTCTTCGTACTCGTAGTCGTCCTCGCCGAAGTCCTCGCCGTCCCAGCGGCCTTCGCCGTCGGGCACGAAGGTCAGCGCCATCGCCGCCGGCGAGGTGCCGATGCGCACCACCCAGCCGCCGAACACGCGGGCGCGCTCGGTCACCAGGCCGGCGTCGGTTCCTTCATTGCCCAGCTTTTCCCACTGCAGCGCGAACGCAAACTCGGTCATGCCAATACTCTCTAAGAAAGAAAAACCCCTGGCGGGGAATCCGGCGGCGATTGCCGCCGGACAACTGAAAAAAAGGATGCGCGGCCCCCGGCCCCGGAACGCGGAGCCGGGCGGCGGATCACTGCGCCTTGGGCGCGACCGGCCGAACCTGGATGTGCAGTTCGGCCAGCTGCTCGTCGGGAATCGGCGACGGCGCGCCGGTCATCAGGCACTGCGCGGTGGTGGTCTTGGGGAACGGAATCACGTCGCGGATCGATTCGGTGCCCGCCATCAGCGCGGCGATGCGATCGATGCCGAAGGCGATGCCGCCGTGCGGCGGCGCGCCGAACTTCAGCGCGTCCAGCAGGAAGCCGAACTTGGCCTCCGCCTCCTCCGCGCCGATGCCCAGCAGCTCGAACACCGCGCTCTGCATGTCCGGACGATGGATGCGGATCGAACCGCCGCCGATCTCGTTGCCGTTGAGCACCATGTCGTAGCCACGCGACACCGCTGTCTTGGCGTTGGCGCGCAGGTCGGCGATGTCGTCCACGGCCGGCGCGGTGAACGGGTGATGCAGGGCGACATAGCGCTGCGCCTCCTCGTCCCACTCGAACATCGGGAAGTCGGTGACCCACAGCGGGCGCCAGCCCTCGGCGACGCGGCCGAAGTCCCTGCCGGCCTTCAGGCGCAGCGCGCCCATGAAGTCGGACACCTTGTTGTAGCCGCCGGCGCCGAAGAACACGATGTCGCCGTTGCTCGCGCCCACATGCGCCAGCAGCGCGGCGAACGCGTCCTCGCCGAAGAATTTCTGGATCGGCGAGCTGATCTCGCCGTTGTCGGCGATCTTGATGTAGGCCAGGCCCTTGGCGCCGTATTTGGCGGCATGCGCGGCGTACTCGTCGATCTGCTTGCGCGACAGGCTGGCGCCACCGGGGATGCGCAGCGCGGCGACGCGGCCGTCCGGATCGGCGGCGGCGGCCGAGAACACGGCGAACTCGCTGCCCTTGACCAGCCCGGCGACGTCGACCAGTTCCAGATCGATGCGCAGGTCCGGCTTGTCCGAGCCGTAGCGGCGCATCGCCTCGGCCCAGGTCATGCGCGGGAAGGGATCGGCCAGATCGACGGACATCACTTCCTTGAAGATGTCGCGGATCATGCCTTCCACGGTGTCCTGCACGTCGCGCTCGCGCACGAAGGCGAATTCCATGTCCAGCTGGGTGAATTCCAGCTGGCGATCGGCGCGCAGCGCCTCGTCGCGGAAGCAGCGCGCGATCTGGTAGTAGCGGTCGAAGCCGGCGACCATCAGGATCTGCTTGAACAGCTGCGGCGACTGCGGCAGCGCGTAGAACTCGCCCGGATGCAGGCGCGCCGGCACCAGGAAGTCGCGCGCGCCTTCCGGCGTGGCCTTGGTCAGGATCGGCGTCTCGATGTCCTGGAAGCCGCGCGCGTCCAGCCAGCGGCGCAGCGCCTGCACCAGCCGGATGCGGGTGCGCTGCATGCGCTGCATCTCCGGACGACGCAGGTCCAGGTAGCGGTACTTCAGGCGGATGTCCTCGCCGGCGTTCTCATGGGCATGGAACGGCAGCGGCTGCGCCTTGTTGAGCACGCTGATGCGGGTGGCGACGATTTCCACCTTGCCGGTGCGGATCTTCTCGTTGACGCTGTGGCGCGCGCGCACCACGCCTTCCACCTGCAGCACGTCCTCGTAGCCCAGATCCGCGGCCACGGCGAACACGTCGGCGTTGTCCGGCTCCACCGTCACCTGCACGATGCCTTCGTGGTCGCGCAGGTCGATGAAGCACACGCCACCGAGGTTGCGGGCAACGTCGGTCCAGCCGCACAGGGTGACGGTCTGGCCGATCATGGCCTCGTTGATGAGGCCGCAATAATGGGTACGCATGGGGGCTCCGCGAGTTGCATCCGGCGAGTGCCGGAAAGCCGCATAGTCTAACCCGTACGGGCTTCCCCCACCCCGCCGCCGGGGCCTTCCCAAGCCCTCCCCCGGGAGGATTAAGCTTGCCGCTCCCGACGGGAGACCACCATGAACAAGGCTTTGATGAAGTTGCTGTGCGCACTCTTCCTGGCCTTGCCGGCCAGCCTTGCCCTGGCCCAGGCCCAGACCCGGGCCTACGCCCCGGAAAACCTGCGGACCCTGACCGTGGCCGAGCAGACCCGGGTCATCGGCCTGGAGTACAGCGAGCAATCACGCGGTCGCCGCATCCCGGACGACCAGTTGCGTTTCTACCTGGATCAGGTGCGCCTGTCCGGCTGGACCTTCAGCCGGATCAAGCAGGACATCGCCACCTCGCTGGGCGGCGGCAACGGCGGCTGGAATCCCGGCCCGGCGCCCGGACGCACCGTGCGCTGCGAGAGCCAGGATCAGCGCGAACGCAGTTGCCAGACCGGCTTCGCCAACCGCGCCCGGCTGTCCCGCCAGTTGTCCAGCGGCGCCTGCATCGAAGGCCAGTCGTGGCAGCAGCAGCCGGGGGTGATCCGGGTCCGCAACGGTTGCCGGGGAGAGTTCACGGAAACCAACCAGGGGTGGGGCAACGGCGGCGGAAACGCCGGCTACACGGTGACCTGCGCCAGCGAGGACGCCCGCTACCGCACCTGCGCCTGGGACGATCGCCGCGGCCGTCCGGTGGTGGTGCAGAACCTGTCCAAGGCCCGATGCCAGGAAGGCAGCAACTGGGGCCACCAACGCAACGCCATCTGGGTCAACCACGGCTGCCGCGCGCGCTTCGGCGTGGCCGGCGGCGGTGGCGGCGACTGGGGCGGCGGCAATCCCGGCTACGGCGTCCAATGCGCCAGCAAACCGGGGGATCCGCGGCTCAACTGGTGCCGCTGGGACGGCCGCCAGGGGCGCCCGCGGCTGCAACAGGAATACTCGCAGCGAGTGTGCGGCGCGGAAGGACGCGGCTGGGGCTATGACGCCAATCGCCAGGAAATCTGGGTACGCGGCGGCTGCAACGCGCGCTTCGGCGCGCGCTAGGCGAGCGGGTTGCAGGCCAGGGGCGGGAATGTTCCGCCCCCGGTCGGGCTCAGCTGGCGGAAGACGGGCTCGCCGGCTTGGCTTCGGTCTTGGCGGGCGTTGCGCTGTCTGCGGAGGATGAAGCGCCCGTCCCGCCGGAGCCGCCGCCCTCGGCCAGGTTGCGCTTCTTGTCGCCGTCCTTCTTGAAATCCGTTTCGTACCAGCCACCGCCGGCCAGGCGGAAGGCGGGCGCGGTCAGCTGGCGCTTGACCGCCGGCCGGCCGCAGGACGGGCAGGCATCGGGATCCGGGTCGGACAGCTTCTGCAGTCGGTCAAAGGCGTGGCCGCATTCGGCGCACTCGAAGGCATAGATCGGCATGACGGAAACGCGGTAGGGAAACGCAGGCCCCTATTCTGGGGCCTGGCGCCGGGGATTCAACGGTCGGGGACCGGCCTCGTCCTCAGGCGATGAACCGCGCCGCCGCCGCCCCGACCTGCCGCAGCACCTGATCGCGGGCGTCCGCGTCGACCTTCGCGCCCTGCAGATAGCCGGTCAGCAGCCACGGCGCCCGCCCGCGATCCGGCCAGACGATGGCGATGTCATTGGTGGTGTCCTGCCCGTTGCTGCCGGTCTTGTCGCCGACCGTCCAGCCGGCCGGCAGGCCGGCGCGCAGGCGACGGTCGCCGGTGCGGTTGTCGACCAGCCAGCCGGTCAGGCGCCGGCGGGAATCGGTGCCAAGCACCTCGCCCAGGAGCAGCCGGCGCAAGGTCCCGGCCATCGCTTCGGGGGTGGTGGTGTCGCGCGGATCATCGGGATGGAAGCGGTTGACGTCCGGTTCGTCGCGGTCGTTGCGGGTCACCGCGTCACCACTGGCGCGCAGGAACGCGGTGACGCCGGCGGGGCCGTCCACCAGCGGCAGCAGCAGGTTGGCGGCCGGGTTGTCGCTCCAGATCATCGTCGCCTGGCACAGCTCCTCCACGCTCAGGTGGCCGCCGACGTGCTTTTCGGTCACCGGCGCGTGCGGAATCATGTCCTCGCGGCGGATCGGCACGCGCCGGTCCAGGGTCAGCCCACCGCGCTCGACCTGCCGCAGCACGGTCGCCGCCAGCGGAAACTTGAACGTGCTGCACATCGGGAAACGCTCGTCCCCGCGCCATCCCCACTGCCGCCCGCTGGCGCTGTCCAGCAGGCAGACGCCCAGGCGCCCGCCGCTGTCGCGCTCCAGCGCGGCCAGGGTTCCGGCGAAGCCGGCGTCCGCGCTGCCGACGGTTTCCTCTCCGGCCAGCAGCCGCGCGGCGGGCGCGGCGAGCAGGGTGGCGGCGGTGAGTCGCAGGAACTGGCGGCGGGCAATCATCGGGTGGCTCCCTGTGAGAAAACCTGATTGTTCCCGCGTTGACCCGGAGTCACCAGCGAGGTTATTCAATGCCATCCATTAGCCAGCCTCATACCCGTCCATGCTCAGGCCCCAACTGCCGCTCAACGCGCTGCGCGCCTTCGAGGCCGCCGCCCGCCACCAGAACCTGACCCGCGCGGCCGACGAGCTGTGTGTCAGCCAGGCGGCGCTGAGTCATCAGATCAAGGCGCTTGAGGAGCGGCTCGGCACGGTCCTGTTCCAGCGCCTGCCGCGCGGCGTGGCCCTGACCGACGAGGGCGCGGCGCTGCTGCCGGTTCTGACCGAGGCGTTCGATCGCATCGGCCTGAGCCTGGATCGGCTGGCCGGCGGCGATGCGCGCGAAGTGCTGACCGTCGGGGTGGTCGGCACCTTCGCCATCGGCTGGCTGCTGCCGCGCCTGCCTGCCTTCGCCGCCGCGCATCCGGATATCGAACTGCGCGTTTCCACCCACAACAACCGCGCCGATCTGGCCGGCGAAGGGCTGGACATGGCGATCCGCTTCGGCGATGGCGACTGGCCGGGCGAGGTCTGCACGCCGCTGTGGCCGACGCCGTTCGCGCCGGTGTGCGCGCCCGCGCTGGCCGATGCCCTGCGGCAACCGCGCGATCTTGCCCACGTGCCGCTGCTGCGCTCGTTCCGCGCCGATGAATGGCCGCGCTGGCTGGCCGCCGCCGGCCTCACCGGCCTGCAGGCGCGCGGTCCCCAGTTCGATTCCTCGCTGACCCTGGCCAGCGCGGTCTCGCGCGGCGCGGGCGTGGCGCTGCTGCCGCTGGCGATGTTCGAACACGAACTGGCGGCCGGGCGTCTGCTGCAACCGTTCGCGCAGACGCTGGATCTGGGCCGCTACTGGCTCACCCGGCTGCGCTCGCGGCGCGAATCCGAGGCGGCCGGCCGGCTGCGCCTGTGGCTGCAGGCCGAAGGAGACGCGGGCTAGACCGGCCGCGTGCCGGCATCCGCGTCGGTGACGGGGGCGATGCCATCCGCGTCCGCCGACGCCTGCGCCAATGCGACGGCGCCAGTGGTTGCCGGCGGCGCCATTTCCGGAGGCAGCGTTTCCGGCGCCGCCATCGGATCCACGTCGAAGGGCGTGCGGAACACCAGCGAAGGCAGCAGCGTGGTCAGCGCCGCATACAGCAGCAGCGCGCCGAACAGGGCATCGGGAATGTGGAAGCGCTCGCGCAGGATGCCGGCCAGCACCAGGGTGAAGATCAGGGTCGGGGTGAGCGCCAGCGACACCCGCAGGCTGCTGCGCATGTCCTCTCCGAACATCAGCCGCCGCTGCACCCAGATCACGCCGATGCGCAACGGCAGGATCGCCAGCGTGATCAGCAGGCCCAGGCCCAGCGCCTCCCAGCTGAGCGCGCCCGCCGGCACCTTGGTGCCGGCATTGAAGAAATAGAACGGCACGAAGAAGGTCGCGAACAGGCGCACGGCATGCAGGTTCTCGTCGGAGGCCAGGCGCGGCATCTTCTGCCGCAGCAGCCGCGCGATCAGGCCGGCGACGAACGCCCCCACCAGGTAATAGACGCCCAGCTTGTAGGTGGTGAAGGCCGCGATCAGGCCCACCATCACCAGCAGCGAGAACTCGGATCCTGGCGCGTGCGGCGCGACCCAGCGGCCCAAGGCGATGAACAGCAGGGGCAGACCGACCAGCAGCGCGATCAGGATGCTGGACGAGATGGCCATCTTCATCGGCTGATCCGCCTGCAGCACCAGGAACAGCGCCGCCAGCGCCAGCAGTTCACCGGCGATGGCCTTGTTGGTGACCCAGAAACGTTCCTGTTCGTCCAGCCCCAGCCGGCCCAGCGTGTCGATGATGAAACCGGTCGACGGCGTCAGCAGCGCCAGCGCCAGCAGTCCCGCCGCCTGCCAGGACAGGCCACCGTAGCGCCACGCCAGCCAGCCGGCGCCGAACAGGGTCGCGCTGCGGATCAGCAGATGCGACAGCAAGGGCCAGAACCCTCGCCGCAGCGCGCGCAGATCCACTTCCAGGCCGGCGAACAGGAACAGCGAGGAAATGCCGAGCGTGGCCAGCAGCGCGACCACGCCATCGTGGGAACGTTCGCCCAGCCAGAGCATCGCGGCGATGCCCAGCACCAGGCAGGTCAGCGGCGCCGGCAGCTTGAATCGCTGCAAGGCGCGCGGGATCACCAGCAGACCGAAGATCAACCCCAGATAGATCAGTTCCTGGTTCATGCCTCGCCCCCGTGCGCTTGGGTCAGCCCGCTTCGTACAACGCCGACCAGGCCTGCTCGGCCTGCTCCAGTTCCTGCTGCAGGCGCGTGCGCTGCTGCGCCAGTTCCGCCGCGCGCGCGGCGTCGGCGTAGCTGCGCGGATCGGCCATTTCCGCATCCACCGCCGCCAGTTGCTCTTCCAGTCCGGTCATGCGCGCTTCGGCCTGGGCCAGCTTGTGCGGATTCGGCGGCTTGCGCGCCGGCGCCGGCTTGGGCGGCGGCGTGGGCGCGGCTTCGGCCATGCGGGTCTTGGTGCCCTGCGCGGCCGGACGCGTGCGCAGCCAGGCCGCGTATTCGTCCAGATCGCCGGCGAAGGGTTCCACCTGGCCGTCGGCCACCCGCCAGAAGGTGTCGCAGACCAGGCCGATCAGATGGCGGTCATGCGAGACCATCACGATGGCGCCGTCGAAATCGCTGAGCGCCTCGGCCAGCGCCTCGCGCATTTCCAGATCCAGGTGGTTGGTCGGCTCGTCGAGCAGCAGCACGTTGGGCTGCTGCCAGGCGATCAGCGCCAGCGCCAGGCGCGCGCGCTCGCCACCGGAGAATCCGTCCACCGACTCGAACGCGCGATCGCCGGGGAAATTCCATTTGCCGAGGAAATCGCGGAACGACTGGGTCGATGCGTCGGGCGACAGTTCGCGGAAGTGATCGATCGGCGACTGGCCCTCGTGCAGCGATTCCACCGTGTGCTGGGCGAAGTAGCCGATGCGCAGATCCGGATGCGCGCTGCGCTCGCCGGCCACCAGCGGCAGCTCGCCCACCAGGGTCTTCACCAGGGTCGACTTGCCGGCGCCGTTGGGGCCGAGCAGGCCGATGCGATCGCCCGCCTCGAGACCGAAGCCCACGTCATGCAGGATGATCGTCGCGCCTTCCCCTGCCTGCGGGGGAAGCGGATAACCGGCTTCGCCGTGGTTGATGCGGATCAGCGAATGCGGCAGGCGGTTGGGCTGGGCGAACTCGATGCGGAACTCGCGCTCCATGCGCACCGCCTCGGTGCCGGCCAGCTTGGCCAGCCGCTTCATCCGGCTCTGCGCCTGGCGCGCCTTGCTGGCCTTGGCCTTGAAGCGATCGATGAACGATTGCAGGTGCGCGCGTTCGGCCTGTTCCTTCTCGAACGCGATCTGCTGCTGGCGCAGCTGCTCGGCGCGCTGGCGCTCGAAGTCGGTGTAGCCGCCGGTATAGAGCTTGGCGCCACCGCCATGCAGGTGCAGCGTGTGGGTGGCGACGTTGTCGAGGAACTCGCGATCGTGCGAGATCAGCAGCAGCGTGCCCGGATACTTCAGCAGCCACTGTTCAAGCCACAGCACCGCATCCAGATCCAGGTGATTGGTGGGCTCGTCGAGCAGCAGCAGATCGCTGGGCATCATCAGCGCGCGCGCCAGGTTCAGGCGCACCCGCCAGCCGCCGGAGAACGCGGACACCGCGCGCTGGTGGGTATCGGCGGGAAAGCCCAGGCCATGCAGCAGCTTGCCCGCGCGGGCGGTGGCGTCGTAACCACCGACTTCCTCCAGCCGGATGTGCGCGGCGGCCACCGCTTCCCAGTCCTCCGCGGCCAGCGCGTCGGCTTCGGCCTTCAGCGCGGCGGCGACCTCGGTATCGCCGCCCAGCACGAAGTCGATGGCGGGATCAGGCAGCGACGGGGTTTCCTGGGCGACGCTGGCGATGCGCACCTTGCCGGGCAGATCGACATCGCCCTTGTCGGCTTCCAGCTCGCCGCGGATGGCCGCGAACAGGCTGGACTTGCCGGTGCCGTTGCGGCCGACCACGCCGACGCGGTAGCCCGCGTGCAGGGCCAGATCGACATTGGACAGGAGCAGGCGCTCGCCGCGCCGGAGAGCGAAATTACGCAGGGAAATCACGATGGAAAGTCCGTTCTTGGAAACCGGGTGCCAGGCCCGTACCGCGCCACGCCGGCCTCACATTTGTTAATAAATCGTTGACACGCGCTGTGCCGCCGGCTATCACGAACCCCGGTCCGCGCCGACCGGCATAAGCACATAAGCAGAAGTTCTGCGACGCGATTCTACCCGTTAACGAATAATTGACGTTATGTTGTGGTGCAACAAACCTCCCGGTTTGCCCTGCCGTCCCCGGCAGCCATCGCTGCATCAAGGCCGCTACATCCCGTTCCGCGTACTGGAGTACCCATGATCCGCACGATTTCCCCGTTGTCCGCCGCCATCGTCCTCGCCCTGGCCTCCGCGCCCGCCTTCGCCCAGAGCGAACAGAAGCCGCAGACCCTGGATACCCTGATTGTCACCGGTACGCGCGTCGCCGACCGCACCGCGGCCGAATCCCAGTCGCCCATCGACATCCTCACCCCGGAAGCGTTGCAGGCCACCGGCACCACCGAACTGGCGACCGCGCTGGCGCGCGCCCTGCCCTCGCTGAATTTCCCGCGTCCGGCCATCACCGACGGCACCAGCGGCGTGCGCCCGGCGCAGCTGCGCGGCCTGTCGCCGGACCAGGTGCTGATTCTGGTGAACGGCAAGCGCCGCCACCTGTCGGCGCTGGTCAACGTCAACGGCACCATCGGACGCGGGTCCTCGGCGGTGGATCTCAATGCCATCCCGGTGTCCTCGATCGCCCGCGTCGAAGTGCTGCGCGACGGCGCCTCGGCGCAGTACGGCTCCGATGCCATCGCCGGCGTGGTCAACATCGTGCTCAAGGGTTCGGAGAAGGGTGGCAGCCTGGTCCTGGACCTGGGCCAGTACTCGGCCGGCGACGGCCGCCAGTACCAATTGTCCGGCGATGCCGGCGTCGGCTTCGGCGACGGTCGCGGCTTCGTGCACGTGGCCGGCCAGGTGACCCGCCAGGACGAGACCGACCGCGCCGGCCCGTATGGCGGCACCGCGCCCAACACCGGCAACAATCCCGACGTCGGCGAAGTCGCCTATGTCTATGGCGACCCGAAGGTGGACGCCGAAGCGGTGTCGGCCAACGCCGGCTTCGATTTCAGCGACAACCTCAGCGCCT
The DNA here is from genome assembly GCF_051953815.1 of Pseudoxanthomonas sp. Taxonomy (GTDB): domain Bacteria; phylum Pseudomonadota; class Gammaproteobacteria; order Xanthomonadales; family Xanthomonadaceae; genus Pseudoxanthomonas_A. The sequence continues at coordinate 120,061 of NZ_JBQCIJ010000040.1, read as the reverse complement.
ACGCCACCACAATCCTGAGCAACCGCGACATCACCTCGTTCGCGTTCTACCGGTCGCCCGGCCACAACGCGCTGGTGCCGCAGGTCTACCCGAACGGCTATGTGCCCGAGATCAACCAGATCTCCAAGGACCGCTCGCTCGTCGCCGGCCTCAAGGGCAGCACCGACAGCGGCTGGACCTGGGACGTCAGCTACAACTACGGCTACAACAAGCTGTTCTTCTACACCCAGAACAGCATCAACTACAGCCTGGGCGTGAACAGTCCGCACCGCTTCTACGACGGCGCGCTGGAATACACCCAGAACCTGTTCAACGCCGACTTCACCAAGACCCTGGACTGGGGCCTGGCCTATCCGGCCACGCTGTCCTTCGGCGCCGAATATCGTCGCGAGAAGTGGAACCAGTCTCCCGGTGCGCCGAATTCCTACAGCAACGGCGGCGCCCAGGGCTTCGGCGGCTTCACCCCGGCCAACGCGGTCCACCAGGATCGCGACAGCTACGCGGCCTACGTGGGACTGGAAGCCGATTTCACCGACAAGTTCTCCGCCGGCATCGCCGCCCGCTACGAGGACTATTCGGATTTCGGCAGCGAAACTTCCGGCAAGCTGTCGGCCCGCTACGCCTTCACCGACAAGGTGGCCCTGCGCGCCACCGTCGCCAGCGGCTTCCGCGCCCCGGCGCTGGCCCAGCAGTACTACCAGGTGGTGACCTCGCAGTACAACGCGAGCGTGGATCGCTTCTTCGAATCCGGCACCTTCCCGGCCACCAGCGCGGTGGCGCAGGCGCTGGGCGCCGAGGCGCTGAAGGCGGAAACCTCGCTGTCCTACAGCCTGGGCCTGGTGCTGCAGCCAGTCGACCGTCTGTACGTGACCATCGATGCGTACCAGATCGACATCGACGACCGCATCGTGCTGTCGTCCAACCTGCTGCTGGGCAACAACGCGGCCGCGCAGGCGCTGCTCGCCAGCCTGGGCATCAACGGCGTGACCAGCGCGCGCTACTTCAACAACGCCATCGACACCCGCACGCGCGGCGTCGACGTGGTCGGCACCTATTCGATCCCGCTGACCGCCAGCACGCTGAATCTCACCGCCGGTTACAACCACAACAAGACCGAGATCACCCGCATCGCCGCCAACCCGCCGGAGCTGACCGCGCTCGGCGCCAACCTCTGGCGCGTGGGCCGCGACGAACAGGGACGCATCGAGGAGGGCTATCCACGCGACAAGTTCACCTTCAACGCGGTCTGGAACCTCGCGTCGTGGGACTTCGCCCTGGGCGCCACCCGCTACGGCGGATTCACCACCCGGGTCAGCGAAACCGGCAATCCGATCAACGACCAGAAATACGGTGCCATCTGGACCGTGGACGCCTCGGCCAGCTACCGCCTGGATGGCTGGACCTTCACCCTGGGCGCGGACAACCTGCTGGACGAGTATCCGGATCGCACTATCTTCCCGAACTCCAACAGCGGCCAGTTCCCCTACAGCAGCCAGTCGCCTTCGGGTTTCAACGGCGCCTACGTGTACGGGCGCATCGGCTACAAGTGGTGACGCCGGGGCTCCGTGCCCATGCGTAAAAAAAGCCCCGCCATCGCGGGGCTTTTTCTTGTTCGACACCGACTTCGCGCGTCCCTCCCCGTGCCTGAGATCTCAGGGCCTTCCGGGCTCCCTCAGGTATTTGTCCTCGCGACAGACTTCAAGCGGACGGCTGCTGGCCCGCCTGAGATTGTCCAGCCTGCGGTTGCGCGCATCGACGTCGGCGGTGATACACGCACAACCGTATCCATAGTGGCGATTGGTCCTGATCCACCGCGCATCGTCGAACCGCGGCCAGTCGCCGTTGGCCTGGTACCCCCCTTGGGTAGCGATTTCCCAGACCCCGTCACGGTCGGTCAGGGTGACATTGGCCGGCGTCGGGTTCTCGAACCAGCCGCAGCGGCGTTCGGTTCTCGCGGGCGCGGCAATCGCGGATACGGCCAGGCATGCGAACAGCCACCCGGTCGTCGGAAGAATCCAGGTTCTATGTGACACGGTCTTGCTGCGCAAAAAAGGGAGAACCATAGTAACCATCCGGCATCTGTTGAAGCTTTCTCGCGACAGGAACTGAACAGGCCACTCAGTTTTCCGTTTGCCGCAGCGGCGCCGCATCGGCGAAACTCGACCTCCTTTCCCCTGGAAAATGCGAGCCTCGATGCACCATGACACCGACCTGATCAACATCGTCGCCATTGGCCTCGCCCTCGCCTTCGTCCTCGGCGCGGTGGCCAATCGCTTGCGGCTGTCTCCGTTGGTCGGGTATCTGGTGGCGGGCATCTGCGTGGGGCCCTTCAGCCCCGGCTTCGTGGGGGATCAGGAACTGGCCAAGCAGCTCGCCGAGATCGGCGTGATGCTGCTGATGTTCGGCGTCGGCCTGCACTTCTCGCTGAAAGACCTCATGGAGGTCAAATGGATCGCCATCCCCGGCGCGCTGGTGCAGATCAGCGCCGCCACGCTGCTGGGCTGGGGCCTGGCGGCGTTGATGGGATGGCCCACGCTGTACGGCATCGTCTTCGGTTTCTCGCTGGCCACCGCCAGCACCGTGGTGCTGCTGCGGGCGATGGAGGAACGGCGCCTGCTGGACACCTCGCGCGGGCGCATCGCGGTGGGCTGGCTGATCGTCGAGGACCTGGCCTGCGTCCTGGCGCTGGTGATGATGCCGGTGATCGGCGGGCTGGCCGGCCAGCAGGGCGATACCGGCGGTCTGACGGCCGGCGCGATCATCGCCAGCCTGGGCTGGACGCTTCTGAAGCTGGCGCTGTTCGTGACCGTGATGCTGGTGGTCGGCCGGCGGGTGATTCCGTGGATCCTCGAACGCACCGCCAGCACCGGATCGCGCGAGCTGTTCACCCTCTCGGTACTGGCGATCGCGCTGGGCGTGGCGTTCGGTTCGGCCACCCTGTTCGGCGTGTCCTATGCGCTGGGCGCGTTCTTCGCCGGCATGCTGCTCAACGAGTCCGAGCTCAGCCACAAGGCCGCCAACGACTCGCTGCCGCTGCGCGACGCCTTCGCGGTGCTGTTCTTCGTCTCGGTCGGCATGCTGTTCGATCCCAACATACTGGTCGAACATCCGTTCGAGGTGCTGGGCACCGCCTTCATCATCCTGTTCGGCAAGTCCGCCGCCGCCTACCTGATCGTGCGCGCGTTCGGGCATCCCAACAGCACCGCGCTGACCATTTCGGCCAGCCTGGCCCAGATCGGCGAGTTCGCCTTCATCATCGCCGGCCTCGGCATGGATCTGGAAATCCTGCCCAAGGAGGGCCATGACCTGGTGCTGGCCGGCGCGCTGATCTCGATCATGCTCAACCCGCTGATCTTCGGCCTGCTGGACCGCTGGCAGGCGCGCCAGGATGCGGCCATGCCGAAGGAAGTCGAACCGGAACCGCCACCCGGCCCTTCGCTGGACGTGCAGGACCACGCCATCATCATCGGTTATGGCCGGGTGGGCAGCTCGCTGGCGCACGTGCTGCACGAGCGCGGCGTGCCGCTGATCGTCATCGACGACAACGGCGAGCACGTCGAGCGCGCGCACGCGGCGGGGATCCCCGCGATCCGCGGCAGCGCCGCCGCCGACAAGGTGCTGGCGGAGGCGCATCCGGAAAAGGCCAAGATCGCGGTGCTCGCCATCCCCCAGCCGCTGGAAGCCGGCGAAGCCATCGCCAAGCTGCGCGCCATCAATCCCGGCCTGACCCTGCTGGCGCGCGCACACAGCGACGCCGAAGTGCGCCACCTGCTGGAACATGGCGCCGACGGCGCGGTGCTGGCCGAACGCGAACTGGCGTTCTCGCTGGCGGAAATGGTCATGGCCACGCCGCCCTACCGCGCGCTGCGCACGACCGGCTGATCTCGGCGGGCCGGCAGCTCAGGGCGCGTACTGCAGTTCGCGCGGCAGCGCCTCGGCAAGTATTTCCGACAGGGGCCGGGGCGGCGCATACAGATCGCCCTGCACCCAGTCCACGTGCAGTTCCCTGAGGCAGTCGGCGGTGGCCTCGTCTTCCACGAATTCGGCCACCGTCTCGGCGCCGAACACGCCCGCCACCGCCACGGTCGCCTGCACCAGCGCGTGATCGCTGCCGCGCTGGGCGACGTTGCGGATGAACGATCCGTCGATCTTGATCACGTCGGCCGGCAGCTCCTTCAGCCGCGCGAAGCTCTGCATGCCGGTGCCGAAGTCGTCGATCGCGATCTGGCAGCCGCGCGCGCGCAGATCGCGCAGCAGCCGGCTCGCCGCCGAGGTGCTGGAGATGGCGGCGGACTCGGTGACCTCGAAACACAGCGCCGTCAACGGCAGCGGCGAGTCCGCCAGCAGGGTGCGCAGTTCCACCTGGAAGCTCATCGAGGCCAGGCTCTGGCCGGTCAGGTTGATGGCGATGCGCTCGCAGTACGGCAGGGCTTCCGGATACTTCCGCAGCAACCGGAACAACGCCTTGATCACCGCCAGATCCAGTTCCGCGCCACGGCCGGCGGCCTCGATCGGACGCATGAAGCGGGCCGGCGGTATCAGCCTGCCCTCCTCGTCGCGCAGGCGGCACAGCACCTCGCCGGAAATCGTCAGCGCCGGCTCGGCCGCATGTTCCAGCCGGCGGATCGCCTGGAAGTGCAGGACCAGCCGCTCGTTGCGCAGGCAGGCCAGCGCGGTCGCCGCGTCCTGCAGCTGCTGGCGATGGGCGCGGCGCAGGCGGCCATCGTCGATGTCGCTGTAGCGTGGCCGCACTTCGCCATGCTGGCGCGCGTCGAACGCCAGATGCGAGGCATTGAGCAGCGCGGTGTCCACCACGTCGGCCAGCGGCTCGGTCGCCGATTCCGGCAGCGAGGCCACCCCCAGGTAAGGCAGCAATCGCACCGGCTGGCCGTCGGCCACGAACTCGGCGTGTTCCACCCGCGCGATCAGTCGCTCCCAGACATCGTCGTCGGCGTCGGTGGCCGGAATCAACGCGAACTGGCCGGTGCCCAGCACGTAGACATCGGCCAGGTCCGACAGCCGCGCGGCCATGCTGCCGACCACCGCGGCCTGCATGTCCAGGCCGTAGCCGGTGACCAGCGAATCGCTCTTGTCCAGCAACAGGAAGCCCAGCTCGCGCCGCCGGGGCGGCGCCACCGCCATCCGCCGGCGCAGCGCGCGCAGGTTGGGCAATCCGGTCAGGGTGTCACGCTGGATTTCCTCCGCCAGCCGCCGCGACAGCTCGCGCCGATCGCGGCTGATCACCCACAGGTACAGCATGGCCAGCAGCAGGATGTTCACCTCGGCGGCCAGGTGCAGCAGGTTGAACAGCCCCAGCACGGTGCTGCCGTACGCGGCGCTCTCGGACACCGCCAGCACCAGGCAGAACAACGCCGCCGACAGCGCCAGCATCGACCGCCGGGGCGGCAACCGCAGCACGAACCAGGCCAGCACCACGAACAGGGCGAAGCGGTAGTCCATCAGCACCACCGCGGGCCGATCCGCCAGCCCGCCCCGCACCGCCTGCGACGCCCACAGGCTCAGGCCCAGGCCGGCGATCAGCGCCAGCGGCCAGGCCCAGCCGGCGGCGCGGCCGCGCCGGAACGATTGCCGGCCCTCGCGCCAGGCCACCACCAGCGGCAGGGTGATCACGGCCACCCCGAACTGCTTGGCGAAAAACATCTGGAATGCGGCGCTCAGCGCCTCGACCGGCGGCGCGATCACCGCCATGGTGCCGCCCAGCATCGCCAGACCGGCGGGATAGACCAGCAGGCCGTACAGCGCCAGCCGGCTCAGTCCATGCCGGTCCAACCGGCCATGCGGCTCCGGTCCGCCGGCCCAGCGCGCGCAGGCCAGGGTCCACGCGCTCACCAGCACCCACATCAGCGCACCCCACACCAGCGGGGCGATCTGTCCGGGTTCCATCGACCATTGGCGCACCGCCCAGCCCATCGCGGTGATCGCCAGAGTGGCCAGCACCACGCGGCGATCCGGCTCCAGCAACGCCAGCGCCAGCAGCAGGCCCGCGTGCAGGTGGATCAGCGACGCATTGGCCGTGTTGCCGAAGAAGTCGATGCGATAGCTGACGGCCACCTGCTGCGCGAGCACGCACAGCAGCCCCCACAGGAGGATCTTGCCGGTCCGGCTTCGCCACCATCCTGTCGCTGGCTGTGGGCTCACTTGCTTCCCTGGTAGAGGGACGCGCATCGGGCACGTCCACTACCTCCGGAACGCAATCGAACCCCGGAACCGGACACGACGGCAGGCCCGGCCACGGGGAATGCATTCCCCGTGACCGGCTCGTCCGGCCTCAGCCGTGCTTGTGGAACACCAGATGGCCGCCTTCGGCGGCGATCCGCACCGCATCCCCCGGACCGAACTCGCCGGACAGGATCTTCTGCGCCAGCGGGTTCTCCAGCTGGGTCTGGATGGCGCGCTTGAGCGGCCGCGCGCCGTACACCGGATCGAAACCGACGTTGCCCAGCAGCATCAGCGCCGAATCGTCGATGTCCAGGCTGATCTGGCGTTCGGCCAGGCGCTTGGCCAGGTAGCGGGTCTGGATGCGGGCGATTTCGCGGATCTGCGCCTTGTCCAGGGGGTGGAATACCACGATGTCGTCCAGCCGGTTGATGAACTCCGGACGGAAGTGCGCCTGCACCACGCCCATCACCGCCGCCTTCATCTGGGTGTAGCTCTCCGGGCTGTCGTCGGACAGCTCCTGGATCAGGCTGGAACCCAGGTTGGAGGTCATCACGATCACGGTGTTGCGGAAATCCACCGTGCGGCCCTGGCCGTCGGTCAGGCGGCCATCGTCCAGCACCTGCAGCAGGATGTTGAACACGTCCGGGTGCGCCTTCTCCACCTCGTCCAGCAGGATCACGCTGTACGGACGGCGACGCACCGCCTCGGTCAGGTAGCCGCCCTCCTCATAGCCGACGTAGCCCGGAGGCGCGCCGATCAGGCGGCTGACCGCGTGCTTCTCCATGAATTCGCTCATGTCGATGCGGACCATCGCGTCGGCGGAGTCGAACAGGAACTCGGCCAGCGCCTTGCACAGCTCGGTCTTGCCCACGCCGGTCGGGCCCAGGAACAGGAAACTGCCGGACGGACGGTTGGGATCGGACAGGCCGGCGCGCGAACGCCGCACCGCGTCGGACACCACCTTGATCGCCTCTTCCTGGCCGATCACGCGATGGCGCAGGACGTCCTCCATCTTCAGCAGCTTCTCGCGCTCGCCTTCCAGCATCTTGCTGACCGGGATGCCGGTCCAGCGCGACACCACCTCGGCGATCTCCTCGTCGGTGACCTTGTCCTGCAGCAGCTTGAATCCCTTCTGCTCGGCTTCCTGCGCGGCGGTCAGCTGCTTCTCCAGCGACGGCAGCTGGCCGTACTGGATTTCGCTCATGCGCGCATAGTCCTGGCGGCGCTGGGCGGCTTCCAGATCCAGCTTGGCGCGCTCGATCTGCTCCTTGATCCGGGTGGCGCCGGTCAGCGTGGCCTTCTCGGCCTTCCAGATTTCCTCCAGATCGCTGAATTCCTTCTGCAGGCTGTCGATCTCGCTTTCCAGGTCGGCCAGGCGCTGCCTGGACTGCGCGTCCTTCTCCTTCTTCAGCGCCTCGCGCTGGATCTTGAGCTGGATCAGGCGGCGCTCCATCCGGTCCATTTCTTCCGGCTTGGAGTCGATTTCCATGCGGATGCGGCTGGCGGCCTCGTCCATCAGATCGATGGCCTTGTCCGGCAGCTGACGGTCGGCGATGTAGCGGTGGGACAGCGTGGCGGCGGCGACGATGGCCGGATCGGTGATCTCGACGCCATGGTGAACGGCGTACTTTTCCTTCCCGCCGCGCAGGATGGCGATGGTGTCCTCGACGCTCGGCTCGCCCACGAACACCTTCTGGAAGCGGCGCTCCAGCGCGGCGTCCTTCTCCACGTACTTGCGGTACTCGTCCAGGGTGGTCGCGCCGATGCAGTGCAGTTCGCCGCGCGCCAGCGCCGGCTTGAGCATGTTGCCCGCGTCCATCGCGCCCTCGGCCTTGCCGGCGCCGACCATGGTGTGCAGTTCGTCGATGAACAGGATGATCTGGCCTTCATTCTTGGCCAGGTCATTGAGCACCGCCTTCAGGCGCTCCTCGAACTCGCCGCGGAACTTGGCGCCGGCGATCAATGCGCCCATGTCCAGCGACAGCACGCGCTTGCCGCGCAGGCCCTCCGGGACCTCGCCGTTGACGATGCGCTGGGCCAGGCCTTCGACGATCGCGGTCTTGCCCACGCCGGGCTCGCCGATCAGCACCGGATTGTTCTTGGTGCGGCGCTGCAGGACCTGGATGGTACGGCGGATTTCCTCGTCGCGGCCGATCACCGGATCCAGCTTGCCGCTCTCGGCGCGCTCGGTCAGGTCGATGGTGTATTTCTCCAGCGCCTGGCGCTGATCCTCGGCGTTCTCCGACTGCACCTTCTCGCCTCCCCGCAGCTTGTCGATGGCCGCGCGCAGTTTCTGCCTGTCGGCGCCGGCGGACTTCAGTTCCTGCCCGGCCGCGCCGGTGTCGTCCAGCACCGCCAGCAGGAACCATTCGCTGGCGATGTACTGGTCGCCGTTCTCCTGCGCCAGCTTGTCGGTCACGTTGAGCAGCCGGCCCAGATCATTGCCGATCGACAGGTTGCCGGGCTGGCCGCTGACCTTGGGCAGCTTGTCCAGCGCCTCGCCCAGCCGCTCGCGCAGCACGGGAATGTTGGCGCCGGCCTGGGCCAGCAGCGGCCGGGTGCTGCCGCCATTCTGGTCGAGCAGCGCGGTCAGCACGTGGACCGGTTCGATCATGGTGTTGTCGCGGCCCACGGCCAACGACTGCGCGTCCGCCAGCGCCTGCTGGAAACGCGAGGTGAGCTTGTCCATCCGCATCGGGAATACCTCGGGAAGAGAGGCCGGCGAGCACCGGCAATGGTACCCAGATGCGGTTGGCGGGGGCTGTTTCAAGGTCTGTTGAGACGGAAGTTCAGCGGCCATAATCCCGCCATGGCCGATCCGTCCCCCTGCTGGCACCTGTACCTGCTGCTGTGCCGGGACGGCAGCTTTTACGCCGGCATCACCACGGATCTGGAGGCCCGCTTCCAGGCTCATCTGGCCGGCAAGGGCGCCCGCTACACCCGTTCCCACCCGCCGGAACGGCTCCTGGGCAGCCGCGCCTATCCCGACCGCGCCAGCGCCTCGCGCGCGGAGTGGGAGATCAAGCGGCTACCCAAGGCGCGCAAGCTGGCCTGGCTGCTGGCGTCGGCCGGCGGCGCCTGACCCCTTGCCTGGATCGTATCCGGCACCTCGCAGCCGGCCGCCTTCGGATCGACGCCGACGCTATTGGCGCTTCTGCAGCGACAGCAGTCCCAGCAATGTCGCCAGCGCGACATAGGCGCCGAAGAACTGCCACAGAATCGCCTTCGGCAAGCCCTGCACGTCCCAGGGCAGGTAGATGCTGCCGCGCGGATCCACCGAATGGATGAAGCCGAACAGGGTCAGCACCGCACCGATCAGCAGGACCACCGCGGCGCGGCGGAAACGCTGGTCGATCATCGCCACCAGCGCGGTGGACCAGATCATCGCGGTGATGATGAAGCCGTTGCCCAGGGTCACGATCGCGGCCAGGTCCGGCAGCCCGTGCCCGTCCACGCCGTTGTAGAGCGCGGCGAAATTGTCCGGTGCGATCCAGGCGGGATTGCCGACCTTGATCACCAGCAGGTAGGCGATCGACGGCAGGAACGCCAGCGCCACCGCCGGCGCGTGCGGGCGCGGACTTTCATGGAAAGCCTGCACGGTGATGTCCAGGCCGACGTAGACGATGATCGGCGCCAGCACCGCGATCGGCAGCCACTGCACCAGTCCCGACACGTAGCCGAGGATGCCGCCCAGGCCAATGAACAACCCGGTCAGCAGCGTGTAGCCCAGCCGCGCGCCCATGTGCTTGTAGGCCGGCTGGCCGATGTACGGCGTGGTCTGCGCCACGCCGCCGCAGAAGCCGGCCACCAGCGTGGAGATCGCCTCGGCCAGCAGGACGTCGCGGGTGCGGTAGTCGTCGCCGGCCGCGCGCGCGCTTTCGCTGACGTTGATGCCGCCCACCACCATCAGCAGGCCGAACGGCAGCAGCAACGGCAGGTAGGGCACGGTATGCGGCAGGCCTTCGAGGAAACCCAGCGTCGGCAGCGGCAGGGTGAAGCTCAACGGCACCGCGTCGGGCAGCTTGAAGCCCGGCGTGCCCAGTCCGGACAGACCCAGTCCGTAATACAGCGCGGTGCCGACGATGAAGGCCAGCAGCACGCCCGGAATCTTCACCGGCAGCTTGCCCTTGGCGATCAGCACGTACAGCAGCAAACCGAAGGTGACGAAGCCCACCACCGGCGAGCGCAGGGTCTCGATCAGCGGCAGGAAGCCCAGCAGGGTCAACGCCGCGCCACCGATGGATCCCAGCAGCGCCGCGCGCGGCACCGCGCGGGTGATGGCGTCGCCGCAGAACGACAGCACCAGCTTCAGCACGCCCATCACCACCAGCGAGGCCATGCCCAGTTGCCAGGTCGCGATGGCGGCGGCCTGCGGATCCAGTCCCTGCTGCTTGAACGCCACGAACGACGGTCCCAGCACCAGCAGCGCCATGCCGATGCTGGTCGGCGCGTCCAGGCCCAGCGGCATCGCGGTGACGTCGTCGCGCCCGGTGCGCGCGGCCAGCCGGTGCGCCATCCAGGTGTAGATGAGGTTGCCCACCAGCACGCCCAGCGCGGTGCCCGGGAACATCCGGGTGAACACGACCTCGGCGGGAAACTGGAAGATGCCGATCAGCGCGGCCGAAATGAAACCGAGGATGGACAGGTTGTCCACCACCAGGCCGAAGAAGCCATTGAGATCGCCGGGAACGAACCAGCGCGGGCGGGTGTGAGCGGTCATGGGAAAAAGGGGCCGGAAGAGGAAGTCATAGTGTCAGAACCGGTTGCCGAGGTGTCGCCCGCGCGGTCCGCCCCTGTAGGAGCGACGTGATTCGCGACAAGGATTTCGATATATCGCAAGCATCGGTTCCGCCGGCAGATCTTCTTGGAGCAAGAAAGAAAAAGCGCACCACCATCCTGGAACAAACCAACGCGGAATGTTCGGGCGCATGGCCGCGTGGATGTCCCGTCATCCCGGGTCGCGACTTACGTCGCTCCTACGAGGAAAGGACCAGCGATGCCCTCAGAACGAAACTTCCGCGGGCTGGCGCGACCACAACACGGACTGATGGCGCGTCGCCTGCTTCCACGCCAGCCGGATCGCCTCGATGTCGGCGCGGCGCTGCGGGCTGTCCTCGTGCAGGATCACCAGCACTTTCGAATTCAGCCGCTCCGGACCGTCCTTGCCGCGGAACAGCCACTGGCCGTAGGCGTCGAACACGGTCAGGCCGTCCGGGAAACGCGGGGTCACTTCCTTGTCCAGGAACGCGCGCCATTGCGCCTCGCTGATGTTGCTGGCGGCATCGCCTTCCGTGCCCACGCCGAAGTACAGCTCGCTGCGGACCCAGCCATGGGCCTGGGCCGGGCGGGTGGCATCGCCCTCGAAGGTCGCGGTGACCGGTTGGGACGCGGCGGAGGGCGCGGTACCTGTGGGGGTGGTGGCGCAGGCGCCAAGCGCCAGGACCAGGGACAACAACAACGTGACGCGCAGGCGCATGGAACGACTCCGTGGGGGAACGGTACTGTCGGCCGGGAAACCCGCGCGTCGAAATAACCCGTCGGCATGAGCAGATGGGCAGCGGCCATGACCGCAACGCGGCCAGGTCCCGGCCGGGGCGTTAATATATCGCTTTATCCGGATGGATAGTTAGATCTAGACTGTCCCGCCTCCCCCACAGGCCTCCCCATGCACCGCCAGCCCTTCCGCTGTTCCTGTTGACGGCCCGCCGCCGTCGACCCGCGCCGCCGGCACGATGCCGCGCCGGGCGCGATTCCCCCACCCGATTTCCCGTATCGCTTCAGGAGTTTCCATGTCCCGCCCCCTCGTGGCGCCGCTCGGCGTCGCCATCGCACTCGCCCTCTCTGCTCCCGCCTTCGCCCAGGACGCCGGCGCCGGCACCACCGATCTGGACACCGTCATCGTCACCGGCACCCGCGCCCGGGATCGCACGGTGCTGGAATCCACCGCCCCGGTCGACGTGCTGACCGCCGAAGACATCCGCAAGGCCGGCGTGCTCAACGGCGAACTCGGCAGCGCCCTGCAGGCGCTGCTGCCTTCCTTCAACTTCCCGCGCCAGTCCAACTCCGGCGGTGCCGATCACGTGCGCGCCGCGCAGCTGCGCGGGCTCAGCCCCAACCAGGTGCTGGTGCTGGTCAACGGCAAGCGCCGCCACACCAGCGCGCTGGTCAACACCGACAGCAAGATCGGCAAGGGCAATACGCCGGTCGATTTCAACGCCATCCCGGTCAGCGCGATCAAGCGCATCGAGGTGCTGCGCGACGGCGCCGGTGCGCAATACGGCTCCGACGCGGTGGCCGGTGTGATCAACGTGATCCTCAACGACGCCCCCGAGGGCGGCGCGCTGGAACTGAGTTATGGCGCGCACCACACCGACGTCGAACCGATCCGCCGCACCGTCACCGACGGCCAGGCCGGATTCTTCAGCGGCCAGATCGGCACCGCGCTGGGCAGCGAAGGCGGCTTTCTGCGGGTGGGCCTGGAGTACAAGCAGCGCAACGGCACCAACCGCGCCGGCTTCGATCAGATCCCGTTCTTCGAGGAGCAGACCCCCGACAACCTGGCCCTGGCCGGCAAGCGCAACTACTGGCTGGGAGACGGCGAGTCCAAGGACATCAACGGGTGGTTCAACGCCGAACTGCCGGTGGGCGACAGCGCCGAGCTCTACGCCTTCGGCACGTTCCACCAGAGCGACACCCAGGGCGCCAACTACTTCCGCTATCCCGATGGCGTGGCCAACTGGAAAGAGGTGTATCCGAACGGCTACCGCCCGCTGTCGCTGGGCGAGAACCGCGACACCGCCGTGGTCGCCGGCCTGCGCGGCCAGTGGGGCGAATGGGATTACGACGCCAGCCTGAACCATGGCCGCAACGCATTCACCTACCGCCTTAAGAACTCGCTCAACGCCTCGCTCGGCCCGACCAGTCCGACCCGCTTCCGCACCGGTGACTACGAGTTCCGGCAGGCGCTGTTCAACTTCGACGTCAGCCGCGTGTTCGGCGCGCACACGTTTGCCGCGGGCGTCGAATTCCGGCGCGAGGACTACGAGACCGGCGCCGGCGATCCGGCGTCCTACGCCGCCGGTCCCTACACCGACCGCCCGACCGGCTCGCAGGCCGGTGGCGGCCTGACCCCGCAGGACACCGCGGATCTGAGTCGCGAGGTGGGCAGCGTTTACGCCAGCCTGAGCAGCCAGTTCGGCGAGAAGTTCTTCACCGACGTGTCGGCGCGCTATGAACACTACGACGACTTTGGCGGCGAGCTGACCGGCAAGATCGCCGCGCGCTACGAATTCGTCCCGGCCTTCGCCCTGCGCGGTTCGGTGTCGAACAATTTCCGCGCCCCGTCGCTGAGCCAGATCGGTTTCGAATCCACCTCCACCGGCTACGACGCCTCCGGCCAGCTGCTGCAGGGCCGCCTGCTGTCGGTCAACAACCCGATCGCGCGCGCGCTCGGCGCCCGCGACCTGCAGCCGGAAAAGTCGGTCAATCTGAGCCTGGGTTTCACCAGCCGCATCGGCGAGCATTTCGACCTGTCGTTCGACGTGTTCCGCATCGACATCGATGACCGCGTGGCGCTGACCGAACGCATCAGCGGCGATGCCCTCACCGAGTTCGTGCAGGACAACTTCGGCGTGCCCGGCGTGCAGAGCGTCAACTTCTTCATCAACGCCGCCGACACCCGCACCGAGGGTGGCGAACTGGTCGCCAACTGGCGGCAGGGACTGGGCGGCGGACAGTTGCTGCTGACCGGCACATGGAGCTACGCCAAGACCGAAATCAAGCGCATCACCGCCACCCCGGCGGAACTGCTGGCAATCGACCCGTCCTACGTCCTGTTCGGCATCGAGGAGAGCAACACCCTCACCGACGCTGCGCCGCGCACCCGCAGCGTGCTCAGCGCCAACTGGAGCAACGACAGGTGGTCGCTGCTGGGCCGTGCGACCCGCCACGGCAGCGCCAAGCGCATCTTCAACTTCGGCGGCGGTTTCGAACCGGAACAGACCTACTCGGCCAAGTGGCAGCTGGATGCGGAAGTCGAATACCGCTTCAGCCCGAAATGGAGCGTGGCGCTGGGCGGGCTGAACCTGACCGACGAGTATCCGGATCTGTCGAACCAGGACATCTACTACTTCGGCAACCTGCCCTACGACGTGTTGTCCCCGATCGGCAGCAACGGCGCGTACTACTACACGCGCGTGCGCTACAGCTTCTGAGGTACCGGCCTCCCGCGCCGTGCGCGGGAGGCTTCACCGCACTGATCGGGCGGGCGCCGCGGAACGGGACCGCGCGGCAACCGCACGCCCCCGACGAACGCTGGCTGGCCAGAGTCATGGGCGGGGCGCCCGTCCGATCAGACCTTGTTCCTCTTCGCCCGGCGATGGATTTCCGTCGTCCCGACGAACGCCGGGCCCGTCTTTTTCACGCCCGCCATCGACGCCCGCTGTCACTCCGATTTTCGATGGTTTCCAGCTTGCACTGGAATGGCGACCAGCCGGCAACCATCAATCCAGAAAGCGCGCGCGCTCGGCTGCATCGGGAACCCGGCACGCGGTGGTGCCGAACCAGCGATAGCGGTTGCGCGCCAGCCATCGGTACAGCGCATCACGCAGAGGTCGTGGCACCAGCGCCATCAGGCGCGCGAGCTTCCAGACACCGCCCAACCCGCCCAGGACGCGGCCAATCGCATCCGTGTCGGTCCACGCCCGCGCATCCTCCAGCAGCAGGAACGAAGCCGGGTCATCGGGATCCAGCCCGTGCCGGGCCAGCAGCGCGCGTCCCGCGGTTCCCTGCATCGCGGCAAAGCGATAGCGGCCACGCCGATCATGCCGGAGCAGGAAATCCACCCAGCCATTGCAGAGCACGCAGGTGCCGTCGAACACGATGATCGCCCCGCCGGCGGCAACGCCCGCGTCATTCGACATCCAGCGATCCCCGGTAATGCACCAGCAGGCCGATGCCGGGCAGCGCGGCCTGCACGTCGAAGGCGTAGCGCCCGTCCCGCGCCGATTCCCGCGCCCGCACGCCACCGAACCAGCGCGCCGGCAGCGGAATCCCCAGCGCATGCACGCGCTCGACCGTCCACTCGATGCCTTCGTCGCGGACGCCCAACCGGAATCCGAACCTCACCAGCCCCAGCCGTTCGCACAGCAGGCCGTCCTGCCGCCAGAGCCGGGAGGGCATCGCGTGTCCATGCACGTGCCGGATCCAGCGCTCGCCCTCCGGCTGGATGTCGATGTCGACCGTGATGGGTCCCCGCCCCGCGGGCGGCAAGCGGGTCGCCGCGGCGCACAGGCGCGACAGCCAGCCTTCGCCGCGCCGCACCGTCACTTCTCCCTGATACCGCGCCGGACCGGTGCGCAGATGCAGGCATCGCACCGCCGTCGGCAATGATTCGAAATCGCGGCCCAGCAGGCGCGCGAACAGCGGCGTGAATCCGCCGCTCAGCGATCCATCCATATCAACGTCGCCATCCGCCCGGTCTGCGCATCGCGACGATGCGAATAAAACCGTTGCGCATCGGTAATCGTGCACAGCCCGCCGCCCCGCACCCGAAGCACGCCGGCATCGGCCAGGCGCAAACGCGCCAACGCATAGAGATCCACCCGCCAGTGATCCGGCCGGGTCGCCACGAATGCCGGGGCCGCGCGTGCGTCGCCGCCCACGAACGCATCGCGGACTTCGGCGCCGATTTCATAGGCCTGCGGCCCGGCAGACGGTCCGAGCCAGGCCAGCAACCGGCCCGGATCCACCTGCATGGCTTCCACCGTCCTTTCCAGCACGCCGCCGGCCAGGCCACGCCAGCCGGCGTGGGCCGCGCCGATCACCCGGCCATCGTCGCTGGCGAACACCACCGGCAGGCAGTCGGCGGTGAGGATGGCCAGGACCACGCCCGGTTCGGCGGTGACGGCGGCGTCGCCGTCAGGCTCGTCCTGCGTCGCGTCCCGTGAAAACCGCACGACCCCGGTCCCATGGACCTGATGCAGCCAGCGCGGCGGCGACGGCAGGCCGAAGCGCTCGATCAGCTCGGCCCGGTTGGCCTCGACCACCGCCGGGTCGTCACGGTACTGGCCGTAGCGGGTGCCCAGGTTGAAGCTGTCGAACGGCGCCTGCGAACGACCCGCACCGTGGCGCAGCGTGGTGAACGCGTGCACGCCGACCGGCGCCGCCCAGTCCGCCGCAAGAATGGCGCTCATCCGCGATGCGTCTCGGCATCGGCGCGGAGCGCGGCCATCAGCGCCAGCATGTCCGCCGGCACCGGCGCCGAGACCCGGACGGGCTCGCCCGTAATCGGGTGGCGGAACTCCAGCGTCTCGGCGTGCAGGGCCTGGCGGCGGAATCCGCGCAACGCCGCCACCAGCTCCTCGCTGGCGCCCTTCGGCAGCTTCAGCGGGCCGCCGTACAGCGGATCGCCGACGATGGGGTAGCGGATATGCGCCATGTGCACGCGGATCTGGTGGGTACGCCCGGTTTCCAGCCGGCACTCCAGTGCGGTATGGGCACGGAAGCGTTCGCGCAGGCGGTAATGCGTCACCGCGTCGCGGCCGTCGTCGCGCACCGCCATCTTCAGGCGGTCGCGGGGATGGCGGTCGATGGGGGCATTGGCGGTGCCGCCCGAGACCATCGCTCCGACCACCACCGCCAGGTACTGGCGGTGCACCTCGCGCGAGGACAACTGCTCCACCAGCGCGGTCTGGGCCGGCAGGTTGCGCGCGACCACCATGACGCCGGAGGTGTCCTTGTCCAGCCGGTGGACGATGCCGGCGCGCGGCAGCGTGTTCAGCGAGGGATCCCGGAACAGCAACGCGTTGACCAGGGTGCCGGTCGGGTTGCCGGCACCGGGATGGACGACCAGCCCGGCCGGCTTGTCCAGCACGAACACGTGCTCGTCTTCGTACAGGACGTCCAGCGGGATGTCTTCGGGCTCGGCATGGGTCTGGGTTTCCAGCACCACGGCCAGGCTGGCCAGCTCGCCGCCGCGGACCGGGTCGCGCGGCTTGACCGCCTGCCCGTCCAGGCGGGCATCGCCGGACTTGATCCACTCGGCCAGGCGGGAGCGGGAGAATTCGGGGAAAAGCTCGGCCAGCACGGCGTCGAAACGGCGGCCGGCGGCGGATTCGGGCACGCGCGCGGTGCGCGGGGCGTCGGCAGGAAGGGTGTCGGTCATCGGGGGTGGGGCGGCGGAAACCGGGGATGTTCGCCGATTGTTCATGGCTTGGGCACCGCCTAGGCTATCATCGACAGCCTGTTTCCCTGCCGCGGCCTCGCCGCCAGCCCATGACCCAGCGTGCTTCCACCCGTTTCACCGCCGTCGCCCGCATCGGCCTGCTGTTGCTCGTCATCGTCGCCACCGGCACCGGCTGCGGCATGTTCAAGCGCAAGAAGGGCCCCGTGGAAGCCCAGCCGGTCGAGCAGATGTTCGAAACCGGCCACCAGGCCATGAAGAACGGCAACTGGGAGCGTGCCCAGACCAACTTCCGCGCGCTGGTCGCCCAGTACCCGTATGGCCCGTACACCGAGCAGGCGCTGATGGAATCGGCCTACGCCCAGTACAAGGCCGGCAAGCTGGACGACGCGGTGTCCTCGATCGACAAGTTCCTGCGCACCTACCCGACCCACCGCAACGTGCCGTACATGTACTACCTGCGCGGCCTGTCCAACTCGACCCGCGACGCAGTGTTCCTGCAGCGGGTCTGGAAGCTCGACTCCAGCCGCCGCGACCTGTCCACGCCGATGCAGGGCTACAACGATTTCAGCATCGTCGCCGAGCGCTACCCCAACAGCCGCTACGCCGCCGACGCCCGCCAGCGCATGGTCTACCTGCGCAACCAGTTCGCGCGCCATGAAATGGACACCGCGCTGTACTACCTGCGCCGCGACGCGTGGATTTCCGCCGCCACCCGCGCCCGCTACCTGCTGGAGACCTATCCGCAGAGCGAATACCAGAACGACGCGGTCGCCGTGCTGGGCGAGGCCTACACCCATCTGGGCAACAAGACCCTCGCCGACGACGCCCGCCGGGTCCTGCAGTTGAACGATCCGAAGCACCCCTGGCTGACCGGCGACTGGCCCAAGTACCCGTGGGCGATCCGCAAGCTCAATCCGTTCGCGGGCGAGAAGTCGCCGGCCAGCGGCGCCTCGCTCCACAAGAAGGACTGACGCGCTTTCCGCTGGATGCATTGACGAAAAAGGGCCGCGAGGCCCTTTTTTGTTGGAGGTGTTTAGCGCCCCCAGCCTTCCCCCGCAAGCGGGGGAAGGAGCAAAAGCAGTCCCCCGCTTGGAGGATGGAGCAGAAGCACGCTCCCTCTCTCGCGTGCAGGGGGCAATCGAAGCCCGCCCGCCTCGGCCTGCGGAAAGTCTCCGAAGCTGGAGACTCCATCCCCCGCCCGACCGGGAGCTTCCAAAGCGCTCAATTCCCGTACTTGTTGGTGATCGGATACCGCCGTTCACGACCGAACGCGCGGCGTGAAATCTTCGGTCCCGGCGCGGCCTGGTGGCGCTTCCATTCGTTGATCCGGACCAGGCGCAGCATCCGGTCCACCGTGGCGGCATCGAACCCGGCGGCGACGATTTCGTCGCGCGACTGCTCCAGATCGACGTAGCGGAACAGAATCGCGTCCAGCACGTCGTACGGCGGCAGTGAATCCTGATCGGTCTGGTTCTCGCGCAGTTCGGCCGACGGCGGACGGCTGATGACCGCCGGCGGAATCACCGGCGCCCCGCCGACCGTATTGCGCCAGCGCGCGAGCGCGAACACTTCGGTCTTGTACAGATCCTTGATCGGCGCATAGCCGCCGCACATGTCGCCGTAGATGGTCGCGTAACCCACCGCGTACTCGCTCTTGTTGCCGGTGGTCAGCAACAGGCCGCCGAACTTGTTGCTCAGCGCCATCATGATCACGCCGCGGCTGCGCGACTGCAGGTTTTCCTCGGTGGTATCGGGCGGAAGATCGGCGAACAACGGTCCCAGCGTATCCAGGAATCCCTTGAAGGGCGCTTCAATCGGAATCGTCTCCAGCCGTACGCCCAGCGCCTCGCACTGCTCGGCCGCCAGATCGTTGGACAGCCCGGCGGTATAGCGGGAAGGCAGCCGCACGGCGGTGACGTTCTCCGCGCCCAGCGCATCCACCGCCAGCGCCAGCACCAGCGCCGAATCGATGCCGCCGGACAGGCCCAGCCAGACCTTCTGGAAACCGTTCTTGCCGCAGTAATCGCGCAGTCCGCGCACGATCGCGCGCCAGGCCAGCGCATCGCGGCTCTCGTCGCCGTCATCCATCCATTGCACCGGGCTGAAGCGGCGGCCTTCCGGGTCGTAATCCACCACCAGCCATTGATCGGTGAAGGCCGCCGCCGCCGGATGCACGGTGCCATCGCCGTCGGCGACCACGGACGCGCCATCGAACACCAGCGCGTCCTGCCCGCCCACCACGTTCAGATACGCCAGGGCGAGGCCGGTGTCACGGGTACGTTCGGCCAGCAGGGCATCGCGCTGCGCGTGCTTGTCGCGGTCGTACGGCGAGGCATTCGGCACCAGCGCCAGCTGGGCGCCGGCGCGCGCGGTGGCGGCCAGCGGCTCGGGAAACCACAGGTCCTCGCAGATGATCAGCCCCACCGGCACGCCCTTGACCTCGAACACGCAGGCCTCGCCGTTCGGGTCCACGTCGAAGTAGCGACGTTCGTCGAACACCGCGTAGTTCGGCAGTTCGCGCTTGCGGTAGGTCGCTTCCAGGCGGCCGTCGCGCAGCACGCTGGCCGAGTTGTAGACCACGCTGCCCGCCGACTCCGGCCAACCGACCACCGCGACGATGCCGTGGGTGGTCGCGGCCAGCTGGCGCAGCGCGGTCTCGCAGTCGGCCAGGAATCGCGGCCTCAGCAGCAGATCCTCCGGTGGATAGCCGCTGATCGCCAGTTCCGGAAACAACACCACGTCCGCGCCATATTCGTCGCGCGCCTCGGCGATCAGCGCGGCGATGCGCTCGGCGTTGCGGGTAACGTCGCCGACGGGGAAATCGAACTGGGCCAGGGCGATGCGCAGGGTCTGGGGCATGTCGGTCTTCGGGTTCGGCCCTTCACCGGCGCGCGGCAAAGGCGGGACAGGGATGGGAGTCCGCCAGCCGCGAGACGATCAGCGCGCGAACACCCTCGAGGTTCGTCATCGCCTCATTATTCCAGAAGCGCAGCACATGGAAGCCTTCACGCCGCAGGAAGGTATCCCGCCGTACATCCACGACGGCGTCCACATGCTGGCCGCCGTCCACTTCGACGAGTAGCAGGTTGGCCTCCAGACATGCGAAGACGGCGATGTATGGGCCAATGGAGCACTGGCGCCGGAATCGGAAGCCTTCGACCTGACGCCGCTGCAGGATGCCCCACAGGCGGCGCTCGACCGGGGTCATGTCCTTGCGCAGTTCGCGCGCCCGATCGCGTTTCTGTCCCTTTCGCATGCGCACGTCCTGTGCTCGTCTGGGGTGGGCATCTTGCCCCCATCCCAGCCTTCCCCCGCAAGCGGGGGACGGGGCAAAAAGCCCTGCCCGCTGGTAAATCGATAAATCAGGACAAATAGCGCGCTTCCCAAAAAATACCCCCTCCCCCGCCTGCGGGGGAGGGCCGGGGTGGGGGGCCTGCCGAAGCCGGCCAACCCACTGCCAAACAAAAAGCCGCCCGAAGGCGGCTTTTCATTCCTCCCGCCGAAGCGGAACGGGTTCTTGCTTACTTCAGGCGCGCGGCAATCGCGGCACCCAGGTCGCCCGGCGAACGGACGGTGGTGACGCCCGCGGCTTCCATCGCCGCGAACTTGCCTTCCGCCGTGCCCTTGCCGCCGGAGGCGATGGCGCCCGCGTGGCCCATGCGCTTGCCGGCCGGAGCCGACGCGCCGGCGATGAAGCCGACGACCGGCTTCTTGACGTGCTTGGCGATGTACTCGGCGCCTTCTTCCTCGGCCGAACCACCGATTTCGCCGACCATGATGATGCCTTCGGTCTGCGGATCGTTGTTGAACAGGGTCAGCGCCTCGACGAAGTTCAGGCCGTTGATCGGGTCGCCGCCGATGCCGATGCAGGTGCTCTGGCCCAGGCCCACGTCGGTGGTCTGCTTGACCGCTTCATAGGTCAGCGTGCCCGAACGCGAGACGATGCCGATCTTGCCCGGCTTGTGGATGTGGCCCGGCATGATGCCGATCTTGCACTCGCCCGGCGTGATGATGCCCGGGCAGTTCGGGCCGATCAGGGTGACGCCCGGATAGCCCTTCAGGGTGTTCTTGACCCGCAGCATGTCCAGCACCGGAATGCCTTCGGTGATCGCCACGATCACCTTGATGCCGGCATCGGCCGCTTCCAGGATCGCGTCGGCCGCGAACGGCGGCGGCACGTAGATGACCGAGGCGTCGGCGCCGGTGTCCTGCACCGCGTCACGCATGGTGTTGTAGACCGGCAGGTCGATGTGGGTGGTGCCGCCCTTGCCGGGGGTCACGCCGCCGACCACCTGGGTGCCGTACTCGACCATCTGGGTCGCGTGGAAGGTGCCCTGCTGGCCGGTGAAGCCCTGGACGAGGACCTTGGTGTTCTTGTTGACCAAAACGCTCATGAATTATTCCTAGTCTCGTCGTGGGATCAGGCGGCCTTGACCG
Source organism: Pseudoxanthomonas sp. (assembly GCF_051953815.1). GTDB lineage: Bacteria > Pseudomonadota > Gammaproteobacteria > Xanthomonadales > Xanthomonadaceae > Pseudoxanthomonas_A. Next base: position 98,259 of record NZ_JBQCIJ010000040.1, on the reverse strand, counting down.
CAGCGACGGCCTTCTTGGCACCGTCGTTGATGTCGTCGGCCGGGATGATGGCCAGACCGGAATCGCGCAGCAGCGCCTTGCCGGCTTCCACGTTGGTGCCTTCCAGGCGCACGATCACCGGCACCTTGACGCCCACGTCCTTGACCGCGGCGATGATGCCTTCGGCAATCATGTCGCAGCGGACGATGCCGCCGAAGATGTTGACGAAAATCGCCTTGACCTTGTCGCTGGACAGGATCAGCTTGAATGCGGTGGTCACGCGCTCCTTGGTGGCGCCGCCGCCGACGTCCAGGAAGTTCGCCGGCTCGCCGCCATTGAGCTTGATGACGTCCATGGTGGCCATCGCCAGGCCGGCGCCGTTGACCATGCAGCCGATGTTGCCGTCCATGGTCACGTAGTTCAGATCGTGCTCGGAGGCCAGCACTTCGGTCTCGTCTTCCTGCGCCTTGTCGCGCATGGCGACCAGGTCCGGATGGCGGAACGAGGCGTTGTCGTCGGAGTTGACCTTGCCGTCCAGCACGGCCAGATCGCCGTTGGTGAGGATGGCCAGCGGGTTCAGTTCGACCAGCGCCAGATCCTTCTCGTTGAACAGCTTGTACAGGCCCATCATGATCTTGGTCAGCTGGTTGACCTGCTTGGCGTTCAGGCCCAGCTTGAAGCCGATGTCGCGGCACTGGTACGGCTGCAGGCCCTGGACGAAGTTCACGTCCAGCTGGTGGATCAGTTCCGGGGTTTCCGCGGCGACCTTTTCGATCTCCACGCCGCCTTCGCTGGAGGTGATGAAGGTGACGGCCTTGGTGGCGCGGTCGACCAGCACCGACAGGTACAGTTCCTTGGCGATGTCGGTGCCTTCGGAGATCAGCACCGCGTCGATCGGCAGGGCCACGCCGGCCGACTGGTAGGTCGCCATACGGGTGCCCAGCATCGCGGCGGCGTACTGCTTCACTTCGTCCAGGGTCTTGGCCAGCTTGACGCCGCCAGCCTTGCCGCGGCCACCGGCGTGGATCTGGGCCTTCACGACCCAGAGGTCGCCCGGGATGGACTTCGCGGCTTCAACCGCTTCTTCCGGCGTGCGCGCGACGCGCCCGGCCGGAACTGCAATGCCATATTCGGCAAACAGTTGTTTTGCCTGGTATTCGTGGAAATTCATGCGTCACCGTGGGTAGGGAACAGGTAAGCGAGGCCGGACGTCCCTGAAAACCGCGTCAGGACGTGCATGGGCCACCGGAGAGGGCGCCAGCCAGCCCCCTATTGTCGCCCACCGGGCCGGACGGCGCAAAACCGGCCGGCGGGGCCGGCCCTGCCTATACTGTGGCCACTGCCGAGGGGGGAGCCCGCGCTTGCCGCAAAGCCATTCGATCCTGGGACGCATCGAATCCGCCCCTCGGCGCGAGCTGTATTTCTTTGCCCTGTACCGCACCCTGGAAGCGGCGGTGCTGGCGGGCCTGGTGTTCAGCCCCCTGTCCGACCTGCTGGGCTCGCAGCGCCACCCGACCCTGGGCCTGGTCGTCACCATCGTCTACCTGGTCGCCTCGGTCCTGTTGCTGCTGGTCCGCAGCCCCCGCTGGATGACCCTGACCGTGGTGATCGGGCTGGCGGTGGACATCACCGTCGCGGCCGTCATCACCCATGCGCTGCCCGCCACCACCGCAGGGGTGGCGATGATGCTGCTGTTCAACGTCGCCGCCGGGGCGCTGCTGCTGCCGTCCCGACGCTGGGCGCTGGGCATGGTCGCCCTGAGCGTGGCGGCGCAGTTCGCCGAGTACGGCTTCACCCTGCTCCACGATGGCGGCAGCGACCGTTCCGCGGCCGAGGTGGTGATGTTCGCCATCAGCTACCTGGCGGTGGGCTACCTGGCCCACCAGGCCGGCCAGCGCGCCCGCCGCAGCGAAGCCCTCGCCGACCAGCGCGGCGCCGAGGTCGCCAACCTGGTGGAAATCAACGAACTGATCATCCGCCGCATGCGCACCGGCGTGCTGGTGGTGGATGCGGACAACCACATCAAGCTCGCCAACGAGGCCGCGAGCCTGCTGCTGGGCGATGGCGGCGAGGGCGCCAGCGACGGCGTCGGCGTCCTGCTCACCCACACCGCGCCGGAACTGGCCCGCCGGCTGCAGCGCTGGCGCAATGGCTGGCAGGCCGACGACACGCCGATGCAGCTGTCGCCCGACCAGCCCGAGGTGCAGCCGCGGTTCGCGCGCCTGTTGGCCGACAGCGAGACCTCGCTGATCTTCCTGGACGACGCCACCGTGGTCTCGCGCCGCGCCGAATCGCTGACCCTGGCCGCGCTGGGGCGCTTTTCCGCCAGCCTGGCCCACGAGATCCGCAATCCCCTGGCCGCGATCAACTACGCGGTGCAGTTGCTGGAGGAATCGCGCCACATCATCGACGGCGATCGCCGCCTGCTGCAGATCATCCACCAGCAGTGCCAGCGCACCAACGGCATCGTCGAAAGCGTGCTCGGCCTGGCCCGGCGCGAGCGCGCCAATCCCGAGCATGTGGATCTCAATACCTTCGTCCGCCGCTTCATCGACGAGTACCAGCAATCGCTGTCCATCGAGACCGATACCCTGGAAGCGGTCATCGGCCCGCGTCCGGTGCCGGCGCTGGTCGACCTGCGTCACCTCCAGCAGGTGGTGACGGTCCTGGTCCAGAACGCGATGAACTATGGTCGCCTGCCCGGCGAGTCGGCGCGGGTCCGGGTGCGGGTGTTCCAGGCCGATCACCGCCCGATGATCGACGTCATGGACCGCGGCCCCGGGATTCCCGAAGCGGTCGCCGCCCAGTTGTTCCGTCCCTTCTTCACCACCTCCGAGCACGGTACCGGCCTGGGCCTCTACATCGCCCGCGAGCTGTGCCGGGCCAACCAGGCCACCCTGGAGTACGTGCCGGTTCCCGGCGGCGGAAGCTGCTTCCGCATCACCCTGCCCGGTCCGCATGCCCTGCTGCCGGCGTGAACGAGCCGGCTTCCACGTGATCCTCGGACACAAGGGTGTCCGCCATCACATGCCGCTCGGCCCTCGCCCCGGTCCCTGCACGAGCTTCATATCAGCGGTGTCACACTAGCGGGCACTCCTGTTCAGCCGGTACACTGAACGGACAGGGGCTGAAGGGGGATCCATGAGCGAAAACCGTAGCGCCCTGATCGTCGACGACGAACGTGACATCCGCGAACTGCTGGTACTGACGCTGGGCCGCATGGGCCTGCGCATCGATACCGCGGCCAACCTGGGCGAAGCCCGCGAACTCCTGTCGCGCAACAGCTACGACCTGTGTTTCACCGACATGCGCCTGCCCGACGGCAACGGCATCGAACTGGTCGGCGAAATATCCCGCAACTACCCCCGCACCCCGGTCGCCATGATCACCGCCTTCGGCAACATCGAACTGGCGGTTGAAGCCCTCAAGGCCGGCGCCTTCGATTTTGTCAGCAAGCCGGTCGACCTGACCGTGCTGCGCGGGCTGGTCAAGCACGCCCTGGAGCTCAACAACGCCGAGCGCGCGCCGGCGCCCGCACCGCCGCCCGAGCAGGCCAGCCGGCTGCTGGGCAGCTCGCCGGCCATGGCCACCCTGCGCGACACCATCGGCAAGGTCGCCCGCAGCCAGGCGCCGGTCTACATCCGCGGCGAGTCCGGCGTGGGCAAGGAACTGGTCGCCCGCACCATCCACGAACAGGGCGCCCGCGCGAGCGGCCCGTTCGTGCCGGTCAATTGCGGCGCGATTCCCGCCGAGCTGATGGAAAGCGAGTTCTTCGGCCACAAGAAGGGCAGCTTCACCGGCGCCCATGCCGACAAGGCCGGCCTGTTCCAGGCCGCCCATGGCGGCACCCTGTTCCTGGACGAGGTCGCCGAGCTGCCCCTGCCCATGCAGGTCAAGCTGCTGCGCGCCATCCAGGAAAAGGCGGTGCGCCCGGTCGGCGCCTCCCAGGAAACCCAGGTGGACGTGCGCATCCTCTCGGCCACCCACAAGGATCTGGGCGAACTGGCCAGCGACGGCCGTTTCCGCCACGACCTGTACTACCGCATCAACGTCATCGAACTGCGGGTGCCGCCACTGCGCGAACGCGCCAGCGATCTCCCGCAGCTGACCAGCGCCATCCTCGACCGTCTGGCCGAACACCACGGACGCAACGCCCCCTCGGTGTCGCCCGACGCCATGGCCGAACTGCGCCGCTATCCCTTTCCCGGCAACGTCCGCGAACTGGAAAACATCCTGGAGCGCGCGCTGGCGATGGCCGACGGCCACAGCATCGAAATCGGCGACCTCTACCTGCCCCAGCCCAGCGCCACGCCCCGCGCGGGCATTGCCGAAGGTCCGGGTGCGCCCGCCGCGCCCGGCGCCGTTCCCGGCGCGCCTCCGGTCGACATCGATCCCTCGGGCGGTCCGCTGCCCAACTACATCGAGCAGCTGGAACGCGCGGCCATCCAGAAGGCGCTCGAAGACAACCGCTGGAACAAGACCCGCGCGGCCGCCCAGCTCGGCATCACCTTCCGCGCCCTGCGCTACAAGCTGAAGAAGCTCGGCATGGAGTAGCGGCCTGCGGGCCGCGTTTGCCGTCCCGCCGCTTCCCACGGGCATCGCAGGCACTCCGGGCGCCGGCATGCCGACCGCCCGTATCCGCGATCTCAAAAGCCCCCTACTCAACTGACATCAAGATCCTCCCCCTTTGAAAAAGGGGGACCGAGGGGGATTTGCGCTTCCGCTCTCTTCACACCCAGGCGGAGACGTCGAAAGAAGAGACCCACAAACTCGCCCCATCACTCGACTCACATCGCCATAGCGTCCTGAAGCACCGAGCATCCCACTTCGCTTGACGATTCTTGTCGTCAGAAGCGCGAACCTTCTCACGCTGAAAAGGAGTGTGAACTTCGCCCAGCCAACGGCTTTGGCGCCGTCGATATCTTCCCGCCGCGCTCGATGTTCGTATTCCGAACCTTCCAATTCCGTGGATGCGAATGAAGGCGCCCAACCAGGCTTCCGTTCGCGGTTCCAGAAGGGCTTCCGCCCATTTGCCGCGTCACCGGCATCTCCCGGAATCGGCAACGGATACGCCTTCATTCACCAAGCCAAGCAACATGGGGAAGTTACACATGAAGAAGAACATGCAGGGTTTTTCCCTGATCGAACTGATGATCACGGTGGCCATCATTGCCATCCTGACTGCCATCGCAGTACCCATCTACCAGAACTACACCATCAAAACCCAAGCCACTGCTGCGTTGGCAGAAATCGCGCCCGGCAAGACTGGCTATGAGCTAGCCTTGGCAAATGGAAAAACACCATCACTGGACGCGGACAATCCTGGCTACATCAACATCAAAGTGGGTACGTACTGCTCCGCAATCACTCTGACCGGGGGCATCAAGTGCACAACCAAGGGCGGTGCCGCCGAGTTTGCACCGAAAGCACTCAATCTTGTCCGCAGCGATAGCGGCGAATGGAAATGCGAAACTGATATCGAAGAGAAGTATCGCCCTGCCGGCTGTGGCGCAGTTGGCGGTAATGGTGGTGGTGGCAACGGCGGTTGACGAGTATCCCCATCCCATTGCCTCAATGGAGAAACGTCATAACTCTGTGACGTTTCTCAACTAGCGCCCCTGCACAACAAACCCCGCTAAAGCGGGGTTTGTTGTGCAGGGGCCTCGTCAGCACATAGCACCCGCTTCGATGCCCCCCCACTCCCTCGGTCACCACCGTTGGCATTCCCTGGCCTCCACCGTCCGCGACATGACTACGGGCGATGCCGTCCAGCCATCAGAATGGCCCTCAAGGCGTAACACATTCAGGCCCATGTCGCTGGAGCGCAGCCCCAAAGCGATAGCTCCTTCTATCTGAATTCGCCGTAGGTCATCCAGCAAGCACGAGCTAAGAAGCGACGACCGCTTGACGGGCAGGCCGGCTGGATTTCCTCGCACTCCTGCCTAGCCACTCCATTCTCGGGCATCCTCGCGTCAATGTTCCGACCCGGAAAGTGACGCAAATTGTCACTTTGTGTCGTATATTTTCACTGACCGGCTTCCCTTCCGGAGGCCGGCTGCTGCACAGCCAAATTGTCAGATTGTGATCATTCCCGCGGTTGATCCCCCTTTTTCCCGATACCGCTTCAACGAGATTGATGTCATAGTTATCTCGACTTAGGTGTCTGGGGTCTTTCCCGCGAACCACAGGGGACGGGGAGAGGGGCGCTTACAGTTGGCACACATCCTGCACGTGACTAATAGCACGTGCGTCGTCTTGCACGGCGCCCACGGTCCAACGCTTAAGGACACGGGGGCTGGAGTGTCCTTAACCATCCAAGCCAATCCTGAAAGGGGAAGTTCATGAAGAAGAACATGCAGGGTTTCACCCTCATCGAACTGATGATCGTGGTCGCCATCATCGCCATCCTGGCCGCCATCGCGCTGCCGCTGTACCGCGACTACACCATTAAGGCCAAGATCACCAACGCCATCGGCTCCGTCGCCGGCGAGAAGATCAAGGTCGGTGAGAACTACGGTTCCGGCGCGCCGCTGTGTTCCGGCACGGCTTCCGGCGTTTGCACGGGCAGCGGCGTACTGACTGGCTCCTTCCAGGGCTACAGCGCCGTGTTGACCCCGAATACCACTGGTGGCCGCATCAACTGGCGTTGCTCTGCTTCGGGTTCCGGCGTGACCAGCAGCAATACCCCGGATGCCTGCCGCTGATATCGTGGAGCGGCATCTGCAGGAGTTTGACGCGAAACCCCGGCATTGCCGGGGTTTCCTTTTTTGTGCCTGTCCTATGAGTATTCTCTGTTGAGCATCCGCCCGCAGCTAGCGCTGCTTTCCGTCCTGTCTGCCTGCCTGGTCGCCGTGTTGATCTACTGGACCGGTCTGCGTGGCCCATATCTGCTGGACGACCCCTCGAACCTGGACGCCATCGCTGTCTGGCTTGATAACAAGTTGGACCTGCAGACGGTCCTGTTTGAACGCGGCGCCGGCATTCTCGGACGCCCGCTATCGATGGCCACATTCGTGTTCAACGCGTGGGTGGGTGGATATACCCCGTTCTCGATGAAGATGGGCAATCTGCTCATCCATCTCCTCTGCGGGATTGTGCTTTTCGCGTTCCTTCAGCGTCTGTTGAAGCTGGACACGCGTTTGAGCCACCGAGCAAAAGCCACCGCCGCCACCGTTGCTGCCATCTGGCTCCTGCACCCGTTACACGCCAGCACCGTGCTGTATGTGGTGCAGCGCATGGCACAGCTATCCACATTGCTCATTCTACTGGGCTTGTTGGTATACCTCTGGGCGAGAGAACGTCTACAAAATTCATCCCCTTTCGTTCCAACCACAACCATCCTCATCGGCCTGCCGCTGATGACCTTTCTGGCTTTTTTGGCGAAAGAGAACGGCATTCTTCTCCCCTTGCTATGCGCCGTCCTAGAGATCGCCTACTTCACACCTTCGAATGGCCAAAATAGACCACGCGTAGCCCGCATCTTTCTATATGGGTACATCGCACTGCCATGTATCGCCGCGCTGATCGGTTTCCTTCTGAAGCCCGGCTGGATCGTCGGAGGATACGTCGGAAGGGAGTTCACTCTTGGCGAACGGCTGCTCAGCCAAGGACGCGCCCTTTGCGACTACATAGGCAAGATCCTACTTCCTAATCCGCCACAAATGGGCGTATACACCGACGACTTCATGGCGTCGACGAGCCTGTTCTCCCCCCACAGCACGTTCTGGGCTCTGCTCGTACTTGCCAGCATCAGCCTGGCGACATGGCATTGGCGGAAACGATTTCCCGCGGTGTTCTTTGGCTGGTACTTCTATCTTGTGGCGCACAGCCTCGAGTCTGGTGTCATCGCGTTGGAGCTCTACTTTGAGCACCGGAACTATCTGCCTTCCATGGGACTGCTGCTTGCAATCGTCGCTCTAGTGTCCTTCTTTGGGGATCTGCTGGCGCAACGAGGATTGAACAGTCGTCGTCTAGGTCTTGTTCTTCTGTCTGGTGTGCTGCTTTTGCTTGTAGCGGGGACACATGGTCGTGCCAGGGTATGGCGCAGTGATGCATTGATCGCTGAATCCAGTCTCCAATCTCATCCTGACTCGCTGAGGGCGAACGCATATCTGCTCGGAATCGCGTTGGATCATGGCGACATGCAACGTGCAGACCAAATCCTTTCGAATCTGCTTGCCTCTCCTAGACCGCGCAATCGGTCAATGGGATACGCATTCCGATTGTTTGTGGGGTGTGTATATCGACATCAGGGCAGCCCCTTTGATCTGGAAGCCTTTGTCAACCAAACACCATTACCACTGACGCTTGCCGAGGTTCAGCCCTTCGATACCATCTATGAAGCCACCCGCGAGAAAGGCTGCGGCGCCGTAACCGACGGGATGATCGGCGACGCGCTTGCAAAACTGGCGGACCGCGCGAAGTATCAACCTGATGCTTCTCGTGAAAAATCACGCCTGCGATACCAGGCAGCCAGCTTCTATGCGCGGGACCAGGACTGGACCAACGCGATGGTCCAGGGCCAGCTCGCATGGCATTCGAAGGCGCAGACGCCGGTAGCCATTCCACTCATCCAGGCGCAACTGGCAGTCGGCAAAATCGATGCCGCAGAAGTAACGTTTCAGGAAGCACTAGCCCGCTCCGAGGAAAACAACGAAGAAGAACAACGTCATTTGAGATGGCTGAGGCAAGAGATAAGTCGTGCGAAGAACGCAAGTAGCGCTTCTAGTCCCTCACATGCCGTTCCTTCCCAGTAAAATCACATCGCGTCTTTCAACACTTTTTCCAGCGAATCGGCGCAATCATCCCAACCCGGAGCCTTCAATCCTGGCACCAATGGATCTCGCAATTGCATAGCGATGCGGCTTTTCAATTGCGTCACATCTCCGGGCGCGAAGAGAAGCTGCTGATACGGACTCATTACTTCGACCACGTCCCCAACTGCTGCCGCTACGAATGGTATCTTCATCGCCAAAATCTCGTGAAGCTTCAGCGGAAAGCAATAACGGCCAAAATCAGAGTCGCGGTTGCAAATTATTGCTACATCCAGACTAGCCAGTATCTGTGGAACCTGATCGGCCGGCTGCACGCCAAGATCGCGAATGCGTGGATGCCGATATCTCTTCGCAATGGCAGCGTCCACAGGCCCGGCATGGACCAACCACAGTTCCGGATCTGAATCGGCCATTTCCATAAAAGCCTCGAACATCATCTCGATACCCCGTCTACTTGAGATGGCCCCTACCGTCCCAATGACGCGCGCTTCTACCGGCAACCCAATGGCGACACGGCTGGCGCGTTTATCTCGTGGTTGAAAGAGATCCAGCCGGACCCCGTTTTGGAGCACTGTCACTGGACAGCTCAGCGCATAGGAGGACGATATGTAACCGTTCAACGCATGGCTTACCACCGTAAGAGCTTGAGCGCGTCGACAGGCACGGCGGAAGGCCGCCTTCAATCCAGGAAACTTCGAAAGCCCAAAACTCTCGTAGTTGTCATACAAGTCCAGGACCAAGGGTACCTGTCGTGTCCGCGCCCATCGCTCGGCGAGCACAGCATGCGGCATGTCCGAGCTTGCCCAGATCACGTCAGGCCGCCAATCCTCAGTCCAATCATCCAGTACTCGCGCGTAGCGGAGAACCCCCTGAGGACATGCATCTACGGAACGCCAGCGCATGCCTGGAAGATCCGGCCATGCGAAATCCTCCTGACCACGGTTTCGATAGCTCAGCGCGATTCCCCGGACGTCATGCCCTCGACGGGAAAGTGCGGCCGGAATCTCGAAAATTCGCCCATACCGCTCGGCAAGCAAATCCTTGCCCGTATATTGCCGTTTTGTCAGCACCAGAATCCGCATGCCGCTTTGTTCTCCGAACTCCAAGATTCCTTAACGCACTGGTCAGGCCATCTTCCGATTCAGTAATCTAGCGGCTCTGGTGCGATACCACCATAGACCTCTTGGCGCCCATGCCTGCTTACACCAATGAGCCACCACCCGGCCGCCTACCCAATCCAGGGCACCTGCGTGCCCTCGCCCTCATTCGCACCCATGAGCTTGGGTCGGCCATGCGCCACTTTCCGTCCCCTTCCTCATCGAGACGATATCGGGTGCTTGAAATTGGGGCGGGAACGGGGCAACAGGCCGCCCAACTGCATGACGCCGGATACGATGTCGTCGCCATCGATCTCGCCGATAGTCATTATCGGGACGCACGCGTCCATATGGTTCAGGAGTATGACGGAATAAACATTCCAATGCCCGATCATTCGGCTGACATCGTGTTTTCCTCCAACGTGCTTGAGCATGTAGCGCATATCGATGAATTCCTAGCGGAAACGCGACGAGTACTTGCGCCTGGAGGTATCGCGATTCATGTCCTTCCCAGTACGGCCTGCAGACTATGGAGCTTGCCTGCGCACTATCTCTGGTTGTTGAAGCGAGCTTTCCAGCGAGGTGTTCACACTGCGCAATCAGATGATTCCGCCGTGCGGCAACCGGACGTTCCGCGCACGCCAGCCAATCTGAATGAATGGCTGGCGACTCTCTTCCCTACACGACATGGCGAGCGGGGCAACGTACTGACCGAGGCCTGGTATTTCTCGCGCCACTGGTGGAAGAGGACCTTTCAACGGAATGGGTTCGTGGTCGCACGAATGGAACCCAATCACCTCTTCTATACGATGTCGAATGTGATGACCGATCGGATTGAAATTTCAACCAGAATCAAACTGTCTGGATATCTTGGTTCCTCATGCACGATATACCTCCTTCGCTCGAACGAGCGTTGATCCATCATGAATGAGAAGATGCTGTTAGCACTTCGGAGGCTTGGATTCGCCCTCTCGTTCGGGGGGCGGTCACACTTGGCGTCGTCAATGCTACGACGGACATTCCGCCATTCCAAAGCAAAAGTTCGCATTGACGACTTCGACGGTGAGCTTTCCATGGAGCTCAGCCTGTCGGATCACATGCAGCGTAGAATTTTCTGGATGGGCTACTACAGCAGAGAGATTGTAGCGCTACTCGATAAATTCCTTCGCGAAGGAATGACAGTTATCGACGTTGGAGCCAATGTTGGGGAAATCGCCTTGGCATCCGCCCGCCGCGTGGGGAAGCGTGGCCAGGTACATGCATTCGAACCGCTGAGCGCCGTTGCTGACATTCTTCAATCACATGCAAGAAGCAACAATCTCGGTCAGATCACGCTACACAGGATGGGACTATCCGACAGGAGTGCCAGAGTACCCATCTTTGAATCCTGTGGCCAAGGTATTCAGGGTGACGACCATGCTGGTCTCGGAAGCATCTACGGAAGCTCCGTTCATCAGCAGGCGATCGAGGAAATTGAGATCACGACGCTGGACAAATTGGTAGAGTCCGCCGAGCTCAACCGCATAGATCTGATCAAGATTGACATCGAAGGCGCCGAACTTCCATGCCTATTGGGTTCCCGAAGAACACTGCAGAAATACCAACCTCTCATCATCATCGAAGTCCAACAAGAATCGGCCAATGTCGCCGGTTATGAAGCCCATGACATTCTTCGCTTTCTGCATGGGATTGGATATGAGACCTACCGCATCGGCTGGAAAGGAAAGCTCGATATTTTGACCATCGCAGACTTGGCCAAGTACCAGAATGTCCTGGCCGTTCCTCCGCCTTGGAGACATGAGCTTAAGGCGCTTCAGCAATGATCGTTCTTCTCCTCAGCCGACTGGAACATGGCGGGCTGGAACGGGTTCAACTGAACCTGGCTACCGAGCTATCACGTCGTGGCCATACTGTTGAGATCTGGGTTGGACGAAGAATTGCCAATTCTGCAGCAGAACTACCAGCAGGCGTTGCCTTCCGTGAAATAGCGACCGATGGCCGGGTATTTTTTCCGTATAGGCTTGCCAGGATGCTTACCAGCAAGCGGCCTGCAACAGTCTTCACAACTGCCAACGACCTCGCGTGTGTCATGGTCCTGCTGCGAAAGATACTTCGTCTCCGGACTAAGGTCGTAGTGACTCAACATCTTTCACTCTCGGCTCCTCGCCGCCTTGCTCGGGGTCTGCGGCGTCTCAAACTACAAGTGCTATCGTTCCTTATGCGACACCTCTATCCGAGAGCTGATCAGTTGATCGCTGTCTCGAACGCAGTCGCGAATGACATGCAGATTGAATTGGGCCTGGAGCCGGAATCCATACGGGTAATCCACAACCCCATCGTCCTGCCAACCTTCGACGACATGATCAGACAAGCCGTCCCATGGCCGTGGCCCGATCATCGGCTACCCACGATTGTCTTCGTGGGTCGCTTGTCATTGGAGAAGCGGCTCGACCTTTTGCTAGAAAGTTTCGTCCGGGTACGCCGGCACGTGGACTGCCGCCTGCTCATTGTCGGCACCGGCGATCAGGTGGTTCCGACTCAGCGCAGCGTTGAGCGAAATGGGCTTTCCGAGCACTGCAAACTGGTCGGGTTTTCTCCCAATCCCCTGCCATACATCAAAGCATCCACGGTTCTCGCCCTCTGCTCTGACTATGAAGGTTTCGGCAACGTTCTGGTCGAAGCCATGGCTTGCGGCACTCAAGTGGTTTCCACGGATTGCCCCGATGGCCCTGCCGAGGTCATCGCTCACGGAAAGTATGGTCAACTTGTCCCGCCGGGCGATATGGATGCACTGGTGGCAGCCTTGTTGGGAGCGGTGACAGGCGAGATCCGATTCTCTCCGCCAGACCTTCGCCGACGCGCAAATGAATTCAACCTAGCTCGGGCAGTTGATGCCTATGCCGAGGTCGCAAATTCCCTTAATGCGGGAAACGTCGGCGCAGGTAGATCCCGAACGAAAACAGAAGCACCAGAGTCAACTCCGTAGCGAGGATGGCTTTCGCCGCTCCCATGGCGCCGTCTCGTGACACCCACTGACTCATGGTCAGTGCCATCGTTGCTATCGCAATGATTTCGGACATTACCCTATACCTGACGGCTCCACGCGAAAGCAGAACGTGGGCAGCCAGAATACGCATGCAATAGAGCGGAACGTACAGCGCCAGAATTTTCGTCACCCCGATGGTGGATTCAAAAGCAGGCCCCAGTACCCAGACTAATGCTCCCGCGCTCCACCACAGGCAGGCTCCCGCAGCCATACCGTATGTGAATGTTGCGAGAAACAACATGGGGAGCAATCTGGGGTGCTCGCGCATGCCTGCACCGTCACGGAACAGGCGCGGCAGCGCCGCAGAAACCAGAGCTTCAACTGGCATGGCCACAATACTGGCGAAGCGCTGAGACGCTGCATAGGTGCCGGCCTCCACGGCGCTCGAATATCTCAACGCAAGTGTCTTATCGAATGAACCAAAGGCAAGACCACTCGCCCACAAGCTGGAGAATCCGAGACCTGACTTGATATCGGACCAACTCAAGCGCGATGGCTGCCAATGTGCGTCCAGTAATCTCGCTGCTCCGATCAACATGCAGAAGGCCGCAGTACCCGTCATTAGCACATGCAACCATGCATAGCTCCGCAGATCAGGATGCGGCTGGATCGCCATCATTGCGACGACGGCTAGTACACGTGCACCTGCCATGGCCACTGGGACGGCTGCCGCCAACACTACTCTTCCCTTTGCCGCATACGCGAATGCAACCAGCGACACGAGCGGCGCTCCCAACAACTCAGCGCCTCCAATCAGTAGCAGAACTCCCCAGTCCAGTCCTGGAAAAATCACTGCGGAGAGCAGCAAGTAACACGCTCCCAACGGCAGGAAACTCAAGACCATGCCACTACACGCTTGTGACCAGCGCGTCGCGAATAGGGTTGGTTCTCTTGCAACATCCTGGTACATCCGCAAGCCCATACCCAGCCCGATGAAGCCTCCGATCGTCACGGCTAATCCGGCGATACCCGAGAACAGGCCATATCCGTCTGCGCCAAGCAAGCGCGCGGCCATTACGATCCAGATAAGCTGAACCAGAATCCGCGCGCCGTTCCATGCGGTCACACCCAACGTCCCACGTGCCAATGCCCCGGGCGGCCGGAACCAACGCATGCCAACCGGCTCAAAGGACCACTTCTTTCTCATGTGGGCAGATCTGTCTTGCTGGTGGTCCGGCTCCTTCTTGCGGCATCCAAAACTTTTCGATAACCCGATGCCACTGCATTCCAGTCAAATTTAGATATATCGGGAAAGTCCAACTGGGCGTCAGTCTGTAGCATATGAATCAAGGCATCCGCCAGCTTCAGCGGATCACCGGGTGGTAATTTCACAAAGCCCGAGAAGCAAGTCCCTACCTCGCGGAGCGCGGGAAGGTCTGAAGTAATTACCGGGCATCCGCATCCCATGGCTTCTACCACGACCAATCCCAACCCTTCTTGGTCGCCGGAATTTGCCTGAACGAACGGAGCTACAAGGACTTTCGCTCGTCGATAGAATGATGGTAATTCCTGCTGCGACGCGGCGCCTACAAAGCAGACCCTACCTGAGATGCCCAGTTCTTCGACCTGCTTGCGGATGGCCTCCTCCTCCGGACCGAAGCCGACGACGGTCAAGGATGCGTCAGGCACTCTCTTCAATACGTGCGGGATCGCTTCAATCAAGAAGCGGAGTCCTTTCTTTTCTACGAGCCGGCCAACGAAGAGGACTCCATTTTGTGACCGAGCGGTGCTTTCATCTCGCGTAAAACGCTCTGCCAGGTCAACCCCCATCGGCATTACCTGGACCTCGCCTATATTGCTTTCCAGTCGCCCAATCGAATCACGCATAGCTCGGCTGACGACTGTCACACATGCCGCTCTACGCAACACCATACGCTTCAAGGCATCCATGGCTTTCCCACGCAAAGCATATAGATCGGCACCATGTGAAGTAACCACGTAGGGCCTTTGATTTCCCCATGCACCCGCTAGGAACCAGGCGATAATCCCTTGGGGTAGCAGCCAATGCGCATGAATGACATCAATGGTCGACTTTCGCGTTAGACGCCATGCGTACCAGGCCTGCGCGAGGACGAATCCAGGCACCAGTAGAACTTTCCATGGCGAACGGCGAAGATTGGTCACTATCCCGCCGTCATTGACCAGAGTTTCCCACGCTCGCGGCGCGTATCGATAGCGATGTACTTCCACGCCATCCAGAATCTCCCGGTCACGGGCTCCCGGTGCTCCCGGCACCAGTGCAATCACTCGGAAGCGATCAGTGAGTCGCCTACTGAGCTCATGCACGAACCCAGGTTCGTGATCACCTGACCAGCGGGGGTACGTGGACGCCAGCACAAGCAATGTGGGAAGGCCGCCCTTCGTCATGTTCATAAGAAGCCGGACGCCCTGCTATGCGTCGCGACGATAGTTGAGGGCAGTGATCTGCTCGGAAATCAATCCGATCAAGAACACGATTACAGAGGCGCTGAACAGCAATGCGCTCATGTTGGTGAATCGATGCTGGGTAATGAAGGTATAGAGATAGTAACCAAGCCCGAGCATGAAGAACGCCCCGGCAACGGGTGCGAAGAGTTTCAGCGGTGAGTACAGCGTCGCGATCTTGAAAATAATGAGCAAAAACCTGACGCCATCGCGAAAAATCCGAATATGGCTTTTGCCAATCCGCTTGGCCACCGGGATAGGTTCGTAGGCAACCGAGTAAGCGCTGCGGAAAAACGCCATCGTGCTGGTGGTCGGATAGGAAAAGCCGTTGGGGAGCAGGTGCAGGAATTCGCGGAACTTGTCCGCCCTTACCGCCCGAAAACCTGAAGTAAGGTCCCGGACCCTCGCCCCGGTCATCCGACTCGCCAACCAGTTGTAGAAGGTGTTGGCCAGGCCACGGCTGACCCCTGCCTGTCCTTCCCAGTTCCGTGCCCCGACCACCATGTCGTAGCCCTCGGCCAGTTTGTCCAGCAGCCTTCGGGCGTCGGCCGGGTCGTGCTGCCCGTCAGCGTCCATGAAGACGATGACATCTCCGGTGGCGGCACGCGCCCCTCGTTTGATGGCCGCGCCATTGCCCATGGAGTAGGGGGAGCTCAATACCCGCGCGCCCAGGCCGGCGGCCAGGGCCGCGGTCTGATCGGTGGAACCATCGTCCACGACGATGACTTCCGCTTCCGGCAGGACTTCGCGGAGGCGCTCCAGCGTCCGTGGCAAACCGCCGGCTTCGTTCTTGGCCGGCAACACGACACTGATCCTCATTTCCACCCCAGGCTGCTTTCCCCCGCCCAGCTTACTGCAATCACATTCTCCACCGTGATGCCCGGGCGGCCGCGGGCCGACACGCTGCGTCAGGTTGTGACCAATTGCCTCCCTCCGGGCCGGCGAACGGGGACGGTTTCAAGGGCGTTGCGGTAAAGTGCCCGCTGGCCCGCTTTTTGCGGGACATTGCCGCAACAGGTCAGGGAGTCCAAGCCATGAGCGCCGTCGTCAGTTCCGCCAATCTGGTTGGCATCACCGGCATTGCCCGCCGCCTGGTCCAGGACGGGGCCCTGGACGAGACCGCCGCCCGGGCCGCGATGGCCGGCGCCGCGGATGCCCGTGTGCCCTTGGCCCAGTGGATCGTCGAGAAGAAGCTCGTCACCGCGCCCCAGATGGCGGCCGCCAATGCCATCGAGTTCGGCATGCCGCTGTTGGACGTGTCCAATTTCGATACCGCCCACAACGCGATCAAGCTGGTCAGCGAGGAACTGCTGCAGAAGCACCAGGTCCTGCCCCTGTTCAAGCGTGGCAGCAAGCTGTTCGTGGGGGTCTCCGACCCGACCAACAAGATGCACGCGCTGGACGAGATCAAGTTCCACACCAATCTGGTGGTGGAACCCATCCTGATCGACGACGATTCCCTGCGCCGGGCGCTGGAGCAGTGGATCAACGCCAGCAGCAACCTCAGCGGCGCCTTCGGCGGCGACGACGAGGAAGGCCTGGACAACCTCGAAGTCGGCAACGACGACGAACTGGCGGGCAACGACAGCGGCGTGGACGCCAAGGGCGACGACACCCCGGTGGTCAAGTTCGTCAACAAGGTGCTGATCGACGCCATCAAACGCGGCGCGTCCGACATTCATTTCGAGCCCTACGAGACCGATTACCGGGTGCGGCTGCGCATCGACGGCATCCTCAAGCAGGTCGCCAAGGCGCCGGTCAAGCTGAGCCAGCGCATCGCCGCCCGCCTGAAGGTGATGGCGCAGTTGGACATCGCCGAGAAGCGGGTACCGCAGGACGGCCGCATCAAGCTCAACCTGAGCAAGACCAAGCAGGTCGACTTCCGTGTCAGCACCCTGCCCACCCTGTTCGGCGAAAAGGTGGTGCTGCGTATCCTCGACGGCAGCGCCGCCAAGCTGGGCATCGACAAACTGGGTTACGAGAAGGACCAGCAGAAGCTGTTCGAGGACGCCATCCACAAACCCTATGGCATGGTGCTGGTCACCGGTCCCACCGGCTCGGGCAAGACGGTGTCGCTGTACACGGCGCTGGGCATCCTGAACGACGAGGTCCGCAACATCTCGACGGTCGAGGACCCGGTCGAAATCCGCCTGCCCGGCGTCAACCAGGTCCAGCAGAACACCAAGCGCGGCATGACCTTCGCCGCCGCCCTGCGCAGCTTCCTGCGCCAGGATCCGGACATCATCATGGTCGGCGAAATCCGCGATCTGGAAACGGCCGAGATCGCCATCAAGGCCGCCCAGACCGGCCACATGGTCCTGTCCACCCTGCATACCAACGATGCGCCGCAGACCATCGCCCGCCTGATGAACATGGGCATCGCGCCCTACAACATCACCAGTTCGGTGACCCTGGTCATCGCCCAGCGCCTGGCGCGCCGGCTGTGCCCCAAGTGCAAGCGTCCGGAGGAACTCCCCCACCACGCCCTGATCGCGGAGGGTTTCAGCGAGGAGGAGATCAGCGCGGGTTTCACCCTGTACAACGCGGTCGGCTGCGAGGAATGCACCGAGGGCTACAAGGGCCGCACCGGCATCTACCAGGTCATGCCGATGTCGGACGAAATCGCCTCGATCGTGCTGGAAGGCGGCAACGCCCTGCAGATCGCCGAGGCCGCCCAGAAGGCGGGGGTTCGCGATTTGCGCCAATCGGCGCTGATGAAGGTCCGCAACGGCGTCACCAGCCTGGCCGAGATCAACCGCGTCACCAAGGATTGAGCCGGACCCGGATGCCCGGATGCCTGTCCCGCTTCCTCCGTTGCCGGAAGCAGGACGCCAAACCCTGCCCCGCGTCACAGGCCGGGGGAGTTCCCTTCACGCCGTAAACCGCTACCATGCGGAATGAAGTCCGGTCGGGGAAACCGGACGGGGATATCCAATGGCCATCAGCCGCTCCGCCGCCAAGAAGACCGCCACCGCCACGGCGCCCCGGGAGAACCCGCTCAGCCTGTTCGTCTGGGAGGGGGTCGACAAGCGCGGCGTCAAGATGAAGGGTGAACAGGCGTCCAAGAACGCCAACATGCTGCGGGCCGAGCTCCGCAAGCAGGGCATCACCCCCAACGTGGTCAAGGTCAAGCCCAAGCCCTTGTTCGGCTCCACCGGGCGGACCATCAGTCCGAAGGAAATCGCCTTCTTCAGCCGCCAGATGGCGACCATGATGAAGTCCGGCGTGCCCATCGTGACCTCATTGGAAATCATCGGCGGCGGGCAGAAAAACCCGCGCATGAAGAAGATGGTCGAGCAGATCCGGAATGACATCGAGGGCGGCTCCTCGATGACCGAGGCCATCTCCAAGCACCCGGTCCAGTTCGACGAGCTCTACCGCAACCTGGTCCGTGCCGGCGAAGGCGCCGGTGTGCTGGAAACGGTGCTGGACACCATCGCCAGCTACAAGGAAAACTTGGAAACCCTGAAGGGCAAGATCAAGAAGGCCCTGTTCTACCCCGCGATGGTCATCGCGGTGGCGATCCTCGTCAGTGCCATCCTGCTGATCTTCGTGGTGCCGCAGTTCGAGGAGACCTTCAAGAGTTTCGGCGCCGACTTGCCGGCCTTCACCAAGCTCATCGTCGCGGCCTCCCGCTTCATGGTGTCCTGGTGGTGGCTGATCCTGCTGGTGACGCTGGGGGGTATCATCTCGGCCGTGTTCGCCTTCAAGCGTTCACCGGCATTCCAGCACTTCATGGATCGCATGATCCTCAAGGTGCCGGTGGTCGGCCAGATCATGCACAATTCGTCCATCGCGCGTTTCGCCCGCACCACCGCGGTGACCTTCAGGGCCGGCGTGCCACTGGTGGAGGCGCTGGACACCGTCGCCGGCGCCACCGGCAACACTGTCTACGAGAAGGCCGTGCACCGGATGCGCGACGACGTGGCGGTGGGCTACCCGCTGAACATGGGTATGAAGCAGACCGCGCTGTTCCCGCACATGGTGGTGCAGATGACCGCCATCGGCGAAGAGGCCGGCGCGCTGGACACCATGCTGTTCAAGGTGGCCGAGTACTACGAGCAGGAAGTGAACAATGCCGTCGATGCCCTTTCCAGCCTCATCGAGCCCTTCATCATGGTGGTGATCGGCATTCTGGTCGGCGGCATGGTGATCGGCATGTACCTGCCCATCTTCAAGCTGGCGATGACGGTCGGATAAGACGTGGCATTCCTGGATCAACACCCCGGCCTGGGCTTTCCCATCGCGGCCGGCCTGGGCCTGATGGTGGGCAGCTTCCTCAACGTGGTCATCCTGCGCCTGCCGCGCAAGCTGGACTGGCAATGGCGGCGTGATGCCCGCGAGATTCTGGAAGAGCCGGAAATCTACGACCCGCCGCCGCCCGGCATCGTGGTCGAGAGCTCGCATTGCCCGCACTGCAAGCACAAGCTGGCCTGGTTCGAGAACATTCCGCTGGTGAGCTGGCTCGCCCTGCGTGGGAAGTGCCGCTACTGCAAGACGCCGATTTCAGCGCAGTATCCCCTGGTGGAACTGCTGACCGCGCTGCTTGTGGTCGCTTCGGTCTGGCGTTTCGGTTTCGGTTGGCAGGGCTTCGGCGCCGCGCTGCTCAGCTGTTTCCTGGTGGCACTGTCGGGCATCGATCTGCGCACCCGGCTGCTGCCGGACCAGTTGACCCTGCCGTTGATGTGGCTGGGCCTGATCGCCAGCCTGGAAAACCTCTACATGGTGCCCAAGGCGGCCGTGCTGGGCGCGATTGCCGGTTATGTCTCGCTGTGGTCGGTGTGGTGGCTGTTCAAGCAGCTGACCGGCAAGGAAGGCATGGGCCACGGCGACTTCAAGCTGCTGGCGGCCATTGGCGCATGGGTGGGTCTGAAGGGCGTGCTGCCGACCATCCTGCTGTCCTCGCTGGTGGGCGCCATCATCGGCTCCGTCTGGCTGGCCGCGAAGGGCCGCGACCGGGCGACCCCCATCCCGTTCGGACCCTATCTGGCCGTTGCCGGCTGGGTGGTATTCTTCTGGGGCCAGGACCTCATCGACGCCTACCTGCGTTTCGCCGGCCTCAAGTAGCCTCGTGGCGGCGGGTCTGCCGGCCGCCGGATTCGCGCTTCCGAAAATGCCCCCATCCGCCTTCGGCACCTTCCCCCGCACACGGGGGGAGGAAATGCCCGTGCAGGCCGGATTTGACCGGCGGCCATGACGCGTGGAGCGGGCTCCGTTCTATTACGGGGCGTTGCAGCCAATAATGCGCGCATGAGCGAATACGTGATCGGACTGACCGGCGGCGTGGCGTCGGGTAAAAGCGCACTGGAGCGGGCCTTCGCGGCGCGCGGCGTGGGCATCGCGGACGCCGATGTGGTGGCGCGGGAAATCGTCGAGCCCGGCCAGCCCGCGCTGACCGAGGTTGTCGCCCGCTTCGGCGCGGAGATGCTGCGACCCGACGGCCGGCTGGATCGTGCCGCCCTGCGCGCGCGCGTGTTCGGCGACCAAGGGGAGCGGCGGGCGCTGGAAGCCATTCTCCATCCGCGTATCCGCCAGCGCATGCAGGCGCTCTGCCAGGCGGCCGAGAGTCCGTACGCCATCGCCACCATTCCCCTGCTGAGCGAAGGGGGCGGCCGGGCCGCTTACCCGTGGCTCGCGCGCATACTGGTCGTCGACGTGCCGCGTCACGTACAGAAGGAACGCCTGATGCTCCGCGACGGGATCGATGCGGCGCTCGCCGAACGCATGCTGGATGCGCAAGCCAGCCGGCATCAGCGCCTGGCGCTGGCCGACGACGTCGTGGTCAACGATGGTGACATCGCCCATCTGGAGCGCGCGGTCGGCGAGCTCGACGCCCGTTATCGCCATCTGGCGACCGCCATCACTGAACCTGCCCGCTAGGCAGGAAACCGCCGCTCCGTTCGCGCACGACTGCTGCGCCTGATTTTCTTCGCCCGCCCCGGGTTCCACACCCGCGCGCCATTCTCCCTGTCCCGCGCGCGGGGAAAGGTGTCGAAGGCGGATGGGGGCAAACCCCGACACCCGAACCCTCTACCCGCCCCAGAGACCCCGAATCGCCGCGATACCCTGCGCGCCATGCTGGCGCGCCTCGCCGATGTGATCCGCGTGCAGGCCGCCAATGGCGTAGAGCGGCAACGATACGATTTCGCGCAGGCGCGCGAAGCCCTCCCATCCCAATTGGTTCCCCCCTGGATGGCTGGCGGTTTCGCGCACGCTGCCCAGTGCCGCGAAGTCGCAGCCGAGATCTTCGGCCCGACGCAGTTCCTCGGCGTTATGGCAGGAGGCGGCCACGTGCTGGTCATCCGGCAAGGGCCGGATCGAAAGCTCCGGCAACTGCGCCGCCCGCAGATGCACACCGGTGCCGAGTTCACGGGCAAGGCGGATGTCCGCATTGATCAGGACATCCACATCCGCCGCGCGGCAGGCATCCACGGCAGCCTGCGCCAATCGCCGGCGCCTGCCTTCCTCCACGCCGGGCATGCGCAACTGGATCCGACGGACCTGCCCGCTGGCCAGACTCCGTCTCAGGGCGGCCAGCCAGGCGTCATCCGTCACCTCCGCCGGTGACGGCGTCACCAGATACCGGTCCGGGTGCAGCAGGGCCGCGACCACGGGCCGATCGGCCGGCGGCATGGCATAGCGCGGCAGTTTTTCCGGCGCCACCCAGGCCAGGGCCTGGCCTTCGTGCCCACGCGGCGTACCTTTCCACGACAGCACCCGGCGGACGTCCAGTCGCAGGCGCTTGTCCGGATACTGCTGGGGAACGTTGATGATGGGCTCGCCCACCTCGGGGGTGATCCCCAGTTCTTCCTGCAATTCGCGGATCAGCGCCTCGGCCTCGGTTTCGCCTGGTTCGCGCTTGCCGCCGGGAAATTCCCAGCGCCCGGCCAGATCCCGGCCTTCGGTGCGCCGAGCCAGCAGGATACGACCGCGCGCATCGGTGATGACGCCGGCGACGACATGGATGGATCGCAGAGGTTCGGAGGACATGGCCGAAGCTTGCCGGGTATTTCCGCGCAAATGCAAATGCGGTGGGTCATGTCGGGAGGCGGAGGAGGAGGCGAAGCGCGCGGGGACGTTTTCCGGGCTCGCCCCCATCCGCCTTCGGCGCCTTCCCCGCATGCGGGGGAAGGGACAGCGGGTCGGCGTGCGCTCGGTCGCCGCTGCGACCCTGTCAGGTCGCCTCGCCCAGCACCGCCCACTCAACTCCCCACCAGCCCGCTGGCCGCATCGACGCAAGGGAATGACGACCAACCTGCTGCAGTCTTCCAAGGGCGGACCGGAATCGACGCACTCCCGCCCTTCTCCGCGATGACGAAGACGGACGGGGCAAGGCGACACCTCGATTCCCCAAAAAAACAGGCGCCTCATGGGCGCCTGTTTCTTTGACCTCACCGCCGGGTTCAGGCCAGCTGGCCGTGGCAGTGCTTGAACTTCTTGCCGCTGCCGCAGGGACAGGGATCGTTGCGGCCGACTTTGGGGCCGGCGTCGGCGGGCATCGCCATCGGCCGGCCGGCCAGTGCCGCTTGGGCCTGCGCGGCTTCCTCGTCGGCGCCATAACCACCCACGTCGGCGTGCTGGAACTGCATCTGCCGGGCCTGGGCCTCGGCCATCGCGCGCTCCTGCGCTTCCAGTTCCGCCACTTCCTCCTCGGTGCGGATGCGCACGCGCGCCAGCAGGGTGACGACTTCGCGCTTGACCCGCTCCAGCATCTCGGAGAACAGCTCGAAGGCTTCCTTCTTGTACTCCTGCTTGGGCTGCTTCTGCGCGTAGCCGCGCAGATGGATGCCCTGGCGCAGGTAATCCATGCGGGCCAGGTGTTCCTTCCAGTTCTTGTCCAGCACCGTCAGCATGATGTGCTTTTCCAGCGCGCGCATGGTCTCGCCGCCGATGACCGTTTCCTTCTCCTCGAAGTGGCGATCCATCGCTTCCTGCACGCGCCGTTCGATGGCCTCGGCATCCAGCTCCTCGATTTCCTTCGGCCAACGGGAGACCGGCAGGGCCAGCGCCATTTCATCGGCCAGCTCACGCTCCAGGCCCGCCAGGTCCCACTGGTCGTCAACGGAGTTCGGCGGCACGAAACGGGCCACGACTTCGGCGACCACGTCGCCACGGATGCCATCGATGTTGTCCTTCACCGACTCGGCTTCCAGCAGTTCGTCGCGCTGGGCGTAGATGACCTTGCGCTGGTCGTTGTTGACGTCGTCGAAATCCAGCAGGTTCTTGCGGATGTCGAAGTTGTGCGCCTCGACCTTGCGCTGCGCCTTCTCGATCTGGCGGCTGACGAGGCGATCCTCGATCACGTCGTCTTCCTTCATGCCGATCAGCTTCATCGCCTTCTGGACCCAGTCCGAGGCGAAGATGCGCATCAGGTTGTCTTCCAGCGACAGGTAGAAGCGGGACGAGCCCGGATCGCCCTGGCGGCCGGAGCGGCCGCGCAGCTGGTTGTCGATACGGCGCGACTCGTGGCGTTCGGTGCCGATGATGTGCAGTCCGCCGGCGGCCTTGACCGCTTCGTGGCGCTGCTGCCATTCGGCCTTGACCCGCTCGCGATCGGCGCTGCTGGCATCTTCCGCCAGCTGCTCCAGCTCGGCTTCCAGCGAGCCGCCCAGCACGATGTCGGTGCCGCGGCCGGCCATGTTGGTGGCGATGGTGACCGCGCCGGAGCGACCGGCCTGGGCGACGATGTGCGCTTCGCGCTCGTGCTGCTTGGCGTTGAGCACTTCGTGCGGGACGCCGGACTTGGTCAGGAACTCCGACAGCATCTCGGAGGTTTCGATCGAGGTGGTGCCGACCAGCACCGGCTGGCCGCGCTGGTAGCAGTCCTGGATGTCGGCCAGCACCGCGTTGAACTTGCCCTTGCGGTTCAGGAACACCTGGTCGGGCGAATCCTTGCGCACGGTCGGGCGATGGGTCGGGATGACGATCACTTCCAGGCCGTAGATGCTCTGGAATTCGTAGGCTTCCGTGTCCGCCGTGCCGGTCATGCCGGACAGCTTCTTGTACATGCGGAACAGGTTCTGGAAGGTGATGCTGGCCAGCGTCTGGTTCTCGCGCTGGACCGGCACGCCTTCCTTCGCTTCCACCGCCTGGTGCAGGCCATCGGACCAGCGGCGGCCCGGCAGCGTGCGGCCGGTGAATTCATCGACGATCACCACTTCGCCGTCGCGCACGATGTAGTCCACGTCGCGCTGGTAGATCGCGTGCGCGCGCAGCGCGGCGTTGAGGTGGTGCACCACGGTGAGGTTGTTGGCGCCGTAGAGGCTGTCTTCCTCGTCCTTCAGGATGCCGGCCTGCAGCAGCAGCGCTTCGGCATGCTCCATGCCCGCTTCGGACAGATGGACCTGCTTGCCTTTCTCGTCGACCCAGAAGTCGCCCTCGCCTTCCTCGCTTTCCTGCTTGGTCAGCTTCGGCACGATCTGGTTGACGCGCAGGTACAGCTCCGGGGATTCGTCGGCCGGCCCGGAAATGATCAGCGGGGTGCGCGCTTCGTCGATCAGGATGGAGTCGACCTCGTCGACGATGGCGTAATGCAGGCCGCGCTGGAAGCGGTCCTCCTTGGCCATCGCCATGTTGTCGCGCAGGTAGTCGAAACCGAATTCGTTGTTGGTGCCGTAGGTGATGTCGGCCGCGTAGGCCGAGTGCTTGTCGCTGTGCGGCATGCCGGGGTAGACCACGCCGACCGACAGGCCCAGCCAGTTGTACAGGCGGCCCATCCAGGCCGAGTCGCGGCGCGCCAGGTAGTCGTTGACGGTGACGACGTGGACGCCCTTGCCTTCCAGCGCGTTGAGGTAGACCGGCAGGGTCGCGACCAGGGTCTTGCCTTCACCGGTGCGCATTTCGGCGATCTTGCCCAGGTGCAGCACCATGCCGCCGATCAACTGCACGTCGTAGTGGCGCATGCCGAGCACGCGACGGCTGGCTTCACGGCAGACCGCGAAGGCCTCCGGCAGGATCTTGTCCAGCGGCTCGCCGTCCGCGATGCGCTTCTGGAACTCCGGGGTCTTGGCCTTGAGCTCGTCGTCGGAGAGTTTTTCCATCTCCGGTTCCAGGGCATTGATTTTGCCGACGCTGCGTTGGAGCTGCTTCAGCAGGCGTTCGTTGCGGCTGCCAAAGACACGGGTAAGCAAGTTGTTGATCATGTAAGGAACCGGTTGGAAATGAGCGTCGGGGGCCGCCGCGAATCCCCGGGCGGGGACCCCAAAACGAAACAGGGCGCTATGCGCCCTGTCTGGCAACACCGTATTGTAGCTTGGGGCGCCCCCGGGGGAATCAACCCTGCCGGACCTTCCCCGCCGCGGCTCAGCCCCGCGTGATCTTCCCGACCGGGGTCGGGCCGTCACCGAGGAACTTGCGCGGGTTGACCACTCGGCCGTTTTCCCACACCTCGAAGTGCACGTGGGCGCCGGTCGAGCGGCCGGTCGAACCCGCCTTGGCCACTTCCTGGCCGACCCGCACCAGATCGCCGGCCTTCACCACCAGGCGCGAATTGTGCGCGTAGCGGGTGACGTAGCCGTTGCCATGATCCACGTCGACCACGTTGCCGTAGCCGCCCTTGATCCCGGCGAAGCTGACCACGCCGTCCGCCACCGCCAGCACCGGGTCCCCGACGCTGGCCTTGAAATCGATGCCCTTGTGGTACTGCCCGCCGCCGCCGAACGGATCGGCGCGGCCGCCGAAGCCAGAGGTGATGTAGCTGTTGGCGATCGGCATGCGCGAAGGCGTCGCGTTCTTGTCCAGTTCGCGGTTGAACAGCAGCGCTTCAAGCACCGACAGCTGCTGGCCGGAAGCGGCGAACTGGCGCTCCAGCTGGGTCACGCCCTGGTCCAGTTCAGCAGGCGACATGTCATAGACGGCGTCGTTGCCACCGACGCCCACCGGCTCCTCGAAATCGAACTCGCCGTCCTGCAGCTGGCCCATCCGGGTCAGGCGGTCGCCGAGCGCGTTGAGGCGGTTGGCCTGGGCCTGCAGTTCACCCAGGCGCGCGGCCATCGCATTGATTTCCTGCTGGGCGCCGCGGCGCACCTGTTCCAGCTCGGCATCCTGGCGATCGGCCTTGGCCTGCAGCAGCGAGACCTGGGCCATGCCCATGGCGCTGCGCCCGGCCAGACCGGCAATCAGGCCGATGGCGAGCAGGCAGGAGGCGGCGGTGAGCGGTCTTGCGTGGACCAGTCTGCGCGCCTTGTAGGCGGGGCCGGCGAGGTGTTGGGCCCACCAGGCGCGCGAATTGTTTACGATGTTTTGAAAAGCCATAGATACCGATGTCTGATTCGAAGTCCAAGCCGCGTGGCGCAAGCACTCCGCAACCGGCCCTCCAGGCCGCGTTGACGGACGCTGCCGCCGACCCGGTTCGTCGTGCGCTCTGGCTCGACGCCTTGGAACAGCAACTCCGCCCCTGTCTCCCGCCCGCCCTGGCCCCGCATTGCCGTCTGGCGAATGTGGCCGGCGAACGGCTCGTTTTTATCGTCGACTCCCCCGTCTGGCGCGCCAAACTCCGGCTCGCCTCCGTCGAACTGCTTGATGCCGCCCGATCCGTCGGACTGACGGTCACCGAAGTGGCCGTCAAAACAACAACCGCCCCGCTCCACCCGAATCCCCGGGCAGAAACCGCGGCACCACCTGTTCCGGAAGCCTCACGTAAAGCGCTTGCGGCTGTCCTGGCGTCCTTGGAATCTCCGGACTCCGCCGGAGGAGGTACTGCTCCTGACAACCGGCGCGGCGGGCGAAAGCGCTAGGTCCCGCGACGCGAAGGCAAGGCATGGTACCGGGCATGGCGGCCCGGGTCGTTAGACGGAAGTTAGGAATAAGTTAAATTCAGGACTGAAATTTGACCTGAATCACACAAATGACAATGCGCTTCCGTCGCATCCTCGCGGATACGGTTTCAGATGAAAGCGATCGGGGTGATGGACGGGTGGTCAGGCCGCCGCGGTCGCCGGCGTGCCGTAGAGCACCGGCGAGGGGTGCCCGGCGTCCTCGAAGGTCACTTCTTCCCAGGCTTCAGGCCGGGCCAGCAGGGCGCGCACCAGCTTGTTGTTGAGCGCGTGGCCGGACTTGTAGCCCTCGTAGGCGCCCAGGATGGGGCGTCCGGCCAGGTACAGGTCACCGATCGCGTCGAGAATCTTGTGGCGGACGAATTCATCGGCATAACGCAGGCCGTCGTCATTGAGGACGCGGAACTCGTCCAGCACGATCGCGTTGTCCATCGAGCCGCCGAGGCCCAGGTTGCGCTCGCGCATGTATTCAAGATCACGCATGAAGCCGAAGGTACGGGCCCGCGACACTTCCTTGATGTAGGCGCCGGTGGAGAACTCCACTTCCGCCCGCGACTGCGATGCCGGGATCATCGGATGGTCGAACTTGACCGTGAAGCCGACCCGGAAACCGTCATAAGGCTCGAACCGCGCGACCTTGTCGCCTTCCGTCACCTCGATGGGCGACTTGATGCGGATGAAGCGCTTGGCCGCGTTCTGTTCGATGATGCCGGCCGATTGCAGCAGGAACACGAAGGGGCCGGCCGAACCGTCCATGATCGGCAACTCGGCCGAGGACAGTTCCACGTAGACGTTGTCCACGCCCAGGCCCGCCAGCGCGGACATCAGGTGCTCCACCGTCTGCACCTTGGCGCCGTCGCAGCTCAGGCCGGTGCACAGCGTGGTCTCGGTGACCAGTTCGGCGCTGGCCGGCATTTCCACCACCGGATCCAGATCCACGCGCCGGAACACGACGCCGGTGTTCACCGGGGCCGGACGCAGCGTCATGTAAACCTTTTCGCCGCTGTGCAGGCCGACGCCGGTGGCGCGGATCACGTTCTTGAGGGTGCGTTGCTGGGCCATCGGAGGGGGACCGAGGTGAAGGTGCTGACCAAGGGTGGCGAGAATAGCACGCAATTAGCTGAATCTTAACGGAAGAATTGCTTTGTCCCACGGCTGAAACAATGCCGCGCGAGACTGGCCGGTCCCCTCCCCCGCAGGGTCGGAAAGGGCTGCCGGGCCCGGACTGGCCCGGCAGCGAAGGACATGGCGGTACCGCGCCCTCCCCCGGACCGGCGGGAGGGTGATTCGGAAGGCGAAGGTCAGTCCGCCTGGCGGCGCAGGAACGCCGGGATGTCCAGGTAGTCCGACGGCAGGTCGGCCGCGGCGGGCGCCGAGGACGGCGCGGACGCGGTGGCCGGAGCCGCCGAACCACGGCGCAGGCCCAGGCCGCCGACGGCATCGGCCACCGGATCGACGTTGGCCATGGCGTCGAACGCCGGCAGACCGGTGGTGGCGTCGCGGACCAGCTTGATCGGCGCGCGCACCGGCTCGCGATCCAGGCCGCGGCCCACCGGCTGGCGGGCGACGGCGCGGTTCAGGCCGGTCGCGACCACGGTCACGCGCACTTCGTCCTGCATGTCCGGATCCAGCACGGTGCCGACGACCACGGTCGCGTCCTCGGAGGCGAAGCCTTCGATGGTGCGGCCCACTTCGTCGAACTCGGCCATGGTGAAGTCCGGACCGGCGGTGATGTTGACCAGGATGCCGTTGGCGCCGGACAGGTTGACGTCGTCCAGCAGCGGATTCTGGATGGCGCTTTCGGCGGCGGCCTGCGCGCGGTCATCGCCGCGGGCGTGACCGGTGCCCATCATCGCCAGGCCCATCTCGCTCATCACGGTGCGCACGTCGGCGAAGTCGACATTGATCAGGCCCGGACGCACGATCAGATCGGCGATGCCCTGCACGGCGCCCAGCAGCACGTCGTTGGCGGCGCGGAAGGCCTGGATCATGGTCGCGTTGCGGCCCAGCACGGTGATCAGCTTCTCGTTCGGAATGGTGATCAGCGAGTCGCAGTGGTGGCTGAGTTCCTCGATGCCCTTCAGCGCCACCTGCATGCGGCGACGGCCTTCGAACGGGAACGGCTTGGTGACCACGGCCACGGTCAGGATGCCCATCTCCTTGGCCAGCTGCGCCACCACCGGCGCGGCGCCGGTGCCGGTGCCGCCGCCCATGCCGGCGGTGATGAACACCATGTCGGCGCCGTCCAGCGCCTCGATGATGCGCTCGCGATCTTCCAGCGCGGCCTGGCGGCCGACTTCCGGATTCGCGCCCGCGCCCAGGCCCTTGGTGACGTTGCCGCCGAGCTGCAGCTGCAGCTTGGCGCCGCAGTTCTTGATGGCCTGCGAATCGGTATTGGCGGTGATGAACTCAACGCCATCCACGCTGCCGTTGACCATGTGCGCCACGGCGTTGCCGCCGCCGCCGCCCACGCCAATGACCTTGATCACCGCATTCGGAGCCATCTTCTCAACCAGTTCAAAATGTGCCATGTCCGTTGTCCTCTTTGAGCCGGGATCGGGGATTCGGGATCGGGGATTCGGAAAAAACTGCCTTCCGGTTCCTTCAGCCCTCGTCCTCTACCAGCGAGTTGTTGTGTTTTAGTGGTTGTTGCGTACCGCACTACTGCAATTCGTCTCTACCTGCCGCTTTCTTTCCGCTACTCCGCTCTTTGCTCTCTTCCGCTTTTGCGAGTTCCGAATCCCGAATCATCCATCCCGGTCTTCAGAACTCCCCGCGATACCAGTTCTGGATCTTCTTGAACCAGCTGCCCGCCTTGCCCGTCGGCAGTGAAGGCCGCCGCGGGTGTTCGATCTGGCTGCCCATCAGCAGCAGGCCCACGCCGGTGGCGTGGACCGGATTGCCGACCACTTCGCCCAGGCCGGTGACGTGCTGCGGGATGCCCACGCGCACCGGCATCTGCAGCATTTCCTCGGCCAGTTCGACCACCCCTTCCATCTTGGAAGCGCCGCCGGTCAGGACCATGCCGGCACGCACCCGCTCCTCGAAACCGGAGCGGCGCAGTTCGGCCTGGACCATCTCGAAAATTTCCTCGTAACGCTGCTGCACGGCCTGCGCCAGCGAATGGCGCGGCAGGCGGCGCGGCGGACGATCGCCCACGCTCGGCACCTGGATGCTTTCCTCGGCGGTGGCCAGCTGCGCCAGCGCGCAGGCGTAGCGCACCTTGATCTGCTCGGCTTCCGGGGTCGGCGTGCGCAGCATGTGCGCGATGTCGTTGGTGACCTGATCGCCGGCGATCGGCAGCGAGGCGGTGTGGCAGATCGCGCCCTGCATGAACACCGCCAGATCGGTGGTGCCCGCGCCCAGATCGACCAGGACCACGCCGAGTTCACGCTCGTCGCTGGTCAGCACCGCGACGCTGGAGGCCAGCGACGAGAAGATCAGATCATCGATCTGCAGGCCGCAGCGCTGCACGCACTTGCTGATGTTGGCCGCCGCGGACTGCGCGCAGAACACCAGGTGCGCGTCCACTTCCAGGCGCACGCCGGTCATGCCGACCGGGTTGCGGATGCCTTCCTGCGAGTTGTCCAGCTTGTACTCGCGCGGAATGGCGTGAAGGATTTTCTGGTCGGCGGGAATGGCGACGGCCTTGGCCGCCTCCAGCACCCGATCCAGATCCCCCCAGGTCACTTCGCCATCCCGGATCGGCACGATGCCCGGCGAGTTGCGGCACTGCACGTGGTTGCCGGAAATCGACGCGTAGACCGAACGGATCTCGCAGCCGGCCATCAGTTCGGCCTCTTCGACCGCGCGCTGGATCGACTGCACGGTCGATTCGATGTCGACCACCACGCCCCGCTTCAACCCGCGCGATTCATGCGAGCCGATGCCGATCACCTCGATCGGATTGCCGGGGGCGTACTCGCCCACCAGTGCGGTGACCTTGGAGGTGCCGATGTCGAGACCGACGATCAGCGATTTGTCGCCCTTGCGATTCATGTCGAAAAACCGAGATTTGATAGGGGGGATGGGGGATTGGAAAGAACCGGAACCGGCATCAGGCGATGCATCGCCAACGGTGGGCTTGCCACGCGCGCTCCCGAGTCCCCGATTTCCAGCCCCGGCTTCGCCGCGCCCCAGCTGAGCGCGAAACCGTTGGTGTAACGCAGGTCCGCGCGCACCAGCGGTTGGCCCTGGCGCGCGAGGATCTGCGGGAGCATGCGCACGAAGCGGCTCAGGCGCGGACGGGCATCGGCGCGACCGATGACCACTTCGGTGCCGTTGCCCAGGGTCAGCGTCCAGCTGCCGCGACGATCCATGACCAGCGTTTCGACGCTCAGGCCCAGTGGCGCGAACAGCTGGCGCGCCTCGTTGTACAGCGCGATCACTTCCTGCACCTGCGAATCCGGCCCGCCCAGTTGCGGCAGCTTCAGTGCCTGCAGCGCCTTCGGGGTCGGGAACAGGCGGCCATGCTCGGACAGCAGGCGGTCCTTGCCCCAGCGCGCGAACGGACGATGCTCGACGATGCTGATCTCCATCACGTCCGGCCAGCGCTTGCGCACTTCCGCGCGCTCGACCCAGGGCAGCTTTTCCACCGCGTCCTGGGCTTCCTGCAGGCGGACCGCAAAGAAACCGCGCTTCGCGTAGGGCAGCACCACCGAGCGCAGCTGCGCCGGCTCCACGCGCTCGAATTCGCCGTGCAGGCGCAGCCGGGTCAGCGGCCAGCGATCGGCGCCGATCCAGCCGTTGACCACCGCCACCACCGGCAGCGCGACGAGCGCGACGGCCAGCAGCCAGGCGAGGATGCGCAGCACGGCGTTCATCAGCCGTCCACCTCCGGCAGCGTCTGTTCCAGGATGCGCCAGCACAGATCGGCGAAATCCAGGCCCGCCTGGCCGGCGGCCTTCGGCACCAGCGAATGGCTGGTCATGCCCGGCGCGGTGTTCACTTCCAGCAGGTAGAAGCGCCCGCTGGCGCGATCGCGCATCACGTCGACGCGCCCCCAGCCACGGCATCCGGCGGCACGGAACGCGGCCAGTGCGATGCGCCGGATCTCGGCCTCGTCGTCGCCTTCCAGGCCAGGACACAGGTACTGGGTGTCCTCGGCCACGTACTTGGCGTGGTAGTCGTACCACTGGCCCTTGGGCACGATCCGGATCGACGGCAACGCGACGTCGCCGAGGATGCCCACGGTCAGTTCGTCGCCCTCGACCAGTTGTTCCATCAGCAGTTCACCGTCGTAGCGGGCGGCCAGTTCCACCGCGCTGTCGAGATCGCTGTCCTGGAAAACCCGGGTCACGCCCACGCTGGAGCCTTCGTTGGCCGGCTTGACGATCACCGGCAGGCCCAACTCGCGCGCGCCCGCATGCACGTCGTCGCCCTTCAGCAGGCGCACGTAGCGCGGCGTGGGCAGGCCCAGCGACAACCACACCTGCTTGGTGCGCACCTTGTCCATGCTCAGGGCCGAGCCCAGCACCGGCGAGCCGGTGTACGGCATGCCGAAGGCTTCCATCAGACCCTGCACGATGCCGTCCTCGCCACCGCCCTTGTGGCCGTGCAAGATGTTGAACACGCGGTCGAACCGGCGCTGCACCAGCGCCTCGGCCAACGCGGGAATGCCGTCCACGGCGGTGGCGTCGATGCCGCGCGAGCGCAGCGCCTCCAGCACGTTGCGGCCGGAATCACGCGAAACCTCGGCCTCGCTGGAGGTACCGCCGAGCAGCACCGCGACGCGGCCGAAGCGGGCCGGGTCGGTGACGCGTGGCGGCGGGAACGAAAACTTGCTCATGAGTGTTGTTGCGCCTTCGCGCTGTTGGGATCCACGAAACCATGCGCCGCGATCTGCTGCGAGATGTGGCCGATGTCGCCGGCGCCCATCAGCAACAGCAGATCCCCGTCGCGCAGCACGTCCGGCAGCACGTCGACCAGGTCGGCGACCTGGCTCACCACCACCGGTTCGTTGCGGCCACGCGCGCGGATGGCGCGCGCCAGCGACTTGGCGTCGGCGCCGGCGATCGGCGCCTCGCCGGCCGGATACACCTCGCTCAACACCAGCGCGTCGGCTTCCGACAGGACCGCGGCGAACGCGTCGAACTGATCCCGCGTGCGGCTGTAGCGGTGCGGCTGGAACGCCACCACCAGGCGCTTGTCCGGCCAGCCGCCACGCGCGGCCGCGAACACCGCGGCCAGTTCCTTCGGGTGATGGCCGTAGTCGTCGACTAGGCGGACCCGCGCGCCATTGGCGGTGGCGACTTCGCCCAGATCGTTGAAGCGGCGGCCGATGCCGGCGAACTTTTCCAGCGCGGCGGCAATGTTCTCCGGCGACACCCCCAGCTGCCAGCCGACGGTGGCGGCGGCCAGCGCATTGAGCACGTTGTGGCGACCCGGCAACGCCAACGTCACCGGAATGCTGACGTCCTCCGGCAGGCGCAGGGTGAAGCGCATGCGCCCGGCTTCCTGGGCGACATCCTCGGCACGCACGTCGGCATTGTCGGCGAAGCCATAGGTCATCACGTGGCGCGGGGTTTCCGCGGCCAGCGCGGCGACCTCGGGATCATCGATGCACAGCACCGCCAGGCCGTAGAACGGCAGCCGCTGCAGGAACTCGGCGAACGCGGCCTTGACCCGCTCGAAATCGTTGCCGTAGTTCTCCAGGTGATCCGCATCGATGTTGGTGACGATCGAGATCAGCGGATTCAGGCGCAGGAAGCTGCCATCGCTTTCGTCCGCCTCGGCCACCAGCCACTGGCCATCGCCAAGCTTGGCGTTGGCGCCGGCGGCCAGCAGCTGGCCGCCGATCACGAAGGTCGGATCCAGCCCGCCTTCGCTCAGCACCGCCGCGGTCAGGCTGGTGGTGGTGGTCTTGCCATGCGTGCCGGCCACCGCGATGCCGCGGCGGAAGCGCATCAGTTCGGCAAGCATCGCCGCGCGCGGCACGATCGGAATCCGCTGCGAGCGGGCTTCCATCAGTTCCGGGTTGTCGTGCTTGATCGCGCTGGACACGACCACGCAGTCGGTTCCCAGCACATTGGAGGCGTTGTGGCCGCGCATGACCCGCGCGCCGAGCGAAGTCAGCCGGCGGGTCGCGGCATTGTCGGCGTTGTCCGAGCCGGATACTTCATAGCCCAGCGTGCACAGCACTTCGGCGATGCCGCTCATGCCGGATCCACCGATGCCGACGAAGTGGACGCGGCGGAATTCGCGCGCCAGGTTGCCGGTGTGCTGCAGGCGGCGTTCGCGTGCGGCGGCCATCATGGGGCACCTCCGGTGCCGCGACTCGACATCCGCGATCCGGGGTTCATGCGCGCGCACGCGCGGGCACCGCCGGCGGCGCCGCTGTTGCGAATCCCGAATCCACAATCACGAATCACGGCTTTCCTCCAGAATGATGTCGGCGATGCGGTCGGCCGCATCGGTCCTGGCCAGGCCGCGCGCGGCCTCTGCCATGGCGGTTCTTTTTTCCGGATGCTGCGCGAGATCGCTCAGCACCCCATGCAGTCGTTCGGCCAGGTAGTCGTCCTGCTTCAGCAGGACGGCGGCGTCGCGTTCGACCAGGAATTCGGCATTGCGGGTCTGGTGGTCGTCCACCGCCTGCGGGAACGGCACCAGCACGCTGCCGACACCGACCGCGCACAGCTCGGCCAGGGTGGACGCGCCGGCGCGGCAGACCACCAGATCGGCCCAGCCGTAGGCGGCCGCCATGTCGGTGATGAAAGCCTCCACGCTCGCGGACACGCCTGCGTCGGCATAGGCCTTCACCGCTTCATCGCGCATCTTTTCGCCGCACTGGTGGCGGATCTCCACCGCCACTTCCGCGCCCAGCATCGACACCGCGCGCGGCACCGCCTGGTTGAGCGCGCGCGCGCCCTGGCTGCCGCCGAGCACCAGCACGTGCAGCGGGCCTTGCCGGCCGCCCATGCGCTGCAGCGGCGGCGCCACCGCGGCGATCTCCTCGCGCACCGGGTTGCCGACGTATTCCTCGCCCGTGGCGAAACTGCCCGGGAAGCCACTCAGGACCCGGCGGGCGAAGCGCGCCAGCACCCGATTGGTGAAACCGGGCGCGCGGTTCTGCTCATGCACCAGCAGCGGCATGCCCAGCAGGCGCGCGGCCACGCCCCCCGGACCGGCGGCGAAACCACCGAAACTGACCACCGCGCGCGGACGCCGCGCGCGCAGCAGGCGCATGGCGCCGGCAATCGCGCGACCGACCCGCAGCGGCGCACCCAGCAGCGCCAGCTTGCCCTTGCCACGCAGGGCCGCGATCGGCAGCGTGTCCAGCGGGATGTCGTGGGGCGGCACCAGGCGGGTTTCCATCGCGCCGTCGGCACCCAGCCAGGTCACCGGCACGCCGCGCGCGCGCAGCACCTTGGCCACCGCCAGCGCGGGGAAGATGTGGCCGCCGGTGCCGCCGGCCAGGATCATCACGGGCTGGGCCGCGCTCATGCGGTCCTCCCGCCGAAGATCGGCTCGATGCGCTGGCGCAGGCGACTGGTGCCGCGCACTGGCGCCGGCTCCGGCGTTGCCGGCGACGCGGCGGAGGCTGCCGGCATCGGCGCGGCGACCGGCGCTTCCGCCGATGCGGCGACCGGATCCCCGCCCGCCTGCAGCTCCCCGCGCAGCGCCACCTGGCGTTGCGCGCGCTCCAGTTCATAGGAAACGCGCAGCAGCAGGCCCATGGCGGCGCAGGTCATCAGCACGCTGGAGCCGCCGGAGGAAATCAGCGGCAGGGTCAGGCCCTTGGTCGGCAGCAGCCCCAGGTTCACGCCCATCGAAACGAAACTCTGCAGGCCAATCCACAGCGCGATGCCGAAGGCGCAGTAGCCGGCGAAATGGCGACGCATCTCGACGCAGCGCAGGCCCACCCAGAACGCGCGGCCCACCAGCAGCGCGTACAGGCCGATCACCAGGCAGATGCCGGCGAAACCGAGCTCCTCGCCGATCACCGAGAAGATGAAGTCGGTATGCACTTCCGGCAGGTAGTTGAGCTTGAGCACCGATCCGCCGAGGCCGATGCCGGCCCATTCGCCGCGACCGATCGCCATCAGCGCATTGGTCAGCTGGTAGCCGGAGCCGAACGGATCCGCCCACGGATCGGCGAACGAGGTCAGCCGGCGCATGCGATAGGGCTCGGCGATGGCGATCACCGCCAGCACCGGCAGGCCGACCAGGACCGGGCCGAACATGCGCGGCATGTTGACGCCGCCCAGCACCAGCATGCCGGCGGTGATCGCCAGCAGCAGCGAGGACGAACCGAAGTCGGGCTGCATCAGCAGCAGCGCCACCAGCACCACCACCACGCCCAGCGGCTTGAGCATCGCGATCCAGGTCGCGTTGACCTCGTCGCGGAAACGGACCAGGTAGCTGGCCAGCCAGACGATGAAGAAGACCTTGACCGCTTCGACCACCTGGAAATTGGAGACACCCAGGTTGATCCAGCGATGCGCGCCCTTCACGCTCACGCCCAGCCCCGGCACGAACACCAGCAGCAGCAGGCCCACGCAGCCCAGCAGCAACAGCTGGTTGTAGTGTTCGACGGTCTTCAGTTCGGTCCGCATCGCCCAGATCGCCAGGCCCAGGCCACCGGCCAGGAACATCAGGTGGCGGACCAGGTAATAGAACGGCGTGGCGGTCTGCGAGATCGAACTCGATGCCACCATCACCACGCCCAGCGAGGCAAGCGCCAGCGCCGCGCCCAGCAGCCACGGGTCGTAGCGGCCACCGATGGCCTCCAGTCGCGTTGCCTGGCGCACGCGCTCGTTCATCAGCGCACCTTCAACGTGGCCAGTCCGACCAGGACCAGCACCACCGAGATGATCCAGAAGCGCACGATCACGCGCGGCTCCGGCCACCCCTTCAGTTCGAAGTGATGGTGGATCGGCGCCATCCGGAACACGCGCTTGCCGGTGAGCTTGAACGAGGCGACCTGGATCATCACCGAGAGCGTCTCGATGACGAAGATGCCGCCCATGATCACCAGCACCAGTTCCTGGCGGACGATCACCGCGATGGTGCCGAGCACCGCGCCCAGCGCCAGCGCGCCGATATCGCCCATGAACACCATCGCGGGATAGGTGTTGAACCAGAGGAAGCCCAAGCCGGCGCCGGCGATGGCCGCGCAGATGATCACCAGTTCGCCCGCCCCCGGCACCTGCGGGATCTGCAGGTAGTTGGAGAACACCGCGTTGCCCGAGGCGTAGGCGAAGATGCCCAGCGCGCAGGCGACCAGCACGGTCGGCATGATCGCCAGGCCGTCCAGGCCGTCGGTCAGGTTGACCGCGTTGGAGAAACCGACGATCCAGAAGTAGGCGATGGCGACGAAGCCGATGCCCGCCAGCGGCAACGCGATCGACTTGAAGAACGGCACATAGAAGGTCGTCGCCGCGGGCACGTCGGCGTACAGGTACAGGTACAGGCCGGCGGCCAGGCCGAAGATGGACTGCAGCAGGTACTTCCAGCGCGACTTCAGGCCGTTGGGATCACGCCGGACGATCTTGATCCAGTCGTCGTACCAGCCGATGGCGCCGAACGCCAGCATCACCAGCACCACCACCCACACGTACTTGTTGCGCAGGTCGCCCCACAGCAGCACGGCGGCCAGCACCGTCATCAGAATCAGGCCGCCGCCCATGGTCGGCGTGCCGGCCTTGGAGAAATGCGTCTGCGGACCATCCTGGCGGATCGGCTGGCCGCCCTTGAACTGGGCCAGGCGGCGGATCACCGCCGGTCCCCACCACAGCGACAGGAACAGCGCGGTCAGCGCGGCCAGGATGCCGCGGAAGGTCAGATAGCCGAACAGCCCGAAGAAATTCTCCAGGCTCTGCAGCCAACGCGCGAGTTCAAGCAGCATGCGGTTTCCCCTCCCCTTCGGCCAGCAGCGCCGTGACGATCTTGTCCATGGCGCTGCCGCGCGAACCCTTCACCAGGCAGCGCACGCCGGCATGGAGATCGGCGCGCAGCGCTTCGGCCAGGGTCTTGTGTGTGTCGAAATGGCGGGCGCCGTCGCCGAACGCCTGCGCGGCGTGCTGGCTGAGCGGGCCCAGCGTGTAGAGGCGGCGGATGCCGGCGGTGCGGGCGCGGCTGCCGGCGTCGGCGTGCAGCGCCTCGGCGTCGGCGCCGAGTTCGCGCATGTCGCCCAGCACCAGCCACGCTTCGCCGCCCGCGCTGGCGAGCGCGTCGATGGCCGCGGCCAGCGAACCCGGGTTGGCGTTGTAACTGTCGTCAATCAACACGGCGCCGTTGCCCAGCGTGTGCGCGATCTGGCGGCCCGCCACCGGCTGGGCGGCGGCCAATCCCTCGGCGATCGTCGCCAGCGAGACGTCGCAGGCCAGCGCCAGCGACGCCGCGGCCAGCGCGTTGAGCACGTTGTGGCGGCCCGGCAGGTGCAGCTCGACCGGCACTTCGCCCTGCGGCGTGACCAGCACGAAACGCGAACCCGCCGCGTCCGCGCGGATATCGCGCGCGCCCACGTCGGCGCTGGCCTCCAGGCCAAAGCGCAGGATGCGGCGGTCGGCGACCCGCTCGGCGAAATACTCGGCGAACGCATCGTCGGCGTTGATGACCGCGGTGCCGGACGCGGGCAGCGCGTCGTAGATCGCGCCCTTGGTCTCGGCCACGCCCAGCAGCGATCCCATCCGCTCCAGATGGGCGGCGGCCACGTTGTTCACCAGCGACACATCGGGGGCGACGATGTCGGTCAGGTAGGCGATGTCGCCCGGCTGGCCGGCGCCCATTTCGTAGACCGCGAAATCGGCGTCGTCCGGCGCATCGATGACGGCCAGCGGCAGGCCGATTTCGTTGTTGCGGTTGCCCGGATTGAAATAGGTCACGCCAGCGCGCTGCAGGATCGCGACCAACAGGGTCTTGACCGAAGTCTTGCCGTTGCTGCCGGTGATGGCGACGACTTTGCCCGACTGATCCTGATGGATGCCGGCGGCGATCCGGGCCAGCGCCAGCTGGCTGTCACCGACCACGATCTGCGGCAGATCCACCTTGACCGCATGTTCGACCAGCACGGCGCTGGCCCCACGCATGGCCGCGTCGTAGGCGAAGTCGTGGCCATCGAAGCGTTCGCCGCGCAGCGCCACGTACAGGCTGCCCGGCTGCAGGGCGCGGGTGTCCTGGGTCATCGCGTCCACCACGGCGTCGTCGCCCTGGAGTTCGCCTCCGGCCCAGTGGGCGAGCAGCGAGAGCGGCAGGCGCTTCATGCGCGTCCCTCCAGCGCCTGGCGGGCCACCGCGGTGTCGTCGAACGGATGCTTCACGCCATTGATTTCCTGGTACGGCTCATGGCCCTTGCCGGCGATCAGGACGATGTCGTCCTCGTCCGCTTCGCCGACCGCGCGTTCGATCGCCTGGCGGCGATCGCGCAGCACGGTGATCGCGTCGGGCTTCGCGAAGCCGGCCATGATGTCGGCGACGATGCGGTCGCCGTCCTCGTTGCGCGGGTTGTCGTCGGTGACGAATACGCGGTCGGCTAGCCGCTCGGCGACCGCGGCCATCTGCGGACGCTTGCCGGTGTCGCGTTCGCCACCGCAGCCGAACACGCAGATCAGGCGGCCGGCGACGTGGTCGCGCAGGCTGGCCAGCGCCTGTTCCAGCGCGTCGGGCGTGTGGGCGTAATCGATCACGATCAGCGGCAGGCGGCGGCCCTGCTCGTCGGCGTTGCCGCCCAGCCGGTTCATGCGGCCGTGGATGGGCTGCAGACGCGACAGCGTGCGCGAGATTTCCAGCGGCGTTTCGCCCAGCGCGTACAGCACGCCGGCCACCGCCAGCAGGTTGTCGACATTGAAGCGCCCCAGCAGGCGCGACTGCACCGGGTGCGATTCGCCGGCCGCGGCCAGATCGAAGGCGATGCCGGAAGCGTCCAGGCGCAGCGCTTCCGCGCGCAGCGTGGCCGCCTCCTGGCCCCGCGAGCTCACGCCCACGCCCTGCACCGCGGGTGGCAGGTGCGGATAAAGCACGCGACCGTACTCGTCGTCCAGATTGATCACCGCCGCCTTGAGTTCCGGCCATGCGAACAGGCGCGCCTTGGCGGCGCCGTAGGTCGCCATGTCGCCGTGGTAGTCGAGATGATCGCGGGTGAGATTGGTGAACACGCCGACATCGAAATGGATACCGTCCACCCGCCCCTGATCCAGCGCGTGCGAACTGACCTCCATCGCCACCGCCTTGGCGCCGGCGTCGCGCAGCTGCGCCAGCAGTGCGTGCATCTGCAGCACCAGCGGGGTGGTGAAACCGGTCGGCACGACTTCGCCGTACATGCCGGCGCCCAGCGTGCCGACGCTGCCGCAGCGCGTGCCGCGGATATGCCAGGCCTGCGCCAACAGTTGCACCGTGGAGGTCTTGCCGTTGGTGCCGGTGACGCCCACGACCTTCATGTCGCGCGAAGGAAAGGCGTGGAAGCGATCGGCCATCGCGCCCATCCGCGCGCGCAGGCCCGGCACGGCGATGGCATCGCCCGGAACTTCCATGCCGGCCGGAACCGGGGGTTCGTACAGGATCGCGCTGGCGCCCTTCTGCCGGGCCTGATCGACGAAGTTCAGGCCATGCGCGCCGAAACCGGCAATCGCCACGAAGGCATCGCCCGGCTCGATCGCGCGGCTGTCCTGGACCAGGCCGCGCACGACGATGTCGCGCGGCACGTCCACGTCGGGCAGCAGTTCGGCGAGGGCCATCATGCGCCTCATCGCACGCCTCCCGTGCCCTGCGCGGCGACCGGAGGCGGCGCGTCGAAGGTGGGCGAGTCGGTGATGTCGGCGGCATCGTCCAGGCTCGCCGGCAGGGCGGTGGCGGCGGCGGCGGCGGGCTTGCCGCCGGCTAGCTTGCCCTCGGCCTTGGCCTGCACGGCCAGCCAAGTCTCGATGTCGTCCGGCGGCACGTCCATCAGGCGCAGCGCGCCATCCATGACGTTGTGGAACACCGGCGCGGCCACGAGGCCGCCGTAGTAGCCGCCTTCCTGCGAATCGCTGATCACCACCACCGCGGCGAAGCGCGGGTTGCTGGCCGGCACCAGGCCGGCGAACAGCGAGGCGTAGCGTCCGCGCGCGTAGCCGCCACCGGACGCCATGCGCGCGGTACCGGTCTTGCCGGCGACGCGGTAGCCCAGCACGCCGGCGCGCTTGGCGCCGCCCTGGGTGACGACGGTTTCCATCATGCCGACGACTTCCCGGGCGATGGCCGGATCCAGCACCTGCGGCGCGTCGTGGTGCTCGCCCTTGACGAAGGTCGGCGTCACCAGGCGGCCGCCGTTGCCTAGCGCGGCGTAGGCCCGCGCGAGTTGCAGCGGCGTGACCGAGAGGCCATAGCCGTAGGACATCGTCGCCTTCTGCAGACCGTTCCAGCGCGCGGGCGGCGCCAGGATGCCGACCGCCTCGCCCGGAAACCCGCTGCCGGGCGCGCTGCCGTAGCCGAAGCTGCGCACCACCGAATAGAAGTAGTCGTTGGGCAGCTTCTCGGCCAGCTTCACCGAACCGATGTTCGAGCTCTTGGTGATGATGCCGGTGACGGTCAGCACGCCATTGTTCCGGGGCACGTCGCGGATCGTGTAGCGGCCCAGCGACATGTAGCCCGGCGAGGTGTTGATCAGCGTGTTCGGGGTCACCGCCCCGGCCTTGAGCGCGGCCGACACCGTGATCGGTTTCATCGTCGAGCCCGGCTCGACCACGTCGGTCACCGCGCGGTTGCGCCGGGTCTCGGCGCCCACCTGCCCGATCGCGTTCGGGTTGTAGGTCGGCAGGCTGACCATCGCCAGCACTTCGCCGGTGGCCACGTCCAGGATCACCATCGAGCCGCTGCTGGCCTGGTGTTCGATCAGCGCGTTGCGCAGCTCGCGGAAGGCCAGGAACTGGATCCGGCGGTCGATGCTGAGGGTCAGGTCCTTGCCCGGCTGCGCCGAGCGCACCAGATCGACGTTCTCGACGATGCGGCCGCGGTTGTCGCGGATCACCTTCTTGGCGCCGGCCTTGCCGCGCAGCCATTCGTCGAACGCCAGTTCCAGGCCTTCCTGGCCGCGATCGTCGATGTTGGTGAAGCCCAGCACGTGCGCCATCGCTTCGCCCTGCGGAT
The DNA here is from genome assembly GCF_051953815.1 of Pseudoxanthomonas sp. Classification (GTDB taxonomy): domain Bacteria; phylum Pseudomonadota; class Gammaproteobacteria; order Xanthomonadales; family Xanthomonadaceae; genus Pseudoxanthomonas_A. The sequence continues at coordinate 56,103 of NZ_JBQCIJ010000040.1, read as the reverse complement.
AGAAGCGGCGGAACTCGCGCTGCGAGAACACGCCCGGCACCTTGTGCGCCAGGATCCGGTGCGCCTCGTCCGGATTGATCCGGCGCTTGAGATACACGAATTCCTTGTCGGCGCGCTGCGACAACCGGTTGGTCAGGTGATCCACCGGCACGCCCAGCGCCTGCGCGAGTTCCGGCAGGCGATCGGGCGCCTTCAGCAGCTCGCGCGGATTGGCCCACACCGATTCCACCGGCGAGGACACCGCCACCGGCTCGCCGTTGCGATCGGTGATCATGCCGCGCGAGGTCGGGATCGGAATTTCGCGCAGGAAGCGCGAATCGCCCTGGCGCTGGTAGAAGTCGTGGTTGATCAGCTGCACGTAGGCGGCACGGCCGATCAGGCTCACCGAGCACAGGCCCAATGCGCCGATGACCAGCGCCAGCCGCCCGCGCAGGTTGAAACGGGCGCGGTTGCGGTTCTTCAGCGGCGGCGTGCTGCGCGAATTCATGGGCGCACCACCACCACGTCATTGGTCTCCGGGAACTTCATGCCCAGCCGCACCCGCGCGATCTGGTCGATGCGGTTGCTCTCGGCCACGGTGGCCTGCTCCAGCTGGAGCCGGCCGAATTCGATGTTCAGCTCGTCGCGCGAGCGTTCCAGCCGCGACAGTTCGACGAACAGTTGGCGGTGGCGGTGGCGCGCATAGATGACGCCGATGGCCGAAGCCACGTTCGCCAGCAGCAGGACCGCGACCAGGAAGCGCATCATGCCGCCGCCTCCAGTTTCTCGGCCACGCGCAGCACCGCGCTGCGGGCGCGCGGATTGCCGGCGATCTCCTCGGCCGTGCCCTTGCGGGCGTCGCCGATGGCGCGCAGGGTCGGCACGAAATGTTCCTGCACCGGCAGGCGGCGGTTGGCCGGCGGCGCCTTGGCGTGAGCGGCGATGAACCGCTTGACGATGCGGTCTTCCAGCGAATGGAAGCTGATGACGGCCAGCCGCCCCCCCACCTTAAGGCGCGTCAGCGCGGCATCCAGCCCGGCTTCCAGATCGGCCAGTTCGCGGTTGATGTGGATGCGGATGGCCTGGAAGCTGCGGGTGGCCGGATGGATGTCCTGCTTTCCGCGCGGCATCGCCGAAGCGATGACCTCGGCCAGATCCGCGGTGCGGACGAACGGCTGCGCGGCGCGGCGCGCGACGATCGCGCGCGCGATCCGGCGGCTCATGCGTTCCTCGCCATAGGTCCACAGCACGTCGGCGATCTCGCGCTCGTCGGCGCGCGCCAGCCACTGCGCGGCGCTCTCGCCGGAGTCGGGATCCATGCGCATGTCCAGCGGACCGTCCTTGCCGAAGCTGAAACCACGCTCGGCCACGTCCAGCTGCGGCGAGGAGACGCCCAGATCCAGCAGCACGCCGTCGAGTCCGTCGAGGGTCGCTTCCCATTCCGCCAATCCGGCAAAACTGCCACGGCGAATCGCGACGCGCGCATCGCCCGCGAACGTCCGTTCGGCATGCGCGATCGCTTCGGGATCCTTGTCCATCAGCAGCAGCCGACCTCCCGGCCCCAGTCGTTCCAGCACACCGCGCGCGTGTCCTCCACGCCCGAACGTGCCGTCCAGATACGTCCCATCCCGTTTCACCTGCAGCCCTTCCATGACCTGCGTGTACAACACCGGCAAATGCAGCGCTGGAAGGTGACCGGCCTGCGCGGACTGCCGCGTGCCGTCACCAGTCCTCACAAGCGCAACTCGAGCATGTGCGCGCTGAGATCCTCATCGCCGATGGTCTGGCGGATCTGCGCGTGGTGTGCCTGCTCGCTCCACAGTTCAAACTTGTCGCCCATGCCCAGCAGCACCGCTTTCTTCTCGATGCCGACCGCGCTGCGGTGGCTCGCCGGAATGCTGATGCGGCCGTTGCCGTCCAGTTCGACCACCGCCGCCGCACCGATCAGCTTGAGCTGCAGGCTGCGGTGCGCACGCTGGGTGCTGGGCAGCTTGCTGACCTCGTCCCGGACCCGCTGCCACTCCTGTTCGGGGTACAGGTACAGGCTGCCGGCCTCGAACGGGTTGTAGGTGATGACCAGCCGGTTGCCGCACTCACGCGCGACCAGGTCGCGGTAAGCGGTGGGCACCGCTAGCCGTCCCTTGTCGTCAACCGTGATGGCGGTCTCACCCTGAAACACAAATGCTGCCCTTGCCCGTCCGCACGAAGGCGGTAATTGAACCACGAAAACCCACTAAAAACCCGGTTTTCCCTCGGATGCCCACATTAGCATCGCGCACAGGGTTGTCAACAGGCAGATCGACAAAAAATCGCTTGATGTATCAAGGGCTTGCAGCGAACTTCAGAGACTTGTTCAAGCCTTATCCACAAGTTGCTGTTTCGTCTCAGATTTTGAGATTCGGTGAGGATTCACCGACGTGAGCGCGACGTGATCCCTGTCTCACAGCTGATTGCGACGACTGACGAAATGCAGTCCGGCAGTCCAGAATGGCGCCATGTGTCTGCTCGCCGTCGCCTGGAACACCCACCCCCGCTGGCGGCTGGTCATGGCCGGTAACCGCGACGAAGCCCACGAGCGCCCGACCGCTCCCCTCGCCGCCTGGTCCGACCGGCCGGAAGTGCTGGCCGGCCGCGATCTCCGCTCGGGCGGCACCTGGGCGGGTATCGACAGATCCGGGCGCATGACCGTGGTGACCAATGTCCGCGACCCGCGCCTGGTCGTGCCGCAGGCGCCATCCCGGGGGGCGCTGGCCGCGGATTTTCTCGGCGGGAACGCGTCGGCGGGGGGATACGCCGGCACCGTCGAGGCCAGGGCGGCGGCCTACGCGCCCTTCAATCTCCTGGTTGCGGACGCCAACGTCTGCGAATACGTAAGCAACTACCCGCATCCACGCCGGATTTCGCTCTCTGACGGCGTGCATGGCCTCTCCAACGGCGACCTCGACGAACCCTGGCCGAAGACGGTCAGGTTGATGCAGGTGATGTCCGACTGGGTGTCCAGTCGGCGGGATGACGTGGACATGCTCTGGCGCGGCCTGGCCGACGAACACCTGGCCGCCGACCGCGACCTGCCCGACACCGGCGTGGGCCTGGAACGCGAGCGCCTGCTATCGGCCGCCTTCATCCGCAACCCGATCTACGGCACCCGCGCCAGCACGATCATCGCCATCGACCATCAGGGCCACGGCTGGATCAGCGAATGCCGCTTCGCCCCCGACGGCACCCTGCTCGGTGAAACCACCCTCGACAACCACCCCGCTCCATAACGACGAATCGCACGGCGAAACATCTCGTTACGGAATTCACGAACGGCGAATCGAACCGCGTGGGTCCGCCACGAATCAATGTGCCTGGCGAAGCGCCCATCTAGTCGACAAGTGGAGCGTGGTACCCCGCTTCGCCAACGCTCCAAGTCAGGGGCGGATTCACACCGGCGGCGCGAATGGGGGTCCGGAGATACGAGCCTGAGGCTGGCGATGCACATGCATCGTGGGGCTTCTGTTGACGCAGGCGCCAGCGCGGCGGCGGACGGGGATAGTCATTGCCGGACGATGCGCCGGATTCTGTACCCAAGCCCCCCTGAGTCAGGGGGCGGATTCGCGCCAGCGGCGCGAATGGGAGTCAGGAGATACGAGCCTGAGGCTCGCGATGCGGATGCATCATGGGGCTTCTGTTGACGCAAGCGTCAACAGAAGCGGCGGAGCCGGCCGATAAGCCGGGTTCTGTCGTGGACAGTCATTCCTCTAGGCGCAGCGTCACCGCTACGCTCAAGCAACCTACCCGGAAGCACCGCGGGCCGCGGCATTGCCTCCCTATTTGGTCTTGCTCCCGGTGGGGTTTGCCGTGCCGGTCCGTTGCCGGACTCGCGGTGCGCTCTTACCGCACCATTTCACCCTTGCCACGCGCTCCGGAGAGCCGTTCGGCGGTATCTTTCTGTTGCACTTTCCGTCGGCTCGCGCCGCCCAGGCGTTACCTGGCACCGTGCCCTGTGGAGCCCGGACTTTCCTCGGCATGCTTGCGCATGACGCGACTGTCTGGCCGGCTCCGCCGCGGGCATTGTCTCACGGCGCGCGCGCGCGGTGCTGAATCCAGGCGATGGCCGCGCGCGAAAACTTCAGTCCTTCTGCCCGTACAACGCCTTGCGCGGCGCGCCGGTGATCTCCGCCGCCAGCTTGGCGGCCGCCGAGGGCGGCAGGTGTGCGTTGAGCAGCGTGTAGACGCGACGGCCTTCGGCGATCTGGGCATCGGCATCCTCGCCGGCGCCCTGCACGATCACCACGAACTCTCCCTTGCGCTGGTTGTCGTCGGTTTCCACCCGCCGGTGCAGATCGGCCAGGTTGCCGTCCAGCACGGTCTCGAACAGTTTGGTCAGTTCGCGCGCGAGCACCGCCGGGCGCGCATCACCGAAAGCGGCGCGCATGTCGGCCAGGGATTCGGCGATGCGATGAGACGACTCGTAGAAGACCAGCGTGCGCGATTCGCCCGCCAGCGCGGCGAGCTGATCGCGACGCGCCGAGGCCTTGGCCGGCAGGAATCCCTCGAACACGAACCGGTCGCTGGGCAGACCCGCCACGCTTAGCGCGGCGATCGCGGCACAGGCGCCCGGCACCGGACTGACCGGGATGCCGGCCGCGCGCGCGGCGCGCACCACCCGGTAGCCGGGATCGCTGACCAACGGCGTGCCGGCGTCACTGACCAGCGCCAGCGACTCTCCCGCCTGCAGGCGCGCGACGATGCGCTGCGCCAGCGCGTCCTCGTTGTGCTCGTGCAGGGCGATCAGGGGCCGCTCGACGCCGAAATGGGCCAGCAACTGGCCGCTGCGGCGGGTGTCCTCGGCGCAGACGGCGGCGACCTGGCGCAGGGTCTCCAGCGCGCGGGGCGACAGGTCGGCCAGGTTGCCGATGGGCGTGGCGACGATGAACAGGGTTCCGGCGGGCATTCAGTGGGGATCCTTCGGCAGGGGTAGAATCGTAGCCGGTTCCTCCGCCCCGCCGTCGCCGATGCCTATGGAAATGCGCTTCGCAAGGATTCTCGCCCCGCTGCTGCTGGCCGTGCTGTTCGCCGGTTGCGCGACCACCCAGGTCAGCGGTCCGACCACGCCGAAGGGCCAGGCCTCCGCCGCCATCGCCCGTGCGGCGGAGCTGGCGCGGCAGGATGCCGTCCTCACTGGGCAGGCCCGCGCCGACAACGCGCGCGAGATCGACCGCCTGCTGTCCGGGCTGGACGATGCCACCCTTTCGAAGGACGCCGCCGCGCTGCCGGCCGGCGATCCGCTGTACAAGTTCGCCGGCCGCGCGCTGCTGCGGCGCGGACTGGCGCTGCCGCGGCCGTTCGATCGCGACCAGTGGCAGTTCGGCAACCGGCCGCCGGCCGAGCGCGACGGCTACCGTCCGCCGGTGAAGCTGGCGGTCCTGCTGCCGCTGTCCGGCGATCTGGCCACCGCCGCGCAGCCGGTCCGCGACGGCCTGATGGCGGGCTACTACGGCGAAAGCCGGCGCCGCCCGGAAGTGCAGTTCTTCGACACCAGCGGCACCGCCGGTGGCGCGATCGCCGCCTATGGCCGCGCGGTCGCCGCCGGCGCCGACTTCGTGATCGGTCCGCTGGGCCGCGACGAGGTCAGCGCCCTGTTCCACGAGCCCGCGCTGAAAGTGCCCACGCTGGTGCTCAACCGCGGCAACGTGCCGCCGCCGAACGGCATGGCCGGTTTCTCGCTGACGCCGGAAGACGACGGCATCATGGCCGCCGAATACCTGCTGGAACGCGAGCGCCGCAACGTGCTGGTGATCGGCGGCGCCGACGACAACGGCCGGCGCGCGGCGCAGGCGTTCGCCGAGCGCTTCAGCGAGCGCGGCGGCAAGGTCGCGGCCAACCTCAGCGTCGGCGACACGCCCGGCGATCTATCCGCCGCGCTGGCGTCCGCCGCGCAATCCAACGTGGATGCGGTGTTCCTGGCGGTGAAAGGCGCGACCGCGCGCCTGCTCGCCCCGCAGCTGGCGCTGGCCGGCCTGGGTGGCAAGAGCCGGGTGGCGACGTCGCAGCTGCTGTCCGGCACCGGCAAGGTGCAGGACGACATGGCGCTGGACGGCATCGTGTTCCCGACCGAAGCCTGGACCACCCGCGGCGTGCCCGGCCTGCCGCCGGCCAGCGTGACCGGCGAACGCCTAGCGACCGCGCGCGGACCCGCCGCGCGCCTGTTCGCGTTCGGCTACGACGCCTGGCTGCTGACCGCCTACCTGGAAAAGCTGGCCAACGACACCAACGAAGGCCTGCGCGGCGCCACCGGCGTGCTGCGCCTGGACGGTTTCGGCAACGTGCTGCGCTCGCCGGCGTGGTCGACCTTCCGCAGCGGCGCGGTGGTTCCCATCGCCGATGGCGGTTGATCGCCGCGCCCAGGGGGCGTTGGTCGAACAGGCCGCGCGCGGATTCCTGATCCGCGCCGGGCTCCAGCCGGTGGCCGCGAACGTGAACTATCGCGGCGGCGAACTGGACCTGGTGATGCGGGACGGGCGGAGCGGCGAGGACACGCTGGTGTTCGTCGAGGTCCGCCACCGCCGCTCGGACGCCTTCGGCGGCGGCGCCGCTTCGGTGGACGTCGGCAAGCGCCGCCGCCTGATCGGTGCGGCGCTGCGCTTTCTGGCTGCCCATCCGCATTACGCCGACCTGCCCTGCCGCTTCGATGTCATCGACGCGCAGGGCGATCCGCAATCGCCCCGGTTGAACTGGATCATGGACGCGTTCCGCGCCGACGACGCGTGAGTCGCGGGGATACCGCCTCCCTTAGAATGGCGCGGTGACCACGCCCTTGCCCGCCGCCCTCGATGCCGCGCTGAGCGAACTGCTCGGCGACGGTTGGCTGACCGACGCCGACGCCCGCCGCCGCTACGGCGAGGACAATTCACGCCGCTACGCCCTCGCCGATGCGGTGGCGTTGCCGGGCACCCGCGAACAGGTCCAGGCCATCGTCCGCCTGTGCCGGGAACACCGGGTGCCGATCGTCGCCCGCGGCAGCGGCACCAGCAGCACCGGCGCGGCGATTCCCTACGCGGGCGGTGTGGCGGTCTCGTTCGAGCGGATGAACCGGATCCTGCGCATCGAAGCCGGCGACCGCTACGCGGTGGTGGAAGCCGGCGTGCTCAACAGCGAACTGCAGGCCGCGATCGCGGCGCATGGCCTGTTCTGGGCGCCGGATCCCGCCAGCGCCGACGTCGCCACGATTGGCGGCAACCTGGCCTGCAACGCCGGCGGGCCGCACGCGGTGAAGTACGGCGCCACCCGCGACAACGTGCTCGGCCTGCAGGCCGTCACCGGCACCGGCGATCTGATCGCCTGCGGCAGCGTCACCACCAAGGACGCGACCGGCTACGACCTCACCCATCTGCTGATCGGCAGCGAGGGCACGCTCGGCCTGATCGTGGAAGCGACCCTGCGCCTGCTGCCGAAGCCGCCGCGCCGCGCCAGCCTGCGCGCGCTGTACGGCGACGTCACCCAGGCCGCCGCCGCGGTGTCGCGGGTGATGGCGCAACCGGTGGCGCCGGCGATGCTGGAATTCATGGACCGCGCCTGCATCCGGCTGGCGCGCGAGGTGGGCGGCGCGGACATTCCCGACGCCGGCGCGCTGCTGATGATCGAGGTCGACGGCGAACACGAAACCCTGCCGCATGCGCTGGAAGCGGTGGCGGCGGCCGCCGCCGGCGAGGGCCTGATAGCGCTGGACGAGGCGCCGGACGAAGCCGCGCGCGAACGCCTGTGGTCCGCACGCAAATCGTTGTCGCCGGCCCTGCGCACGATCGCCGCCGGCAAGATCAACGAGGACGTGGTGGTGCCGGTCAGCCGCATCCCGGATCTGGTCGGCGGAGTCGAGAAGATGGCCGCCGGGTTCGATCTGCCGATCGTCGTGTTCGGCCACGCCGGCAACGGCAACCTGCACGTCAATATCCTCTACGACCCGCAGGACGCCGACCAGACCGCGCGGGCACGCGCCGCGCTGCCGCGCCTGTTCGAACTGACCCTGTCGCTCGGCGGCACCCTGTCGGGCGAACACGGCATCGGCGTGGCCAAGCGCGATTTCATGCCCCACGCATTCACCCCGGCGACGCTGGCGGCGATGCGCGCGATCAAGCACGCGCTCGACCCGGACGGCATCCTCAATCCGGGCAAGGTCCTGCCGCCGTGAAGCGCCTGGGGCTGCTGCTCCTGCTGTTGGGCGCCGGCATCGCCCACGCCGCCGCGCAGTCTCCCGGCAACCCGCCGCCCCAGCGCCCCACTCTGCGGGTGCTGCTGATCGGCAACAGCCTGATCTACACCAACAACCTGCCTGGCCTGCTGCGCAGCCTGGCGCGCGCGCAGGACACGGGCCCGTTGATCGAAACCGGGACCTACGTGATGCCCGGTGCGGAGCTGGCCCAGCACTGGAAGAGCGGCGCCGCGGTGAAAGCGCTGGAACAGGAACATTGGGACGCCGTGATCCTGCAGGAACGCGGCGGCCTGCTCGCCTGCCTCGCCAGTCCCGCGCAGAAGGAGCAGGACGGTTGCCGCAACAGCCTGCGCACGCATCGCCGCTTCGCCGAGCTTGCCGAGCGGCGCGGCGCGCGCGTGCTGCTGCTGGGCACCTGGGGACCGGATGCCACCTGGCAGGACAACCTGGATCGCGGCCTGCGCCAGGTCGCGCGCGAAACCGGCGCGACGCCGGTGATGGCCGGCACCCGTCTGCGCGCCTACGAAGCGGCATCCGGCGGCAAGCCCAAGTCGCTGTTCACCGATGACAGCCTGCATCCTTCCCTGCCCGCGTCGCTGATCGTGGCGGCGGTGCTGTATCGGGAAATCACCGGCGCGCCGGCGAAGGCGGCAAATTTACGCCTGGATTTTCCGCTGTTGCCGCCCGGCGCCCGCATGGGCGACAACCTGCCGCTGGAGCGCAATGAGGCGCTCAACGCACTGGCCAGGCCGGTCACCTTGGGCGCGGGCGAACTGCCGCCGCTGCTGGAAGCCGCTCAGCCGGCGCACTGATCACACTGCGGGAAGGATCGCCGTTTTTTCGCCTGCATCCCATCCCCAAATGCAGGAGCGGCGGTGCTAGAAATGGGTGTATCCGGTCCGCTCGGAACACCAAGGTTGCCCCGTTTCATCCAGCGCGCGCACGCCGTCGCCATCGACGATGCGGCCGATGCGGGTCAGCGGCAGCTCGAGTTCGGTGGCGAGCATCGCCAGCCCATCCCGATGATCCGGCGACGCGGTGAAGCACAGTTCGTAATCATCGCCGCCACAGGCCTGCCAGGCGATGCGCGCCGACAGCGGATGAACGCCCAGCGCATCCGAGACCGGCAGTCGCGCCAGTTCGATCTCCGCGCCCACCCCGCTGACGCGGCAGAGATGGCCGAGATCGGCGAGCAGGCCATCGGAAACATCCAGCGCGGCATGCGCGACGCCCGCGAGGCGGCGGCCAAGTTCAACGCGCGGCGAGGGCCGATCCAGACGCGCGCGCAACGCGGGCGCAGGCTCCGGCCACGCGTGCAGCGCCGCCGCCGCATCCCCCAGCGTGCCGCTGACCCAGACGTCATCGCCCACCCGGGCGCCCTTTCGGCGCAACGCGCGCCCGGCCGCGACGAGGCCGATCGCGGTGACCGCGATTGCCAGCGGACCACGGGTGGTGTCGCCACCGACCAGCGCGATGCCGTGCGCCTGCGCCAACCCGAGGAAGCCGTCGAGGAAGCCATCCAGCCAGCCCGGATCGCTGGCGGGCAGCGACAGGGACAGCGTGCACCAGGCGGGTTCGGCACCCATCGCCGCCAGGTCGGACAGGTTGACGGCCAGCGACTTCCAGCCGATGTCGCTGGCCGTCGTGGATTCCGGAAAATGCACGCCGGCGTTGAGCGTGTCGGCGGTGACGACCAGTTGGCGGCCCGCCGGCGGTTGCAGCAGCGCGGCGTCGTCGCCGATACCCAGTATCACGTCGTCGCGCAGGCCGGCCCGCGCGCGGATATGGGCAATCAAATCGAATTCGCCGGTGTTCATGTCACCTCGCGTCGGGCCATCAAGACCGGCGGGCTCGCTTCCAAGGCCGCTCCCAGCCGCGGAAGCGGCAATCCGCGCGCCGCCCGGACTCAGCGCGCCTTGGCGGAGGTCTCGGCCGGACGCCATGCCACCGCGGCATGATCCAGCACGCCGTTGACATAGGTGTGGCCATGTTCGGCGCCGAAACGCTTGGCGGTTTCGATGGCCTCGTTCAGCACCACCCGGTACGGCACATCCAGGCGATGCAGCAGTTCGTAGGCGGCGATGCGCAGGACCGCGCGCTCGATGGGATCCACCTCCTCCACCGTGCGATCCAGGTACGGCGCCAGCGCCTCGTCGAGCTGGACGCGATGCTTCACCACCCCGCGCACCAGATCCTCGAAGTATTCGAGATCGGCGATCTCGTGCGCCTGTTCGTGCGCGAACTGGGCGATCACCTGTCCGACCTCGCCACCCGACACCTGCCACGCGTACAGCGCCTGCAGGGCGCGACGGCGCGCGCGCGCGCGGGTCACGGGATCGACGCCATCTTTTCGGTACTGTCGGCTCACGGGTTCTCCAGCCTGAATGTGGTTACGGCAGCTGTTCCAGCAGCTGCGCCATCTCGACGGCCGCCAGCGCGACCTCTTCGCCCTTGTTGCCATGGCTGCCGCCGGCGCGGGCCTCGGCATCCTCGATACGTTCGACCGCCAGCACGCCGTTGAGCACCGGCACGCCAAAATCCAGCTGCACCCGCATCAGGCCTTCGGCGCAGCGGTCGGCGACATGCTCATAGTGGCGCGTATCGCCACGGATGACGCAGCCCAGCGCGATGATCGCGGCGTGCGCGCTGCCGGCGGCCACGCGCGCGGCGGCGACCGGGATTTCCCAGGCGCCGGGCACGCGGATCACGTCGATGGCGTCCTCGCCCACCCCGTTGCCGGCCAGGCTCTCGCGGGCGCCGGCCACCAGCACGTCGGTGATGCGGGCATTCCAGCGGCTGGCGATGATCGCGAAACGGGCGCCTTCGGGGGCGCGCAGATCGCCTTCGTAGTGGGCCATGGGCAGGGTTCCTTGGGGGTTGGCAAGTTTAACAGGGCCGGCCCCGGGCGCCGGGGCCGGCCCGTGGTCGTCAGGGCTCGACGTACTCGACCACGTCCAGGCCGAAGCCGGCCAGGCCGACCTGCCGGCGGGGCGTGCCCAGCACGCGCAGGCGGCCCAGGCCCAGATCGGCCAGGATCTGGCTGCCGGCGCCGTTGCGGCGCCATTCGGCCAGCGCGCCGGCCCGGCTGGCCGGCGGTTCCGGGCACTCGCGGATGCGATCCAGGAGGGCGTCCGGGCTTGCACCATCGCCCAGCAGCACCAGTGCGCCGCGTTCCTCGGCGGCGATGCGGCGGAGCACATCGCCGATGGCCGGGCCGAAATCGGCGCGACGCCAGTGCAGCGCGTCGGCCAGCGGGTTCTGCATGTGCACCCGCACCAGGGTGGGCGTGCCGGCGTCGGCGGTTCCGCGCAGCAGGGCGAAGTGCAGGCCGTGGCTGAGCCGGTCGCGGTAGGTGAACAGACGGAACGGGCCGTGCTCGGTCTGGATGTCGCGCTCGTCGACCCGCTCGACCGTGTGCTCGGTGCTCAGGCGATAGCGGATCAGATCCTCGATCGAACCCATCTTCAGGCCATGCTCGCGCGCGAAGGCTTCCAGCTGCGGACGCCGCGCCATGCTGCCGTCCGCGTTGAGGACCTCGACCAGCACCCCCGCCGGCTCCAGTCCGGCCATCAGCGCGAGATCGCTGGCCGCCTCGGTGTGGCCGGCGCGATTGAGCACGCCGCCGGGCTGCGACGCGAGCGGAAAGATGTGGCCCGGCTGCGCCAGATCCCGCGGCTTGGCGTCCGGGCGGACCGCGGTGCGCACGGTGTGCGCGCGATCGTAGGCGGAGATGCCGGTGGTCACGCCCTCGGCCGCCTCGATGCTGACGGTGAAATTGGTGTGGTGCGGCGAGGTGTTGTCCTGGACCATCGGCGGCAGGCCGAGCTGGCGGCAGCGTTCGCGGGTCAGCGACAGGCAGACCAGGCCGCGCGCGTGGGTGACCATGAAATTGATGTCCGACGGCTTGACCAGTTCGGCAGCCATGATCAGATCGCCCTCGTTCTCGCGATCCTCGTCGTCGACGATCACGACCATGCGGCCGTTGCGGATTTCTTCCAGCAGTTCGGGAATGGTGGCGAAGCTCATGCCGACACCTCCGCGTCGCGGGCGCCGAGCAGGCGCTCGACATAGCGCGCGACCAGGTCGATTTCCAGGTTCACCGCATCACCCACGCGCGTCTGCGCGAAGGCGGTGTGCGAAACCGTATGCGGAATCAGCGCGACCTCGAAGCCGGCGTCATCGACCTCGTTGACGGTCAGGCTGACGCCGTCGACGCAGATCGAGCCCTTCTTGGCGATGTAGCGCAGCAGGGCGGCGGGCGCGGAGAAGCGCCAGCGCTGCGCGCGCGCGTCCTCGCGGATGTCCAGCACCCGGCCCAGGCCATCGACATGGCCGCTGACCAGATGGCCGCCCAGGCGATCGGTGGGCCGCATCGCCCGCTCCAGGTTGAGCGGCGCACCCGGCGCCAGTCCGCCCAGCGTGGTCAGTGCCAGCGTTTCCGTGGAGGCGTCGGCCTGGAACGAATCGGCGTCGAACGCGATCACGGTCAGGCACACGCCGTTGACCGCGATGCTCTCGCCCAGTTGCACCTGCGCGAACGGCAGCGTGCCGGTCCGGACGGTCAGGCGGACGTCGCCACCGCGGTTTTCAGTGGCGGCCAGCGCGCCCAGGCCTTCGATGATGCCGGTGAACATCAGCGCACCTCCGGACCGCGCGCGGGCGATACCCGCCCGTAGGTGGGCATGGAAACGGAAACCGGAACGCGGCGCGCGGAAGGACGCACGGCATTCGTGGACACGGGGGATGTCTGGGACATGAAACGTTTCTCGCGGAAATGGAAAAGCGAAAAACGCCTCAAGGCATGAGGCAGGCGCAGGCCATCGCTCGCGCGACGCCCCGCGTTTGCCGTCTTCTTTCATCCGGACTGTAACCGTCGGCCCCGGCATTGGACCGGGTCTGCTGACCCTCCGGCGTGGCCGGAGGCGCTCGCGGGCTCGTGCTTGCGCACCTACCGCCGGTGGGGAGTTTCGCCCCGCCCTGAAGACGTCGTTGGTTTGCCGGCGAACCGGCGCGCGCATTGTAGCACCCCGCTCCGCGGGCTCCGGCTGAACACTGCGTCGCGCGCCGCGCCCGAACCGGGCCGGTTCGCGCGGGAAATCGGCTTGATCAGGGCGGGCCGGTCACCCGCTTCAAATCAAGTCGGCTCGACCAAGTCGGCTCGACCAGATCGGCCTGTTGATCAGGCCGGCTTGCGCCGCAGATGCAGCACCAGCGGCCAGCGCATCCGCCGCACGCGCGCGGGATCGCCCCAGGCGGCGGCCAGTTCGGGGCCATGGATTTCGATGGCGTCACGACCGGTGGCGGCCTGGAAACAGGCGGTCGCCGACAGGCTGGCGAAATAGCCCAGCAACTGCGGCAGGGTCCAGTCGGCGGTCAGCCACAGATCGTCCGGCGCGGGCATGGCATCGAACGGCCAGTCGTAGCCGGTGTAGCCGACATCCACGTCGTTGCGCTCCGGCGGCCAGTACGGATCGATGTCGTCGCGCACGGCCTCGGCCACGTCGGACAGATCGTCGGAAAACACGATGTCCTGGTAAGTCCACGCCGCCAGCACGCCGCCGGGCGCCAGCACGCGCTCGCAGCCGGCGAAGAAGGCGCGGCGATCGAACCAGTGCAGCGCCTGCGCCACGGCGATCAGTTCGACACTGGCGTCGGCCAGCGAGGGGGTCTCGGCCAGTTCCACCGCCACCGTCACGTTGCCGGCGGGTTCCCGCTGCGCCCAGTGGCGCGCGATCTGCGCGGCGCTCGGATCGGTGGCATGGACGTGGGCGAAACGGCCGCCCAGGCCCCGGGTCGCCTGGCCGCTGCCGCATCCGGGCTCCCACACCCGCGCGCTGGCCGGAACCACCGCCGCGATGGCGTCGTACAGCGCCTCCGGATAGGTCGGGCGCGAACTGGCGTAGGTGTCGGCGAGCGCCGAGAAGTGATCCTTGAAGGCGGCCATGGGTCGGGGCGGGCTCAGGCGGCGGGCGCCGGTTGCAGCAGGATGCGCTGATCCTGGCCAATCGCGCGCGCATCGACAATCTTCAGGCGCGCGCGCTCGCTCATGCTGTGGATGCCCAGGCCGGCGAACAAAGGCCGCGCCTGATCGCCCAGCAGCACCGGGGCGACGTAGAGCAGGATTTCATCGGCCAGGCCGGCGGCGATGAACGCCCCCGCCAGGGTCGCGCCCGCTTCCACCTGGACTTCGTTGATGCCGCGCGCGGCCAGCAGTTCCAGCACCGCGCGCAGGTCGAAATTGCTGCCGTCGGCCGGCGCCACCGCGCGCTGCGCGGCGATTTCGCGCGGCGGCTTGGCGTCGGCGGTATGGATGTACAGGGTGGGCGCGTCGCCTTCGCGGACCCGGCCGCGCGCGATCGTCGCCAGCCCCGGATCCAGCACCACCCGCAACGGCGGCACGAACGGCGTGTCGTCCTCCAGCCGCACGGTGAGCGAGGGATCGTCGGCCAGCACCGTGCCGGCGCCGGTCAGGATCGCCCCCGCCCGCGCGCGCCAGCGCTGCACGTCCAGGCGCGAGGCATCGCCGCTGATCCACTTGGAATCGCCATTGGCCATCGCGGTGCGCCCGTCCAGGCTGGTCGCCAGCTTGACCCGCACGAACGGCCGGCCCCGCTCGATGCGCGACAGGAAACCACGATTGAGCTGGCGCGCCTGCGCTTCCAGCGGACCGGACTGCACCGTGACGCCGGCGGCGCGCAGTCTGTCGAAACCTGCGCCGTCGACCTGCGGGAACGGGTCCCGCATCGCCGCGACCACCCGGCTCACGCCCGCGGCGATCAGCGCATCGGCGCAAGGCCCGGTGCGACCGGTATGCGCGCAGGGTTCCAGGGTGACGTAGGCGGTAGCCCCCTTGGCGCGCTCACCGGCGGCCTGCAGGGCGAACACCTCGGCATGCGGCTCCCCGGCGCGCTGGTGCCAGCCTTCCCCGACCACCTCATCGCCGTGGGCGATGACGCAACCCACCATCGGGTTGGGGCGCGTGGTGTAGGCGCCACGTTCGGCCAGGCGCAGGGCCTGCGCCATCAGCGCGTGATCGGTGGCGGTGAAGGTGGCGGTATCGGTCATGCCCGGGTTCCCGTGGGTCGGAGGGGGGATGCGAGGGATGGCGTCGTTTCCGCCGCGATGCGGCGCGCGGGCGCGATGCCCATGATGCTGATCGGCACGCCGTGCAGATGCGCGCGTTCCTCCAGCTCCCAGCCCAATCCCGAATAGAAGTCTTCGTGCCAGAGGGTGAACAGGCGCAGTCGCTCCACGCCGTGCGCGGCCGCATGCGCCACGGCCGCCTCCACCAGGTGCTTGCCGCCGCCGCGTCCGCGCGCGTCCGGCGACACGAACAGGCTGGCCAGCCATGGGCCGCCGCGTTCCTGCAATTCCGGCGCGTCTTCCAGCAGCAGGCTGACCGAACCCAGCAGGGTGTCGCCGTCCATCAGCACCAGCGTGGTGGGCAGGGAGTCGCGGCGGGTGTGGTCCTCCAGCTCGGCGGTGGCCGCCGGCAGGGTCCAGTCGTCATACAACTCACCCCATTCGGCATGGTGCCAGCGCGCCAGCGCGACCACGTGCTGCGGGTGGCGCCCGATCCAGTCGATGCGCATGGCTCAGCGCTTCTTGTGCTTGTCGAGGTTCTTGTCGAAGGGCACGACTTCGCCACCGAGCAGCGACAGCTGGCCGGCGCCGGCGGGCAGATCGCGCTCCAGCTTCTCGATTTCCTCGCGGAAATCCGCCACGTCCTCGAAGCTGCGATAGACCGAGGCGAAGCGCACGTAGCCGACGTGATCGAGCTTGCGCAGTTCGTTCATCACGAATTCGCCGATCCGGCGCGACGGGATTTCGCGCTCGCCGCTCATGCGGATGCTGTGCACCACCGCGCGCACCGCCGCCTCGATCTGTTCTTCCGAGACCGGGCGCTTCTGCAGGGCGCGATCGAAACCGGCGCGCAGCTTGCGCGCGTCGAAGGCATCCCGGCGCCCATCGCTCTTGATGACCGCGGGCAGCTTGATTTCGATGTTCTCCAGCGTGCTGAAGCGCTCGCCGCAGGCCTCACACTCACGCCGCCGACGGATCGTCGCGCCGTCTTCGGAGACGCGTGAATCGATGACGCGGGTATCGGTGTGCTGGCAGAAGGGGCAGTGCATCGGCTCTGGGGCTTTCCGCCGCAGGACGCGGCGGGCATGGACGGGAATCCCCGTCCGAGCGCCTGAGTGTACTGCCGGCGCCGCCCGCGGTCACGATCCGCCCGTGATCAGGGTGGCGGACGCGGCGGAACGACGGGAAACCGCCGGGACCGCGGGAAACGGCGCCGCCGGGAGGACCGCCGCCATCGTCGCGACGGCGGCGGTTCCGGACCGGTCAGGCGGTCAGCCGTAGACCGGGAACTGGCGGCACTGCAGGGTGACGTTCTCGCGCACGCCGGCGATGACCTTGTCGTCGTTGGGCGCGTCCAGCACGTCGCAGATCCAGTTGGCCAGAGCCACGCAGTCGGCTTCCTTGTAGCCGCGGGTGGTCACCGCGGGGGTGCCGATGCGCAGGCCGGAGGTGACGAAGGGCTTCTGCGGGTCGTTCGGCACGGCGTTCTTGTTGACCGTGATGTGCGCCTTGCCCAGCGCCTCCTCGGCCGCCTTGCCGGTGATGCCCTTGCCGATCATGTCGACCAGCATCAGGTGGTTCTGGGTGCCGCCGGACACGATCTTGTAGCCGCGCTGGATGATGGTCGCGGCCATCGCCTGCGCGTTCTTCACCACCTGTTGCTGGTAGGCGGTGAACTCAGGCTCCAGCGCTTCCTTGAAGGCCACCGCCTTGGCGGCGATGACGTGCATCAGGGGACCGCCCTGGATGCCCGGGAACACGATGCTCTGCAGCTTCTTCTCGATGTCCTCGCCGGCGCCCTTGGCCAGGATGATGCCGCCGCGCGGGCCGCGCAGGGTCTTGTGGGTGGTCGAGGTGACCACGTGGGCGTGCGGCAGCGGATTCGGGTACACGCCGGCGGCAACCAGGCCGGCCACGTGCGCCATGTCCACGAACAGGTAGGCGCCGATCTTGTCGGCAATGGCACGGAAGCGCGCCCAGTCGATGACCTGCGAATAGGCCGAGAAACCGGCCACGACCATCTTCGGCTTGTGCTCCAGCGCCAGCTTCTCGACTTCGTCGTAGTCGATCAGGCCCTGGTCGTTGACGCCGTACTGCACGGCGTTGAACAGCTTGCCCGAGGCGTTGACCTTGGCGCCGTGGGTCAGGTGGCCGCCGTGCGCCAGCGACATGCCCAGGATGGTGTCGCCCGGCTGCAGCAGGGCGAAATACACCGCCTGGTTGGCCTGCGAGCCGGAATGCGGCTGCACGTTGGCGTAATCGGCGCCGAACAGCTGCTTGACCCGATCGATGGCCAGCTGCTCGGCGATGTCGACGTACTCGCAGCCGCCGTAGTAGCGCTTGCCCGGATAACCTTCGGCGTACTTGTTGGTCAGCACGCTGCCCTGGGCTTCCATCACCCGCGGGCTGGCGTAGTTCTCGCTGGCGATCAGCTCGACGTGGTCCTCCTGGCGGCGGGCCTCGGCGGCGATGGCCTGGGCGAGTTCGTCATCGAATCCGGCAATACGGGTGGTGCTGGGGAACATTCGCGGCCTCGGATGGGAAGCTGAAGAAAAGATGAGACCCGGCGGCGCCGGCGGACCGGCATTCAGGCGGTCGGGACAAGACTTGAAATATTAGCCCACGGGCGTATGGCGGCCAACCTCGAAAGGTGCCTCCGGGCCCGTTCTGCCCGACAATGGGCCCGTTTGACCCGCTTGCCCGACCCGCCAGCCCCCGGCCAGCCGGTCTCCCCACCTGGATGCCCCTACCGTGAAATGGGTTTTTGTCTTCCTGTTCGTCGCCAGTGCCGTCTACGTGCACTTCCGCGGACGCGTGCGCCACCGGATTGGCCGACAGTTGCTGGACCACTCGACCTTCATGGCGCCGATCAACGTGCTGATGTACGCCTGCTCGCGGGTGCCGACCACCCCGTTCCTGGACCCGGAACGGCATTTTCCCGAACTGGCGCCGCTGCGGGCCCGCTGGCAGGACATCCGCGCCGAGGCGCGGCACCTGCGCGAAATGCAGCAGATCAAGGCCGCCGACGGCTATACCGACGTCGGTTTCAATTCGTTCTTCCGCCGCGGCTGGAAGCGCTTCTACCTGAAGTGGTACGACGACGCCCACCCCTCCGCGGCCGAACTCTGCCCCACGACCACGGCGCTGCTGCGCGAGCTGCCGGGGGTGAAGGCGGCCATGTTCACCGAACTGCCGCCGGGCAGCGAGCTGCGGCCGCATCGCGACCCCTATGCCGGCTCGCTGCGCCTGCACCTGGGCCTGGAGACCCCCAACGACGACGCCTGCTTCATCGATGTGGACGGCCAGCGCTACAGCTGGCGCGACGGGCAGTGGACGATGTTCGACGAGACCTACATCCACAGCGCCCGCAACGACAGCCAGCAGAACCGGATCATCCTGTTCTGCGACATCGAGCGGCCGATGAAATACCGCTGGGCGGCCGCGCTCAACCGCTTCGTCGCCCGCAACCTGATCGCCGCCGGCGCCTCGCCGAACCAGGAAGGCGACAAGACCGGCGGTTTCAACCGGGCGTTCAAGTACTTCTACGCCCTGCGCCTGAAGAGCAAGGCCCTGCGCGAGCGCAGCAAGGGGCTGTACTACACGCTCAAGTACCTGGGCGTGGCGCTGGTGGTGGCCCTGATCATCTGGATCTGAGTTCCCGGTGCCGTCGCCCGCGGCGGCCCCGGCCGGAGCGCGCCCGCGGTTCGGGGCGCATTCCGCCTGAACGACAGGCGCGGAGGCGGCGTTCCACCCCTTCCGCGCTGGCAACACGCCCCCACCCTGCGGGATAATCCCCAGCTTCCCGCCCTGTCCCAGGCCATCCGGCCGGGCTCGGCGCGTCCCGGTTCCGGAGAGCCCCATGTCGCAATACATCTACACCATGAACGGTGTAAGCAAGATCGTTCCGCCCAAGCGCCAGATCATCAAGGACATCTCGCTGTCGTTCTTCCCGGGCGCCAAGATCGGCCTGCTCGGCCTCAACGGCGCCGGCAAGTCCACCGTGCTCAAGATCATGGCCGGCGTGGACACCGACTTCCAGGGCGAAGCGCGCCCGCAGCCGGGCATCAAGGTCGGCTATCTGGCGCAGGAGCCGGAGCTGGATCCGAACAAGACCGTGCGCGAAGCGGTCGAGGAAGGCGTGGGTGAAGTGCTGCAGGCCCAGGCCGCGCTGGACGCGGTGTATGCCGCCTACGCCGAGGAAGGCGCCGATTTCGACAAGCTGGCCGCCGAGCAGCAGCGCCTGGAGGCGATCCTCGCCGCCGGTGACGCGCACATGCTGGAACAGCAGCTGGAAGTGGCCGCCGACGCGCTGCGCCTGCCGCCGTGGGACGCCGTCGTCGGCAAGCTGTCCGGCGGCGAGAAGCGCCGCGTCGCGCTGTGCCGCCTGCTGCTGCAGAAGCCGGACATGCTGCTGCTCGACGAACCGACCAACCACCTCGACGCCGAATCGGTGGAGTGGCTGGAACAGTTCCTGGCCCGCTATACCGGCACCGTGGTGGCGGTCACCCACGATCGCTACTTCCTCGACAACGCCGCCGAGTGGATTCTCGAACTCGACCGCGGCCGCGGCATTCCGTGGAAAGGCAACTACACCGACTGGCTGGTGCAGAAGGAAGAGCGCCTGAAGCAGGAAGAGAACCAGGAAAAGGCGCGCCAGAAGGCGATCGCCAAGGAACTGGAATGGTCGCGCCAGAACGCCAAGGGCGGCCGTTCCAAGGGCAAGGCGCGCCTGGCCCGCCTGGAGGAACTGCAGTCGGTCGACTACCAGAAGCGCAACGAGACCAACGAAATCTTCATCCCGCCGGGCGAGCGCCTGGGCAACAGCGTCATCGAGTTCAAGAACGTCTCCAAGAAGTTCGGCGACCGCCTGCTGATCGACGACCTGAGCTTCCTGGTGCCGGCCGGCGCCATCGTCGGCATCATCGGCCCCAACGGCGCCGGCAAGTCGACCCTGTTCAAGATGATCACCGGCCAGGAAAAGCCCGATTCCGGCACCATCAACATCGGTCCCACCGTCAAGCTGGCCTACGTCGACCAGAGCCGCGACAAGCTGGAAGGCAACCACAACGTGTTCCAGGAAGTCTCCGGCGGCCTGGACATCCTCAACATCAACGGCGTGGAAATCCAGTCGCGCGCGTACATCGGCCGCTTCAACTTCAAGGGCCAGGACCAGCAGAAGCTGGTCGGCTCGCTGTCCGGTGGTGAACGCGGCCGCCTGCACATGGCCAAGACCCTGCTGCAGGGCGGCAACGTGCTGCTGCTCGACGAACCGTCCAACGACCTGGACATCGAAACCCTGCGCGCGCTGGAAGACGCGTTGCTGGAGTTCCCCGGCAACACCTTCGTCATCTCGCACGATCGCTGGTTCCTGGATCGCATCGCCACCCACATCCTCGCCTTCGAAGGCGATTCGCACGTGGAGTTCTTTCAGGGCAACTACCGCGAGTACGAGGAAGACAAGAAGCGTCGCCTGGGCGCCGAGGGCGCGCAGCCGCATCGCCTGCGCTTCAAGGCGCTGAAGTGACGATTCGGGCCGTGGCCGGCGACGACCACGGCCCCGTCGAATCGTCATCCCCGCGGAAGCGGGGATCCATTGCCTGCCGGCAGTAAATCCCAAAGGGCCGGATTCACCCGAATCCGGCTCTTCTTTTTTCATCCGCCAGGCAGGCCGCATCCACCGCGCGAACACGCGCCTGCGGTACCCTGCCCCGGATGAAGAGGCCGCTCCCATGTCCATCGATCGCCTGTTCCGCCTGAGCGAGCATGGCACCACCGTCCGCACCGAGCTGCTGGCCGGCGCCACCACGTTCCTGACGATGTCCTACATCGTCTTCGTCAATCCGGAAATCCTTTCGACCACCGGCATGGACGCGGGCGCGGTGTTCGTCGCCACCTGCCTGGCGGCGGCGCTGGGATCGCTGATCATGGCGTTCGCGGCGAACTTCCCGGTTGGCATGGCGCCGGGCATGGGCCTGAACGCATTCTTCGCCTTCACCGTGGTCGGCACGGCCGGCCTGCCCTGGCAGCAGGCGCTGGCGGCAGTGTTCATCTCCGGCCTGGTGTTCCTGCTGCTCAGCCTGACCGGCGTGCGCGCCTGGCTGGTCGCCGGCATCCCGGCCTCGCTGCGCGCGGCCATCGTCGCCGGCATCGGCCTGTTCCTGGCCATCATCGCGCTGCAGAAATCGCAGGTGATCGTCGGCAACCCGGACACCCTGGTCGCGCTGGGCACGCTGCATTCGCACGAACCGCTGCTGGCGCTCGGCGGCTTCCTGCTGATCGCGGTGCTGGAAGCGCGCGGCGTGCGCGGCGCGATCCTGATCGGCATCCTGGTGGTGACCGCGTTCGCCGGCCTGCTCGGCTACGTGGACTACCAGGGCATCGTCGCCGCGCCGCCCAGCCTGGCCCCGACCTGGCTGCAACTGGATCTGCCCGGACTGCTGCACCGGGACGACGGCACGCCGGTGGCGGTGCTGCTGCAGGTGGTGCTGGTGTTCGTGCTGGTGGAAGTGTTCGACGCCACCGGCACGCTCTACGGGGTGGCCGGACGCGCCGGCCTGTTGAAACTGGCGGACGGGCAGAAGCGCTTCGGCCGCGCCCTGCTCGCCGACAGCGGCGCCATCATCGCCGGTTCGCTGCTGGGCACCAGCAGCACCACCGCCTACGCCGAGAGCGCCTCAGGCGTGCAGGTGGGCGGGCGCACCGGACTGACCGCGCTGGTGGTGGCCCTGCTGTTCCTGGTCGCGCTGCTGTTCTCGCCGCTGGCGGCGATGGTGCCGGGCTACGCCACCGCGCCGGCGCTGCTCTACGTCGCCGGCCTGATGCTGCGCGAACTGGTTGACGTGGACTGGAGCGATCTGACCGAATCGGTACCGGCCGCGCTGTGCGCGCTGGCGATGCCGTTCACCTACTCCATCGCCAACGGTCTGGCGTTCGGCTTCATCGCCTACGCCGCGCTCAAGCTCGGCACCGGCCGCTGGCGCGAAGCGCATCCGGCGGTGTGGCTGGTGGCCGGACTGTTCATCCTGCGCTACGCGCTGGCTTGATTGCCGAATCCGGCGACGGCGCCGGACACGCCCTCAGTCGTCGCCCCGCAAACCGGGAAACAGGATCTCGGTGTAGCCGAACTGGCTGAAGTCGCGGATGCGGGAGGGATACAGCCGGCCGATCAGGTGATCGCATTCGTGCTGCACCACCCGCGCATGGAAGCCTTCGGCCTCCCGATCAATCGGCTGGCCCTGCGGGTCGAAGCCGCGATAGCGGATCGCGCGATGGCGCGGCACCACGCCGCGCAGCCCCGGCACCGACAGGCAGCCTTCCCAGCCATCCTCCATCTCGTCGGACAGCGGATCGATCACCGGATTGAGCAGGATGGTGCGCGGCACCGGCGGCGCATCCGGATAGCGATCGCTGTTGTCGAAACCGAAGATCACCAGTTGCAGGTCCACGCCGATCTGCGGTGCCGCCAGTCCGACGCCACCCGCGGAAGCCATGGTCTGGAACATGTCGGCGATCAGCGCGTGCAGTTCCGGCGTATCGAACCGCTCCACCGGGCGGGCGATCTTCAACAGCCGCGGGTCGCCCATTTTCAGGATGAGATGGATCATGGTGTCTCCTCCTCGTCGGGCAGTTCGAACACCTGCCGCAGGTAACGCACGTAGCCTTCGTCCTCGCACATGCTCTTGCCCGGAGAATCGCTCAGCTTGGCCACCGGCTGGCCGTTGCAGCGGATCATCTTGATGACGATCTGCAATGGGGTCGGCCCCAGATCGTTGGTCAGATTGGTGCCGATGCCGAAAGCCAGCCGGCAGCGTCCACGAAAACGCGCATACAGCCGCAGCACCTTGTCCACGTCCAGGCCGTCGCTGAACACCAGCGTCTTGCCGCGCGGATCGATGCGCATCCGTTCCAGGTGCGCGAGGATTTCCTCGCCCCACTGGAGCGGATCGCCCGAATCGTGGCGCATCCCATCGAACAACTTGCAGAAGTACAGGTCGAAATCGCGCAGGAACGCCTTCAAACCGACCACGTCCGACAGGGCGATGCCCAGGTCGCCGCGATACTCCTTGGCCCAGACATCGAAGGCGACCGCCTGCGAATCGCGCAGGCGCGGTCCCAGTGCCTGGAACGCCTGCAGCCACTCGTGCGCCATCGTGCCCAGCGGGGTCATGCCGTACTCGCGCGCGAAGTAGACGTTGCTGGTACCCGCGAACTGCGCGTCCAATCCGGCCTTGAGCATCGGCAGCACGCGCGCATGCCAGTCCCGCGAGTAACGGCGACGCGTGCCATAGTCGGCGATGACGCAGTCCTCGCCGCCTTCGCGCAGGCGGTCCATCTTGGCCCGCAGCCGGCGCTCTCCCTCTTCGCGATCCGCGTCACGGGCATGGCGGAACCAGACTTCGTTGACGATCGCCAGCAGCGGCACTTCGAACAGGATGGTATGCAGCCACGGTCCTTCGATATCGAGCTCGATTTCGCCGGGCACCGTCTGCGATGCCTGCAACCGGATGTACTTCCTATCCAGATGGAACAGGCCAAGGAAATCGACGAAGTCCGACTTGATGAAGCGCAGGCCGCGCAGGTAGTCCAGCTCGTCAGCCCGGAAACTCAATGCGCACAGCGCGTCGATTTCCGCGGAAATCTCGTCGATGTGGTCCGCCAGCGGAATACCCGGCGTGCGGCACTTGAACCGGTACTGCACCTGCGCCGCGGGATAGTGATGCAGGACCGCCTGCATCATCGTGAACTTGTAGAGATCGGTATCCAGCAGCGAGGTGATGATCATCGGGGCAGGCCGTGCATGGGCGCTGCCAGCATACTCCACGCGGCCGCGATGCCCTCAGCGCCGGCGGAGCAACAGCTTCAGCGCGACCATCGCGAAATGCGCCCAGATGGCGGCGAACACGCCAACGCGGACACCCACGCCACGCTGGCCGGCTTCGAACTTGCCGAAGTAGCGCCACAGGCCGCGGTGCTTGTGCCACTCCACGAAGAATGGCCGCGCGCGGCTGGACACGCCGCGGATGTGCACCACCCGCACGCCGTTGGCCACGGCCACCAGCGCGCCGGCCACGCGCGCGCGCCGGCACAGATCCAGGTCCTCGGCATGCAGGCGGTAACCTTCGTCGAAGCCGCCAATCCGGCGGAACAGCGAACGCGGCATCACCATGAGCGCGCCGGACAGCGCTTCCAGCGGTTGCAGCGCCTGCGCGTCGTCCATGTCCACGCCCAATCGCGACGCGGCACCCGGCGCGGTCAGCATGGCGGCGAAATCCGGATCCCGGCGACGCGCGGCGGCATCCCGCACGCCGGCTTCGTCCACCAGATCCGCGCCCAGCAACGCCTCCCGGCCGGTGCCCACGGCCAGATCCCGCAACCGCGCCAGCGTATCCGGCTGCACCTGCAGATCGGGATTCACGAAGGCCAGCCAGGGGGAAGCGGAATCATCCGCGCCCTGGTTGCAACCGACCGAGAAACCCGGGTTGTCCGGGTTGGCGACGAAACGGACCCGCGCATCCGCCAGCGCGTGGCGCTGGACCACGCTCACCGTGTCGTCGGTCGAGGCGTTGTCCACCACCCGTATTTCCGCCACGTCCAGCGCATCCCGCAAACGCTGCAGGCAATCATCGATGGTGCTCGCGCTTTCGTGGGTGACGACGATCGCGGCGATGGCGCGCGGATCAGTCGAAGAGTTCACGTTGCGGCTCCGGCGCACCGGCCTCCAGATACAGCGATGACAGACGCTCGCGCAGCGCGCGCACCGGGTCTTCCATCAGGAAGTTGGCGAGCCGCGCATGCCAGGCCGGCCAGCGCGCGTTGATGGCGTCCATGTCGCCATCGCCGGGCAGTCCCTCGCCACCGCGGGCGACGAAGGCGGTTTCGCACAGCGCGTTGCGCCAGCCCAGGCCGGACAGGCGCAGCGAGAGATCGATCAGCGCCGCGTACCACGACGCGTAACTGCTGGCGTCCAGGCCACCGGCACGCCTGCGAGCGCTGCCGCGGATGGCCACGGCATGGGCAATCCCGGCGGGAAGTTCCGGATGCATCGGCGGCATCGCCGCGCACGCCTGCGCGGTGCGCTCGAAATCGGCGGGAGGCGGTGAAATCTCGCCCAACCGCGGCCAGGCGGCCGCTTCGCCCGCATTGCACCAGGGGGTGGCGGTGGCGATGGAGGCATCGCGCGCCAGACAGGCGGCCAGCTGCTGCAACCAGCCCGGCAGCGGCTGCGCATCGGGCGCGAGCACGACCACGTCGGCGTCACCGCAGGCCCGCAGCATTTCCTCCAAGTGCGCGACTTCGCCGACCGGGCGCGGCCGGCGGGTGTAATCCGCCTGCAGGCGCGTGCGCTGCAGCCAGCGCTCGACGATGGCCAGGCCGCGCGGGCCGGCCTGGGCATCGTCGGCGAGCCAGATGCGCGTGCCGGCGGGCGTACCCGCATCCAGCGCCCCCAGGCAGGCATCCAGCGCGTCGTCATCCGCGCCGATGGGCAGCAGGATGATAGGCAGCGACGACACGCTGGCGCTGGTCATTTCTTCTCGGGTGCGTACAGCGGTTTCATGGAACGGAAGCGCTGGCCGTACTCGTCGGTGAGATTGCGCGCATCCTGGGGATCGCGAACGATGGTCGGGGTCAGCAGGATGATCACTTCCTGACGGTCGGTATCCTGCCGTTTGCTTCCGAAGAGCGCGCCGACGATGGGAAGCCTGGCCAAGCCAGGAATGCCTGACGAACCGTTGTCCACCGAATCACTGATCAGACCCGCCAACATGATGGTGTCACCACTGCGGACGGCCGCTTCGGTCTTGAGACGGCGCGTGTTGATCGGCACGTTGCAGCCAGCGCCGGTATCGTTGTTGCAGTTGGATGGACGTGGGCCGGGCGAACTGACTTCCTGCACCAGATCCAGGAAGACGGTGCCATCCTTGGTGATTCGCGGACGTACTTTGAGGATCACGCCGGTGTCCAGGTATTGCACCTGGCTGTAGGTGTTCGCCGTCTGGTCGGGAGTGATCGAAACCGAATTTATCGGGATCTTCGTGCCGACGTTGAGCGTGGCCTCCGCGTTGTTCCGTACCAGCACAGATGGCGTCTGCAACAACTGCACGTCGGTAATTTCCTCCAGGGCTTCGACGATGGCGGCGGCATTGCGCCCCAGGAAGGTCCAGCCAAGTCCCTGCCCATCGCCACGGATGCTGCCGCTGATATCGCCCCAGATCCGACGTCCCAATGCACTGGCGAGTCCCGCTTCATCGGTGACCGCGTTCTCGAAGAACCAATTGACGCCATACTTCAGTCGACCGGTCAGATTGACCTCCGCGACTTGCGCCTCGATGTGAACCTGGCTCGGCATGACGTCGAGGCGCTCGATCACATCCTTGATGGATTTCCACGCGCTGGCGTTGGATCGGACAAGCAGGGTGTTGGTTTCATCCACCGCTGCGACTCCAACCCGATCACCGTCGACCTGGAGGGTCACGGCCCCGTTTCCGTCGCGACGCGGGTTCAGGCTGAAGCTGCCACCACCACTCGCGCCGCCGGCCCCATTTCCCACATTGCCCAGACCCGAGTCGGTCGCCGCGCCCTGGCCCATCATGCCGCTATCACTGATGGATACCGGATCCGCGCCCGGCATCAGGGATGCGTTGCCATCTCCCCCCGTGTTCTCGCCACGATTTCCACCGCCAGAACCAAACACCTCGGACAGGCGCTGCGCGAGTTCCTTCGCCTTGATGTACTTCAGTTCGTACGAATACAGCCGTGCGCCTTCGCCCGCGCTGTCGATCCGTTCCAGCCATTGCTGGATCTGATCCAGATAGGCCGGCTGCGGGGTGATCACCAGTACGGCGTTGGCACCTTCCAGCGGCATGAAACGGAACATGCCGGCGCTGGGCGTCTTGCTGGCCTCGCCGAACACTTTCTCCAGATCCGCGACGACCTTGGTGGCCTGCCCGGTTTCCAGCGGGAACACGCCCACCGACATGCCCGACAACCAATCGACGTCGAACACCTCGACCGTGCGCAGGTAGTTCTCCAGTTCCGAGCGGGTGCCGGCCAGGGTGATCAGGTTGCGGGTCGTGTCGATGTTGACGATGGCGTTGGGGCGCGCGTACGGCTCCAGCACCTTCTTCATCTCGGTCGCGCCGATGAAGCGCAGCGGCACCACCCGCACCTCGTAGCCGCGCGCGTTGGCGGCGCCGCCGGTGCGTGGCGCGACGGTGCCGACCATGGCCTGGTCGGCCGGCATGATGTTGTAGCGCCCGTCGCTGTAGACCATGCGCGCGTTGTTCTGCGCCAGCACCTGTTCCAGCAGGGTCATGGCCTGCGCGGGCGACACCGGCTTGGGCGTGCCCAGGGTGACCGTGCCCTGCACGCCGGGCGCGATCACGTAGTTCTGGCCGAGCATGTCGCCCAGGATCGCCTTGACCACCGCATGCACGGACTCGCCTTCGAAGTTGAAGCTGGCCGAGCCGGAACTCGCGCCGCCCAGCGAGGGCATCGGCGCCGCCGCCGCGCCGCGGTTGATCATCTGGCCGCTGCCGCGTCGGATCACCGGACGGGGACCGCTCTCGGGCTCCTCCGTCTCGGGCAACGGCGAGGTCTGCGCGGTACCCGGCCTGCCCGGGGTTTCTCCCGTGGTGCCGGCGCGCCGGATGTCCGGCGTGGGCGCGGTGGCGCAACCCGCCAACAGGCCCAGGCAAACGGAGAACAGGAATAGGCGTGACTTCATGCCGGCACTCTACTGATTCGGATTGGGTGGTGGCGCAGGCGGCGGCGCCGTCTGCCCCTGCTGCTGGCGCATCTGCGCGCGACGCGCCTCGATGCGTTTGCGGATCGCTTCCATCTGCTGCTCGGTGGTCATCGCCGGCTGCTCGGGCGGCTCCTGCGCGGGCTTGGCCGGCGTCGGGCCCGCGGTCGGACTCGCGCCCGGCACGGGCTGCGGTGGCGCGTTGCCGCCGGTGGGTTGCGGCACGGGAACCGGCGCCGCGATCGGCGGCGAGGTCCTGGACACGCTGGGCGGCTGTCCGCCGGCGCCATCGAACACCCTCAGTTCCAGGGTGCGGCGTCCTTCCGGTCCCTCGAACACCGCCGCGCGTGGCTGCAGATCCACCAGCGTCCACTGCGGCGCCGCGCTGGCGGCCTCGCCCTGCTTGATCCGGATGCCCTCGCCGCCCTGGCTGGGCTGCAGGATGGCCATGCGGAAGCCGGGGGTGATCAGGACGCTGGACAACACGTAGTCGAAACTCGGCGCCTGCGCTTCGGCTTCATTGGTCAGATAGAACGGCTGCGGCCGCCGGCTTTCATAGAATGGCGGACGCGCGGTCAGCTCCGAATACTGCGCCAGCGTGCCCAGCCGTTCCGGCGCGGGCTTGGGCAGCACCGGCAGGCGCGGCGCGCTGCCCGGATCGTCGGCAAGCGGGGTGATGCGGCTGCCCAGGCCGGCCACGGCGAGGATGGCGGACAACACTGCCCAGCCGGCGACCGTGCCCAGCAGCAACGTGCGCGGCCCGAGCGATTCAACGCGCATCGCCACCCTCCGGCATCGTCATCGCCGCCGGCGCGGCGGGGGTTGCGGGCGCCACCACGCCGGGCTTGAGATAGCCATACAGATCGAAGGTGACATCGAGACCGCCGGTGCCGCCTTCGGGCGCAATGTAGGCGTAGCTGCTGGAAAGAACGTTTAGGTTGTCCACGAACAGGCGCGGACTGCCGGATTCCAGCGCGTGCAGCACCGCCGCGGTTTCCGGCGTGCCACAGCGCAGGCGCACCTGCACCGCGACCCGGGCGAACCGTTCGCCGGCCGCCTGCGGCAGCGGCGACTGGTTGACGATGCCGCAGCTGCGATTGCCGGGGCTGGCCTCCTTGACCACCGCCTCCAGCCGCTGGACCAGTCCGGCGGTGGCCAGCTCGGTGCTGGCTTCGGCGAGGAAACCGGGACGCTGCGCCTGCAGGGCCAGCGCCGCCGCCAGTTGCTTTTCCACCGCCGGCGCCTGCTGCAATTGCGTGCGCACGCGCAGTTCGCGTTCGCGCAGCGCCTGGATGCGCTCGTTCACTTCCAGCATCGGCTGGGTCCACCACGGATGCACCAGCACCAGATAGCCCAGCAGCAGGACCGCGGCCAGCAGTCCCAGCGCAAGCCAGCGATCGCGATCAGTCAGCGCGTTTGCCATTCTGATCTCCGGTGCCGGGGGAAGTGGGGGCCGCGCCTCCGACCAGTTGCGCGGTCAGGGTGAAGCGATCGCGGCGGCGCGCCTGGTCCGGCTGCAACGCCCCGCTCAACGCGGGCGAGCGCCACAGCGGGGAACCCTGCAGTTTGACCACCAGCGAGGAGGCTTCCTGGCTGAGGCCGATCAGCACCAGCCGATCCCCTTCGATGGACATCTTTTCCAGGTAGGTGCCGTCCGGAAGCCGGCGGCTCAGTTCATCCAGCACCTCGACCGCGGTCGGGCGCTGCGCGCGCGCGCGCTCCAGCGCATTCATGCCTTCCACCAGATCCACCAGTTGCTGTCGCTGGGTGGCGACCCGGCGCGCCTGTTCGGTGCGGGTGCGCAGCGATGCCTCGAATGCGTCGGCGGCATCGCGACGGTTGTCCAGCATCGTCCAGGCGGTGAACACCACGGCGACCAGCGCGACCGAAGCCAGCGCCAGATGCCAGCCACGCATCGGCGCCTGCCTGACCCGGCGTTCGGCGGGCGCCAGCAGGTTCACGCCGAGCGGCAATCCATCCGGACCGGCCACGTCCACGCCACCCAGTTCACCGGACAGGCTCCCCAAGGGCATGATCGCGGCGTCGAAACGGCTGCGCGGAATCACCACCAGGTCCACTTCCAGCTGGCCATCCTCGCGCCGCCGGCGCAGGCTGGCGTCGTAGCAGACTTCATCGGCGCCGAACGGCGTCTGCCGATCGATCTCGAAACGAACGACGTCGCGCAGGCGATCCGCCGCCGCCGCGGGCAGCACCAGCGGACGGCGCAGCACGCTGTCGGCCGGCAACAGCAGCCAGCGCGGCAGTCCGGCCATGCGCCGGCCGAGCAGGCCATCCAGATCAGCGGCTTCCAGCGGCAACGGCAGCTGCGCGAGTTCGCGCACGCCTTCGGTGCTCTGCCAGGCCAGCGACAGTCGCTCGTCCCGCCGGCTGAGCAGCAGGCGATCCTGGGTCAGTCCGAGCAGCGAGCGCCAGCGATGCGGCAGCCAGCTGGCCAACGCCCTGCCCCACCATCCGAGCAGTCCTCCCGCTCCCGGCAACAGGCGCGCGCGCAGGCTGTCCATGCTGTCGCGGATCGTGCTCATGGCGGTGCAGTTCCCTCTTCCCAGCGCAAAACGGTGTACGCCGACCCCGGCACGGGGCCACCGCCGGCGCGTATCACCGCGCGCAACGTCGCCTCCCGTCCATCGCGAAGCGTCGCGCGGCTCTCGATACTATACGTGCCGCTTCCGCCGCCGACGAGTTGCCCCCCCGCCTGATCCGGCGGCAGCTCGCGTTGCGCGAGGATGCGTTCGGCGTCCAGGCCCATCGCGACCAGCACCGGACCGGGCGCGTAGTTGGCGTCCGGCAGCGTGCGGCCGGAGTACAGGGTCAGATAGGGGGCCAGGCGCTCGTAGATCTCCGGCGTCATCCCCAGCACCTGTTGCAGTTCCGCGATACTCTCGAACGGCGCGTCCTTGGCGCCATACTCCAGTCCGGCGGAAGCGTAGTCGGGATCCTCGGCGCCCCCCTGCGGCTGGGAGAGCGAATCGGGGTCGCGCCAGTCGAGGATGGCGGCGGCCAGCCCCGGCGCGGTTTCCTCGGGAACGCCCCGCACCCGCAGCAGCTGCTCCAGCAGGCGGGCGTCGGCCTGGTTGAGATCGACCTTGCCGCTTTCGTCGATGGCGTGGATCCGCAGCCGGCTGCCGGCGAACCGCCAGTCATAGCCACGCCCGTCCGGCAACCAGCGGGTCTGTTGCTGCTGATCGGCGATCCGCACCAGCGCGTATTCGATGCCGGCGCGGGCGCGTTCGCGCGCCACCGTGCCGTCGCGCACGATCTGGCCCTGCAGCGATTCCATCCGCGCGGTCACCGCGAATGCGCCGATCAGCGCCGCCAGCAGAGCGGTCAGCCACAGCACCAGCAACAGGGCCGCGCCGCGCGCGCGCATCACACGCCTCCCGGTGGCTGCGCTCCACCGCCCGCGCCACCCTCGCTGTGCACGAGGGTGACGATCAGTTCCGGCCAGCGCGCGCCGGCTTCGGTTTCCACGTCCACCGCGACCTGCAGGGGCAGGATTTCCGCGGTGCGCCAGGCGTCCTGCCACGGACCGGGCTGGCCCCGTTCATCCAGGCCGCGATAGCGGAAACGCACCAGGCGCAGGCGGTCGGCCAACAACTCCGGCGCGATGCCGTCCGGCACATCGACCGCCTGGCCCGCCTGCACGATGGAGAAGCGCGCCATCAGCCTGCCCTGGTCATCGAAGCTCAGGTCGTACAGGTGCGGCCCACCACGGCCGAGATAGGCCGGCAGATCGGCGACGAAGCGAATGCGCCGCGCTTCGCCCAGGAAGCGCGACTGGCGGAAGGTGGTGGGATCGGTGGCGAACACCACCGGCAAAGCGGTACCGATGCGCTGGCGCAGGAACCCTTCCACCGCGCGCGTGCGTTCGTTGCGCTGGGCGCGGATCTCGCCGCGTTCGACCATCGTGGTCGCCGCGCGCACCGTGGCGAATGCCAACGCGAGTCCGGCGGCCAGCAGCACCAGCGCCAGCAGCATTTCCAGCAGGGTAAAGCCGCGTGCGCGCCGGTTCACGGCACGCTCCGGCTGCGGTTGGGATCCGGCGGCACCAGCCGCAGCGTGTCCCAGACGATCCGCTGGCGGGGTTCGTCGCCCCAACGGGTGGTCAGCCGCAACTGCAGCAACTCGGGCGCGGACGGATCCCGGATGGGGGTCTGCGCCTTCGCGGGATCGTCGTACGGGGCGATCTCCAGCTCCCAGCGGTAACGGCCACGTTCGAACTCACCCTGGCGATGGCCCGGCTGCAGGAATTCGCCCACGCCGATCTGCGCCAGCAGCGATTGCGCGTGCAGGGAAGCGCGGGTGGCGTCATCCGCACCGCGGATCTGGCGGGTGGCGCCGGACAGGGAGCCCAGCAGCAGCGTCAGCGCGAGCGCCAGCAGCGCGAACGCGACGATGACCTCCAGCAGCGTGAAGCCGTGCGGCCGCTTCATGTTCCGCCGTCCCCGCGGACCACCTGGACTTCACCGGTCAGCCACGCCACGTCGACATGCCACACCGCCCGGCCGCCACTGAGGCGGATCTGGCCGCCACTGGATCCACCGTCATGGAAGAACAGAATGGCGCCCACGCCGGGTGCCGGTTGTGCCTGGCGCGCGCCGATGAAAGCGACGCGCAGCGACGCCGGCACGCTGCCGCGATGCTGGTTGGGCGCCTGCCAGCGGCGCGTGTTCGGATCGATGACGAAGCGCTGGGGCTTGCCGGTGGCCATCGCCTGCGCGCGGGTGTAGCGCAGCTGCGCCGCAATCTCGCGCGCCTCCGAGCGCAGGCGGATGCCTTCCAGGCCTCCGGTCAGCACCATCGCCGCCAGGGTGCCGGCGATGGCGATCAGCATCACCACCAGCAGCATCTCCAGCAGCGAAACGCCCCGGGCATCGCGCGGCGTGCGGAAGGAAGGGCGAAAGCCGCCGCGCATCGCGCCGTGTCCGGCTTACTGGTACTGGATGTCGGCGTCGTAGCTTTCGCCGCCGGGCTTGCCGTCCTTGCCGTAACTGATCAGATCGAAGGGCTGGGATTCACCCGGCGCACGGAACTCGATGGGATGGCCCCACGGATCCTTCAGCTCCGCCGGCTTGGCGTACGGACCCAGCCAGCCGTTGGCGTTGGTCGGCGCGGTCACCAGATCGTCCAGGCGCGAGGGCAGGCTGCCGGTATCGAGCTGGTAATTCTCCACCTTGCCGGCCAGGGTCTGGATCTGGCTCTTGGCCAGATTGGCCTTGCCGCGATCGGCGCCGCCCAGCAGGCGGCTGCCGACCAGCGCCATGATGCCGCCGATCAGGATCAGCACGATGATGATTTCCAGCAGGCTGAAGCCGGACTGCGAGGCCGGCGAACGCAGGCGGGAACCGGAACGGATTCGGGAGGGCTGGCGCATCGGTGTATTCCTGGTCGTATGCGTTGACGGGTAAGAAAGAAAGTCTGGTGGATGGTGCCTGAACCGGTTGTTGGACGGACCGGACTCAACCGATCGCGTTGGTCAGACCATACAACGGCAGCAGCACCGCCAGGATGACTAGGCCCACGATCAGCGCCAGGATCAGGGTGATCACCGGCACCAGCAGCGCCAGCAGGCGTTCCATCGCCTGCCCGGTTTCCTGTTCGAAGGTGTCGGCGGTCTTGAGCAGCATGCTGTCCAGGGCGCCGGATTCCTCGCCGACCTGGATCATCTGCAGGGCCAGCCGCGGGAAGCGTTTGCCCCGTCCCAGCGAAGCCGCCAGGCCGTGACCGTTCTTGACCTGTTCGGCGGCGGCGTCCACGTCCGCCCACAGCGCGCGGTTGAACAGCACGTTGCGGGAAATCCCCAGCGCCGCCAACAGCGGCACGCCGTTGCGCAGCAGGGTGCCGAGGGTGCGGGCCAGGCGCGCGGTTTCCAGCCTCGCCACCAGCGGCCCGACCAGCCGGCGCTCCAGGATCCAGCGATCGAACCGCTCGCGGAACGCGGGATCCCGGCGCTTGCGATCGGCCCACAGCAGCAGCACCGCCGGCGCGGCGACCAGCACGAACCAGCCGTGCTGCACGAACGCGCCCACCGCCATCACCCCGCGGGTGAACCAGGACAGTTCCACGTCGAGGCTTTCATACATCTGCGAGAACTGCGGCACCACGTACCCGAGCAGGAACAGCAGCGCGAACCCGACCACCACCACCAGGATGGCCGGGTAGATCAGCGCGTTGATGACGCGGCCGCGCAGGTTGCGGCTGCGCTCCAGATAATCGGCCAGCCGGGCCAGGGTGTCCTGCAGGCTGCCGCCGGCCTCGCCGGCGCGGACCATGTTGATGTAGAGGCGGCTGAACACGCCGTGCTGGCGTTCGAGCGCGGCCGACAGCGGCGCGCCGCCGCGGACCGCATCACGCACGTCGGCGACGATGTCGCGCGCGCGCCCTTCCTCCGGCATGTCCAGCAGGATCGACAGTGCGCGGTCCAGCGGCTGGCCCGCGCCGAGCAGGGTCGCCAGCTGCTGGGTGAACTGGACCAGGCGATCGCCAGCGAGCGGCTGCGCGCGCAGCAATCCGCGCCAGGAGGTGCCGCCGCGCACTTCCGACGCCAGCCGCGCCTCCACCGGCAGATGGCCCTGTTCCTGCAGGCGCGTCGCCACCTCGGCGTCGCTGATGGCCTCCATCTGGCCTTCCAGCATTTCGCCGCGCGGGTTCAGGGCCTTGTAGCGGTACAGGGGCATCGGCGGGGGCTTCCATGGTCTCCGAGCCCCTAAGCATACGCGTGCCGCGTTTCCTGGCTACGGGACGGCGACGGTTCGGCTCAACGGCGAGACCCCGTTCTCATCGAAGGCCTCGACCGCGATGTGATATTTCACACCCGCGTTCAGCGCCCGCAGTTCCAGCCGCGCCGGCTGGTCGGCGAACACCTGGTAGCTGGAATACAGGCGATCCGGCGCGATGCCCCAGCGCACGTTGTAACCCACCGCGCCGCGCACCGGCCGCCACTGCACCGTCATCTGGCGCGGGTCGGCGTCGCGCCTGGCCTGCACGCCCCGCGGAATCGGCGGCGCATGTCCATCCGCATGGCCGAACACGCGCAGATCGCTGATGGCCAGGTGCGCCGCGCCGACGTGCCCGTGCACATAACGCACATGGCGGGCCCGCACCGGCGCGGGCAGTTCCAGATAGGCGTTGGGCCGATCCCGCCGCGGCCCGTCGGTCGCCGCCAGCGGTTGCCAGTGGCGACCGTCCAGCGAGGATTCGAGGCGGAACTCGGTATAGATGTCGTCCGCGTCCGCGTAGCGTCCGGACCGGTAATCGGCGAAGTTGACCTGGACCGCGCGCACGCTGCGCTCGCCGCCCAGATCCAGGCTCAGGGTCTGTCCGGCGTCATTGCCCGCGGCAACCCAGAATGTGCGCGGATTCTCGTCCGTGACGTTGCCAGCGACGAAACCTTCATGGACCGAGGATGCGGTCGCGCGCTTGCGGTAGGACAGCAGCATCCAGCCGGTGAACAGCGCTTCGGGATCCGCGTTCGCGGCATCGGGCACGTAATGCGGGAAGTCGCCGAAACGGGTGGATACCGACATCTGTCCATCGGCGCCGAAGGCCGCCGGGAACATCGCGATGCGCCGCTCGAAATTCCAGTTGTAGCCGATCCAGGGCGTGCCGGTGTTCCACCAGTTGCCGTGCGCATCCTGGAACGTGGAGCCGTGCCCCGCGCCGTGGACGAAGCCGCCGGGCTTGTAGCCCACCGGGTTGTACGGCGCGTACTCGAACGGCCCCAGCGGAGCGTCGCCGACATAGACGCCGGTGGCGTAGGCGTTGTACTCGGTGCCGGGCGCGCCGTACTGCAGGTAGTAGCGGCCGCCGACCTTGTTCATCCATGCGCCCTCGATGTAGGTCGGGCGGCCTTCCTCGCGGTGGTCGTGGCCGAAGCGTTCCCAGCCGTGCCGTTGCGGATCCAGCAGGATCAGCGCGCGCGGCTTGCCGAGGTAGCGCAGGCCGCGATCCATGTCGAGCTCGATGCCGTAGAGCGGGAACGTGTCCGACGAGCCCCAGTACAGGTACCAGCGGCCGTCGTCGTCCTTGAAGAAACTCGGATCCCACGGTCCCGGCGGAACCTCGGTGGGCTGCGGGTCGCCGACGCGCCAGGGCTGCATGAATTGATCCATGCCCGGGCGCACCGCGTTGGGCAGCTCCGGCGTCCGGCGGGTGAAGAAATCGAAACGTCCATGTTCCGGATCACGGCTGACCAGCACCGCGCCGGGTTCGAACATCGACCGCATCAGCAGCAGGCGATCGCCATCGGAAATCGCCGCCGGCGCGACCATGCTGTCGAACGGCCAGCGGCTTGGCTCGATGAATCGCCAGTCCACCAGATCGGTCGAGCGCCAGTAACCGTCGGCCAGGGTCTGGAACAGGTAGTACGCATCGCCGTGCCGGACCACCACCGGATCGGCGCCGGTGCGGTACGAAATGCCCTGGTTCAACTGCTCGAAGTTGTACCGGTAGTCGATGTCGATCGGGTTGGCGTAGGTCCGGCGGCGCGGCGCGTCCGTCGACGGCGCATCCGCGGCGGCCAGCGGCGCGGCCAGGACCAGCGACAGCGCGCCGGCCAGGCGGCAGGGGTTGATGCGCACCACGATCCTCCCGGGAATCCGCAACTGAAAACGTTTTCAGCGACCGAGTATCCCCTGCTCACCGGGCAGGGGAAAGCCGCAGTGCAGCGAAGTCATCGATGGAGGCGGCAGGTTGCGTCGTCCCTGTTCTTCCAGACCGCGGCGAAGCCGAACGCCCGGAAAAGACGCCTAGCGGATCAGGGGGGACCGGGACACGGCGAAGGCTTCACGCGTTCTCCCCGCCTGCGGCGGGGCACGCCGCCCTGCTCCCCTCCGAACCGCAGTCCGCGGCAGGGCGAGGCTCAGGATTCCTCGGTCACCCGCAGGACTTCCTCGATGGTGGTCTGGCCGGCCAGCGCCTTGGCGATACCGTCCTCGTACATGGTCTGCATGCCACCGGCGCGCGCGATCTGCTCGATCTCGCCCATGCCGGCATGACGCATCACCGCGCGGCGAAGCTCGTCGTTCATCACCAGGAACTCGACGATGGTGGTCCGTCCCAGGTAACCGGTCGGCGCGATGGCGGATGGACGCGGGCGGTACAGGACAATGTCGCCTTCCGGCTGGAAGCGGCGCAGGCCGAACTTCTCGATTTCCTCCGGCGACGCGCGATACGGCTCGGCATGGGTGGGCTCCAGCCGGCGCACCAGCCGCTGGGCCAGGATGCCGTTGACGGTGGACGTCAGCAGGTAATCCTCCACCCCCATGTCGAGCATGCGGGTGATGCCGCCGGCGGCATTGTTGGTGTGCAGCGTGGACAGCACCAGGTGGCCGGTCAGCGCCGACTGGATCGCGATGCGCGCGGTCTCCAGATCGCGCATTTCGCCGATCATGATGATGTCGGGATCCTGGCGGACGATGCTGCGCAGCGCATGCGAGAAATCCAATCCGATCTGCGGCTTGGCCTGGATCTGGTTGATGCCCTCGATCTGGTACTCGATCGGATCCTCGACGGTGATGATCTTGACGTCGCTGGTGTTGAGCTTGCTCAGCGCGGTGTACAGCGTCGTGGTCTTGCCCGAACCGGTCGGGCCGGTCACCAGCAGGATGCCGTGCGGCTGTTCCAGCACCTTCTGGAACTGCGGCAGGAACACATCGGTGAAACCCAGCCGCTTGAAATCGAACACCACCGTCTCGCGATCCAGCAGGCGCATCACCACGCTTTCGCCGTGCGCGGTCGGCACGGTGCTCACGCGCAGATCCAGTTCCTTGCCCTGCACCCGCAGCATGATGCGGCCGTCCTGCGGCAGGCGGCGTTCGGCGATGTTGAGCTTGGCCATGATCTTGATGCGGCTGATCACGGCGGCGGTGAGGTTGGCGGGCGGGCTTTCGGCTTCCTCCAGCACGCCGTCCACGCGGTAGCGCACCTTCAGGCGGTTCTCGAACGGCTCGATGTGCACGTCCGAAGCGCGCAGTTCCACCGCGCGCTGGATGATCAGGTTGACCAGGCGGATCACCGGCGCTTCGGAGGCCAGATCACGCAGGTGCTCCACGTCGTCCAGATCGCCCGCGGCTTCGCCGTCGGCGTTCTCCACGATGGCGCCCATCGCGCTGCGGCCCTGGCCGAAGTAGCGCTCGATCAGATCATCGATCTCCGAGCGCAGCGCCACCTGCCGGCGCACCGCCTTGCCGGTCGCCAGTTGCACGGCGTCGACCGGATAGCCGTCCTGCGGATCGGCCACCAGCAGGTCCACCCCGGCCTCGTCCTCGCCCACCGGGCAGACATGGAACTGCTTGAGG
Source organism: Pseudoxanthomonas sp. (assembly GCF_051953815.1). Classification (GTDB taxonomy): domain Bacteria; phylum Pseudomonadota; class Gammaproteobacteria; order Xanthomonadales; family Xanthomonadaceae; genus Pseudoxanthomonas_A. The sequence goes on along the minus strand of NZ_JBQCIJ010000040.1, from coordinate 17,789 downwards.
AACCGCACCGACAGCGGTGTGGCCTCGGGCGGCAGTTCGGGCAGTTCCTTGACGCTGACCAAGGGCAGGCCGAGCACCTCGGCGGCGGTCTCGGCGTGATCGCGCTCGGACACCAGGCCCAGCCGCGACAGCAACGACAGCAGGCTGCCGCCGGTTTCCTCCTGCACCCGCCGCGCCCGCGCCAGATCCGGATCCTTGAGTTTTCCCCGCGCCAGCAGCGCATCGACCATCCGCTCTTCCGCGCCGGCTCCGGTGGTCTGGGATTCGATCAGGGCGTTCACGTCGTACTCCCGTTGCAGACGCCCACTGTACAACGTCCGGGGTTTCGGTATCACCGCGGGAACCTGGCCGCGCGCGGCGACGGGTATGGCGGGCGGATTCCGCACGCCCGACTGCGCCGGACAAAAAAAAGCGGCGCCGAAGCGCCGCCTTTCCGCATCGCAATGTACAGGACGGATATTGCGGGATCTCAGCCCACCCAGACCCGCGCGTTGCGGAACATCCGCAGCCACGGCGAATCTTCCGGCCAGTCGGCCGGCGCCCAGCTCAGGTTGACGCTGCGCGGGGTGCGCTCCGGGTGCGGCATCAGGATGGTGGAGCGGCCGTCGTCGCTGGTCAGGCCGGTGATGCCGTCGGGCGAACCGTTCGGGTTGAGCGGGTACTGCGTGGCCACCTGCCCGTCGCCGTCGATGTAGCGCAACGCGACCCGCGCGGCGGCCTGGTCGACACCGCTGTCGAACTCGGCGCGGCCTTCCCCGTGCGCCACCGCGACCGGAATACGCGAACCGGCCATTCCGCGGAAGAACACCGAGGGCGACTCCAGCACTTCCAGCAGCGAGGTGCGGGCCTCGAACTGTTCGCTGCGGTTGCGCAGGAAACGCGGCCAGTGGGTCGCGCCCGGAATGATGTCCTTGAGCTGGCTCAGCATCTGGCAGCCGTTGCACACGCCCAGCGAGAAGGTATCGCCGCGCGCGAAGAACGTGGCGAAGGCCTCGCGCAGCGCGCTGCGTTCCAGGACGGACGTGGCCCAGCCACGACCGGCGCCCAGCACGTCGCCGTAGCTGAAACCGCCGCAGGCGGCGAAGCCCTTGAAGTCGGCCAGCGAGACGCGGCCGGCGATCAGGTCGCTCATGTGCACGTCGTAGGCCTCGAAGCCGGCGCGATCGAACGCCGAGGCCATTTCAATCTGTCCGTTGACGCCCTGCTCGCGCAGGATCGCCACCTTCGGACGCGCACCGGTGGCGATGAACGGCGCGGCCACGTCCTCGGCCGGATCGAAGCTCAGCTTCGGCTTCAGACCGGCGCCGCCGAACTGGCGCGCGTTGTCGCGCTCCTGGTCGGCGGCTTCCGGGTTGTCGCGCAACTTCTGCATCGCGTGGGTCACCGACCACCACGCGTCGAACAGCGCTTCCCAGCGCCACTCGCTCAGGGTCTCGCCGTCCTGATGGACGCGGATCACCGGCGCGGTGGTCGGACGGGCGATGCGCTGCGCGCATTCGGTCAAGGCATGGCGCTCGATCAGATCCGCGAACGCGGCGCGGTCCTCGTCGGCCACCTGCACCACCGCGCCGAGTTCCTCGGCGAACAGGGTGCGGAACGGATCGTCGCCCCAGCCGTCGAGGTTGATGTCCAGGCCCAGGTGCGAGGTGAACGCCATCTCGCACAGTGTGGCGAAGGCGCCGCCGTCGCCACGATCGTGATAGGCCAGCAGCAGCCCGGCTTCGCGCGCATCGCGGACCAGCGCGAAGAAATCGCGCAGGCGCTGCGGATCGTCGAGATCCGGCACGCCGTCGTCGGCATCGTCACCGGCGAACGCCGGCAGGCCGTCGCGGCCACCGGCTTCGGGATGGACCTGCGCCAGCACCGAACCGCCCAGGCGCTTCTTGCCCGCGCCCAGGCCGATCAGCCACAGCTCGCTGGCCTCCTCGCGCCGCAGCAGCGGGGTGAGCTGGCCACGCACGTCGAGCACCGGCGCGAACGCGCTGATCACCAGCGAGACCGGCGACACCGACTTGCGCGCGCCGTCCTCGTCCTGCCACTGCGCCTGCATCGACAGGGAATCCTTGCCGACCGGGATGCTGATATCGATCTCGGGGCACAGCTCCATGCCGATCGCGCGCACCGCGTCGAACAGCAGCGCGTCCTCGCCGTCGTGGCCCGCGGCGGCCATCCAGTTGGCGGACAGTTTGATCCGATCCAGCGACTCGATCGGCGCGGCGCAGAGATTGGTGATCGCCTCGCCCACCGCCATGCGCGCGGCGGCGGCGGCGTCCAGCAGCGCCAACGGCGTGCGCTCGCCGATCGCCATGGCTTCGCCGCTGAAGCGGCTGTAATCCGAAAGGGTGATGGCGCAATCGGCCACCGGCATCTGCCACGGGCCGACCAGCTGTTCGCGCGCGGTCAGGCCACCGACGCTGCGGTCGCCGATGGTGATCAGGAACTGCTTGGCCGCGACGGTCGGATGCGCGAGCACGCGCAGGCCGGCCTCGTGGAGATCGAGTTTCGCGGTATCCAGCGCCGGCCATGGCGCGGGCGCGGGATGGTGGGTATCGCGGTGCATCTTCGGCGGCTTGCCGAACAGCACGTCCATCGGCAGATCGATCGGCGCATCCGCCGGAATCGAACCCGGGGTGGCGCCATACGCCACCACCAGACGCTCTTCCGCGGTCGCCACGCCCACCGCGGCGAACGGGCAGCGCTCGCGCTCGCACAGCGCGGCGAACTCGGCCAGGCGCGCCTGCGGTATGCCCAGCACGTAGCGTTCCTGCGATTCATTGCACCACAGCTGCATCGGCGACAGCGAAGGATCGTCGGTGGGCACCTTGCCCAGATCGATCACGCCGCCCACGCCCGAGTCGTGCAGCAGTTCCGGAATGGCGTTGGACAATCCGCCCGCGCCGACGTCATGGAACCACAGGATCGGATTGTCCTCGCCCATCGCCACGCAGCGGTCGATGACTTCCTGGCAGCGCCTTTCCATTTCCGGGTTGTCGCGCTGCACGCTGGCGAAATCCAGGTCCTCGGCGCTCTCGCCGGAGGCCACCGAACTGGCCGCGCCGCCACCCAGGCCGATCAGCATGGCCGGACCGCCCAGCACGATCACCGCATCGCCGGGCGAGAGGGTCTTTTTCTGCACCTGGTCGCGATCGATCGCGCCCAGCCCGCCGGCCAGCATGATCGGCTTGTCGTAGGCGCGCGCCAGCGCGTCGCCCTGCGCCAGTTCGAAGCTGCGGAAGTAGCCCAGCAGGTTGGGCCGGCCGAACTCGTTGTTGAAGGCGGCGCCGCCCAGCGGGCCCTCCAGCATGATTTCCAGCGCCGGGGCCATGCGCGGATTGAGCGCGCGCTCGGCTTCCCAGGGCCGCGGCAGGGTCGGGATGCGCAGATGGGAAACGCTGAAACCGGTCAGGCCGGCCTTGGGCTTGCCGCCGCGGCCGGTCGCGCCTTCGTCGCGGATCTCGCCGCCGGCGCCGGTGCTGGCGCCGGGGAACGGCGCGATCGCGGTGGGATGGTTATGGGTCTCGACCTTGATGCAAAAGGCCGAATCCAGGGTCGCCTCGACCTGGTAGCGGCCCTGCGCGTCGGGACGGAAGCGCGCGGCCGGATAGCCTTCCACCACCGCCGCGTTGTCGCGATAGGCCGACAGCGTGTACTGCGGGGTCTGCGCGTGGGTGTGCTTGATCATCCGGAACAGCGACTGCGGGCCGCCGTTGACCAGCATCTCCTTGCCGTCGATGGTCCAGGAGGCGTTGAAGATCTTGTGCCGGCAGTGCTCGGAGTTGGCCTGCGCGAACATCATCAGTTCGACGTCGGACGGATTCCGGCCGAGTTCCTGGTAACGCTCGCGCAGGTAGGCGATTTCATCGTCGGCCAGGGCCAGGCCGAGCCGCGCGTTGGCGCGCTCCAGGTCCGCCGGCGCGATGCGCTCGAGCTCGCCCCGCGCCGGCGCGGTGAACAGCGCGGCGGCCTGCTCGCGCGTGGTCAGCAGCGACTGGGTCATCGGGTCGTGCAGCGCCTTGGCCAGCGCGGGCAGATCGTCGTTCCAGCCTTCCAGGTCGATGCGCACCCCGCGTTCGACCCGGTGCAGATCCAGGCCCGCGCCGCGCAGCAGTTCGGTGGCCTTGCTGGCCCACGGCGACAGCGTGCCCAGGCGCGGCACCACGAACCGGGAAACACCGTCGGCGGCCAGCGGTTCGGGTTGCCCGTGCGCCTGCAGGATGCGGCACAGGGTGTCCTGGTCGAGCTTGGCCGATGCATCGGCGTCGATGAAATAGACGTACCAGGCGCCGCGGATGCGGACTTCGGGGACCAGGGACTGGAGCTTGCTTTCGAGCCGCGCGCGGCGGAATTGCGACAAGGCCGGCTGGCCTTCGAGGACGATCATGTCCGGAACCGTGGGAGCGTGCCGTCAGGACGGGGCCCGCTATTGTAACGGAGGCCGGGTCCCCGGGCCCGGTACCGGGGCTGGAGGCCCGGCTCACGCCCCGCCGGCCGGGCCGCAGGCATGAAAAAAGGCCGGCCCCGGCGACGGGACCGGCCTGTCCGGCGGGTCTGTCAGGGCGCGCCGCCGGCCTGCTTGGCCTGCTCGGCGGCCAGATCGTCCAGCGCCTTGCGCAGCGCCGCCGGCGGCAGGTAGCCGCCCAGCTGGGTGCCGTCGGCGGCGAAGATCGCCGGAGTACCGTCCACGCCGACCCGCTGGCCGATGTTGTATTCCATGGTCACCGGGTTGGTGCAGTCGCGCGACTGCACCGGGCGGCCGGACTTGGCTTCGGTCAGCGCCTTCTTGCGATCGCTGGCGCACCAGACCGAGATCATGTCCTTATGGTCCTGGCTGCCCAGTCCCATGCGCGGGAACGCGAGGTACTCCACCGCGATGCCCTGCCGGTTGATCTCGGCGATTTCGCTGTGCAGCTTGCGGCAGTAGCCGCATTCGATGTCGGTGAACACGCTGATGGTGTACTTGGCGTTCGGCGGCGAGAACACGATGCGATCGGCATGCGGCACCGACTTGATCAGCTCGGAGCGGTAGCGCGCCATCGCCGCGCTGCCCTTCATCAGTTCGCGGTTGCCGCCCTGCAGATCGACCACCGCGCCCTGCACCAGGTAACGGCCGTCGTCGCTGATGTAGACCAGCTGGCCGCCGGCGATCACCTCGCGGAAACCGGGCAGCGGCGCGACGCCGATGTATTCGATGCTGATCTGCGGATTGAGGCGCTTGATCGCCTCGCGCACCTTGGCATCGGTGGCGCTGCCGCCCGTGGTGGTGGCGGAAGCGGCTGGCGCGGCCTTGGCGTCGGCGCCGGGCGCCTGCGGGGCCTGCGCGCAGGCGGTCAGGCTGAGCGCGCCCAGCAGCGCGGCGAAGAGAAGGCGGGTCATCGGCATTTCGTGTTCATTCCGCCGCAGGCGGCCAGTCGGGATTCCGTCGATTCTCGCACAGCGCCGCCTCGGTTCGATTAACCGGGTCAAGCCCGCGGATGGTGCTTGCCGTGCAACTGCTTGAGATGTTCGCGTGCGACCAACGTGTAGATCTGGGTGGTCGACAGGGAACTGTGGCCGAGCAGCAGTTGCAGCGCGCGCAGGTCCGCGCCCCGGTTCAACAGATGGGTGGCGAAGCTGTGGCGCAGGCCGTGCGGACTGATCCGGACCGGATCGATGCCCGCCGCCGCCGCGTAACGTTTGACCAGGGTCCAGAATTGCTGGCGCGACGGCGCTTCGCCCTGCGGGGTCAGGAACAGCGCCACCAGGCTGCGCTTGTTGGCCAGCGCGGGCCGGGCCTGGGCCAGATAGGTCTCCAGCCAGTGCTGGGATTCCTCGCCCAGCGGCACCAGCCGCTCCTTGCTGCCCTTGCCGGTCACCCGGATCACCCCCTGGCGCAGGTTGACCGCGGTCGCCGGCAGGTTGACCAGCTCGCTGACGCGCAGGCCGGCGGCGTACATCAGTTCCAGCATCGCGCGATCGCGCAGGCCCTCGGGGGTGTCTGTCAGCGGCGCCGCCAGCAGCGCATCGATTTCCGACTCGGCCAGCGCCTTGGGCAATGAACGCGGCAGCTTGGGCGGATCCAGCAACGCGGTCGGATCATCGGTGCGATCCCCGCGGCGCAGCCGGTAGGCGAAGAAAGCCCGCAGCGACGACAGCAGCCGCGCGTTGCTGCGCGGCGAATAACCCTCGCGGGTGCGCCAGGCGAAATAGTCGAACAGGGCCGCGCGGTCGGCACGGGCCAGGCCGCCGTGCGCGCCGTTGCGCCAGCGCGCGAACCCTTCCAGATCCCGTCGATAGCTGTCCAGCGACGGTCGCGCCAGTCCGCTCTCGGCCCAGGTGGCGTCCAGGAATGACGCGATCACGCCGGCATCGGCATCGGGAACGGGCGGCATGGCCTGCGCCTGCTGGCGGCGTTCGGCGGGCGTACGGACAGTCATCGCGCAAGCTTAGGGCAGATCGGTGAAAGCCCGCATGCCGGCGCGCGAAATGCCCCGCTCCGCCGGCGCTCGCGGCCACGCGTGCGGGCGCGGCGCGCTATCCTTTTGCGATGACCGCACCCGTCGCATCCGCCGAAAAACCCCGCGCCCTGATCGGCTGGCGCCTGCTGGCGCTGCTCTACGACGTGTGGCCGGTGCTGGCGCTGTGGATGCTGATCTCGCTGGCCTTCACCCTCGGCTACACCTTCCTGGGCCACCACGCCGCACGCGAGAACATCGCGCCTTACAGCCCGCTGCAGCTCCTGCTCTGGCTGTGCTGCTGGGGCGTGGCCGGTCTGTACGCCACCCTCAGCTGGGCGCGTGGCGGACAGACCCTGGGCATGCGCCCGTGGCGGTTGAAGGTGGTGGCCGCGCAGGGCGGCGCGCCATCGACGCGCGCGCTGTGGCTGCGCTTCGGTGTCGCCACCTTGTCGCTGGCGTTGGTGGGACTGGGGTTCTGGTGGGCGTGGGTGGACCGGGAGCGGTTGACGTGGCACGACCGCTTGAGTGGAACACGGATGATCCGCCTGCCGAAGCAGAAGCGCTGACCCATCCTTTCAACGGCGGGCTGCGGCGCGTTCGATACCCCCGCACCGCTGGATGGGTCGGGGCGCGGCACGACCGCCTGAGCGGAACACGCATGATCCGCCTGCCGAAGCAGAAGCGCTGTCCCGTCCTTTCAACGGCGCGCTGCGGCGCGTTCGATACCCCGCACCGCTGGATGGGTCGGGGCGCGGCGCGACCGCCTGACTGGAACGCGGATGATCCGCCTGCCGAAGCAGAAGCGCTGACCCTCCCTTTCAACGGCACGCTGCGGCGCGCTCGATACTCCGCGCCGGTGGATCGGGCGCGACGCGACGCTAAGCGCTGCGCCGTCGGAACATCCAGGCCGACACCGCCAGCAGCAGGATCGGCGGCATCGCGTAGGCGATGCGGAAATCCAGGTGGAACGCGCTGGCCAGGCGCACGAACTGCAGCTGCAGCGCCCAGAAGCTGACCGCGAAGATGATGCCCAGGAACAGGCGTTTGCCCATGCCGCCGCTGCGCAGGCTGCCGAACGCGAACGGAATCGCCGCCAGGCACAGCGCCAGCACGTTGAGCGGATAGAACCAGCGGCTCCAGTACAGATCCTCGTACTCGCGCGCATCCAGCCCGTTGCGCTTGCGGTAATCGATGTTCTGGCCCAGTTCGCGGGTCGGCAGGTTGCGCGCCTTGGTCAGGCCCGACGACAGCACGGCGGCGTCGAGCTTGGATTCCCAGCGTTCGCCCAGCACCTGCTGCTGGGTCACCGAACGCGCGTGGAACGTGGTGCGGCGTACGTTTTTCAGCAACCAGTGCCCGTCCAGGTGTTCGGCGGTCGCCGCGTGCGCGATCGAGGCCAGGCGTCCATCCGGCGCCAGTTCGTACAGGCGGACGTCGTGCAGCTGCAGCCAGTTGCGTCCGCTTTCCTCGCGTTCCTCGCCGCTCTGCGCGTACATGAACGTGTTGCCTTCGCGCGCCCATAGGCCATAGAAGCGATCCACCGCCACGTCGCCGCTGCGGGCGCTGTTCTTCAGCACGTCGGCCTGGCTCTGGCCCCAGGGGCCCAGGGTCTCGCCGCTGAACACCATCAGCGCGGTCAGCAGGCCCAGCGCGGCCGCCACCGAGATGCTCAGGCGCCGGCGCGACAGGCCCAGCGCGCGCAGCGCGGTCAATTCCGAGCTGGCCGCCAGTTGGCCCAGCCCCATCAGCGCGCCGATCACCGCGGCGGTCGGGAACATCGTGTAGGCCCGCCGTGGCACCGTATAGGCGACCCAGGCGACCGCGTGGCCGAAACTGTAGTTGCCCTTGCCGATGTCGCTGACCTCGTTGGACAGCGCCATCACCACGTCCAGGCCGACCAGCACCGCCCAGGTCAGCAGCACCGTCGCCAGCACCACCCGGCCGACGTACAGGTCATGCAGGTTCGGACGCAGCCTCATGCGCGCGCCCTCGGCCGGCCGAGCTTGCCGTCGCGCAGGTAGAACCAGACGGCCGCCGCCAGCAGCGGCAGGGTCAGCCACCACAGGCCGACCAAGCCCGGCAGCTTGCCGTCGGCGAGCATCTGGGTGCCGTTGAACATCAGGCTGACGCCGACCAGATAGCCCAGGAAGCCCAGCATCACCCGGCCGTAGCGGGCCTGCCGCGGCGAGCTGCGCGACAGCGGCAGGGTCAGCAGGGCGAACGCCAGCGCCAGCAGCGGCGGGGTCAGCCGGGCATGTAGCTGGGCATTGGCCCCCGGGCGTTCATCGGCCAGCAGCGCGGGCGTGGAGAGCACTTCGGGATCGTTCTGGTCCAGGGTGTCGGTGCGGTCCGGCAGCGCCGATTCATTGCTGGCATAGCGCATCAGGCGATAGTCCAGGCCCTCCCCGGCCGGCCCCTCGACCCGGAAACCGTCGGTCAGGCGCAGATAACGCTTCTTCTGGCCCTCGAAGAACATCTGCCCGTGCTGGGCGGTCACCACATCCAGGCGATCATCCTTCTGCCGATGCATGAACACCCGGTCCAGGGTGGTGCCGTCCGCGGAGATCCCGCTGACGTACACCACCGTGCCGTTCGACAGCACGGTGAACTTGCCCGCCTCCAGGCCCGACACGACCAGGCTGCGGTTGGCCTGGTCGAGCATGTTCTCGGCGGTGCGCTTGGCCCACGGCCCCAGCCAGAGCGAGCACAGGCCGACCGCGACCACCACCGGCACGACCACCATCAGCAGCGGCCTGAGCAGGCGGCGCGGACCGACCCCGGTACCGGTGAGGACCGCCATTTCCGAGTCCCGGTACAGGCGGGAAAAGGCCAGCAGCAGGCCGAGCATCAGCGCCAGCGGCAGGATGTAGGGCAGATAGCCCAGGAACTGCAGGCCCAACTGGGACAGCAGCAGGCGGGCCGGCACCTTGCCGTCGGCCACCTTGCCCAGGATGTCGGCCATGACGCCGCCCACGCTGACCATCAGCAGGATGATCAGGGTGGCCAGAAAGCTCTGGGTGAATTCGCGGAACAGGTAGCGGTCCAGCTTCGGCATCGTGCTTGTTTTACAATCCGGGGTTCGTTCGCTGGCGTCGGCAGACGGCGGTCTCGCGCTTCCGCACGGGAAGCCCGCCCTTCGACAGGACCCGCGATTGTACGGAACTGGCCATGGAATCTGCTCAATGACCCTGGAATTCACCCTGAACCATGACGCCCCGGCCAGCGCCGGCGTCGATTGCGTGGTGGTTGGCGCCTACGCCGACAAGACCCTGACCCCGGCCGCGCAGGCCATCGACGCCGCCAGCGGCGGCCGGCTGGCGGCGCTGATCGCCCGCGGGGACGTCAGCGGCAAGACCGGCCGGACCGCGCTCCTGCACGACCTGCCGGGCGTCACCGCGCCGCGCGTGCTGGTGATCGGCCTGGGCGAAACCGCCAAGTTCGGGGTTCCGCAGTACCTGAAGGCGGTCGGCGACGCCGCCCGCACGCTCAAGACCGGCCCCTCGGCCAGCGCGCTGTTCACCCTGTCCGAGGTCGAGGTCAAGGATCGCGACGCCGCCTGGAAGATCCGCCAGGCGGTGATCGCCGCCGACCACGCCTGCTACCGCTACACCGCGACCCTGGGCAAGAAGAAGAACGACGATCCGGGCCTGGCCCGCTTCGCCGTTTCCGGCGACGACGCGCAGGCGCTGGCGCAGGGCGTGGCGATCGCCGCCGGCGTGCAGTTCACCCGCGAGCTGGGCAACCTGCCGCCGAACATCTGCAACCCCGCCTACCTGGCCGAGCAGTCGCAGAAGTTCGCCACCGACCACGGCGCCGAATGCGAAGTGCTGGACGAAACGCAGATGGAAACCCTGGGCATGGGCTCGCTGCTGGCGGTGGCCCGCGGCTCGGCCAACCGTCCGCGCCTGATCGTGCTGAAGTGGAACAACGGCGGCGACGCCAAGCCCTACGTGCTGGTCGGCAAGGGCATCACCTTCGATACCGGCGGCGTCAACCTGAAGACCCAGGGCGGCATCGAGGAGATGAAGTACGACATGCTCGGCGCCGGCAGCGTCATCGGCGCCTTCGTGGCCGCGGTGAAGATGCAGCTGCCGCTGAACCTGGTGGTGATCGTGCCGGCGGTGGAAAACGCCATCGACGGCAACGCCTACCGCCCGTCCGACGTCATCACCAGCATGTCCGGCAAGACCATCGAGGTCGGCAACACCGACGCCGAGGGCCGCCTGATCCTGTGCGACGCGCTGACCTACGCGCAGCGCTTCGAGCCGCAGGCGCTGGTCGACGCCGCCACCCTGACCGGCGCCTGCATCGTCGCCCTGGGCCGCTACGCCACCGGCCTGATGAGCAAGCACGACGACCTGTCCAACGAACTGCTGGCCGCCGGCGAGCAGGTGTTCGACCGCGCCTGGCGCCTGCCGCTGTGGGACGAGTACCAGACCCAGCTGGATTCCACCTTCGCCGACGTCTACAACATCGGCGGCCGCTGGGCCGGCGCGATCACCGCCGGCTGCTTCCTGGCGCGCTTCACCGAAGGCCAGCGCTGGGCGCACCTGGACATCGCCGGCGTCGCCAACGACGAAGGCAAGCGCGGCATGGCCACCGGCCGCCCGGTCGGCCTGCTGACGCAGTGGCTGCTGGACCGGGTCGGGAACTGAGATTCGGGTGTCGGGATTCGTGCCCCCATATCGGGCATGAATCCCGGTTCCTAACCTTTACGAATCGCCCATTCCCCATTCCCAAGCCCGAATCCCATGCGCGCCGATTTCTACCTCATTGCCAAGCCACGGTTCCTGGAGGAGCCGTTGCGGCTGGTGTGCGAACTGGCGCGCAAGGCCTACGACGGCAATCACTGGACGTTGATCCTCGCGCGCGACGCCGAGCAGGCCGAAGCGCTGGATGAACTGCTGTGGGCGTTCGACGAGGAGGCCTACATCCCGCACCAGGTCGCCGGCACCGACGAGGAAGACGATCTGACGCCGGTGCTGATCGCCACGCCCGATGTCGACGCGCCCGCGCGCGCGCTGGTCATCAACCTGCGCGACGATGCCTACACCGGCGCCTGCGACCGCGTGCTGGAAGTGGTCCCCGCCGATCCGGCCGCGCGTGATCCGCTGCGCGAACGCTGGAAGCAGTACAAGGCGCGCGGCTTCGACGTGAACAAGTACGACATGTAACGATGTTTCCTTCCCCCGCTTGCGGGGGAAGCTGCCCGAAGGGCGGATGGGGCGAGCGTTCGTCTCTCCGCAACCCTCCTCGCACGGCGAAGGGGGTCAACTCCTGCAACCCGACACCCAATGACCGACCTCGCCTCCAGCTACGATCCCAAGACCTTCGAATCCCGCCTGTACGCCGAGTGGGAAGGCGCCGGCCACTTCAAGCCGCGCGGCGAGGGCGAGCCGTACACGATCCTGCTTCCGCCGCCGAACGTCACCGGCACGCTGCACATGGGCCATGCGTTCCAGCAGACCCTGATGGACGCGCTGATCCGCTACCACCGCATGCGCGGCTTCGACACGCTGTGGCAGGTCGGCACCGACCATGCCGGCATCGCCACCGAAATGGTGGTGGCGCGCAACCTCAGCCAGGAGAACCTGACCCGCGACGGCCTCGGTCGCGAGGGTTTCATCGGCAAGGTCTGGGAATGGAAGGCCGAATCCGGCGACATCATCGAGCGGCAGATGCGCCGCCTGGGCACCTCGGGCGACTGGTCGCGCAGCACCTTCACCATGGATCCGGAACCTTCGCGCGCGGTGATCGAGGCGTTCGTGCGCTGGCACGAGCAGGGCCAGATCTACCGTGGCCAGCGCCTGGTCAACTGGGACCCCGTGCTGAAGACCGCGATCTCGGATCTGGAAGTGGAGAACGTCGAGGAAGACGGTTTCCTGTGGTCGATCGCCTATCCACTGGCCGACGGCAGCGGCAGTCTGACCGTGGCGACCACCCGCCCCGAGACCATGCTCGGCGACGTCGCGGTGATGGTGCATCCGGAGGACGAGCGCTACGCGCACCTGATCGGCCAGCGGGTGAAACTGCCGCTGACCGATCGCGAGATTCCGGTGATCGCCGACGACTACGTGGATCGCGAATTCGGCACCGGCGTGGTCAAGGTCACCCCCGCGCACGACTTCAACGACTACCAGGTCGGCGTGCGCCACGACCTGCCGCTGATCAACCTGTTCACCCCGACCGCCGCCATCAACGACAACGCCCCGGAAAAGTACCGTGGGCTGGACCGTTACGAGGCGCGCAAGGCGGTGCTGGCGGATCTGGAGGAAGCCGGCCTGCTGGTGGAGACCAAGCCGCACAAGCTGCAGGTGCCGCGCGGCGATCGCACCGGCCAGGTGATCGAGCCCTACCTGACCGACCAGTGGTTCGTGAAGATGGACGGGCTGGCCCGTCGCGGCCTGGAACTGGTCGAGAACGGCAACGTGAAGTTCGTGCCCCCGAACTGGATCAACACCTACCGCCACTGGATGGAGAACATCCAGGACTGGTGCATCAGCCGCCAGCTCTGGTGGGGTCATCGCATCCCGGCCTGGTTCGACGCCGAAGGCCGTTGCTACGTCGGCCGCGACGAGGCCGAGGCGCGCGCGAAGCACGGCCTGTCCGCCGACGTGGCGCTGACCCAGGACAGCGACGTGCTGGAAACCTGGTTCTCCTCGCAGCTGTGGCCGTTCAGCACCCTGGGCTGGCCGGAGCCGGAGGCGATGGCGGCGCGCGGCTACGACCGCTACCTGCCCTCCTCGGTGCTGATCACCGGCTTCGACATCATCTTCTTCTGGGTCGCGCGCATGATCATGGCGACCGATCATTTCACCGGCCAAGTGCCCTTCAGGGACGTCTACATCACCGGCCTGATCCGCGACAAGGACGGCCAGAAGATGTCCAAGACCAAGGGCAACGTGCTGGATCCGCTCGACATCATCGACGGCATCTCGCTGGAGGATCTGGTCGCCAAGCGCACCCGCGGGCTGATGCAGCCGAAGATGGCCGAGAAAATCGAAAAGGCCACGCGCAAGGAATTCCCCGACGGCATCGCCCAGCACGGCGCCGACGCGCTGCGCTTCACCATCGCCGCGCTGGCCACCCACGGCCGCGACATCAAGTTCGATCTGGGCCGCGCCGAGGGCTACAAGAACTTCTGCAACAAGCTGTGGAACGCCAGCCGCTTCGTGCTGATGAACACCGCGGATGCCGGCAACGCAGTCCCCTATCCCGTCACCGACGCCGAAAAGTGGATCCTCGCGCGCCTGGCCAAGGTCACCGCCGAAGTCGAAACCCATTTCGCCAATTACCGCTTCGATCTGCTGGCGCAGGCGCTGTACGAATTCGCCTGGAACGAGTTCTGCGACTGGTTCGTCGAACTCGCCAAGCCGGCCCTGAACGGCGGCGACGCGGCGGCGGCCGACAGTACCCGGCACACCCTCCTGCGGGTGCTGGAAACGCTGCTGCGCCTGCTGCACCCGCTGATTCCGTTCGTCACCGAAGAGCTGTGGCAGCAGGTGGCGCCGCGCCTGGGCATCCAGGGCGCGACCGTCTCGCTGCGCCCCTACCCGACCTCCGCCGACTTCGCCGGCCAGGACTTCGACGTGGCCGAAGCCGATGTGGAATGGCTGAAGACCATGGTGTCCGCGCTGCGCCGCGTGCGCAGCGAGCTGAACGTGGCGCCGTCACGCAGCGTGCGCCTGCTGCTGCAGGGCGGCGGTGAACAGGACCGGGCGCGCGTGGCGCGCCATGCGTCGTCGCTGTCCTTCCTGCTGAAGCTGGAAGCCATCGACTGGCTGGCCGCCGATGCCACCGCGCCCGCGTCCGCGGCGGCGGTGATTGGCGAGCTGAAGCTGCTGGTGCCGCTGGAAGGTCTGGTCGATCTGGATGCCGAACGCAGCCGCCTGGACAAGGAAATCAAGCGCGTCGAAGGCGAGATCGGCAAATGCAACGGCAAGCTGGGCAACGCGACTTTCGTGCAGAACGCACCGGCGGCGGTGGTCGAGCAGGAGCGCCAGCGCCTGGCCGAATGGACGCACCAGTTGACCGCGCTGCGCGAGCAACGCGCCAAGCTCTGACGCGACGACAGGCCCGGCCCGTCGAGAAGGCGGGTTGGGTCGCCACGCATCTCCTTGCCGGGATGCCTCGGGATCCGCTGACGGGAGGAGAAGTCTCGCGCCCGCCTACAGGGGCGGCATCTTCTCGATGTCGTCGGCGACCAGTTCGATCGCCATCACCAGCGCGTCTTCCCGCCCGTCGCGCGCCGGATAGTAGCGCGGCCGGCGGCCGATCTCGTTGAAGCCCTCGCTGTGGTACAGCTGGATCGCGCCGAGATTGGACGGCCGCACCTCCAGGAACACCCGGCCCGCGCGCAGATCGCGCGCCTGCTTCACCAGCGCGCGCAGCAGATGCCGCCCCAGCCCCCGCCCCTGCCGTTCCGGCGCCACGCAGACATTGAGGATGTGCGCTTCGTCGGCGGCCACGCTGATCAGGCCGTAGCCGATCACCAGGCCGTGTTCGACCAGCACCCAGGCGGGATAGCCGGCCTTGAGGCAGTCGCGGAAGATGCCGCGGGTCCAGGGGAACGGATAGGCGCGCTGTTCAATCGCCATCACCGCGTCGAGGTCGCCATCGCGCATCGGCCGCAACGAGGCCGAAGGCGCGGTGACCGGCTCGACGCTGACCGCGCTCATTGCGTGGACGACCTGCGCAATGCACGCAGCCGCGGCCACAGTGCGCGCTTGGCGGCGGGATTGCCGCGCAGTTCGGACGACGCCGGCCATTGCGCGAAGATTTCCGCCGCGCCCTCCGCATTGGGATTGCAGCCCGAAGCGCGGATCAAGGCGAAGTGCAGGCGATCCGGCAGCCGCGAGGCCGGGCGCGAACGCGCCGGCGCGGCGCGCGGACGCTCGTTGGCGGCCGGCGATTCCAGCGTCGGAGCGACCCGCGACGGCGGTTCACGCCCGGGTTTGTGCGCCGGATGTTGCGCGGCCGGCATGGCCGCCGCCGGTGTGGACGGCGCGGTGGCGCGCACGCCGGTTTCCTCCGTTTCCGCCTCGGCCGGCGCTCCGGTCACCCAGAGCGTGTAGCCCATCGCCGCCAGCCAGCCCTGCTGCTCCGGCGACCAGGGCGCGTCCTGCGGCCCCAGGCTCACGCCCGCGCCTCGCCGCCGCGGCGCATTCGCTGCCACAGCCAGTAGCCCGGGCCGGACAGCGCGTAGATCACGCCCACCGCGAACAGCACGCGCGGCAGATCGATGAACAGGATCGCGATCACCACCGCGACCAGGAACAGCGCCACGAACGGCACCCGATCCGCGCGCGCGCCGCCTTCACCGCTGCCCTTGAAACTCCAGAAACGGATCCGGCTGACCATCAGCAGCGCCGCAACGATGGTCACCGCCAGCGCCACATAGCGCAGTTCATCGCCATTCCAGCCCAGGCTGCCGTCGGCGAAGGCCCAGACGAAGGACATCATCAGCCCCGCCGCCGCCGGACTGGCCAGGCCCACGAACCAGCGCTTGTCCACAGTGCCGACCTGGGTGTTGAAACGGGCCAGCCGCAACGCGGCGCAGGCGGCGTAGAGGAACGCCACCGCCCAGCCCACCCGGCCCATCGCGGCGCTGTCCAGCTTCAGCGCCGACAGCGACCAGTGGTACATCACCAGTGCCGGCGCCAGGCCGAAGCTGACCAGATCGGCCAGCGAGTCGTACTGCACGCCGAAGGCGCTGCTGGTGCCGGTCAGGCGGGCGACCCGGCCGTCGATGCCGTCCATCAGGCCCGCCACGAACACCGCGATGGCGGCGTTGACGAACTGCCCGTCGGCCGCGGCGATGATCGCGTAGAAGCCCGCGAACAGCCCGGCGGTGGTGAACAGGTTCGGCAACAGGTAGATGCCGCGGGAGCGCGGCGGCGGCTTGATTTCGTCCATGCGTCCCAGTTTAGCCCAAGCCCCCCCGCCTCCGGCTTGCCAGTCCGGCGGGGGGATGCTGCAATCCGGTTCCTGCCGTTTCCGCCTGGAGTCGACCGTGCGCGTTTCGCCCCGACTGTCTACCGGTCTTCTACTGGTGCTGGCCGCGGCCAGCCTGCCCTGCCTGGCCGCCCCGGTCTACCAGTGGAAGGACGCCAAGGGCGTGACCCACTATTCGGACAAGCCGCCCACGGGCCAGCAGTACCAGGACCGCCGCATCGCCCCGCGCGGCGAGCCGATCCCGCAGGCGGACGCCGCCGAGGGCAAGTCGGTCGAAAACCCGCAGTGCGTCACCGCACGCAGGAACCTGGAAATCCTGCGCGGCAGCGCGCCGGTCGCGCAGGCCGGTGCGGACGGCAAGCCGGGCAAGGCGATGGACGACACCCAGCGCGCCAACCAGCTGGCGCTGGCCGAAGCCGCCGAGAAGGCCTACTGCACCGCGCCGGCCAATTGATCCTCCCGCCGCCCGGCGACGGGACCGCGCTTCCCTGACAGCCGCTTCGTCCGTCTCGCCCGCCCTGGCGCAGGCGCGGGCGCCGATGGCGCAAGGCTGGCAGAATAGAGCGCTCATTCCCCCGAACAACCGACTCTCGATGCGCCTGTCGCAATTCCACCTCCGCACCACCAAGGAAACCCCCGCCGACGCCGAGATCGTCAGCCACCAGCTGATGCTGCGCGCCGGCATGCTGCGCAGGCTGGGCGCCGGCATCTACACCTGGTCGCCGCTCGGCCTGCGCGTGCTGCGCAAGGTCGAAGCGGTGGTGCGCGAGGAGATGGACCGCGCCGGCGCGATCGAGCTGCTGATGCCGACCATCCAGCCGCAGGAGCTGTGGGAGGAAACCGGGCGCTGGCAGAAGTTCGGCCCGCAGTTGCTGAAGATGCGCGACCGCAAGGAGGCCGGCTACTGCTACGCGCCGACCGCGGAGGAAGTGATCACCGACTTCGCCCGCAACGAACTGGCCAGCTACAGGCAGCTGCCGGTCAACTTCTACCAGATCCAGACCAAGTTCCGCGACGAGATCCGGCCGCGCTTCGGCGCGATGCGCGCGCGCGAGTTCCTGATGAAGGACGCCTACTCGTTCCACCTCGACGAGGCGTCGCTGCAGGCCGAATACCGCAACATGTACGACACCTACGGCCGCATCTTCGCGCGCCTTGGTTTGCGGTTCCGCGCGGTCGCCGCCGACACCGGCGCGATCGGCGGCAGCGCGTCGCACGAGTTCCAGGTGCTGGCCGAATCGGGCGAGGACCAGATCGTGTTCTCGGACGGTTCCGACTACGCGGCGAACGTCGAACTGGCCGAGGCGCTCGCGCCCGGTCCGCGTCCCGCGGCGACCGAGGCCATGCGCAAGGTCGACACGCCGACCCAGAAGACCTGCGAGGACGTCGCCGCCCTGCTCG
>NZ_JBQCIJ010000039.1:0-248514 GCF_051953815.1 Pseudoxanthomonas sp. | reverse complement strand
GTGGTGGCGCCGCGCTCGCCCGGCAGTTCCAGCACGCCGATCTTCGGGAACCACTGCGCGATCAGGTGGAAGCTGCCGAAGTAGCCGGTGCGCGCGATCACCCGCGGCAGCTGCGCGTCGAAGTCGATGTCCAGGGTGGTGCTGCCGCCCGGCGCCACCGCCTGCGGCAGATCCAGCCGCACCACGGTCATGTCGGTGGACGGACCGTTGTCCGGCTGCACGAAGATCTGCGGTACCGATGCGCCGGCCTGCATGACCCGGGTCATGTCGATCCAGCCCCATTCGCCGTCCTTCATCGCCACGTCGGAGCGGAAATCGAAGCCGAAGTTGCGCTGCTCGTGGAAGAAGGTGCTGCCTTCGTTGCGGAAGGCGTTGAGATACAGATGCAGATAGACCGAGCGGACCGGACGATCGCTGCGGTTGCGCCAGGTCAGTTGCTGCTTGCCCTTGAGCGTGTGCTTGTCCGGATCCAGGCTGACCTGGATCCTGTAATCGACCACGCGGTCGGACAGCGTGGGTTCCATTCCGGTGCGCGGGCCACCCCAGGCCTGCGGCGAACTGGGCACGCTGACCGCGGCGGCGTCGGGCGCGGTCAGCGGGATGTCATCGGAGACGGGCGCGGCCGCGATGGCCGGCGATGGGGATGTCGAAGGGGTCCGTGGTGGCCCCTCCGCCACCGCGATGGCGGTCGCCGCCACGCCAAAAAGCACCAGACCCGTTGCCTTCCACCAACGTGTTGCCATGGTCTCCCCTTCGAGTTGTCGTGGGCGGGCCCCTCACCCGCGCCGAAGCGACCGAGCTTACCGCATCGCCGCGATGATGCGCTCGCGGGCGAGATCGGCGATGCGCCGCCGCCCTTCCATGTCGGTCACCCGGATCGGTTCCAGGAAACAGATCGCCGCTTCGCGCGACGGTTCGCCCAGCAGGCGCAGGAAATTGGCGAAGAAACTCTCGCGCGGCGCGAACGCCACCACCGTCTGCGCGCTGGCGTGCGCGCCGTAGCGCAGCGCCACCGGCTGCACCGGTACCTCGGCTTCGACCGCGGCCAGGAAGATGCGCGCATGGAACGGACCGACTTCCCGGCCGTCGCGCGTGCGGCCCTCGGGGAACACGCCCACCGAACGACCCGCGCGCAGGCGCAGCAGCATTTCGTGCAGGACGCCGCCCAGCGATTCCTGGCTGCCGCGCTGGTGGAAGATGGTCTCGCCGCGTTCGGCCAGCCAGCCCACCACCGGCCAGCCGCGGATTTCGCGCTTGGCCACGAAACCCATCATGCGCTGGCTGTGCAGCATCTCGATGTCGATCCAGCTGACGTGGTTGGCGACGAACAGGGTCGCGCCCGCCAGCGGCGTGCCTTCGCGATGCAGGCGGAACCCGAAGATGCGCATCAGCCCGGCCGACCAGGCGCGGACGACGCGATGCTCCAGCCGCTCGCCGCCCACGTCCAGGCCAGCCCAGAGCGGCACCATCGACAGCAGGGTCAGCGGCAGTAGGACCAGCAGGTGGATCAGCAGCAGCGGCACGCGGTACAGGTAGCGGAACGCACGCGCCACACCGCCGCGTCCGGCGGCAGGAGTGGGGGTCAGGCTCATCCGCCCACGATACCGGATGCCCGCGTTCAGCGAAACGGAGCCGGTGCGCCGCGACCGCCGGCCCGGCCCGCGGTCAGGCCGCCGGACCTGCCACGGGCACCACCGCCAGGGTGATCCGCGAGACGCAGACGAGCTTGCCGGCCTCGTTCTCGATGCGGATTTCCCAGACCTGGGTGCTGCGGCCCACGTGCAGCGCGCGCGCGGTGCCGGTGACCACGCCCTCGCGCACGGCGCGCACGTGGTTGGCGTTGATTTCCAGCCCGACCACCATTTCCCGGGTCGTATCCAGGCTGAGATTGCCGGCCATGCTGCCCAGGGTCTCGGCCAGCGCCACCGACGCGCCGCCATGCAGGATGCCGAACGGCTGGTGGGTGCGCGCGTCCACCGGCATGGTCCCGCGCAGCCAATCCTCGCCGGCTTCGGTCAGCACGATGCCCAGGTGACCGACCAGGCTGTTGCGCGCATGGGCGTTGATGGCATCGAGATCGACGGGCTGGCGAAAGGCCATGGCGGTGTCCTGTGAGAGGGGAACAGCAGTTTAGGCGAGCCCGGCCGGATTCCGCCGGGCCCTAGAGAATGGGCACCAGGCCGGCCCCGAACGCGGTCAGGATGCGGGTATAGAGCCATTTCGGGCCGACGTTGACCTCCGGGAAGTCGCCCACCGAGCGATAGCACTGGTGGAAGCGCGGATCGCCGGGCGACAGCGGTTCCGGACACTCCGGCCCCGGCACGAACTCGTAGCTGGTGGCGTAGCGCCAGGGCCACAGATCGAACAGCGGCAGCGCCTCGGACACCTTGCCCAGGCTGTAGTCCAGGCCCGAGAACACCGGCGGCTTGACCTTGCGCGCCACCACCCAGGCGTTCTCGGGCTTCATGTCGCGGCGGATGCTGTCGGCCAGCGCGCGCGCGAACGTCTCGTCCTCGATGATCACCACGCTCTCGGTGTTGTAGGTCTCCGAACGGGGATCGAAGTTGTGCGTACCGATCACGCCGATGCGGCCGTCGATGACCATCGACTTGGCGTGCAGGCCCATGCGCACGCCGGCGCGCTTGAGCGGCACCGGCCCGGTCGCCGCGCCGCTGCTGAGGAATGACGGCCGCGCCTCGGTGCGCTGCAGCTTGCGGGTGGTTTCACCCTCGGCCTCGCGCCTGCTCCCCGCCGAGGACGATGCCGGCCCGATCGAACCCGAGGGTCCGCGCCGGCGGCTGGAAGCATCGGCCGGCGCCACCGGCGGCCCTTCCGGCATCAGGGTGGCGTAGTCCACCGGCGCGTCTTCCGGGAACGGCTTGAACTCGTGGATCTCGAAACCGAACTCGCGCAGGTAGCGGCGCTTGTACTTGAACGACATCGAATAGACGACCGGATTGTCGGTCGCCGCCAGGCTGTTGGTGGACACGATCACCTTCGGCGGCGGCTGCCGCTTGCGCATCGACCGGAACATCTCCTGGGCCTGCTTGGACATCACCAGGTAGGGCGTCTGCAGCAGCACCTCCTGGCTGGCGTTGCCGATCAGGGTCTCCAGCTCCGGCGCGGAGGGCGCGGCCTCGTTGCCATGTTCGCGACGATGTTTCTGCGGCAGGTCGGCGACGTACTTGACCTCGCCGACCGGCAGCGCCGGTTCCACCAGGCGCTCCTGGATGAGCGCGGGATCCCCCGCATCCTCCGCCATCGCCGCCACCCGTTCCGGCCGCAGGAAACGCGCCGGCGGCATCTCGGGCACGCCGCCACGCAGCAGGGTGCGACCGACATCGTTGAGGCGCTCGGCCGGAATGCTCCGGCGCGCGTCCCAGAACACCTGGAAGTTGCGCGCCATCTCGCGCGCCGCCGGCCCGGCGACCAGCACGTCGCGATCGCGGAAGTTGTATTCGGCGTCCCAGTCGTAATAGTCGTCCTGGTAGTTGCGCCCGCCGGTGATGCCGATTTCCTCGTCCACCAGCAGCAGCTTGGTGTGCATGCGCTGGTTGAAGCGGCGGAAACAGCACAGCACGCTGCCGGCGTAGTCGAAGTAATTGAGCTTGGCCTTGCCGAAACTGGGGTTGTAGATGCGGATGGCGAAGTTCTGGTGGGCGCCGGAAAGCGCGCCGAGGATCCGCAGATCCGCAATCGCCGAGAGCTGGTCGATCAGCAGCCGGACCCGCACCCCGCGCCGCGCCGCCGCCACCAGTTCGTCAAGCACGAGGCGGGCACTGTCGTCCTTGTCGAAGATGTAGGTCTGCAGATCGATGCTGCGATGGGCGCTGCGGATCAGGTTGAGCCGCGCCAGCAGCGAGTCCTCGCCGCGATCCAGGATCAGCGCGTAGTGCTTCGGCGCCTGCGGGGTGGAGGCGGACAGCGCGCGCGGGCCCAAGTCATGCAGCGGCGAAGGCAGCGCGCAGGCATCGGCCTGCCGGCAGTCCACGACTTCCGAGCGCGCGGCGGCGGCGATTCCGGCCGCGCGGTCGCGCTGGGCCTCGCTCAGTCCCGCGCACGCGGTACATGCCAGCGACAACAGTATCGCCGCGCTGCGCGCGGCATTGCGTAGCAGGGTCAGGTTCAATGCGGGGCTCCGTCCCTGACCCGCGCGCGCAGCACGAACACCACGCGATCGTTCACCGCCAGTTTCCAGTCATCCATGTCGTAGTCGCTGCGGCGCACCGCGCCGGTGGCCACCACGTCGCAGTCCACCGCCGGGCGCGCGCAGGTGGCCGGCGCCACCTCCAGGCTGCGCGGCCGGCTGATGCCGCGGATGCTCAGATCGCCTTCCAGCAGGCCGCCCTCGCGCAGCAGATGCGGCGCGTAGGGCTTGGAGATGAAGGTGACCACCGGATAGCGGTCGGCCTCGAAGAACTTCGCGCTGCGCGCCCATTCGGTGTAGCGCGGATAGCCGACGATCTCGACGCTGCGGGTATACATGCGCAGATGGACCTGCTGGCGGCCGTCCTCCAGCACCCGCACCTGCCCCTCGTATTGCGGGAACAGGCCCTCCAGGCGCTGGCCCCAACGCGTGCGCAGTTCGAAACCCAGTCGCGTATGCGCCGGATCGAACCCCTTGTCTCCTCCCGCCCGGACCGGCCAGGCGCACAACAGGCCGAGTCCCAGAACAGCGCCCAGCCAACTTCTTTCAGTCAAAAGCGTCATGGCCACCAGAACGAGGACAGGGTGGCGACGCCGGGTTCGATGCTGGCTTCGGCGGGCAGGGCCAGGACCACCACCGCCGCGGTCGGCATGCCGCGATAGTCACCGGACTGGCCGCTGTGCATCAGCGCCGCCAGGTGCTCGAAGCCGGGGTTGTGGCCGACCAGCATCAGCCGTTCCACCTCGCGATGGTTGTCGGCCAGTTCGGCGAGCGTGCCGGCGGTCGCCTCGTAGATGCCATCCTCGAGCCGCTGCTCGACGTAGCCGATGGCTGCGAGCACCGCTTCGAGGGTTTCCCGCGCCCGCCGCGCGGGCGAGCACAGCACCCGATCCGGGACCAGCCCGTGCTCGGCGAGCCAGCGGGCGGCCGCCTCGGCCTCCGCCAGGCCCTGCGGGGAAAGCGGCCGATCGAAGTCGGACTGCCCGGCGGTGGCGGGCTCGGCGTGCGCATGGCGCAGCAGGATCAATTGGCGCATCGGGGCGGGGACTCCTTCCTGGTCAGGCTTTCTTGATCCACTTCATCAGCGGATCCCAATCGGATTGATGATCGCGTACCTGGGCCGAACGGTAATCGAACAGGCTGCGGCCCAGCCCCGCCAGCACCACGTAGGCCTGGGTGTCGCGCAGCTGCGCGACCACCGGATAAGGCCAGGTGCCGAGCATTTCCACCGCCTGCTGCGAAGCGTTGGTCCAGGGCTTGCTGCGGTTGACCACCAGGCCGACCGGCAGCTTGCGCTTGTGCACCCGCGGCACCTTGGCCAGGGTGTTGAGGAAGCCGACCGTGGCCTCGATGTCCAGCGCCGACGGCAGCACCGGCACCACCACCGCGTCGGCCTTGTCCAGGAACGATTCCAGGTCGGCGGCCATCGCGCCGGCCGCCGCGTCGATCACCACCCGGTCGGCGTCGTCGGGCACCGCGTCGCGCCAGGCGCGCCGGCCGGTCCCGTCCACCGGCAGCACCGCGCTGTCCAGTTCCGCCCGACGCTCGGCCCAGCGGGTCGAGGATCCCTGCGGGTCCGCGTCCACCAGCACCGTGCGCTTGCCGTCGAGGGCGAAGCTCGCCGCCAGGTTCGTCGCGATGGTGCTCTTGCCTGCGCCACCCTTGGAGCTGGCGACCAGAATCGTCTTCATGCGCTCACCTCGTTGCCCGGGAAGCCGCAGGGTACACCGGCGGCCGGCGGGCGGGAATCGCCGGGTGTGTCCACGCGGCGTGAATCGCTTTGCTATCTTTCGCTCCCCGAGGGAACGACGGCTTTCATGAACGAACTGCAGGATTTGACCGCGCTGATCCGGGCCAACACCCCGCTGATCGTGATCGAAACCCAGGACGAGGCCCGCGCGGTCGATCTGTTCCGCCAGACCCTCTCGCAGGTATGGCGCGCCCTGTACCGGTGGACGATCACCGAGGGCCTGCGCCGCATCGACATGGACCGGGAGGACGAACCGGAAGGTCCGCCCGACGCCAGCGCCGCCCTCCAGGCGATGCGCCAGGCCACCCAGCGCGGCATCTACCTGCTGCTGGATTTCCACCCTTACCTGGGCTACGCCAGCAGCCAGCGCGCGCTGCGCGACCTGATCCAGCGCCGCCACTGCCTGCCGCACGTGATCGTGCTGATCGGCCACAAGGTGGAACTGCCGCCGGAGCTGGAGTCGATGGCGGTGCGGTTCAGCCCGCGCCTGCCCGACGCCACCGCCCTGCAGAAGATGCTGCACGAGGAGGCCGACAGCTATGCCCGCGAGAACGGCGGGCGGCGGGTGGTCGTGGACGGCGACGCGGCCCGCCAGATCCTGCGCAACCTGCAGGGCCTGAGCCTGTCCGACGCCCGCCGCATCGCCCGCCAGCTGATCCATGCCGACGGCGCGCTCAACGCCGACGACCTGCCCCAGCTGACCCGGCTCAAGTTCGAACTGCTGAACCGCAGCGGCCACCTGCACTATGAATACGACACCGCCCGCTTCGCCGACGTGGCCGGCGCGCGCCGGCTGAAGCGCTGGATCGAGCAGCGCCGCGCGGTGTTCGCCGGCAACGCGCCGCCGGGCCTGGATCCGCCGCGTGGCGTACTGCTGCTGGGCGTGCAGGGCTGCGGCAAATCGATGCTGGCCAAGGCCACCGCCGCCGGTTTCGGCGTGCCGCTGCTGCGGCTGGACTTCGGCACCCTGTACGACAAGTACCACGGCGAGACCGAGAAGAACCTGCGCGCCGTGCTGGCCTCGGCCGAGCAGTTGGCGCCTTGCGTGCTGTGGATCGACGAGATCGAGAAGGGCCTGGCCAGTGGCGGCGAGGACGGCGGCGTCTCGCGCCGCGTGCTCGGCTACCTGCTGACCTGGATGGCCGAACGCAAGGCGCCGGTGTTCCTGGTCGCCACCGCCAACCAGGTCCAGGAATTGCCGGCCGAACTGCTGCGCAAGGGCCGCTTCGACGAAATCTTCTTCGTCGACCTGCCCGACGCCGACACCCGCGTGGAGATCCTGCGCGTGCACCTGGCCCGCCGCCGGCTGCCGGTCGAGGAACTGCAACTGCCGGCGCTGGCCGCGGCATCCGACGGGTTTTCCGGCGCGGAACTGGAGCAGGCCATCGTCTCGGCGCTGTACACCGCACATGGCGAGCAGCGCGCGCTGGACACGGCATTGCTGATGGAGGAAATCCGCAACACCCGGCCGCTGTCGGTGCTGATGGCCGAACAGGTCGGCGCGCTGCGCGAATGGGCGCGCGAACGTACGGTGCCGGCGGACTGAAACACTGCCGGTACCGGTCGCGGGCTATGGCAGTGGCTCGCGCATCCACGCCGCCGCTTCGGCGTGACCGGTCGTGACCAGATCCCGGCGCCGGGGATCCGCGGGCAACCAGCCATCCGGGGGCGACAACGACATGCCCTGCGAACGCAGACGTTCCCGCAACACGGCCGGCTCCCGCTCGATGATGATGGCGATATCGTCGGGCAGACCGGTTCCGGAATTTTTGTCCCAGGCGGCCCGCTCCATCAACCAGAACCGGTCACGGAGCCGTTCTCGCCATGCGGCGCCATCTGCTTCCCCGGTCGGCAACCGGACCGCACCCATCGTGCCGAACAGGGTCACCAGCAATGACGCGTCGTCCGCCGCCAGCATGACCATGATCCGGCGGCAGTCATCGCGTCGTTCCTCCGGTGTTTCCTCGGTAGCCAGCCCGCACATCGCATACGCCGCGGCCGGCAGATGCCAGGTGTACGTGGTCAGGATCTGCATGGACTGGTTGTATCGCAGCACCTCATCGGAAACCGGCCAGGCCCATGTTTCCATCATGCTCCGGAGCCGCGGCGTCATCCGCGGTGGTTCGATCTGTGCGATGGCCTCCTTGATCAGGACAGCCAGTTCCGGAACGGGGCTTTCATAGCCTTGGGCCATCGCGGCTTCATGCAGGAGCGCGCGGCTGGCCCGCTCGTCCTCTTCCCATCGCAGGAGCGCGAGCGGAACCGCGGCATTGTCCGGATCACGCCGTTTCAACGCCCGGCCGGCGGTGTCGATCGAGCACGCGTCGCGCGCTTCGTGGTGGCACAGCAAGAGCGCCATCCAGTCCACCCGGGCATCGTCAGGCGCGGCGATGCGCGCGGCATCCAGCCATCCGCCCAGCCTGCTCCAGGTTGGGTCGGTGGCATCGAAAGGTGGAATTCTGGCGAGCGCAACCGCCATCAGCAGGCTGCGCGAATCTCCGCGCGCGGCCAGCGCCATGGCCTTCTGGTCCATGGCATCTTCCCAGGCCTTCTGCCATGCGCCCAGGCTGTCGTGCGCGCGTTGTCCGACTTCGACGGAATCTTCCGGCCCCGATGCCAGGGTGGAATCGGCCGCCGGCAGCGTGACCGATGTCGTCATCGCCAACAGGAACAGCAGGACGCGCATGGCTCCGGCCGGACGAGGTTTCAATGAAAATGACACGAGGTGCTGCGATGGCTCGCGGATCGAAGCCGCGGACTATAACGGCCGCGCGCTGACCGTCGCGCTCGGGACATCGAAAGATCCCAGTCTCACGTCAAGAGTCGTATCGCCGCGTCCGCGATGTCGCGCGTCGCAATGGACGGGGGTGTCGGCGCGCCATCGGCCAATCTTAGGCGCCGCTGCCTTCCCCTTCGCAGACCAATGCGGTGCGCGCGCGCTGTTCCAACAGGCCGCTGAACACCGTCAACCCCAACCCGGTGGCGGTCACCATCGCCGCCGCCACGCCCAGCATCGGATAGGCCGCGCCGTGGGCCAACAGGCTCGCGCCGATCCAGGCGCCGCCGGCGTTGCCCAGGTTGAAGGCGCTCTGGTTGAGGGTGGACGCCAGCAGCGGCGCGTCCCTGGCCTGCTGCACCGAGCGCGCCTGCAGGCCCGGACCGCCGATGAAGCCGATGAACCCGATCAGGAACACGCCGGCGATGGCGAACGGCTTCAGATGCATGCCGGCGGCGAACAGCAGGAAGAACACGCACAATGCCGACAACGCGAGGGTCAGCGCGCGCATCAGTTTCCAGTCGGCCAGGCGGCCGCCGAGCAGCGTGCCCAGGGTCGCGCCCAGCCCGAACAGCACCAGCACCGCGCCCACCGAATGGCTCGCCACGCCGGCCTCATCGGTGAGAATCGGCACGATGTAGGTGAACACCGCGAACACACCACCGAAGCCGAACACGGTCATGCCCAGCGCCAGCAGCACCTGCGGCTCGCGCAGCACGCGCAGTTCCCGGCCCAGCCGCGGCGGTGCCAGATCGTGCAGCACCGGCACGTAGCGGGCGATGGCGATCAGCGCCGCGACGCCCAGTCCCACCACGGCCCAGAAGGTCGCCCGCCAGCCCAGCGCCTGGCCCAGCCAGGTGCCCGCGGGCACGCCGAGGATGTTGGCGACGGTGAGGCCGGTGAACATCAGCGCGATGGCCTGTGCGCGCTTGCCGGGTGGGGCGATGTGTCCGGCGACCACGGCGCCGGCACCGAAGAAGGAGCCATGCGCCAGCGCGGCGATCACGCGCGCGGCCATCAGGGTGGTGTAGTTGGGCGCCAGCGCGCACAGCAGGTTGCCGAGCACGAACACGCCCATCAGCACCAGCAACACCGCCTTGCGCGGCAGGCGCGCGGTGGCCATCGCCAGCAGCGGGCCGCCGAACACCACGCCCAGCGCGTAGCCGGACACCAGCATGCCGGCGGAAGGGATCGAGACATCGAGGTCCTGCGCCATCTGCGGCAGCAGGCCCATCACCACGAATTCGGTGGTGCCGATGGCGAAGGCGCTCACGGCGAGCGCGACGAGGGGAAGGCGCATGCAGCGGAAATCCCGGGAAAACCGGGCATCGCGGGCGGAGGAGGCCGTCATTGTGCGCCGCAACAATGGCAGCGGCAAGGCGAAACATCGAACGCAGCATTGCAGGTCCAAGCGCCGCGGGCGCGCGCCTCCGGCCGGGTCGTGAAAGGCGCAGGGCTTATCATGGGCGCATGTCGATCCCCGATTTCCCCCCGCAGACCGCCAACCTCACCCTGCCCGGCCCGGAGGGTCCGCTGGAGGTCGCCGTCGAATGGCCGGACGGCGACGTCGCCGCGCTGCCGCTGACCGCCATCGTCTGCCATCCGCTGCCCATCGAGGGCGGCACCATGCACAACAAGGTGGTGGTGATGACCGCGCGCAGCCTGCGCGAGCTGGGCGCGGTGACGGTGCGTTTCAACTTCCGCGGCACCGGCGGCTCGGCCGGCAGTTTCGACCATGGCGATGGCGAGTCCGAGGATCTGAAGGCGGTGGTCGAATGGGTGCGGGCGCAACGCCCGGGGACGCGGCTCTGGCTGGCCGGCTTCAGCTTCGGCGCCTATGTCTCGCTGCGCTGCGCGGACACGCTGAGGCCCGACGCGCTGATTTCGATCGCGCCGCCGGCCGGACGCTGGGATTTCGCGGCGATCGTACCGCCCAGTTGCCCGTGGCTGGTGATCCAGGGCGAAGAGGACGAGATCGTCGATCCGCAGGCGGTCTACGACTGGATCGATGCGCTCAAGGATCCGCCGGAACTGATCCGCATGCCGGAGACCAGCCATTTCTTCCACCGCAAGCTGATGGACCTGCGCGGCGCGATCAAGCACGCGATGAAGGCCTGGCTGCCGGAGGCATGATGGCCGACGGCGATACCCCGGTGCCCCCGACGCCGTCGCAGGCCTACGCGCGCGGCGTCGCCGAAGGCCGCTGGCGCGACGACCCCGCCCAGTACGAAGCGCTGCGCGAACTGGACCGCATCCATCTGGCGCTGCTGGAAGATCACCAGGACGGCTGGCTGGATCGGCTGTCCACTTTCTGGAAAAAACCCGAGCCGGTGCGCGGCCTGTACCTGTGGGGCGGCGTCGGGCGCGGCAAGACCTTCCTGATCGATCTGTTCTACGACGGCCTGCCGCTGGAGCCGTTCCATCCGGATTCGCCGCGCACGCGTGGCGATGGGGGCGGCAAGTACCGCACCCACTTCCACCGTTTCATGCGCGGCGTGCATGAGCGCCTGCGCGAGCACGCCGGCCAGAGCGACCCGCTGGCGAAGATCGCCCAGGAGTGGCGCGACCGCCTGCGCGTGCTGGTGCTGGATGAATTCTTCGTCACCGACATCGGCGACGCGATGCTGCTCGGGCGCCTGCTGGAACGCCTGATCGCCGAGGGCGTGACCCTGGTGACCAGTTCCAACACCGCTCCGGAAAACCTCTACAAGGACGGCCTGCAGCGCGACAGCTTCCTGCCGGCGATCGCGTTGCTGCAGAAATACTGCGTGGAGGTCCACGCGATTGGCGCGGAGGACTATCGCCTGCGCGCGCTGACCCGCTCGCCGGTCTACCGCGCCCCGCTGGACGCGCAATCGGACGACTGGCTGTGCGAACGCTGGAAGGAACTCAGCGCCGGCAGCGCCACGCGCGACGGCAACATCGTCATCGACGACCGCCGGATTCCGGTGCGCGGGCGCGGCAAGGGCATCGTCTGGTTCGACTTCGCCGCAATCTGCGAAGGCCCGCGCGGCACCACCGACTACATCGAGGTGGCCCGCGAGTTCCACACCGTGCTGCTGGGCGGTATTCCGCGCTTCGACCGGCTCAACGAGGACGCCGCGCGGCGCTTCGTCAACCTCATCGACGAGATCTACGACCGCCAGGTCAACCTGGTCTGCACGGCAGACGCGCTGCCGACCGCGCTGTACACCGGCGAGCGCCTGCAGGGCGCCTTCGAGCGCACCGCCTCGCGCCTGATCGAGATGCAGAGCGCCGAATACCTGGGCACCGGGCACCGCGCCTGAGGGCGCGGCAGGCGTCCCGGAATCAGACTTCGATGTGGGTGGTGGCCGTCGCGACGGGGGATCCGGTCGAGCCCGCCGGCGTCATCATCTGCCGCCACGCGGTATACATCGCGCCCGCCAGCACCGGCGTCAGCACCGCCAGCAACACCAGTTGCCACAACAGCGCCGCGATCACCGGTCCGGCCACCAGCTGGAGTATCACCAGCAGCAACATCGAGCCAAAGGTGATCGCGAAAATCGCGATGCCGGCCAGCAGGTAGAACACCAGCATCGCGGTCCAGTTGTGCACGCAGGCGCGCAGGCTGTTGCGCATCGCGGTGAACGCACCGGTGCCGGAGAACAGGATCTGCGGCGCGGCGATGAAGGTCATCCACTTGATGCCGACAAAGGTGGCCGCCACCAGCAGCAGCCACAGCAGCAGGCGGCCGGCAGGCAGATCCTTCACCAGCGACGGATCCGGCTGGCCGCCCTCGGCGGCCACGGCCTGCATCTGCATCCATACGTCGCCCAGGTGCTTGAGCTGATCCGGACCGATCATCACCAGCAGCAGCAGGCCCAGCGCGAAGCAGGCGATCAGCTGCGGCAGCAAGGTGAGCAGCAAGGCCAGACCATGGCCGTCACGAATCGGCTGCAGCAGGTGCGCGGGCAGCGCCGGCCGGCCCTGGTCCACTTCCCGCGCCGCCCAGATCATCGCGCCGAAGAACAGCGGCCCGGCCAGGATCAACAGGAACTGCGCCGCGTACAGCAGCACGGTCGCGCCGGTCGCGCTGGCCACCACCATCAGCAGGGTCGAGGCCAGGCCCCACAGTACGGCCAGCATGCCCAGCGCCACCGGCGCCCTGCGCAGAAGCGCGAATCCGCCCAGCAGCCATTCCGCGCCGGCGCTGGCCGGCACCTTGTTGATCGTGCTCATCGGTAATCCGTGGAAGGAAAGCTCAGCGGGCCTGCAGCCCGCGCGCGTGCGCGACGAAGCGCCGCAATAGTTTGCGGGCTTGCGGCGCCGCCGTCACGCTGCGGGCGATGCTGCCGGGGCAGCGACCCTCGCCGCGCAGGTGTTCGGCGCGCGCGTGCACGTAGCCGCGCATGTGGTGGGTGGCGAATTCCGGATGGAACTGCACGCCCCAGGCCCGGTCCCGCCAGCGAAAGGCATGGCATTGGTCCTGTTCGGAACGGGCCAGCACGGTCGCGCCGTCCGGCGCCCGCAGCACCGTCTGCACGTGGGTGGCGTGGGCGGCGAAACTGGGCGGGAGCCCGGCGAACAGGGGGTCGCCCTCGGCATGCGGATGCAGATCGATGGTCACCGTGCCGGATTCGCGTCCGGCCGGGTTGTAGGCGACCTCGCCACCCAACGCGTGCGCCAGCAGCTGGTGGCCGTAGCAGATGCCCAGCACCGGCACGCCCTCGTGGGCGGCGTCGCGCAGCCAGTCGGCGCTGCGCTCGCTCCAGTCGGCGCGGTCGGTGACCATCGCCGCCGAACCGCTGACGATGACGCCGGCGAATCCCTCGCGCCGCGGCAGCGCGTCGCCGCGCTCGACATTGCTCACCACGGTCTCGTCCGCCTCCAGTCCGGCCGCGACCCGGATCCAGTGCGGAAAGCCGCCATAGCGCCGCATCGAAGGCACCGGCTGGCCGGTTTCGACGATGAGGAAAGGCGCTTTCACGGAGACGTCCACGGCGGGCAAACGAAGGTGGGGCGGGGGCTTCCCCCGTATACTAGCCCGCTTTTCCGCAGTGCACGATAAGCCGATGGCCGCCACTTCGCCCCCCGCCGTGACCTTCCAGGGACTCATCCAGACCCTGAACCAGTATTGGGCCGCCCAGGGCTGCGTACTGATCCAGCCACTGGACCTGGAAGTCGGCGCCGGCACCTTCCATCCCGCCACCTTCCTGCGCGCGCTCGGTCCGGAGCCGTGGAATGCCGCGTACGTGCAGCCCAGCCGCCGCCCCACCGACGGCCGCTACGGCGAAAACCCCAACCGCCTGCAGCGCTACTACCAGTACCAGGTGGTGATGAAGCCCAACCCGGAGAACATCCAGGAGCTGTACCTGGAGTCGCTGAAGGCGCTGGGCATCGATCCGCGCGTGCACGACCTGCGCTTCGTCGAGGACAACTGGGAATCGCCGACGCTCGGCGCCTGGGGCCTGGGCTGGGAAGTCTGGCTCAACGGCATGGAGGTCACCCAGTTCACCTACTTCCAGCAGGCCGGCGGCCTGGAGTGCCGGCCGGTGCTGGGCGAGATCACCTACGGCCTGGAGCGGTTGTGCATGTACCTGCAGAACTGCGACAACGTCTACGACCTGGTGTGGACCGAAGGTCCGCAGGGCATCGTCACCTACGGCGACGTCTACCACCAGAACGAAGTCGAGCAGAGCACCTACAACTTCGAATACGCCGACGTCGCCGAACTGTTCCACCGCTTCGACGCCTGCGAGGCCGAGGCGATGAAGCTGGTCGAGGCCGGCCTGCCTCTGCCGGCCTACGAACAGGTCTGCAAGGCCTCGCACAGTTTCAATCTGCTGGACGCGCGCCGCGCGATTTCGGTGACCGAGCGCCAGCGCTACATCCTGCGCGTGCGCAAGCTGGCCCAGGCGGTCGCCGAGGCCTACCACGCGCAGCGCGAGAAGCTCGGCTTCCCCGGACTGAAAAACCGGACCCCATGACACGCGTCCTTCCCCCGCCCGCGGGGGAAGGTGCCCGCAGGGCGGATGGGGGCAAGCCCCGTGCCCTACCCACCGCTTCCAAGCGGGACAGGCAAGACACCAGGTTGCACGACATGAGCGAACAAAAATCCCTGCTGATCGAACTCGGGACCGAGGAACTGCCGGTCAAGGCGCTGCCCGGACTGGCCCAGGCCTTCTTCGACGGCGTGATCGCCGCGCTGGAAAAGCGCGGCGTCGACTTCCAGCGCGGCGACGCCAAGCCGCTGTACACGCCGCGCCGCCTGGCCGTGCTGCTGCCGGGCGTGGCGGTGGAGCAGCCGGAACAGAGGTCGGAAGTGCTGGGGCCTTACCTCAACATCGCGCTGGACGCCAACGGCGAACCGACCAAGGCGCTGCAGGGCTTCGCCGCCAAGGCCGGCATCGACTGGACCCAACTGGAGCGCACCACCGACGGCAAGGGCGAGCGCTTCGTCCATCGCGCGATCAAGCCCGGCGCCAGAACCGCCAGCCTGTTGCCGGACATCGTGCGCGAAGCCATCGCCGGCATGCCCATTCCCAAGCCGATGCGCTGGGGCGATCACGACTACGCGTTCGCGCGGCCGGTGCACTGGCTGGTGCTGCTGCTGGGCGGGGACGTCGTCGACGCGGAAGTGCTGGGCGTCAAGGCCGACCGCATGAGCCGCGGCCATCGCTTCGAGCATGACAAGCCGGTCTGGATCGGCCAGCCGGGCGACTACGTCGATTCGCTGCGCGCGGCCAGGGTGCTGGTGGATGCCGACGAACGCCGCCGCCGCATCGTGGGCGCGGTCAACCAGGCCGCGGGTGACGCCAACGGCGTCGCCCGCGTCACCGACGACAACCTGGAGCAGGTGGTCTGCCTGACCGAATGGCCGGCCGCGGTGCTGTGCGGTTTCGAGCCGGCGTTCCTGGCGGTTCCGCAGGAAGCGCTGATCGAGACGATGGAGATCAACCAGAAGTTCTTCCCGGTGCTGGACGACGCCGGCAAGCTGACCGAGCACTTCATCGGCATCGCCAACATCGAGTCGCAGAACGTGGTCGAAGTCCGCAAGGGCTACGAGCGCGTCATCCGCCCGCGCTTCTCCGACGCCAAATTCTTCTTCGACGAGGATCTCAAGCAGGGCCTGCTGTCGATGGGCGACGGCCTGACGTCGGTCACCTACCAGGCCAAGCTGGGCAGCGTCGCGGACAAGGTCGCGCGCGTGGCCGCGCTGGCCGGGCTGATCGCGCCGCAGGCCGGCGCCGAACCCGCCGAGGCGCGCCGCGCCGCGCAACTGTCCAAGAACGACCTGCAGTCGCGCATGGTCAACGAGTTTCCGGAACTGCAGGGCATCGCCGGCCGCCACTACGCGGTGGCCGCGGGCGAACCGAAGGACATCGCGCTGGCCATCGACGAGGCTTACCAGCCGCGCTTCGCCGGCGACGACATCGCGCTCTCGCCGCTGGGCAAGGTGCTGGCCATCGCCGAGCGCCTGGACACCCTGGCCGGCGGTTTCGCCGCGGGCCTGAAGCCGACCGGCAACAAGGATCCCTTCGCCCTGCGCCGCAATGCGCTGGGCCTGGCGCGCACGGTGATCGAATCGGGCTTCAACCTGGATCTGCCCGCCCTGCTCACCCATGCCAACACCGCGTTGGCCGCGCGTGGCGTGCAGGCCGACACGGGCGAGCTCTACGACTTCATCCTCGATCGCCTGCGCGGCTACTACGCCGACAAGGGCGTGCCCGCCGCGCATTTCAACGCGGTCGCCGAACTGAAGCCGGCCTCGCTGTACGACTTCGACACCCGCCTGGACGCCATCGGCACCTTCGCCAGCCTGCCGGAAGCCGAAGCGCTGGCCGCGGCCAACAAGCGCATCAACAACATCCTGAAGAAGGCCGACATCGCGATTCCGGCGATGGAGGATCGCGCCCTGTTGAGCGAACCGGCCGAAAGCGCGCTCGCCGAAGCGGTGGAAGCCGCGCTCGGCGACACCGACGATGCCCTGCATCACCACGACTACGTCAGCGTGCTGAACCGGCTGGCCCGCCTGCGTCCGCAGGTCGATGCGTTCTTCGACAACGTGATGGTCAACGCGGACGACCCGGCCATCCGCGCCAACCGGCTGGCCCTGCTCAAGCGCCTGGCCGATCGCTTCCGCGCGGTCGCCGCGATCGAACATCTCTCGACCTGATCCGATGGCCTCCCCGCGCCCGCGGGGAGGCCGGCATCACCCGCCGCGCAGGAGCGGGCTCGATGCAAGCCGCCGTGGCGGCGCTTTCCTGATTCACGGCCGTCGTCCCGCGCGACCGGCGCCATCATTCAGCATCGGCCCGGACCATCGCACCCAGGTCCGAACACGCCCCTCATGTTCCTTTAACTCCAGAATCCCTTCGCCGGTTATCCTGCCCGCATGCGACGAACCGCCCCCCTTGCCACCTTGATCGTCCTGCTCGCCGCCAGCGGCTCCGCCTGGGCCGCGGCCACCATCGAGAAGGTCCGCATCGAGGGGATCGAGGACGAGGCGATGGTCGAGAACATCAACGTCGCCCTGTCGCTGAACGACACGATCGGCAAACGCCTGGGCGAATCGCGGCTGGAATACCTGCTGG
Organism: Pseudoxanthomonas sp.; assembly: GCF_051953815.1. Classification (GTDB taxonomy): domain Bacteria; phylum Pseudomonadota; class Gammaproteobacteria; order Xanthomonadales; family Xanthomonadaceae; genus Pseudoxanthomonas_A. The sequence continues at coordinate 231,286 of NZ_JBQCIJ010000039.1, read as the reverse complement.
GCGAAGCGGCGGCGCAGGCGCGCGAAGCGCTGGAACCCTTCGGCTACTACTCGGCCGACGTCCAGGTGCAGGCCAACCGTACCGGCGACGCCGAAAACGAACGGGTGGAAGTGGTCATCCGCGTGTCCAAGGGCGAGCCGGTGCGGGTGCGGCGTTCGAGCCTGAGCATCGAGGGCGAAGGCGGCGGCGATCGCTACCTGAAGGAAGACCTGGCCGCGTTCGCGCCGCGCACCGGCGAGATCTTCGACCACACCACCTACGAGGCCAGCAAGCTCAAGATCGTGCGGCGCCTGGCGGATCGCGGCTATTTCGACGCCGACTTCACCCAGCGCCGCGTCGAAGTCACCCGCGCCGAGCATGCCGCCGACATCGATCTGGCCTGGGTCAGCGGCATCCGCTACGACATGGGCCCCACCACCTTCCACCAGACCAAGTTCGAGCCCGGCCTGCTGGACAAGCTGGTGTACTGGGACGAAGGCAGCTACTTCCACCAGGGCAAGCTGGATCGCCTGCGCGAATCGCTGGTGGGGCTGGACTACTTCAGCAACATCGACATCCAGGCCAATCCCGACAAGGCGGTGGACGGACGCGTGCCTATCGACGTCAACCTCAGCCTCGCCAAGCGGACCATCTACACCGCCGGCGTGAGCTACGGTTCCGAGAGCGGCGCCGGTATCCGCATGGGCGTGGATCGACGCTACCTCAATTCGCGCGGGCACAAGCTGTCGACGCAGCTGGACTACGCGCAGAACCGCAAGACCCTGCTCACCCAGTACCGCATTCCCGCCTTCAAGTGGCTGGACGGCTGGTACACCCTCGCCGTGCAGGCCAGCGACGAGCAGACCGACTACATCGATCTGCGCCACATCGAATTCATCGGCAGCCGCAGCGGCCAGATCAACGAGGACTGGACCGCGGTCGCCTCGATCCACGCGCTGCGCGAGCGCTGGGCCTACTACGAGGACGAGGACGGCAACGAGCTGGATTCGCCCGAATACCGCTACGCCACCTTCACCTATCCCTCGCTGCAGGCCGACTACCTCAATGCGCCGGTGGGTTCCAACCGGCCCGATCGGCTGGCCGGTTCGGTGCTGCTGCGCGGCGGCGTGGAAGGCGCCGGTTCCGACGCCAGTTTCCTGCAGGCGCACATCCGCGCGCGCTGGTCGCGCGAGTACGGCCGCAACAGCGCGCTGATCTTCCGCGGCGAATACGGCCACACCTTCACCAGCAGCCTGGTCGGCATGCCGCCCTCGCTGCGCTTCTTCGCCGGTGGTGACCGCAGCATCCGCGGCTACGCCTGGCGCGAGGTCGGCCCGCGCATCGGCAAGTACGCATTGGGCGCCAAGAACGTGGTCACCGCCAGCGCCGAGTACGAGTACTACCCCGGCGGCGGCCCGTGGGGCGGCGCGGTGTTCGTCGACACCGGCAGCGCCTTCGACGGCGGCATGCCGGACCTGAGCACCGGCGTGGGCATCGGCTTCCGCTGGCGTTCGCCGATCGGCCCGGTGCGGCTGGATCTGGCGCACGGCCTGAACGATCCCGATTCGCAGTTCCAGATCTACCTCAACATCGGAACCGACCTGTGAGCCGGCCTGCCGACGACATCACCCCGGAAGAACGCGAGGCGCGCATCGCCGAACTGCGCGCGCGCCGCCGCGCCCGCATGCGGGTGCTGGCCATCCGCAGCGCGATCGGCACCGGCGTGCTGGTGCTGCTGCTGTGCTTCGGCCTGTACTGGCTGCTGCAGACCGTGGCCGGCCGCGACGTGCTGCTGGCGCAGGTGGTGGCGCGCCTGCCCGCCAATTCCTCGCTGACCTGGAAGCAGGTGGAAGGACCGCTGGCCGGCCCGCTGACCCTGCACGGCGTGGATTTCCGCTGGGACAAGATCCACTTCACCGCCGAGCGCGTGTACCTGGATCCGGATCTGCGTCCGCTGCTGGGCAAGCGTCTGCGCCTGGACGCGCTGGAAATCCGCAACGCCACCCTCGATGTGCCGGAAAGCGACGAGCCATTCGAACTGCCGCGCTGGCCCGAATCGCTGCCGCAGATCCAGATGCCGCTGGCGATCCAGGCCGACACCCTGGTCATCGACGGCTTCGCCATCTCGCAGGCCGGCAAGCCGGTGATCGACATCCATCGCGGACGCGGCGGCATCGACATCGGCAACGGCTATTTCCTGGCCGAGAAACTCGCCATCGACACCGATCGCGGCCGCTTCAACGCCAACGGCGGCTACGCGCCGGGCAAGCGCTATCGCACCGACCTGGTCGTCACCGGCGTGTTCCCGGCGCCGGCGGGCAAGGCGCCGGCGCGGCTGGGCCTGGTCGCGCGCGGCGACATCGACCAGATGGAGATGGCGCTGGCCGGCAACGCGCCGGCGCCGGTGCGGGTGCTGCTCACCCTGCGCGGCGCCGAGAATCCGACCTGGCATTTCACCGGCAAGACCGAGCGGCTGGATCTGGCGGCGCTGGCGGTCACCGAGGACACCCTGCCGCTGGCTTTCGATCTGAAGGCCGACGGCGCGGGCGGCAAGGCGACCCTGCGGGGCACCCTCGTCCAGGATCAGATCACGCTGGTGATCGATCCTTCGCAGGTGGCCATCGCCGACGAGGTGCTGACGGTCGAACCGCTGGTGGTGCGCGCGTTCGAAGGCATCACCACGCTGCGGGGGCGCGCCGATTTCAAGGACCCGGCCAACCCGGTGTTCCGCTTCGCGGTCAATGCGCGTGGCCTGCGCTGGGGCGACAGCGCCGACACCGCCATCGGCGCCAGCGCCGATCTCGGCGTGGCCGGCCACCTGAAGCAATGGGCGGCGGTCGGCAAGGCCGACTTCATCCGCGCCGGCGAGAAGGCGCAGGTGCAGTTCGATGCCGCCGGAGACGACCAGCGCGCCACGGTGAAGACGCTGCGCGCACGGATGCCGACCGGGCAACTGGACGCCGGTGGCGAGGTGGCGTGGACGCCCGCGTTGAAGTGGGACATGAAGGCGAAGCTGGCCGGATTCGATCCCGGCTATTTCCTCGCCGACTGGGATGGCAACCTGTCCGGCGAATTCAGCAGCCGGGGCCAGGCGCGCGAGGCCGGCGGTTTCGATGCCACCCTGGCCCTGCCGAAACTCGCGGGCCGCCTGCGCGGCCGGCCGCTGGACGCGCGCGGCACGTTCGCCCTGCACGGCGAGGACGGCGAAGGCCAGCTGGCGATGACGCTCGGCGGCAGCCGCGTGCAGGCCAAGGGCAAGGTCGGCGATCGGCTGGCGGTGGACGCCTCGCTGTCGCCGCTGCACCTGGCGGATCTCTTGCCGACCGGCAGCGGCACCCTGCAGGGAACCATCAAGCTCACCGGCGCGCGCACCGCGCCGGACATCGAAGCCGATCTGGGTGGCAGCCAGCTGCGCTGGAACGACTGGAGCGCCGACACCGTGAGCCTGCGCGGGCGCCTGCCCTGGCGCAGCGGCAACGGCGAACTGGCGGTGCGCGCCAGCGCGGTCAACGTCGGCATGGTGCTGGATCAACTGCGTCTGGATGCGCGTGGCGCGGTGGAGGATCTGCGGATCGATGGCGACGCGCGCAATCCGATGGGCGCGATCGCGCTGGCCGGCAGCGCCCAGCGGCGCGGCGACAACTGGCAGGGCGCGCTGGACGCCCTGCGCATCGCGCCGTCCAAGGGCAGCGCATGGCAGTTGCAGCAGCCGGCCCGTTTCGCCCAGCGCGGCGCCAACTGGACGTTGACCAGCACCTGCCTGGCCTCGAACGACGGCGGCGCGCTGTGCGCCGAAGCCGACTGGCCGCGCCAGGGCCTGAGCCTGCATTCGGATTCGCTGCCGTTGACGCTGGTGCATCCATGGCTGCCGCAGAACAGCGGCCGTCCGTTGATCCTGCGCGGCAACCTCGCGCTCGACGCCAGCCTGCGTCCGCGCGGCAACGCTTGGGAAGGCAAGGTCCATCTGGCCTCGCTGGAAGGCGGCATGAAGCTGGGCAACAACGCCCGTGGCGAACTGATCAGCTACGACAACTTCACCTTCGACGCCGATTTCAATCCGCAGCGCATCCAGGCCCGCCTGGGCAGCGGCTTCAAGGGCAACGGTTACGTCGACGCCACGGTCAACACCGGTTGGGACGAATTCTCGCCGCTGCGCGGCGATCTGTACTTCCACAACTCGCGCCTGTTCTGGCTGGAACTGTTCTCGCCGGATCTGGTGCGTCCGCGCGGCAAACTGGCCGGCCACATCGGCCTGGCCGGCACCCGCGGCCGCCCGGCGCTCACCGGCGAGGCGGATCTCACCGAGTTCACCGGCGAACTGCCCGCGCTCGGCATCACCCTCACCGACGGCACCGCGCGCCTGGTCGCGCTGGCCGACGGCAGCGCGCGCATCGACGGCAGCGTCAAGTCCGGCGAGGGCGTGCTGCGGGTCGACGGCAGCCTGGGCTGGAACAACGACACCACGCCATTGCAGTTCAACGTGCGCGGCGACAACGTGCTGGTGTCCGACACCAGCGACCTGCGCGCCATCGCCTCGCCCAACGTGCAGGTCGGTTTCGCCGACAACACCATCCAGGTGCGCGGCGAGGTCACGGTGCCTTCGGCCAGCATCGACGTCGAGAAACTCGACGACGGCGTATCCGCTTCCGAGGACGTGGTGGTGCTGGATCCGGCGGATCCGGAACGCACCCCGAGCTCGCGGCTGGATCTGGATCTGGGCATCACCCTCGGCGATCAGGTCGCGCTGAAGGGCTACGGCCTGGAAGGCTCCCTGAGCGGCAACATGCGGGTGCGATCGCGCCTGGGCCGCGAAATGGTCGCGACCGGCCGCCTCGACGTGGACGGCCGTTACGAAGCCTATGGCCAGAAGCTGAAGATCACCCGCGGCGAGCTGACCTGGAGCAACAATGCGGTCAGTGATCCGCGCATCAACATCCGCGCCGAACGCGAGGTGATCAGCGCCGGCGTCACCGCCGGCATCGACGTCACCGGACGCGCGAGCCAGCCGCGCGCCAAGGTGTGGTCGGATCCGGCCACCTCCGAATCCGAGGCGCTGGCCTACCTGGTGCTGGGCCGTTCGCTCAACAGCGCCAGCAGCGACGAAAGCCAGCGCATCAACGCCGCCTCCTCGGCGCTGTCGGCCGGCGCCGGCCTGCTGGCCTCGCAGCTGGGCGCCAAGATCGGCCTGGACGATGCCGGGGTGCTGGAATCTCGCACGCTGGGCGGCTCGGTGTTCGGCGTCGGCAAGTACCTCTCGCCGCGGCTGTATGTCAGCTACGGCGTGTCGATGGTCGGCTCCGGTTCGGCGGTCACCCTGAAGTACCTGCTGCGCAAGGGCTTCGACATCGAAATCGAATCCAGCACGATCGAGAGCCGTGGCTCGATCAACTGGCGCAAGGAAAAGTAGAACGGGTCCATCACTTCGCTGGAAAAGGAGATTTCATGCGTCAGGTTCTTCTCGCCCTGCTTTTCGTGCTGGCGGGTCCCGCGTTCGCCGGCACGCCGCTTCCCGATGCGCCGCATATCGTGGTGTCGGGCGAAGGCAAGGTCACCACCAAGCCGGACAGCGCGCGCCTGAGCTTCGCGTTCGAGTCCCGCGCCGCGCAGCCGCTGCCGGCCAAGAAAGCCGTGGACCAGGGCGTCAACCGGTTGCTGGAAGCGCTTTCCCGCTTCGACATCGCGGACGAGGACATCGAAGCGGGCAGCCTGCAGGCCTCCGAGGATGTCGACTACACCGATTCGGGCAGGCGGGTTTCCAATGGCTATGAAGCCAGCCGGAAGGTGACCGTGCTGCTGAAGCAGATCGATCGGCTCAACGATTTGATCGACACGGGCCTCGCCTCGGGCGCCACCGGCTTCAGTAATCTCGAGTTCGAATCCACGCGCGCCACCGAACTCCGCGCCGAGGCCAAGCGCAAGGCGATCCAGCAGGCGCGTGGGCAGGCGAACGACACCGCCGGCGCCTTCGGCGCGGCGCTCGGACCGATCTACAGCATCGACAGCGTCACCTCGCAGGTGGAGTTCAGGTACAGCCGCCAAACGCTGGACTCGGTCACCGTCACCGGGAGTGCCGCCGCCGGACGCTACATACAACCCACGGTGGAATACGTGGAGAACGTCAGGGCCGTGTTCGAGCTCAAGCGCTGAGCACCATGGACAGCGCTTCCGGCATTGCCGCGCAACGCCTCCACCGGCAGGGCATCAGCGCTCCGCTGGGCGACGATCCCGCCGCCACCGTCCGCCACCTGCTGGCGGTGCAGGCGCAGGATTACTACGGGTCGCTGTGGGCGGTGGGCCTGCGCACGGCGGGCACGCGCGAGGCCGATGTCGAACAGGCCATCGCCGATCGCCGCATCGTGCGCACCTGGCCGATGCGCGGGACGCTGCACCTGGTGGCGCCGGAGGATGCGCGCTGGATGGTGGCGTTGATGGCCAGCCGCGCGCTCGGCCGCGATCGCGCGCGGCAGGAGCGCGACTTCGGCCTGGATGCGCGCACCACCGGCCGCTGCGCCGAGGTGGTCACGCGCCTGCTCGAAGGTGGCCGACGGATGACCCGGAACGCGCTCTACGAGGCGCTGGCCGAACGCGGGATCGACACCGAAGGTCCGCGCGGCCTGCATATCCTGGGCCGGCTCGCCCACGAGGGGCTGATCTGCCAGGGCCCGCGCGAAGGCAAGCAGCCGACCTTCGTGTTGCTGGAGGAATGGGTGCCCCCCGCGCAACCGCGTGACCGCGACGACGCGCTGGCCGAGCTGGCGCGGCGCTATTTCAGCGGCCATGGCCCGGCGACCGTGCACGATCTCGCCTGGTGGTCCGGCCTGACCCTGCGCGATGCGCAGGCGGCGGTGGAACTCGCGAAACCGACGCTGGCGCAACGGGATCACGACGGCGCGCGGTACTGGTTCGTCGAATCCGCCGAAGCTTCCACGCCCGCGGCGCAGAGCGTCCACCTGCTGCCTCCCTTCGACGAATACCTGGTTGGCTACAAGGACCGCAGCGCCATGCTGGATGCCGCCCACAACCGCCAGGTGATCGGCATCAACGGCCTGGTCAGTCCGAGCGTGGTGGTCGACGGACGCGTCGGCGCGCTGTGGAAACGCACGCTGGGCCGGCAAGGCACCACACTCGCGCTGACGCCGCTGCGTCCCCTGCGCAAGCGCGACCAGAGCGTGCTCGCCCGGGCCGCCGCCCGCTACGGCGAATTCATCGGCCTGCCGGTGGCGTTCGACGCCGAGTGAAGCCTGCCCGGCGGCGGCTGGATCCCGGAAAAAAACCCCTCCGCAATTGCCCTGCACGGCATGGGCCGCTATCGTCGCAGGCTGTCTTTTTGCCTAGGAATCCCGCCGATGAGCGCACGCACGCCCTTCACCGCCCTGGCCCTGGGCATCGCCCTGGCCCTGCCGGCGCAGGCCAACGAGGGCATGTGGATGCCTTCGCAGCTGCCGCAACTGGCCGGCCCGTTGCGCCAGGCCGGATTCGAGGGTGATCCGGCGGCACTGGCGGATCTGACCCGGCCGCCGTTGAACGCGGTGGTCAAGGTGGGAGGCGCCACCGGCGCGTTCGTCTCCGCCGACGGCCTGGTGCTGACCAACCACCACGTGGCCTATGGGGTGATCCAGTACAACTCCAAGCCGGAGAAGAACCTGATCGACGAAGGCTATACCGCCGCCGATCGCGGCGCGGAACTGCCGGCCAATCCCGACTACCGGGTGCTGGTGACCGTGGGTTTCGACCGCGTCACCGATGAGGTGCTCAAGGCCGCCAACGGCAAGACCGGGCGCGAGTATTACGACGCGGTCGATCGCGCCAGCAAGCGCATCGTCGGCGAATGCGAGCAGGAGGCGGGCATGCGCTGCAGCGTCGCCACCATGTACTACGGCGCCGACTTCTACCGCATCAAGCAGCTGGAACTGCGCGACATCCGCCTGGTCTACGCGCCGCCGCGCGCGATCGGCAATTACGGCGACGAGATCGACAACTTCATGTGGCCGCGCCACACCGGCGACTTCACCCTGCTGCGCGCCTACGTCGGCAAGGATGGCAAGCCGGCGGCGTACAGCCCGGACAACGTGCCCTACCGCGCGCCCGCGCATCTCCAGATCGCGCTCGACGGGCCGAAGGAAGGCGATTTCGCGATGCTGGCCGGCTATCCGGGCATCACCTATCGCCATCGCTTCGCCAGCGAATTCAAGGACCGCATCGAATGGGGCCTGCCGGCCAATGTCGAGGTGCTGGACGCGTTGATCGACATCGTCCAGCGGCGCGGCAAGGCGGATCCGGCGGCCGGGGTGAAGTACGCCAGCCAGCTGTCCGGCCTGAAGAACAGCAGCAAGCGCTTCAGCGGCGAGCTGGAAGGGCTGCGCCGCAGCAACGCCATCCAGGTACGCGCCGACGCGGAGCGGGCGATGTACGCGTGGCTGGCCAAATCGGGCGATGGCGCGCAGGCGCTGCGGGCGCGCATCGACCAGGCCCAGGCCCTGCTGGATCAGGGCAGCGCGATGCGCGAGCGCGACCTGCTGGTCGGCATGATCGAGGGTCGCACCCAGCTGCTGCGCAGCGCGCTCTCCCTGCAGCGGCTGGCGCTGGAACGCGGCAAGGCCGATGCCGAACGCGAGAGCGGCTACCAGGAGCGCGACCTCGCCCTCATCGAAGGCCTGCTGAAGCAGGTGCAGCGCCGCTACGACGCCGGCATGGAGCGGGCATTCCTGACCGAACTGGTCGGACGCTACCAGAAGCTGCCCGACGCGCAGCGCCTGCCGGAGTTCGACGCCGCCTTCGGCCGCGACGCGGCCAGCCTGGAAGCGACCCTGGCGCGCGTCTACGGCGGCACCGGACTGGGTGACGAAGCGACCCGCGTGGGGCTGCTCAAGGCCGACGCCACCGCCATCACCGGCTCGCCGGATCCGCTGCTGAAGCTGGCCGCGCAACTGCAGCCCGCCCTGCTGCGCCTGGAGAACGAACGCAAGCAACGCGACGGCGACCTGCTGCGCCTGCGCCCGGCCTACATGCAGGCGCTCACCGGCTGGTATCGCAGCCAGGGACGTTCGGTCTATCCCGACGCCAACAGCACCCTGCGGGTCAGCTACGGCAAGGTCGAGTCGCTGCATCCGCGCGACAGCGTGACCTATTCGCCGGTGACCACGGTGGCCGGCATCGTCGAGAAGAACACCAACACGGTGCCGTTCGACGCGCCCAAGCCACTGCTGGCGGCGATCGCGAAGGGCGATTTCGGCAGCACCGCCGATCCCGCCCTGAAAACCCAGACCGTCAACTTCCTGACCAACCTGGACACCACCGGCGGCAATTCGGGCTCGCCGGTGCTCAACGCGCGCGGCCAGCTGATTGGCCTGAATTTCGACAGCAACTGGGAATCGGTCAGTGCCAGCTGGATGTTCGACCCGCGCTACAAGCGCGCCGTGCACGTGGACATGCGCTACATGCGCTGGCTGATGGCCAAGGTCCAGCCGGCTCCGCACTTGCTGAAGGAAATGGGTCTGCCGGCGGAGTAAGTCCGTTTCGACCGCGCCGGTGCGGCACCGGCGCGGTCGTCAGAAGGCGCCCCGGCTGCGAACGCCCTGACGCATCCGTCAACTAGCGTGCGGAGAAACCGATGGCCTCGCGGAAGAACGCGTCGAGCGCCCCTTCCTCCGCTTCGCGTACGGGCAGATGCACGGTTTCCCGTGCCATCCGTTCAAGCTGCATCTCGATGAAATCGCTGACGACCGGAATGCGCGGACCATCGGCGACCTCGCCACTGGCCCGCTTCACCACCAACAGCGCATCGATGGCCTCGCGCACCGGGCCGTTCGGCAGCCGCTTGTCCAGCAGTGCCTCGAATGCCATCGGCGGCGGTTGATCGGACGTTTCGATCCACAGGCAGGCCAGGACCGGGCGCAGGGCATACAGGTATTTCTTGGTCCGGACGCGCTCGCCACCCAAGTGACCACGAAAGGTGGTCTTCGCCATGCTGTGATAGTGATGCCAGGCGGCCAACCGCGAGTAATGCCTTTCCGTCAGATCGCGGAGCCCTGCGGTGATCGCGGGCTCCTCGCGATAGACGATCGGCGAACGCAGCCACTCGGACAGCGTGGGATTGCATTTGGACAACAGGCGCAGCGCCTTGCGCAGATCCCAACCGCTGACATCCAGTTCGTCGTCTATCGGCAGCTCGATCACGTCCCGTTGCGGGGCACCCGGTCGCGTCCGCTCATTGACGCTCAGATACCACGCCGTGTCGTGCACGTAGATGAAACGCGCGTCGTAATCGCTGTCCGGCGATGAGAAGCCCCAGCCGCGGCTGCCGGATTCGCAGGCAAACACGATGCGTACCGCGTGCCTGCGCTCGATGTCGGCCAGCGCGGCCAGGATGGCGGCGCGCTTCTCCGGCGCGATGGGATGGATATCCGTTTCCAGTTGCGTCACGTGGTTCCCTGTTCGATGCCCGCTTGCAATCAAGCCAGGCGCATCATGCCACCTGCGCGCGCCGCGCGCGGGTGAGATGGACCAGCAGCAGCGAGATCGCGGCCGGGGTCATGCCCGGGATGCGCTGGGCCTGGCCGACGGTCTGCGGTTGCACGCGGGCCAGTTTCTGCTGCACTTCGGCCGACAGGCCGTGCACGCCGGCGAAATCGAAACCCTGCGGAATCGGCGTCGCCTCGTTGCGCTGCTGGCGCTCGATTTCCTCGCGCTGGCGGTCCAGATAGCCGGCGTACTTCACGCCGATCTCCACCTGCTCGGCGACCTTGGCGTCTTCCACCGCCGGACCCAGCGCCGGCACCCGCATCAGCCGGGCGTAGTCCAGCTCCGGACGCTTGATCAGATCCAGCGCATTGGTCTCGCGGCTGACCGCCACGCCCAGCACGCTCTCCAGCTCGCGACCCAGCGCGTTGCTGGGCGTGGCCCACAGCGCGCGCAGGCGCGCGGTCTCGCGTTGCACCGCTTCCTGCTTGGCGCTGAAGCGCGCCCAGCGCGCGTCGTCGACCAGTCCCAGTTCGCGGCCGATGCCGGTCAGGCGCTGGTCCGCGTTGTCCTCGCGCAGCTGCAACCGGTATTCGGCGCGGCTGGTGAACATCCGGTAGGGCTCGTTGGTGCCGTGGGTGATCAGATCGTCGATCAGCACGCCGATGTAGGCTTCGTCGCGACGCGGCGACCACGCATCCTTCTGCTGCACGAAGCGGGCCGCGTTGAGGCCGGCGACCAGGCCCTGCGCGGCGGCTTCCTCGTAACCGGTGGTGCCGTTGATCTGGCCGGCGAAGAACAGGCCGGCGACCGCCTTGGTCTCCAGCGAGGATTTCAGGCCGCGTGGATCGAAGAAGTCGTATTCGATGGCATAGCCGGCGCGGGTGATGTGGGCCTGCTCGAAGCCGCGGATGCTGCGCACCAGATCCAGCTGCACGTCGAACGGCAGCGAAGTGGAGATGCCGTTGGGATAGATCTCCACCACGTCCAGGCCTTCGGGCTCGACGAAGATCTGGTGGCTGGCCTTCTCGGCGAAACGCACCACCTTGTCCTCGATGGACGGGCAATAGCGCGGACCGATGCCCTCGATCTGGCCGGTGTACAGCGGCGAGCGGTGCAGCGCGTTGCGGATGATCTCGTGGGTGCGATCGCTGGTGTGGGTGATCCAGCAGGACACCTGCGCCGGGTGATCCGCCACGTCGCCGATGAAGGACATCACCGGCATCGGATCGTCGCCCGGCTGCTCCTCCATCACCGAATAGTCGAGTGTGCGGCCGTCGATGCGCGGCGGCGTGCCGGTCTTCAACCGATCCACGACGAAACGTCCTTCGCGCAGCTTGTGCGCCAGCGCGGTGGCCGGCGGATCGCCGGCGCGACCGGCGGCGTACTGGGTCTCGCCGACATGGATCTTGCCGGCCAGGAAGGTGCCGGCGGTCAGCACCACGGCCGGGGCATGGAAACGCAGCCCGGTCTGGGTGACCGCGCCAAGCACGCGCTCGTGCTCGATGATCAGATCGTCCACCGCCGCTTGGAACACGGTCAGGTTGGGCTGCGCCTCGACCGCGCCGCGGATGGCGCGGCGATACAGCGCGCGGTCGGCCTGGCAGCGGGTCGCCCGCACCGCCGGCCCCTTGGACGCGTTGAGGGTGCGCCACTGGATGCCGGCGCGATCGGCAGCCCACGCCATCACCCCGCCCAAGGCATCGATCTCCTTGACCAGATGGCCCTTGCCGATGCCGCCGATGGCCGGATTGCAGCTCATCGCGCCGACGGTTTCGACGTTGTGGGTCAGCAGCAGCGTGCGCGCGCCGGCGCGGGCGGCGGCGAGCGCGGCTTCGGTGCCGGCGTGACCGCCGCCGATGATGATGACGTCGTAACGGTAGAAGTCGTGGTTCATGGTTCGTGTTCAGCCTGGGCGGCCCGCCTTCCCGGAGGAGGCGTCGGGCCGGGTGGTGCCGGATTGGCACGCTTCCTGCGAAATACCCGTGGCACCCGATGTGGCAAGCGACAGGGGCGTGGGCTGGGATTGGAACAGGGGCCAGCCATGCGCACAGCGGGGATGCCAGGGCCGGTAGTCGGGGGACTGCCGGCCCTTTTTTGTGCGCGAAGGATACCGCGTCGGGCAATGAAAAACCCGGCCGGAGCCGGGTTTGAAGGGGCGCCGACGCCCGGCAGGGACCGGAACAGGGGGGATCCAGAACTCCCCACCGGACGTCGACATGGAACCTTTATCGCCTGTGACGTCAGAAAGCGACGCAACCGGTCAACTTCGGTTCCAACGGCCCGACGGCCGGCGGGTTGACGGCCCGGAATCAGTTCTCGATGACCCGGACCCGCCCGCCACGGGGCTGGATCCGCGGCACACCGGCCGGGCGTTCGTTGATGGTGCGCGGGAGCGACTGCGGACTCGACGGCGCTCCCGGGGAGACCGTCCGCGGCGGCATGCCCGGGCTCACCCGGCGGGGCGGCTGGCCCGGAATCGCCGGCTGCTGGCCGTGCTCGCGCCAGGCGCCGCGGGTCGGGTCGCGCCACGGCGCGGGGCGATTGCCTCCGGGACCACTGCCCGGCGGCGGCCGGTAGCCGCCGTGGTCGTGGCCCGGACGCGGACGATGGACCGGCGGCGGGTAGTACGGGTAGTAGGGGCCGTAGTAGCCGTAATAGGGCTGGCGGCCGTAGTAATACGGCTGGCTGTAGTAGCCACCGTTGTAGCCGCCATAGACCGGATATCCGTAGGCGTCGTAGTAGCGGACCACCGGGCGACCCTGGTAGTAACCGCCGGCCGCACGGGCGCCGACATGGTCATACGTCGCGCAACCGCTCAGCGCGGCCGCGGCGAGCGCAGCGATGATCAGCATTCTTGGTTTCATGTGCGACCCCTGACTTTTCCTGCGGTTGCCAGCATCGGTCCGGCGGATTGAATCCGTGCTTAACCCTGGCCTTCCGGCCCGCGGCGCTTCACCCGGCGTTGCCCGCCCACGCATCCAGTCGGGGCGGACGGTGCGTTAACCTGTTGTCCATGCCGCATACCCTGCCCACGTTCGACGACATCCTGGCCGCCGCCGCCCGCATCGCGCCGCACGCCCACACCACGCCGGTGCTGCATTCGCGCGAACTGGACGCCCTGGCCGGCTGCTCGTTGTACTTCAAGGCCGAACCGCTGCAGCGCAGCGGCGCGTTCAAGTTCCGGGGCGCCTGCAACGCGGTGTGGTCGTTGCCGGAAGCCGACGCCGCGCGCGGCGTGGTCACCCACTCTTCCGGCAACCACGGCGGCGCGCTGGCGCTGGCGGCCCGCACCCGCGGCATTCCTTGCCACGTGGTGGTGCCCGAGGGCGCCGTCGCCGCCAAGCTCGCCGCCATCGAACGCTACGGCGCGACCCTCCACCGCTGCGCGCCCACCCAGGCCGCGCGCGAGGCGGCCTGCGCGCAGGTCCAGGCCGACACCGGGGCGCAACTGATCCATCCCTTCACCCACCCGGCCGTCATCGCCGGACAGGGCACCGCCGCGCTTGAACTGCACAACAGCCATGGTCCGTTCGATGCGGTGATGACCCCGGTGGGCGGCGGCGGCCTGAGTTCCGGCACCGCCATCGCCACCGCGCGGATGGCCCCGGCCTGCCGGATCTACGCGGCCGAGCCGGCCGGCGCCGACGATACCGCGCGCTCGCTGGCCGCCGGTCGACGCCTGCCCGATTTCACGCCGGACACCCTCTGCGACGGTCTGCGCACCGCCGTCGGCGAACCCAATTTCGCCGCCCTGCGCACGCATGGCGTGCAGGTGCTGGTGGCCGACGACGCCGAGACGATCACCGCGATGCGGCTGCTCTGGCAGTGCCTGAAACTCCTGGTCGAACCCTCCTCCGCGCTGGTGCTCGCGGCGCTGCTGAAACACCGCGAACAGTTCGCCGGACAGCGCGTGGGCCTGGTGCTGTCCGGTGGCAACGTCGATCTGGATGCCCTGCCCTGGGGGCCGGCGTGAGCGTGAGCGCGGCGCGCCGGAAACGGCGCACGGGATTCTGGGGCTGGGTCCGCCGCCTGCTGGTGCTGCTGCTGTTGTGGCTGGCCGGCGTGGCCGGCTACATCACCTGGGTGGGCCAGCGCGATCAGGCCGCGCCCGCCGACGCGATCATCGTGCTGGGCGCGGCGGCCTACGACGCCAAGCCTTCGCCGGTGTTCGAGGAACGCATCCGCCACGGCATCGACCTGTACAAGCGCGGCATGGCCAGGACCCTGATCTTCACCGGCGGCTATGGCGGTTCCGGCGCGCGTTTTTCCGAGTCGCAGGTGGGTCGCCGTTACGCCATCCGCCAGGGCGTGCCGGCCCGGGCCATCCTGATCGAATCGGTTTCGCGCAACACCCACGAGAACCTGCGCCAGGCCGCGGCGTTGATGCAGACCCATGATCTCCACAAGGCGATCGTGGTCAGCGATCCGCTGCACATGGCGCGCGCGCTGCGCATCAGCCACGAGCTGGGCATCGACGCACTGGGTTCGCCCACGCCGACGAGCCGCTTCCGCAGCTTCACCACCCGCTGGCGCTTCCTGCTGGCCGAGGTGTACTTCTTCCACCGCGACCGGCTGCCGCAGTCACGCTGAGGCGACGCCGCGGACCTGTCCGGGGGTATCATCCGGGTTCGCACCGATGAGGCCACGCGCATGAAGATCGACGGCAACCGCAGGCAGGATCGCGCCACCGAACTGGTGTTGACCTATTACGCGGCCTTCAACCGCGGCGACTGGGACGGCATGCTGGCGCTGCTCACCGACGACGTCGCCCACGATCTCAACCAGGGCGCGCGCGAAACCGGGCGCGAAGCCTTCGCCGCCTTCCTCGGCCGCATGAACGCCAGTTACCGCGAGCAGCTGCGCGACATCGTGGTGCTCGCCTCGCTGGACGGCGATCGCGCCGCCGCCGAATACGTCGTGCATGGCGAGTACCTCAACACCGACGAGGGCCTGCCCCCGGCCATGGGCCAGGCCTACGTGCTGCCCGGCGGCGCATTCTTCGACATCCGCGACGACCGGATCGCCCGGGTCACCAACTACTACAACCTGCAGGACTGGATCGCGCAGGTAAGCCGGTAAACCCGCGCGCAGGGCCGAAGCCAACCGTCCCCTTCCCGGAAGAAGGGGAGAAAGACGCCTGGCGCTATTCCCCGCGCCGCCGAATCGGAATCCGCGACAACGGAACGCTGGCGATCTCCTCGCCCTGGCCACGAATCGGCGCGCCGGGTTCCGGCGCCCAGGCATGGGCGTAGATCACTTCCCAGGTGCTGGGCAACGTGCCATCCGCGCCGCGCAGCGGTTCGTAGGCGGCGCTGGCGGCGGCGAAACGGCGACGCCCGGTCAGCGTATGCCGGCGCGTGCTCATCGCATTGGTCGCGCCCATCGCGCGCAGTTCGCGCATCAGTGCCGGCAGATCCGGATAGGTGAGGGTGAAACGATCCCGGTCCAGCACCGGATCCCGGAACCCGGACATCATCAACGCGTCACCGAACTGCGCGATCGGGGTGAAGCGGCTGACGTGCGGCGTGTCGTCGGCCTGGGCGAAGGCGTCGCGCAGTTCCTGCAGCGTGTCCGGACCGAAGGTGGAGCACAGCAGCAGCCCGCCGGGCTTGAGCACGCGGCGGAATCCGGCGAACACCGCCGGCAGATCCTCCACCCATTGCAGGCACAGGTTGGAGAACAGCACGTCCACGCTGGCCTCGGCCAGCGGCAGCGCGCGCGCATCCGCGCACACCCGCGGGAACGGCTTCCACCAGCCAGCCTGCTTCTTCGCCTCGCGCAACATCGGCAGCGCCAGATCCAGCGCGATCACCTGCGCCTTCGGCCAGCGCTTGCGCATCGCCGCGGCGGCATGCCCCGGCCCGCTGCCCACGTCGATGGCCACCCGCGGCGCACGCTCCCCCAGGTAGTCCAGCGACTCCAGCAGGCGTTTCTCCACTTCGTGCTGGAGCACGGCGACCGCGTCGTAGCCGGCGGCCGAACGCGAGAACGCGCGGCGGATGTGGCGGTGATCGAACTGGGAATTCATCGCGGGGATTCTAGTCGAGTGGGGAGTGCGGCCCGCCGCGCTCAGGCGCGCGGACCATCCGGTGCGTGGCCGATGGTGGAGAGGAAATCGGCCAGCTCCTGCGCGACCCGATCCGCGTGGCCGAGGAACGGCGCGTGCCCGCCACCGGCAATGTCGACGTGCAGGCCCCACGGCGCCAGCGCCGCCGCGTCGCGCATGCCGGCGGCCGGCACCAGCCGATCGCGGCGACCGGAGATCCACAGGCTGGGCAGCGCCAGGCCGGCGAGCGCGTCACGCAGATCGGTGTGTTCGAGCAGGCGCAGGCCCTGCTGCAGCGCCTGTGGCGCGGGCTCGCCACGCGCGTACAGGGTCTGCTTGAGGGTACGCAGTTCCTCGCGCGCATGTTCGGACCCGATCGTGTCCAGGGCGAGGAAGCGTTCCAGCGTGCCGCGATAGTCGCGTCGCAGCTCCTCGCCGAACTGCAGGAACACCGAGGACTCGACCGCGTGCGGCCAGTCCTCGCCACGCACGAACCGCGGCGTCGCGGCGATCAGCGCCAGACCCTTCACCTGCGGCGACGAGGCGGCGGCCTGCATCGCGAACAGACCGCCCAGCGACCAGCCCAGCCAGACCGCCGGTGGCGTGCGCGCCAGGATCTCCGCGACGCACGCCTGCAATTCCAGCGGCGTGGACGCGTCGCGGCTGTGGCCGTGACCTGGCAGATCCACCAGATGCAGCGTGCAGCGATCGGCCAGGCGCTCCACCAGCGGCGCGAACACGCCGCCGTGCAGGGCCCAGCCATGAATCAGAACCAGCGAGGGGCCGTGGCCCACGACTTCGATATGCATGCGTTGCGTGGCAGAGGGAAACCGCCGGCGGGACCGGCGACGTGAGGATGGCTATTGTCGCCGATTCCGTGCCGACGACCGCCCGGGCGGGTGCCGCATGTTCAGGTGCCCACGTTGCGGATGCGGCGCACCGCGTCCCACGAGCGCGCCAGCACTTCAACCAGTTGATCCACGTCCTGGGGAGTATGCAGCGCGGACAGGGTGACGCGCAGGCGCGCCTTGCCCTCGGGCACGGTCGGCGGGCGGATTGCCGGCACCCAGAAGCCCGCGCTCTCCAGCGCCGAGGACAGCGCCAGCGCGTTGGCCTCGTTGCCGCACAGGACCGGCTGGATCGGCGTGTCCGACGCCATCAGCTCCAGCCCGCGCCCCTGCGCGGCGGTGCGGAACCGATCGATCAGTCCCTGCAGCTTTTCCCGCCGCCAGTGATCCCGCCGCGCGTGCCGCACCGCGATCCGGGTGGCCGCGGCCAGCGCCGGCGGCAGCGCGGTGGTGTAGATGTAGGGCCGCGCCGTTTCCGACAGGTGCTGGATCAGCACATCGCTGCCGACCACCACCGCGCCATAGCCGCCCAGCGCCTTGCCGAGCGTGACCAGCTGCAGCGGCACTTCCTCCACGCCCATGCGCGCCTCGGCGACGCTGCCGCGTCCTTCCGGGCCGCGCACGCCGACGCCATGCGCATCGTCGACATACAGCAATGCCTGCTGCATCCGCGCGACCAGGCTGAGCGCGCGCAGCGGCGCGACATCGCCATCCATGCTGAAGACGCCATCGGTCACCAGCATCGCCGCGCCTTCGGGCGCCTGCCGCAACTGGCGCATCGCGCCTTCCGGATCCAGATGCGGATAGCGGCGCAGCTTGCATCCGGCCAGGCGGGTGGCGTCGATCAGGCTGGCGTGGTTGAGGCGATCCTGCACGCAGACGTCGCCGTCCTCGAGCAATGCCTGCTGCACGGCGAGATTGGCGAGGAAGCCGCTGCCGAACAGCAGCGCGCGCGGATAGCCCAGCCAGTCGGCGATGTCCTGTTCCAGTCCGTCGTGGGCCAGATGGTGGCCGGTGATCAGGTGCGACGCGCCGGCGCCGGCGCCTTCGCGGCTGGTGGCGTCCTGCAGCGCGTTCAGCACCTCGAACTGCTGCGACAGGCCGAGGTAATCATTGCCGGCGAACTCGGTCAGCCAGCGGCCGTTGACCTCGACCCGCACGCCATCGCGGCGGGTGACCGTGCGGCGCACGCGCGAACGCCCCTGCGCGGCGCGCAGCTTGCGCTGGGTGTGGACGCGTTCGAGCAGATCGGGACGGGTCATGACGGACGGGCAGCCTGGCAGCGGGGACGGCGGGGAAATTCGCTCAATTGCGCCGCATGGCCGGAAACGCGACGCACGACGACGACGCCTGCGCGGCGTCGTGCCTGTCTGCCAGATTCCCCCTGAGCACAATGACTACGCCGCGTGGTCGCAGCAGGCGGCCGGCGCGGTGATGTCGGCGTGCACCGTAGCGCCGCCGGTAACATTGCTTCTGTGACTTTCGTCAAAATTTTCCACCTGTACCGGCATCGGCCGCAGGCCCAGCCGGGCGAACAGCGCCTGGTCGCGTTCGGTATCGGGGTTGCCGGTGGTGAGCAGCTTCTCGCCGTAGAAGATGGAGTTCGCGCCCGCGCTGAAACACAGCGCCTGCAGTTCGTCGCTCATCGATTCGCGCCCGGCCGACAGCCGCACCATCGAGCGCGGCATCACGATGCGGGCGACCGCGATGGTGCGCACGAACTCGAACGGATCCAGCTCCACCGTGCCGTGCAGCGGCGTGCCCGCCACCTGCACCAGCCGGTTGATCGGCACCGAATCCGGATGCGCCGGCAGGTTGGCCAGCGCCTGCAGCAGGCCGGCGCGCTGATCGCGTGACTCGCCCATGCCGACGATGCCGCCGCAGCAGGTTTTCATCCCGGCTTCGCGCACGTGCGCCAGCGTGTCCAGGCGATCCTGGTATTCGCGGGTGCGGATGATGTCGCCGTAGAACTCCGGCGCGGTGTCCAGATTGTGGTTGTAGTAGTCCAGCCCCGCGTCCTTCAGCGCCGCGGCCTGCGGGCCGCTGAGCATGCCCAGGGTCGCGCAGGTTTCCAGTCCCAATGCCTTCACCTCGCGGATCATTTCCGCGACCTTCGGGATGTCGCGATCCTTGGGCGAACGCCAGGCCGCGCCCATGCAGAAGCGGGACGCGCCGGCGGCCTTGGCCTGGCGCGCCCGGGCCAGCACCTGCTCGGTCTCCATCAGCTTCTGCGCGTTCACGCCGGTGTCGTAACGCTGCGCCTGCGGACAGTAGGCGCAGTCTTCCGGGCAGCCGCCGGTCTTCACCGACAGCAGGGTCGAGACCTGCACCTCGGCCGGATCGAAATGAACCCGGTGCGTCGCCGCGGCCCGGTACAGCAGTTCCGGGAAGGGCAGGTCGAACAGTGCCAGCAGTTCTTCGCGCCGCCAGTCGTGGCGGAGTTCGGGCGTTTCAATGTGAGCGGACATCGCGGACTCGCGGGGATAAAGTCGGTCAGTCTGGAAACCCCGTCCCACCCTGTCAACCGCAAGGACGCGATGAAAGTTGACAATTGGCTGGCCGCTCTGGGCCGCGCCCTGCTCCCGCCTCGATGCCTGATCTGCCGCGAACAGGGCACCAACGGCCTCGATTTTTGCGGCAACTGCTTCGATTGCCTGCCTTGGAACCGGTCCGCCTGCGAACGCTGCGCACTGCCGCTGCCCACGCCCGGCTGCTGCGGCGCCTGCCTGCGGCGGCCCCCGCCGCTGGAGGCCGCCTGCGCGGTGTTTCTCTACGGCAACCCCGTGGATCGGCTGCTGCCCCGGCTCAAGTTCCACCGCGATCTGGCCGCCGGGCGCCTGCTGGCCGAGCTGATGATCCCGATGCTGGGGACCCGACCGCGACCGCTGGCCCTGGTCCCCGTGCCGCTGCACCGCGAGCGCCTGCGGCAACGCGGCTACGACCAGGCGCTGGAGCTGGCCCGACCACTGGCGCGCCGGCTCGACCTGCCCCTACTGCCGGCGGCGTTGCGGCGGATCCGCCACACCGCGCCGCAATCGGAACTGGATGCCCGCCAACGTCGGCGCAACCTGCGCGCGGCCTTCCAGGCCGGAGCCGTGCCGCTGCCGGAGCACGTGGCGCTGGTGGACGACGTGATGACCACCGGGCAGACCCTGCATGCCGCCGCCCTGGCGCTGCGCCGGGCCGGGGTGGCGCGGGTCGATGCCTGGATCTGCGCACGCGTGCCCTGACCCGACTTCCGGCAGGGGCGCGGGGACGTGGCCGGGCCCAACATGCGGACTTCCCCCGCGAGGCGCTCTCCATGAAGGCTCGTCCGCTGTTGTTGGCCCTGTCGCTGTGCGTGACATCCGCCCTGCCCGCCGCCGCGTTCGCCACCGATGAGGACGCGGCGCTGCGCGCGGTCGCGCAGTCGGTGCTGGATGCGCAGATCCGTTTCGACGTTCCCGCCCTGGACAAGGTGCTGGCGCCGGACTACGTGGAAGTGTCGCCGGTGGGCGATGTCGATACCCGCGCCGAAGTGCTCGGCTTCTATGCGCCGGAGGCGCGCACGCAGATGCTGGCCAAGGGCGTGGAGCCGGTATCGGCCACCCTGGGAGAACCGCGGATCCACGTCGACGGCGACCATGCGCGGGTCATTGCCCTGAACACCGCGCGCCTGCGCATCCAGGGCGCCGAACAGCAGAAGCAGCTGCGCACGGTGTTCGAATTCCGCCGCATCCAGGGCCAGTGGCGACTGGCCAGCGCCGCCTACATCCCGGTGCGCCCCGGGTCCTAGGAAACATCCGATGGTTGCCGGTAGGCTGGCGCGGCAGACTGCGCCCGCCCGATGTTCCCTTCCACCGGTGGCCCATCCGATGATCGAAAGACTCGCACTGAAGGCGCTGCGCGCCGCCGCATTGGCCGCGTTCGCGATCGGATCGGGCACCTGCACGAAAATCGCCGATACGCCGCCCGCCGTCGACATGGCGTTCCGCATCGGTTCGCCGCAACCGTGCCTGGCCTGCGAGGAAGTCGGGTATCGCGACACCCGGCGCTGGGGCACCGCGCCGCTGTACCTGCAGCGCCGTCAGCTGCTGACGTCCGCGGACATCCGCGACGTGAGCCTGGGCCGGGATTCGGTGACCGGACAACCGACGCTTCGCTTCACCTTCAAGCCCGAGGCACGCGAACGGATCCAGCGCGTGACCGCCGATCATGTCGGCGAACTGGCCGCCTGGGTGGTGGACGGAGAGGTGATCTACGCCGCCAACATCGTCTCGCCCTTCTCCGACGCCATGCAGGTGATTGGCATGGATGAAGGCGAACAGATCCGGTTGTACGAAACGCTCACCCGCACCAAGAACACGAAACACAGGAGCGCCGACGGCTGACGCGCGTCCGCGCGCGGCCAGGCCGGCTTGACGCGACCGGTGATCCGGGCGTATTCGTGGCGCGTTTCCGTCCGCTGGAGGTCGAAATGGGCAGCAATCCGTTCGTGAACGTCTCGCGTGGCTGGTGGGTGTTCCTGCTCTACGGCGCGTTGGCGCTGGTGTTCGGCATCGCCACCCTGCTCTGGCCCGGGCGCTCGGTGCTGGCGCTGGTCCTGGCCTTCGGCGTGCTGTCGCTGGCCGACGGCATCGTCAGTCTGCTCAGCATCTTCCGCAAGGACATCGCGTTGCCGAACTGGCTGCTGGTTCTCTATGCGCTGGTCTCGATCGGCTTCGGCGTCCTGGCCATCACCCAGCCGGCGCAGATGGCCGAGGCGATGCTGTGGCTGCTGGCGATCTGGCTGATCATCGCCGGCATCGCGCGCATCGTGTTCGCCATCCAGGTGCGCAAATTGATCAACGGCGAATGGCTGCTCGCGCTCAGCGGATTGCTGGCGATCCTGCTCGGCGTGCTGTTCCTCGCCCGTCCGGGCATCGGCCTGATCACGATCGCGGTGTGGATCGCGGCGGGCGCGTTGATCTACGGCATCCTGCAGCTGATCGTCGCGTTCCGGCTCAAGCGGCTGCGATCACAGCCCTGAATCCGCCTCAGGGCGTGGCTGGAAGCGGAATCGCCGCCTTCGGCGCGCGTCCGGAACCGATCACCGCCACCGCGCGCAGCTCGACCGGCGCGCTTTCGTTGAGCAGCGCGGTGGTGCCCACCGCGCTCCAGGCGGGGTAGTGCGAAGGAAAGAACTCGCGATGCACCCGCAGGAAGCGAGCGAATTCCTGCTGGAAGGCGGCCGTGCCGGTGGGCTGCCGGTGATAGCTGGTCAGCTCCACCACATCGGACAGATCGGCGCCGGCCAGCGCCAGCCGCGTCTTCAGCACTTCGAACATCCGCCTGATCTTGTCCTCGTAGCTGCCCTCGCCGCCGGCGGGAATGCCCGAAACGATCACCATGTCGCCCACCTTGACCACCGGTGAGTAGTGCCACTGATGGTAATCGGCCTCTTCGCCGGGCGCGGCGAAATGCTCGCGGGTGGGGGCGGCGTCCTGCGCGGATGCGGGAACCGCCAGCACGGACAGGCACAGCAACAGCGGGATCACGGACTTCATGCGGCCTCCATTGGCCTGCCATCGGACCCTGCGGCCGCGGCGGCACGGGGAATGATCAGCGGACGGTCAGCGCGTAGTGCAGCGCGATGCCCGCGAACACCGCCGCACCCACCCAGTTGTTGTGCAGGAACGCGCGGAAACACGGCCCGCGTTCGCGATGGCGGGCGATGAAGAACTCGTAGGCCACCAGCAGCGCGGCCGCGCCCAGGCCGGCCCAGTACCAGATGCTCAGGCCCGCCTGCCGGCCGACCAGCGCCAGCGCGAGGAACACCAGCGCATACAGCACGCCCTGGATGATCAGATCCAGATCGCCGAACAGAATCGCGGTCGACTTGGAACCCATGCGGATGTCGTCGTCGCGGTCGACCATCGCGTACCAGGTGTCGTACGCGGTCGACCACAGGATGTTGGCGCCATACAGCACCCAGCCGATCGGCGGCACTTCGCCCTGCACGGCGGCGAACGCCATCGGGATGCCCCAGCCGAACGCCATGCCCAGGTAGACCTGCGGCAGGTGCGTATAGCGCTTGAGATAGGGGTAGCTCGCGGCCAGGAACAGGCCAACGAAGCTCAGGCCGATGGTCAGCGCGTTCATCGTCAGCACCAGCGCGAACGCGGCGATCATCAACACCGCGAACACCAGCAGCGCCTCGCGGCCACCGACCGCGCCGGTCGCCAGCGGCCGCGCCTTGGTGCGCTCCACATGTGGATCCAGCCAGCGATCGGCGTAGTCGTTGATCACGCAGCCGGCCGAGCGGGTCAGCCAGACTCCGGCGGTGAATACGAACAGCGTCCACCACGGCGGCGTGCCGCCGGCGGCCAGCCACAGCGCCCACCAGGTCGGCCACAGCAGCAGCAGCACGCCGATGGGGCGGTCGCCGCGGGTGAGCTTCCAGTATTGCCCCAGGCGCTCGCGCCAGCGGGGCGCCGCGGAAGCTTCGAAACGTTCGTAACCCATCTTCAGCAGGAGTACCGGATGTCAGCGGGGAAGCGGCGTCCGCGCACGAAAGCCGCGGGCGCCGCGTGGCCGATCTTACCGCCCGGCCGCGCGGAACCGCGCCGTCCGGCACGGTAAGCGGGGTGGTGAGTGGCTTCGCGCCGGCCGTGCCCATTGGGCTGGCCGCCGGCTTCGGGTAAGCTATGCCGTCTGCGCGCCCGTAGCTCAGCCGGATAGAGTAGTGGCTTCCGAAGCCATTGGTCGGGGGTTCGAATCCCTCCGGGCGCGCCATTTTTCCGGACTTCGCCAGCCAGGCGAGCGTTCTCCCGGACCGATCCAGCCTCCTCCCGGCTGTTCCCGCCCGCTCCCCGTGGCGGGCTGCGCATCGTCATGTACTCCCCTTCGTCGGCCCGGTTGCCGCGTCCTGTCCGCTTTCCGCGTGCCGGCGCCGTTACCGCCTGATACACCATCCGTGGGGAGAGTCCGCGATGATCCATCGTTCCTTGCTCCTGTCACTGCTGATGATTCCGTCGCTGGCCGGCTGCGATTCGACGCCCAAGACGGCCAGCGAGGCCGCCCCCGCGCCCCGGGCGTCCGCCGAGCTGCCGCTGTTCGAGACCTTCGGCGACCTGCACCGCGACGTGGCCAGCCGCGTCCCTGCGGCGCAGCGCTATTTCGATCAGGGCCTGCGCATGGCCTACGGCTTCAACCACGAGGCGGCCGGGCGCGCGTTCGCCGAGGCGGCGCGACTGGATCCGCAATGCGCGATGTGCGTGTGGGGCCAGGCGCTGGTGCTGGGACCGAATATCAACCTGCCGATGGATCCGGCGCAGGCGAAGGACGCCGCCGCCCTCGCCGCGCGCGCGGCGGGTCTCGCGCAATCGGCGCGTCCGGTGGACCGCGCGCTGATCCAGGCATTGCAGGCACGCTACGCGGATCCGGCGCCGGAGGATCGCAAGCCATTGGATCGCGCCTACGCCGACGCGATGGCGCGCGTGGTGGAACAGTTCCCCGAGGACGACGACGCGGCGACCCTGTACGCGGAGGCGCTGATGGACCTCTCGCCTTGGGCGTACTGGAACGCGGACGGCAGCCCGGCCGAGTTCACCCCGCGCCTGGTGGGCGAACTGGAGCGCGTGCTGGCACGCAACCCGCGCCACATCGGCGCGATGCACTACTACATCCACGCGATCGAGGCCTCGCCGTCGCCGCGGCGCGCTGAGCGCTACGCGGACGCGCTGGCCGCGCTGGCGCCCGGTTCCGGCCACCTGGTGCACATGCCGGCGCACATCTACATCCGGGTCGGCCGCTACCACGACGCCACCCTGACCAATTTCGCCGCGACCACCGCCGACAAGGATTTCCTGGCGGTATGCCGCGGCAGCAATGGCGTCTATCCGCTGGGTTACGTGCCGCACAACTGGCACTTCGCCACCATGACCACCGGCCTGACCGGGTCGCGCACCCTGGCGTTGCAGGCCGCGACGCAGACCGCCCAGCGCGCGGATCGCGCGGGCATGGGCGCACCGCCGATGGAATTCATGCAGCAGTTCGTGGTCACGCCGCTGCTCACGCAGGTCCGCTTCGGCGACTGGGACGCGATCCTGGCCGACACCGCGACGGGGCCGGAACTGCCCTATCCCACCGCGATCCGGCATTTCGCCCGCGGCATGGCGCACCTGCGCAAGGGCGCGCTTGAAGAAGCCGCGCGCGAAGCCGACGCCCTGCATGCGATTGCCGTCGATCCGGCGATGGCGCAGGTGAGCTTCTTCGATATCAACCACGCCGACGGCGTGCTGCGGGTCGCCGACGCACTGTTGCGCGGCGAACTGCTGCGCGCACAGGACAAGGACGCCGACGGCATCGCCAAGCTGCGCGAAGCCGTCGCCGCCGAGGACGCCTTGGCCTACAACGAACCGGCCGACTGGCCGCTGCCGGTACGCCCCTACCTGGGCGCGGCGCTGCTGGAAGCCGGCGACGCCAAGGCGGCGGCCGAAGCCTTCGGACAGGATCTGAAGACCTATCCGGAGAACGGCTGGTCGCTGTTCGGCCTGGCCCAGGCGCAGGAAAAACTGGGACAGGCCGACGCCGCCCGCGAAACCGCGCGCCGGCAGGCCGCCGCCTGGCAATGGGCCGACGCGCCGCTGGCCGCGGCCCGTTATTGAGCGCCGCCCGGCGCTCTCCGTGAGGCGTCCCCATCACCCGCGGTCGGCCCACGACCGCGGGTGGATCCGCGCGCAGGGATTGACCTGCCTTGTCCGTTGGCCAGGCCCCGGGTGCGGCGGCGGGCCAATCGCCCCCGTGCCACGGAGAATGGTCCGATGGCGGCGCTTGACGTGATTACATGTAAGCCTATAGCGTGGTTACATGACAGCCCGGAAATCCGCCATCAAGGCCTCGACCCTGCACGTGCGCAACTACCGCGAGCGGCTGCGCGAGCAGGGTCTGGTGAAAAAGGATGTGTGGATCCGGCCGGAATACGCGGCGGAGCTGGCGGCGATCGAGAAATCGATGCGCGAAGCCCAGCGCGACGCCGGCATTCCCTACCTGCCGGCGCAGCCCAACGAGGCCGGCTGGACGGTGCCGGCCATCCGGCACGCGATCGGCCAGACCAGCGCGCTGCGCGATGGCCTGATGAGCCTTGAAACCATCGAGGGCGCCGAGCCCAGCCTGCATCTGATTCTCCACGAGTACGGCGATCTGTCGGTGTTCCTCGCGGTCGGCGGCGAGCAGATCCTGGTCGAGGCCTATCTCTGGCCCATCAGCGACGTGGTCGACCCGGCGGCATTCAATGCCCATGTGCTCGCCACCCATGTGCTGCTGCCGCTGTCGACCATCGGCCTGCAGCGGATTGGCGGCGGCGCCGGCTATGTGATGTTCGGCGCGCTGGATACCCATTCCAGCCTGGCCAACCTGATGTTCGAGATCGAAACGCTCGCCGAGAACGTCATCCATGCCACCGAGGCCTATCAGCCCTACCTGCGCGGTTCGCGCAAGGCGAGGAGCTGATGCCCGAGACGCTCAAGATCCTGTTCAAGCGCATCCAGGAAGGCATGGAAGGCCTCGCCGACGCGGTCCTCGGCGAGCGCGCCGAGCGCCTGCTCGACAACGAGATCCGGACGGTGGATGACGCCCTCCACCAGGCACGGGGCGAACACGCGGCGGCGAAGGCGCGGCGCATCGCCAGCGAGCAGCACCTCGCGGCCTCGAACGCGGAGCTGGCGACCGCCGAGGCGCGGGTGGACGCCGCGTTGCGCCAGCGCCGCGCCCAGCAGGCCCGGGCCGCCGCCGAGCAGGTGGTGCGGTTGCAGGAGCGACGCGAGGAATGGATCCGCCAGGCGCGCGTCCTTGCCACGCAGGAACAGCAATTGGCCCATGCGGCCGAACAGCTCGAAGGCCGCCTGCGCCGGCTCAAGCATCAGCTCGACATCCTGCGCGCCAGCATCAGCCTGCAACGTGCGCAGGCGACGGTGGCGCGGCGGCAACCCGGCGAGGCGCCGCATCCGGAACCGGCGTTCGCTTCGGCCCAGCGGATGAAGCGGCGCGGCGCCGCCGGCGCGGGCGCCGTGGAGAACGACCGCACCGCCGCTTCCGCCGCGGATCCCGCGCAGGCGGTACTGGCACGGGCGGAAAAACGCATCAAGTCGTCCCCGCGAAAGCGCTGACCGCAAGGAGCCCCGATGACCGAGTTCCTCAACACCGCCCTGAGTTTCCCCACCCTCGTCTACAGCGTGCTGCTGGCGTTCTGCGTGATCTACTGGTTGCTCGCGGCCACCGGCATCCTCGATTTCGACGCGGTCGACGGCTGGCTGGGCAACGATGGCGACAGCGTCGAACCCAGCCAGATCGCCGGCATGATCGCCCGGCTGGGCCTGTCCGGCGTGCCGATGATGCTGGTGCTGACGGTGCTGTCCTGGTTCGGCTGGCTCATCACCTATTTCGTCCAGCTGTGGCTGCTGCCGCATGTGCCCGACGCACTGCGCTGGCTGGCCGGCGCGGGTGTCCTGTTGGCCGCGCTGGTGCCGGGCGTGGTGGCGACCTCGTTGCTGCTGCGGCCACTGGCCGCACTGATCACCCGCCTGCGTCCGCCGCTGCCCGCGCCGGTGCTGGGACGCATCGGCAGCGTCATTTCGCCCCGGGTCGACGAGACCAGCGGCCGCGCCCAGTTCGACGACGGTGGCGCCGGCCTGATCCTCCAGGTCCGCGCCATGCCCGGCCAGGGCTTCGCGCGCGGCGACCGGGTCGTCCTGATTGAACACCTGGTCGCTTCCGACACCTACCGCGTCATCTCCGAATCCACTTTCCACCAGCAGTAAACGCACCGCGCCTACAAGGAGTTCCGCCATGAGCACCGCCAACATCCTTCCCTTCCTCATCGGCCTCGGCGTCCTGCTGGTGCTGGGGCTGGGTTTCATCGGCATCTTCAAGGCCTTCTACAAGAAGGTCGAACAGGGCACCGCGCTCATCGTCAACGACATGAGCTCGCAGCCGAAGGTCCATTTCACCGGCGCCCTGATCATCCCGGTGCTGTACAAGGCCGAGCTGATGAAGATCAGCCTGATCACCCTGCAGGTCGATCGCCGCGGCAAGGAAGGCCTGGTCTGCCGCGATAACATGCGCGCCGACATCGCGGTGGCGTTCTACCTGCGCGTCAACGAAACCCCGCAGGATGTCCTGCGCGTGGCCAAGGCGATCGGCGCCGATCGCGCCTCCGACAAGCATGCCGTCGACGAGCTGTTCAACGCCAAGTTCTCCGAGGCGCTGAAGACGGTGGGCAAGAAGTTCGACTTCACCGACCTGTTCGACAAGCGCCAGGAATTCCGCGACGAGATCGTCGCGGTGATCGGCCAGGATCTGAACGGCTACGTGCTCGAGGATGTGGCCATCGACTATCTCGAACAGACGCCGAAGTCGTTGCTGGATCCCAGCAACATCCTCGACGCCGAGGGCATCCGCAAGATCACCGAACTGACCGCCCAGCAGAACGTCCGCACCAACGAACTGGAGCAGAACGAGAAGCTGGCGATCACCAAGAAGAACACCGAGGCGCGCGAGGCGATGCTGGCGCTGGAACGCCAGCAGGCCGAAGCCGAGGCGCGCCAGCAGCGCGAGGTCGAGACCGTGCGCGCGCGCGAGGCGGCCGAGACCGCCAAGGTGATCGAGGAACAGCGCCAGGTGTCCGAACGCGCGCGCCTGGAAACCGAAGAGCAGATCAAGATCCGCGAGCAGGAGCAGCTGCGCCAGGTCGAGGTGGCCGAGCAGAACCGTCGTCGCGCGGTCGCGATCGAGCTGGAGCGCGTGGCCCGCGCCGAACAGCTGGAGCGGGTCAGCACCAACAAGGAAGTCCAGTTGCAGGAAGTGGAGCGCGACAAGGTCGTCGAACAGGGCCGGATGGAAGTGGCCAACGTCGTCCGCGAACGCACCCAGATCGAGCAGACCGTCGCCGTGGCCGAGGAAAAGATCAAGGAGACCCGCGAGGTCGCCGAAGCCGATCGCGCCAAGCAGGTGACCGTGCTGGCCGCGGAAGCGGCGGCGCAGGAGACGCTGGTGAAGGACGTCAAGGCCGCCGAGGCCGCCGAGCAGGCCGCCCGCCATCGCGCGGTCGAGCTGACGGTACTGGCCGACGCCGAGTTGCAGGCCGCCGGCAAGCAGGCCGAGGCCAAGCGCGTGCTGGCCGAGGGCACGCGTGCCGAATCCGCCGCGCCCGGCCTGGCCCAGGCGCAGGTCCAGGAAGCCAACGCGGCCGCGATGGAGAAGACCGGCCTGGCCGAGGCGCGTGTGCTGGAAGCCAAGGCCGACGCGACCTACAAGCAGGGCAATGCCGACGCGCGCGTGCTCAGCGAGCGCCTGGCCGCCGAGGCCGAGGGCGCCGAGAAGCTGGGTCGCGCCAACGCCACCGCGACGCAGGCAATGGGCGATGCCGAGGCCAGCAACATCGGCCGCAAGATGGCGGCCGAGGCCGAGGGCCTGACCTCCAAGTTCGACGCCATGGGCAAGATGAGCGCCGACGCGCGCAGCCACGAGGAATTCCGCATGCTGCTGGAAACCCAGCTGCGCCAGTTGCTGGCATCGATCGACGCGGGCAAGGCGATCTCGCGCGAGAACGCCGAGATCCTGGCCGGCGCGCTGAAGAACGCCAACATCGAGCTGATTGGCGGCGACGGCGGCGTGTTCAATGCATTGACCAAGGGCGTGTCGCTGGGCAAGGCGCTGGAAGGCATCGTCGGCGAGAGCCCGATTGCGGCGCAGCTGCTCGGCCGCCTGGCCGGCGGCGCCGGCCTGCCGGCGGCTGCGCGCCAGTCCGAAGCCACCGACGCCTGAGGCCGCGTCATTGAACCGGGCCGGCGGGCGCACGTCCGCCGGTCCTGAAATCCCGCATCGACCGCCCAGGACGGGCGAGGAAGAGGTCCGATGTCCGCAACCGCGAATCCCGAATCCACCACCGACAGCCAGGTCGACCAGGCCGTCGCCCAGGGTGGCGCATACGAAGTGCTGCGCCGCCGCCTGGGCGAACAGGGCGCGCGCCTGCGCGGGCTGGTCGAGGCGCTCAATGCGCGCCGCCTGCAGGAATTCGGCGACAGCCGGATGGAGGCGATCGGCCGCCTGCGGATCCGCACCGAGCACAATTCGGTCGGCCGCGACATCGTGCAGGTCGGCGAGTTCCTGCTGTTCGGCTTCAACGTCTACATGGGACTGAAGACCACCACGTCGATCGCCGACGTGTTCGGCCTGTACCGGCTGGTCGAAACGGCCGAGGGCTACGACGTCGCGCCGGTGGACATTGCCACCGGCTTCCTCGCCGATGCCGGCTTCCAGCGTGATTTCGGCGAGCTGTACAGCTACTACAAGGACGCGCGCCTGCTGCAGCTGATCGTCCGCGACAGCCGCCTGCTGATGGCGTTCCAGATCGGCCTGAAATCCACCGACGTCCGGGTGTTCCGCTGGACGCTTGCTTCCGACGGTACCATCAACTATCTCGATGCGCGCGGCGAACGCGACATCGTGTTGCCGCCGCCTTTCGATTTCGAATGGATCCGCGCCACCAAGGACATGGAGGTCAGCGGCCGGCACCCGCACCTGAACATCCTCGACACCCTGTTCGTGGAAACCACCGGCGGGGATCTGACCATCAAGGTCGAGAACAACACCGACACCGGCGCCGGCGTCTACAGCGAGCCGGTCGAGGATCGCACCCAGTCGCTGGACGATGCCCAGTTCGAGTATGCCCGGGTCGGTTCGCTGATCCTGCTCAAGGTCCTGCCCTATCGCGAGAGCGCCTGGCGCGGCCTGGTCTACAACACCCTGACCGGCAAGGTCACGCGCCTGGACGCGATCGTGCAGGCCTGCATCCAGTTGCCGGAAGACCACGGCATCATCTTCCCCGGCGGTTACTACCTGCAGAACGGCGAGCACAAGGCCTTCGACGCCATCGTCCGCGACATGCAGTACAAGCGCACGATCCGTTCGCCCAACGGCGAGGATGTCCTGTATGTCTTCTACGAGCGCGAGACCGGCCAGGCCGCGCTGCTGGTGTACAACCTGATCCAGCGCCAGTTGCAGCCGCCGGTGCTGGCGCACGGCTATGCCCGCCTGCACGACGGACGCATGGTGCTGTTCCGCGCCGAGAACGACGATCCCACCCGCGTCCACCAGATGCAGGTCTGGCAGACGCCCTTCAGTTCCGACGAGTTCGCCGCCACCCGCGCGCCGGGCACCTCGTTCATGGGCCGGCTCGGCAACGCCGAGCTGGTCCGCGCGGTCTCCAACCTGCTCGACCTGGCCCGCGAGATCGAGCGCGAGGACGTCTCCGCGCAGCGTTACCAGTTGCTGACCCATTCCACCCGGCGCCTGTTCGACCTGCACCACTGGATCGACGACGCCGAATGCAACGGCCTGGCCGGCCTGCTGCACGAGATCTCGGATACCGGCGAGTCGGTGCTGGACGAGTACGAGAAGGTCCAGCAGATTCGCCGCCAGTCCGACGCGGCGATGATCCAGGCCCGCAGCGACCACCGTGCCCTGATCGGCCGCCTGCAGCCGGAAGGCTGGAACGGCATCGATCAGTTCGTCGAAGCGCTGGGCGCGATTTCCCGCCAGCGCGGGCAGCTGCTGACCATCCGCGACTACCGCTACATCGATACCGCGGCCGTCGACAGCATGACGGCGGCGCTGCAGGAAGCGCAGGACCGGGTCGGCCTGGCCACCGGCGAGTTCCTTGCTGGCGACAAGGCGCTGGCGCCGTTCGTCCAGCGGCTGACCACCCTCGATGCGCAGGCGGCGGCCGCGACCACCGCGCGCGAACTGGGCGAGGCCATCACCGCGATGCAGGCGATGTCCGGCGAGCTGGACATGCTGTCGGAGCTGATGGCGACGCTGAAGATCGACGATGCCACCCAGCGCACCCGCGTGGTCGAATCCATCTCCGCCATCTATGCGCGCCTGAACCAGTCGCGCGCCCGCGCGACGGCCAAGCGCCGCGAACTGGGTTCGGCCGAGTCGGTGGCCCAGTTCGGCGCCCAGTTCACCCTGTTCGCCCAGGCCGTCACCAACGCGCTGGCGCTGGCGAACACGCCCGAGCGCGCGGACGAGCAATCCTCCCGGCTGCTGGTGCAGCTGGAAGAACTGGAGAGCCAGTTCGGCGAACACGAGCAGTTCCTCGGCGACATCCTGAGCAAGCGCGAGGAGGTGCTGGAAGCATTCGAAGCGCACAAGCAGGCCTTGCTCGACGAGCGCCAGCGCAAGGCGCAGGCCGTGCTCGACGCCGCCAACCGCATCCTGGAAGGCCTGGGCCGGCGTACCGAACGCCTTGGCAGCGCGGACGAGCTCAACGCCTTCTTCGCCGGTGACGCCCTCATCCTCAAACTGCGCGAACTGGCCGGGCGCCTGCGCGAACTCAAGGATCCGGTCAAGGCCGACGACGTCGAGGCCCGCATCAAATCCGTCCGCGACCAGTCGATCCGCGCGCTGCGCGATCGCAGCGACCTGTTCGAGGACGGCGGCAACATCATCCGCATCGGCGCGCGCCACCGCTTCAGCGTCAACACCCAGCCGCTGGATCTGACCCTGATCCCCCGCGCCGACACGCTGTCGGTGCACCTGACCGGCACCGACTACCTGCAGCCCTTGCGTGATCCGGCGCTGGAATCGTTGCGTCCGTTCTGGGACGTGATGATCGAGTCCGAATCCCCGCAGCTGTATCGCGGCGAGTATCTGGCCGGCAGCATGCTGGCCGACGCGCGCGCGGGCCGGAATGGCCTGGCCGTTTCCGCGCTGGAGCATGCGCTCACCGATCCCGAGGCCCTGGCGCGCCTGGTGCGCGACTACGCCGCGCCGCGCTACCGCGAGGGTTACGAGAAGGGCATCCATGATCACGATGCCGCCGCGATCCTGCGCGCCCTGCTGCCGTTGCAGCGCGCGGCCGGCGCGCTCGCGCATCCACCCGCCAGCCGTGCGTTGGCCATCGCGTTCTGGTGCCAGGCCGGTGACGAACCCGCGGCCGAGTGGACGGATCGCATCCGCGCCGCTCGCGCCATCGACGGTCCGGGCGGAGCCGGCACGGCGCTGCCCACGCTGCGAACCGAACTCGCCGACGCCATCGCACGGCAGCAGCAGGCAGGCGCGTTGCCGGAAGGAGCGGCCGGCGCCGCCGCCGGCTTCCTGGTCGACAGCATCGACTCGGCCACGCCCGGTTTCCGCTTCACCCAGTACGCGCAGCAGCTGGCCGCCGCGTTCACGCGGCAACTGGCCGAAGGCGATGCGGGCGCCGTGCTGAAGCAGACCCTGCGGCGCCTGCAGGATCGTCCCGCCGCCACCTGGGCGCTGCTGCAACAGGCGTTCACCGCGCTGACCCGCCAGGCGGAACTGGCTTCGCTGGTCGCGTACGTGCCGGAAGCGATCGCCCTGCATCTGCATGGCGATCGCCTGCGCCATGCCGTGGATCCGGTGGACCTGATGGTCTCGGTGCAGGGGCTGCTCGGCGAACATCCGCGCATCGTCCAAGGCCGGCTGGCGCTGGCCGTGGACGATTTCCAGGCGCGGTTCAACAGCCATCTCGAGGGTTTCCTGCCGCAGTGGCGGCGTTACCAGGCCCTGCGCGGCGAAGTCGTGCAGCGCGAACGCGAAGCGATGCGGCTGGAGGAATTCAAGGCGCGTCCGCTGACCTCGTTCGTGCGCAACCGGCTGATCAACGAGGTCTACCTGCCGGTGATCGGCGACAACCTGGCCAAGCAGATGGGCACCGCCGGCGAGGGCAAGCGCAGCGACCTGATGGGCCTGCTGATGATGATCTCGCCACCGGGGTACGGCAAGACCACGCTGATGGAGTACGTCGCCCACCGCCTCGGCCTGGTCTTCATGAAGATCAACGGGCCGGCGCTGGGGCACGACGTGCGTTCGCTGGATCCGGCGCAGGCGCCGGACGCGACCTCGCGGCAGGAACTGGAAAAGCTCAACCTCGCCCTGGAAATGGGCAACAACGTGATGCTGTACCTGGACGACATCCAGCACACCCATCCGGAATTCCTGCAGAAGTTCATCTCGCTGTGCGACGGCACCCGCCGCATCGAGGGCGTCTGGCGCGGCCAGACCAAGACCTACGACATGCGCGGGCGCAAGTTCGCGGTGGTGATGGCCGGCAATCCGTACACCGAGTCCGGCGAGGTCTTCAAGATTCCGGACATGCTCGCCAACCGTGCCGACATCTACAACCTGGGCGACGTGCTGGGCGGCATGGAGGAAGCGTTCCTGCTCAGCTACGTGGAGAACTGCCTGACTTCCAATCCGGTGCTGGCGCCGCTGGCTACCCGCGACATGGCCGATCTCTACCTCCTGGTGGATCGCGCGCGCGGCAAGGACGTCAGCAGCAACCAGCTCTCGCATGCCTACAGCGGCGCGGAGATCAACGAAATCGTCGCCGTGCTGCAGCGGCTGCTGAGCGTGCGCGACGTGGTCTACCGGGTCAACCAGCAGTACATCGCCAGCGCCGCGCAGGCCGACCGCTACCGAGTGGAGCCACCGTTCAAGCTGCAGGGCAGCTATCGCAACATGAACAAGCTCGCGGAGAAGATCTCGCCGGTGATGAACGAGACGGAATTGCAGCAGCTGATCTCCGACCACTATCTGGGCGAAGCGCAGTTGCTGACCACCGGCGCCGAGGAAAACCTGCTCAAGCTGGGCGAACTGCGCGGCACGCTGGGTGCCGAGGCGCAGGCGCGCTGGAAGCAGATCAAGGCCGACTTCCTGCGCAACAAGGCGATGGGCGCGGAAGATGCCGATGTCGGCGGACGCGTGGTGGCGCAGCTGGCCGACATCGCGGTGGGCCTGCAGCGTCTTGGCGAACCGGCCACCGTGGAGGAATCCGCGGCGCCCGTTCCCTGGGAAGCGCTGCTGGATGCGTTGCACGGCCTGCGCCCCGCCCCCGTTCCAACGCCCCCGCCCCCGACGCCGGCACCCGCAGAGGCCCCGGCGTCGACGATGCCCGATGCGGCGCCGATGCTGGCCGCGCTGCGCCAGACGCTGGACCGGCAGGATCAGTTGAATGCCGCGCTCGTCGCGCTTGCCCAGGCGCTGCGCGCCAATGCCGGGGAGCCCGCGGCGGCGCCGCGCAAGGCCAAGTCGAGGACATCCCGCCAGACCGAATTCGACCAGGTGATCGCCAACCTCGAATTCAAGGAGGAACGTCCCACGCCGACGCTGGGCGTCTCCCCGTCCCCGCAGAATCGGGGAGACGAGGTTCCGTGAATCCGGACCGCGTCGAAGGCACCGAGGCGCGGCTGCTGGCGGAGCACGCGGCGGCCGTGCAGGCGTTGGGCGTGGACGCCACCGAGGCGTTGCAGTCGACACTGCGCGATCTGCGCGGCCTGCTCCTCATCGCCGATCCGCAGGCCGCCCGCCGCAGCGTCGGCTTCTGGGGACGCCTGATCGGGCGCGACATCCGCCTGCGCGCCGAAGCCCAGGCGCTGCGCGAGCGCGGCGGCGTCCTGCTGATTCGCGCCGAGGGCCAGGTGGCGCGCCTGCGCGAACACCATGCCACGCTGGCCCTGCGGGCGGAGCGATTGAACGAAGCCATGGCGGCGCTGCGGGCCGAGATGGAAACCATGGCCCGCTCGCCTTCCACGGATGGCGATGACGAACGCCGGCAACGCCGGCTCGCACACCTGACCACCCTGCACGCGACCACGACGATCACCGCCAGCCAGTTGCAGCTGCTCGCCGCCGGCGCGCTGGCGATCGCCGAACGCCACGCGCAGCAACTGCCGCGGCTGGCCCTGCTGCTGTCGCAGCAGCGCGGCGTGCGGTCCGGTAGCCAGCAGGGAATGCAGTTATCCTCCGCACGGCAGGCGCTGGATGAGCTGGAAGCCTGTATCGAAGACCTGCCCAGCCCGGCCATGCCGGCGAACCAGACCCAGGAGAACCCATGACCACGCCGAACCCCGACCAGTCACTGCTTCCCGCCGCGCTGTCGCCGCAGCTGCTCGCCGACCTGGGTCTGGACACCTCCGACATCCCGCGCATCCAGGAGACCGCCAAGGCGCTCCAGGACATCGCTCCGGGCAATCTGCAGGGTTATGGCCGCGACGCGACCAGCAAGACCAGCGCCTACAGCACCCAGTTGCTGGACAAGGTGCGCAATTCCGATCTGGACAGCAGTGGCGACAAGCTCGGCGAGGTGGTGCGCATCGCCCGCTCGCTGAACCTGCAATCCTTCCACGGACGCTCCAAGCTGCCGATCCTCGGACCGTTGATCGATCGCATGCGCGCCGGACGCGACGAACTGGTCCAGCGCTACAGCTCGACCAATCGCCAGATCGATCAACTGATGACCGACGTCGGCAAGACCCAGCAGATCCAGCAGCAGCGCGTGCGCGAGTACGACCAGATGCATGCGATCGTGCTGGAGGAACGCCGCGAACTGGGCGTTCACGTGGCCGCCGGCCGGGTCCGGATCGCCGAACTGGAAGCCGAGCTGGCGAGCCTGGCCGGCAGCGAGGATCCGGCCACCCGCACCCAGCGCTCGGCCGTGGACACCGCCCTGCGCCTGATCGACAAGCGCGTCTCGGACCTGCAGGTGCTGCAGCACGCGGCGGACCAGACGCTGCCGATGATCCGGCTGATCCAGGCCAACGCCATCCAGCTGATCGAAAAGTTCAGCGCGGTCCGCGATGTCACCATTCCGATGTGGCGCAACCAGTTCGCGATCCAGCTGTCGCTGGCCGATCAGCGCAACGCGGTCGAACTGGCCAACGCCATCGATGACGCCAGCAACGAACTGATGCGGAAGAACGCGGAACTGGTCCATTCCACCGCGGTCGGCACCGCCCGCGCCAACCAGCGCTCGGTGATCGACGTGGATACGCTGCGTACCGTCAACGAGACCCTGATCCGCACCGTGGAGGAAGTCCGCGAGATCCACCGCGAAGGCATGGCCCAGCGCAAGCAGCTGAGTAGCGAACTGGTCGGCATGCGCGAGGATCTGGAGCGTCGCCTGGCGCAACCGACCGCGCAGGCGAACGGCGGCTAGGCGCACGCTGCGGAGACGTGCGCCATCGCGTCGCCCCGGCGGTCGTGACGTCCGGGTCGGCGGGCGCGGCGTTCAGCCCGCCGGGCCGTATCCCGTGTAGAGCGTGTTGACGAGCGGGTCGCCGAGGCTGAGTTTGCTTTTCCGGTATTGCATCGGGCTCACCGAGGTGAGTTCCTTGAAGTCGCGGCAGAAGTGCGCTTGGTCGAAATAGTCCGCGGCGGGATCGCCACCCAGCTTCCCGCTCCAGGGGTGGGGATGCAGGGTGCGCAGGGCGCGGCCTAGGCGGGCGATGCGCATGACCTGCTTGGGGCCCTGCCCCGAGCTGGCGACGAACCGCTTGTGCAGCGTCCGTAGTGAAACGCCCAGGCGCTGCGCCCAGGCGGAAACGCTCGCGGGTTCATTGCTGGCGAGGAGGGCGTCAACCATGCGGAGCAACGCAGCGTCGCGCCCGCCGACATCATCCGGCAGGGTTCTCAGCCATGCGCTGGCGAACCGGATCTTTTCGTGGAAGCCCGCCAGCGCGGACAGGCGCGCTTCGACGCCGGCGGAACGCGCGCCGGTTTCGGACAGGGCGATGCGC
This sequence comes from Pseudoxanthomonas sp., assembly GCF_051953815.1. Classification (GTDB taxonomy): domain Bacteria; phylum Pseudomonadota; class Gammaproteobacteria; order Xanthomonadales; family Xanthomonadaceae; genus Pseudoxanthomonas_A. Next base: position 193,391 of record NZ_JBQCIJ010000039.1, on the reverse strand, counting down.
CGGTTCAACAGATCTCCGGGCATGCATCCGGTGAGGCGTCGCAGTCCGCCGTGGGTGAGGATGACGACGAAGGCCTGGAGCGCGCCTTCATGGCGGGCCTGGAAAGAGGTGGTGGTCGGTCCCCATATCCCCGCCGAAGGCGCGCGCTCGAAGTCGCCTTTTCCGTTGATCGGACGCAGCGCATATCCGGAGGTCGTGAGGAACTGGAGCAGCGGATGCTGCAGGGGAAGCTCCAACGCCGCTCCCAGCGCCCGGTCGTCCGTGCGCTGCGCGAATCCGATGACCCAGGGTTTCAGGTCGTGGGGAGGTTCCTGGAATGCGAAATCCATCGTCATCCACCCGCGGGGCCGATTTCTACAAGCCATTTGATGCGGTCGGCGCTAGATTCCGGGCTTCGCCCGCGCATCGAGGCCGCCTTGGACCGCATCCGACGCCACCTGATCCTGACCGGCGCCCTGCTCGGCTTCGGCGGCCCCAGCATGAGTGCCGCTGGGGGTCCCGATCAAGCCCGTGACGACGGCCTGGCCCGGTTCGCCGAAGGCGTCCAGCCCGGCTGCGCGATGGGCATCTTCGGCCCCGAAAAGACACGGTATGACAGTGCCGGATATGCCCGTCTCGCCTCCGCCCGGCGGCTGGACGAGAACACCCAGTTCCTGGCGGCATCGACGTCGAAGCAGTTCACGGCGCTGGCCGTGCTCACGCTGATCGACGAGGGCAAACTCAAGTTCGAGGATCCGGCCAGGCGATGGGTGCCCGAACTCGCCGGCGCGGTCGGCGACGCCACGGTTGCGGAGTTGCTCCACCACACCGCGGGCGTGCGGGATCACGTGAACCTGCTGTTTCTGGTCGGCGTCGAAGCGCTCGCGGGAGTCGATCGCGGCCGGACCCTGGCGTTGATGGCGCGCCAGCAGCGCACCAATTTTCCCTCCGGCACGCGCAGCCAGTACTCCAACGGTAACTATTTCGTGCTGGCCGAGATCGTCCGGCGCGTGTCCGGCACGCCCTTGGAGACGTTCGCGGCGGATCGGATTTTCACTCCCGCCGGAATGACCCGTTCGTACTTCCTCGGCGGCGCGGAGCCGGTCGCGCTGGCCGATGGCCACCAGCCCCAAGGCAAGCAACCGGGATTCCGCGTGGCCAACGATCGGCCCGCCACCAATGGGTCGGGTGGACTGGTGACCACGGTGGCGGATCTGTCGCGCTTCGAACAGGCATTCCGGGCGGTAACGATGCCATGGAACCCGCGCATCAAGGCCTGGTTCCTCACCCCCGGCACGCTCAGGTCCGGTGAGCTCGCCATCCTTCCCGAATTCGGGACGCCTTACGGAACGGGTGTGGGACTGACCGCCGTGGGCGATGACCTGCAGATGGCCCATGGCGGTGGCGCGGAAGGATTTCGGAGCGAATACGTCCGCATGCGGGATGCGCCCATCGGCGTGGCGGTGTTGTGCAACCGGCTCGATGCCGACGCCTCCGCGCTCGCCCTGGAGGCCCTGCGGATCGCCCGGAACGCTTCTCCGCCACCATCCGATCCGGCGGCGCGGGCTCCGACCCGCGCCGATGCTCCGCCGAAGCCTCCCGAGCCTTCACTCCTGCGGGCTGTCGCGGGCAAGTACCGGGTCGAAGAGCTGGACGCGATCTTCGACATCACGCCGACGGACAACGGTTTCGAGGTGAAGATCCGTTCGCCGTTCACTCCGGTTTCGGACTACACCGAAACCTGGGGCGGATTGACCATGGAGGAACCCGACACCCTGAAGAGCGGGCCGCTGCGGATTGATCTGGACAGGCATGCGGAACGTCCGCGCATCGTCGCCCTGTCGTTCGGTCGCCGCGTCGAAGGCATCGCGTTCCAGCGCGTCGACGCGGATCCCGAAAAATAGCGGGCGGCAACCGCGATCAGCTGTCCTCGCGCCAGCCGCCGCCCAGTACTTTGTACAGCGCGACCTGGTTGGCCTGCTGCGCCAGCCGGGTGGACACCAGCGACTGGCGGGCGCCGTAGGCGGCGCGGCGCGCGTCCAGCAGGGTGAGGAAGCTGTCCAGGCCGGCGTCATAGCGCGCCTGCGACAGGCGCTCGGCCTGTTCGGTGGCGGCCACCAGCGCGCGTTGCGAAGCCAGTTGTCCGTCCAGGCTGTCGTTGAGGGCGAGCGCGTCGGCGACTTCGCGGAAACCCGACTGGATCGCCTTTTCGTACTGCGCCAGGGCGATGTCCTGATCGGCGGTGGCCATGCCCAGGTTCGCGCGCAGCCGGCCGCCCTGGAAGATCGGCAGGGTGATCCGCGGAACGAAACTCCAGGCGCGGGTACCGCCGTCGAACAACCCGGAGAGCTCCGGCGACGCCGAGCCCACGGCGCCCGTCAGCTGGATCGACGGGAAGAACGCCGCGCGCGCGGCGCCGACATTGGCGTTGGCCGACAGCAGCAGGTGCTCGGCCGCCATCACGTCCGGACGCCGCAGCAGCACGTCACCCGGCAGGCCGGCCGGCAGCGGCCGCAGCGCGGCGATGTCGGCGAGATTGTCCCGCGGCAGCAGGGCTTCATCGACCGGACCGCCAGCCAGCAGCGCCAGCGCGTTGCGGTCCTGCGCGACCTGGCCGGTGAAGCGGGCCACGTCGGTGCGCGCGGTTTCGACCAGCGTCCTGGCCTGGCTCACGTCGAGCGCGGACGAACCACCGCGCTGGTGGCGCGCCTCGATCAGGCGCAGCGAATCCTCGTGCGCCGCCAGGGTGGCCTGCGCGATCCGCAACTGCTCCCGATCCGCGCCCAGCGTCAGCCAGGCGTTGGCGACCTCGGCCACCAGCGACAGCTGCGCGCCGCGCCGGTTCTCGGTTTCGGCGAAGTACTTCTGCAACGCCGCCTCGCCCAGGTTGCGCACGCGGCCGAACAGATCCAGCTCGAACTCGGCCACGCCCAGATTCGCGCTGTACTGCTCGCTGACCGGCGCATCGCCGCCGGTACGGGTCATCTGTCCCTGCACGTTGAAGGACGGCACGCGGTCGGCCCGCTGGATGCGGTACTGCGCGCGGGCGCGCACCACGTTCAAGGCCGCCACGCGCAGATCGCGGTTGTTGTCCAGCGACTGGGTGATCACAGCCTGCAAGCGCGGATCGGGGAAGAACGCGCGCCAGCCGATGTCGGCGACATCGGTCACGACGCGCGCTTGGCCGGTGCCGCCAGTAGACTGTGTCGTCGGCCATTGCGACGGAATCGAAGGCGCCACTTCGTTGCCGCGCGGCGCCAGCGTCGCGCATCCCGACAGCGCCAGGGCCATCGCCAGCGCCAGGCCGGCGCTCGATTGCTTATGCATGGGTTTCTCCCTGGTCTCCGGCGAGTTCGCCGTTGCCGGCGCTCTTCGCCTCTCCTGCGCGCCTGTCGCGACCGAAGACGCGCTGCACCACCACGAAGAACAGCGGCACGAAGAACACGCCCAGCACGGTGCCGACGATCATGCCGCCGAGCACGCCGGTGCCGATGGCCCGCTGCGCGCCGGAGCCGGCGCCGGAGGCGATCGCCAGCGGCAGCACGCCCAGGCCGAACGCCAGCGAGGTCATGACGATCGGGCGCAGGCGGTCGCGGACCGCGTTCATGGTCGCCTCGATGAGGCCCGCGCCTCGTTCCAGGTTCTCCTTGGCGAACTCCACGATCAGGATCGCGTTCTTGCTGGTCAGGCCCACCGTGGTCAGCATCGCCACCTGGAAATAGACGTCGCGCTCCATGCCGCGGAAGGTGTTGGCCAGCACCGCGCCGAGAATGCCCAGCGGCGCGACCAGCAGCACCGCGGTCGGCACGCTCCAGCTTTCGTACATCGCGGCCAGGCAGAGGAACACGATCATCAGCGACAGCGTGTACAGCAGCGGCGTCTGCGCGCCGGCCTGGCGCTCCTGGTACGACAGCGCGGTCCACTCGATGCCGAAGCCCGGAGGCAACTGCGCGGCCAGGCGCTCGACCTCGGCCATCGCGTCGCCGGAGGCCACTCCGGGCGCGGGCTCGCCCTGGATCTCCATCGCCGACACGCCGTTGTAGCGCTCCAGGCGCGGCGAACCATAGTCCCAGTGCTTGGAGGCGAAGGCGCTGAACGGCACCATCCGGCCCTCGGCGTTCTTCACCGACCACAGATCGAAGTCCTCCGGCACCATCCGGAACGGCTGGTCCGCCTGCACGAACACGCGCTTGACCCGGCCGCGATCGACGAAGTCGTCGATGTACTGGCTGCCCCACGCGGTCGCCAGGGTGCTGTTGATCTGATCGATCGACAGGCCCTGCGCGCTGGCCTTGGCCACATCGATGTCGATGCGGAACTGCGGCGTGTCCTCCTGCCCGTTGGGGCGCACGTTGGCGAGCTTCCCGCTTTCGGCCGCCATGCCCAGCAGCTGGTCGCGCGCGGCCAGCAGGGCCTCGTGGCCCTGTCCGCCGTTGTCCTTCAGGAAGAAGGTGTAGCCCGAGGCGGTGCCCAGTTCCGGAATCGCCGGCGGCGGGAACGCGAAGATGAAGGCGTCCTTGATCGCGCCCAGCGCGGCCATCGCGCGGCCGGTGACCGGCATGACCCCATCGTTGGCGTCACGCTCGGCCCAGTCCTTCAGCTTGACGAAGGCCATGCCCGCGTTCTGGCCCATGCCGGCGAAACTGAAGCCCTGCACCGAGAACACCGATTCCACCGCGCCCTTCTCGTTCTCCAGGAAGTGGTTTTCCAGCGCCCGGATCGATTCCAGGGTGCGTTCCTGGGTCGCGCCGACCGGCGCCTGCACCAGCGCCATCAGCACGCCCTGGTCCTCGTTGGGCAGGAACGCGCTGGGCAGGCGCACGAACAGCACGCCCATCAGCACGAACATGCCCAGTACGATGCCCATGAAGCGCCACGGACGGGCGAGGATGCCGCGCACGCCGCGCTGGTAGCTTTCGCTGGAACGGTCGAAGCCACGATTGAAGGCGTTGAAGAAACGTCCGGCCGGGCCGCGATGGGCGACATGGTGCTCGCCCTTCTTCAAGGGCTTGAGCAGGGTCGCGCACAGCGCCGGGGTCAGCACGATGGCGACCAGCACCGACAGCGCCATCGCCGACACGATCGTGGCCGAGAACTGGCGGTAGATCACGCCGGTGGATCCGCTCATGAACGCCATCGGCACGAACACCGCCGACAGCACGAGGCCGATGCCGACCAGCGCGCCGGTGATCTGGCCCATCGATTTGCGGGTGGCCTCCAGCGGCGACAGTCCTTCCTCGGACATGATCCGCTCCACGTTCTCCACCACCACGATGGCGTCGTCCACCAGCAGGCCGATCGCCAGCACCATCGCGAACATCGTCAGCATGTTCACCGAGAAGCCCAGCGCGGCCAGCACGCCGAAGGTGCCCAGCAGCACGACCGGCACCGCGATCGTCGGGATCAGGGTGGCGCGGAAGTTCTGCAGGAACAGGTACATGACCACGAACACCAGCACGATCGCTTCGAGCAGGGTCTTCACCACGCCCTTGATCGACACCCGCACGAACGGGGTGGTGTCGTACGGCGTCTCGGCCTTCAGGCCGGCGGGGAAGAACGGCTTGAGTTCGTCCAGGGTTTTCTGCACGCCGGCCGCGGTGTCCAGCGCGTTGGCGCCGGTGGCCAGGGTGATGGCCAGGCCGCTGGCCGGCTGGCCGTTGTAGCGGGTGATGAAGTCATAGGACTCGGCGCCCAGTTCGACCCGGGCCACGTCGCTCAGGCGCAGTTCGGATCCGTCCTGCGCGCTGCGCACGACGATGTCGCGGAACTGTTCCGGCGTCTGCAGGCGCGACTGCGCGTTGATGGTGGCGTTGAGCTGCTGGCCCTTCACCGCCGGCGCGCCGCCGAGCTGGCCGATCGCGACCTGCGCGTTCTGCGCCTGGATCGCGGCCACCACTTCCGGCACCGACAGGTGGTAGGTGTGCAGCTTGTTCGGATCCAGCCAGATGCGCATGGCGTACTTGCCGCCGAACACCTGGATGTTGCCGACACCGGGCACGCGGCTGAGCTGGTCGACGACATTCGAGCCGACATAGTCGGAGATGTCGTTCTCGTCCATGCTGCCGTCCTCGGACACGAACGCGAGCACGTTGAGGAAGCCCGAGCTCGACTTGGCCACGTTGATGCCCTGCCGCTGCACTTCCTGCGGCAGCAGCGGCATCGCCAACTGCAGCTTGTTCTGCACCTGCACCTGCGCGATATCGGGATTGGTCCCGCTCTCGAAGGTCAGGGTGATGGTGGCCATGCCGTTGGAGGAACTGTTGGACGAGAAGTAGATCAGCCCGTCCAGGCCCTTCATGTTCTGCTCGATGATCTGGGTCACCGAATCCTCGACCACCTTGGCGGAGGCGCCTGGATAGGTTGCGCTGATTTCCACCGCCGGCGGCGCGACGTCGGGGTACATCGAGATCGGCAGCTTGAACAGGGCCAGGCCGCCGGCGAGCATGATGATGATGGCGATGACCCACGCGAAGATGGGTCGGTCGATGAAGAAGCGTGCCATGGGATTCTCCGCTTACCGCGCGCCGTGGGCGGCGGGCGGAACGGCGGTCGTGGCCGTCCGCGCCGGCCTGGCGCCGAGCTCGGTGGCCTGCACGGGCATGCCGGGACCGATCTTCTGCAGGCCTTCTACGATGACCCTGTCGCCAGCCTTGAGGCCGTCCTCGACCAGCCACTTGTCGCCCAGCGCGCGGCTGACCTTGACCGCGCGCACTTCCACGGTGCCGTCCTTGCCGACCACCATCGCGGTGGTGTTGCCCTTGGGATCGCGGGCGATGCCCTGCATCGGCACCAGCAGCGCGTTGCCGCGCACGCCGCCGCCGATGACGGCGCGCACGTACATGCCGGGCATCAGCACGCCGTCCGGATTGGCGACCTTCACCCGCAGGCCGAAGCTGCCGGTGCCGGGGTCCACGCTGACTTCGGAGAATTCCAGCGTGCCCTTGTGCGCGAAGGTGCTGCCGTCCTCGAGCAGGATGCTCACCGGCAGTTGCTGGTTGTCCTGCAGGCGGCCGGCGGCCAGTTCGCGACGCAGTTGCAGCAGTTCGGCGGACGACTGGCTCAGGTCGACGTAGATCGGATCCAGCTGCTGCACCGTCGCCAGCGCTTCGGCCTGCCCGGCGTTGACCAGCGCGCCCTGGGTGACCGTGGACTTGCCGATGCGGCCGCTGATCGGCGCGGTGATCCGCGCATGACCGAGGGTCACGTTGGCCGCGTCCAGCGAAGCGCGCGCCGCGCCGACATCTGCTTCGGCCTGCTTCTGCGCGGCGACCGCGTTCTCCAGATCCTGCTGGCTGACCGCATCGATCTTTGCCAACTCGCCGATGCGACGGGCGCTCAGGCGCGCGGCGTGGGCGGTGGCCTCGGCGCGTGCGAGCTGGGCCCGGGCGGTGTTGGCCTGGGCGCGATAGCTGGCGTCATCGAGCTGGTACAGCGGTTGTCCCGCCTTGACCTCGCCGCCTTCGGTGAACAGTCGGCGGGCAACGATGCCGTTGACCTGCGGACGCACTTCGGCGACCAGGAAGGCGTGGGTGCGGCCGGGCAGTTCGCGGGTCAGGCCGACCTGTTCGGTCTTCAGTGTCGTGACGGTGACCTGGCCGGGGCCTGCCTGCGGGGCTTCCGGGCCGCCGCCGCCGCAGGCGGACACGGTGAGGGCGATCGCCAGGGACAGCGCGACGAGGGGGACGTGGATTCGGGACATGGCGGTGGGGTCGGGGAGAGGAATTCGGGACTGTCGATGGCCCCGGATGCCGCCAATTGGCGGCATTTTCGAAGCAAAAGACGGCAAATACGGACCTGGCGCGGGTGTGCGAGGACGCGCCGCGCCGGGTCGGGATCAACAGGGCGCGAAATATACATGCATGAATGTTTGTTTGCAAACCGGTACAATTCAGCCCGGTTTCACCCAGCGAATACGCAAGGCAGATGGCCAGAAAAACCAAAGAAGAGGCGCAGGCCACACGCGAGGGCATCCTCGACGCGGCCCAGGCCTGTTTCCATGAACACGGCGTCGCCGGCACCACCCTGGCGATGATCGGGTCACGCGCCGGCTACACCCGCGGCGCGGTCTACTGGCACTTCAAGAACAAGACCGAAGTACTCGAGGCGCTGATCAACCGGGACCGCATTCCCTTCATCCAGCGCCTGCGCCGCACCTCGTCCACCAAGCGCAGCACGCCGGTGATCGACCTGCGCTCGGCGCTGCTGGTGTCGTTCCAGGAACTGGCCGACGACGAACGCCTGCGCAACATGATGGAGATCATGCTGCGCAACGATCTGTCGGCCGAAAGCCAGGCGATGCAGGAACTCCAGCGCGACAGCACCCGCGAGGAGCTGGACATCATCGCCCTGGCTTTCCAGCGCGCGCGGGACCTGGGCCAATTGCGCGACAACGTCGACGTGGCGACCGCATCGCGGATCCTGCACGCCAGCCTGTCCGGCGTGCTGTACAGCGCCATGCTGGAACCGGAACTGTTCGATCTGATGCGCGATGGCGCCGAAGTCATCGACATCGTTTTCGCCGCCTACGTCCAACCAGGGACGTTCATTCCCGGCGCTCCCGCATCACCGCTGCCCGACGGCGACGACGAATGACGCACGCCCGCGCGCGGCATTGATTCCCGCCACCGGCCCCGGTTCAATGCCGGGAACGGGATCGAGGGAGAGAAGGATGCGTGGTCCGCTTTTCGCCGCCGCATGGCTGGCCTCGGCGTCCGCGCTTGCCGCGGAACCGCGCGATCTGTGTCCCGACCGTCCGGGCCTGGGCACCCCGGCCTGCACGGTGGAGCGCGGCGCGACGGTGCTGGAAATTGGCCTGGCCGACTGGACCGGCGACGATGCGCACGGCCTGCGCACGGAGCAGTTCCTGTTCGGCGATGCGCTGCTGCGCTTCGGCCTGACCGACACGCTGGAAGCGCAGGTGGGCTGGACCGCCTACGGCCGCGTGCGCGAGCGCGACACGGTTTCCGCGACGACCACGCGCGCATCGCGCTTCGGCGATGTGAGCCTCGCCCTGCGCCGCAACCTGCGCCGTCCCGACGGCGGCGGCTTCTCGCTGGCGCTGATGCCCTACGTGAGCCTGCCCACCGGCCGCGCGCCGGTCGGTGCGGACGATTGGAGCGCGGGCATCAACCTGCCCATGAGCATCGAGCTGGGCGCCGTGTCGCTGGGCCTGACCCCGAACATCGAAGCGGCCGTCGACAGCGACGGCGATGGCCGGCACCTGGCCTACGGTTCGGTGGCGGGGCTGGGATTCGATGTGTCCGATACGGTGTCGGGCTCGTTCGAGGTTTCGCTGTCGCGCGATCGCGATCCCGCGGGCCACGGCACGCAGGCGCTGGCCGGCCTTTCGTTCGGCTGGCAGCCGGACGAAGACGCCCAATGGGACGCGGGCGTCAACGCCGGACTCGATGACGACAGTCCGGATCTGCAGATCTACCTGGGCTACGCGCGACGCTTCCGCTGATTCGCGCGGTTCGCAGCGCCGGGCCGGCCCGACTCCGTGGAGAGAGGATGGGCGGGAGCCGGGCGAACCCGGCGCTGCAAGATCAATACCGGGCGTCGAACGCGAAGATGGGCTTGCGCGATTTCCACAGGCCCTGGGTGAAATCCGGGAACTCCAGGGTCTTGAAGCCCTCGGCGATGGACTGTTCCGACAACGGCGTGATCGCGCTCCACGCCAGCGCGTCGTAGATGTCGATCGGCATCGGTGCCTCGGCCTTCACCGCCTCGACGAAGGCGTGGATGACGAAGTAGTCCATGCCGCCGTGGCCGGCGCCTTCCGCATCCTGCGCGTACTTGCGCCACAGCGGGTGATCGAACTCGTCCTGGTAGGCCTGGAACGGTTCCCACTTGTGCCCCGGGCTGCGGCCCTCGATGTGGATGGACTGGTTGAGATCCATCCACAGACCCTTGGTGCCCTGCACCCGGAAACCGAGCGAGTACGGGCGCGGCAGCGAAGTGTCGTGCTGCAGGATGATGGTCTCGCCGTTCTCGCAGGCCAGGGTGGTGGTGACCACGTCGCCCAGCTTGAACTTGACCTGCGTGCTGGGATGCGTGGTGCCGCCGCTCTTGGCCACGGTGTATTCGTGCAGGCCGCGCGCCTTGCTGGCGAAGCTGTTGATGTGGGTGAAGCGGTTGCCGCGGTTGATGCCGGTGTACATGGCGCACGGGCCGATGCCGTGGCTGGGATACAGTTCGCCGTTGCGGCGGACCGAATGCTCGGTGCGCCAGCGCGCCTCCGACCAGCCCTTGGGACCGAACTCCACGCCGCTGCCGTAGGGTTCGGCGGGGTTGCCGGAGTTGAATTTCACCGCGCGCAGATCGTGCTGGTAACCGCCCTGCAAGTGCACCAGCTCGCCGAACAGGCCCGCCCGCACCATCTGCAACGCCGCCATCACGTCGCGGCGGTAGCACACGTTTTCCAGCAGCATGTAGGGCGTGCCGGTGCGCTGCTGCGTGGCCAGCACGTCCCAGTGATCCTGCAGAGTGACGCCGGCCACCACTTCGCAGCCGACCGGCACCTTGGCCTCCATCGCCGCGATCGCCATCGGCGCGTGCCATTCCCACGGCGTGGCGATGATCACGCCGTCCAGGCCGCGCTGCTGCAACAGGCGGCGATAGGACTGGACGTCGCCGTCCTGGCCATACGCCTTCGGCGCGGGCTTGCCGGCCTTGGCCGCCATGTCCAGCGCCTGCTTGAGCATGATCGGCTCGATGTCGCACAGCGCCGCGACCTCGACGTCGTCACGTCGCAGCAGTTCCTTCAACAGGACCTGCCCGCGCATGCCGGTGCCGATCATGCCCAGCCGTATCCGTCGCTTGCTGGCCCAGGCCGGCGTGGCCGGCAGCAGGGTGGCCGCGCCCAGCGCGGCCCCGGCGAGGATGAACTCTCTACGTTTCATTGAAGCGGAACTCCTTGTGACATGGCGTCGGCGGACCGGCGCGTTTGTTCGTCAGAACTTGTAGCCTACGGTAAAGCTGTAGCTGCGACCGAAAATGCTGGCGTAGTCGCTGGAATCACCCAGGAAGCTGTTCGGATCGTAGAACGGCATCCGGTTGAACAGGTTCTTGATGGTGAAGCCGGCATGCCAGTGATCATCCGGCCGCCAGGACAGGCCCAGGTTGGCGGTCCACCAGGCCGGCACGCCGTTGCAGTTGTCCGGCGCCACCGGCAGCGAGCCGGCGGTGCAGGTCTCCGGCGAGTTGTCCTGCGCGTCGACGCGATCCCACGCCCACTTGGTCTTGCCGACATAGTTGACGAAGAAGCTGGTGGTCACCTCGCCGTACGTCCAGTCGGCGTTGAGCGTGGCGCGCAGGCGCGGGTTGCTGTAGTAGCCGACCGTGTTGCCGTAGTACCAGCGGTTCTCGTCGTCCAGGTAGGCCTCGTTGCGGCGCGCGATGGTCGCGGCCAGGCCGACGTTCAGTTCGCCCCACTGGCCCAGCGGGAAATGGCCCCGCGCATCGACGTCGAAGCCGTCGATCAGGGTGCGGCCCTGGTTCTTGTACTGGCCGACCACGCTGGACACGTTGCCCACGGAATAGGTCGGCAGGGTGCCCGGGCAGGTCACGCCGCTGGCCGGATCCGCGCACATCGCCGCCACCGCCGCTTCGGCGGCGCGGTCGCTGTCGGTGATCGGATTGCGGGTCATCGAGACGATGTCCGTTTCCTTGCTGTAGTCCGGCGCGGCGATCTGGTTGCGGCGATAGATGAACCAGTAGTCGGCCGACACCGACAGCCAGTCGAACGGCTCCAGCACCACGCCGAGGGTGGCGATCTTGGCCTTTTCCGGCTGCAGCTTCGGATTGGGCTGGGTCATCCGCGCCACGGTGCGGCTGCAATCGGTGTTGAGCAGCGTCCTGCCCAGGTCCACATCGCCCGGGCGATTCGATTGCAGCAGCAGGTTGGCGATGGCGTTGGTTTCACCGCAGCGGACATCGTCGCGGAAACCGCCGAGCTGGGCGAACACGCCGCCGGTGCCGGCCTCGGCCAGGCTCGGCGCGCGGAAGCCTTCTGAGTAGGTGCCGCGCAGCATCACGGTCGGCAGCGCCTGGTACTTCAGGCCGATCTTCGGGGCGACGTTGGCGTCGAAGTTGGGGTACTTGTCCACGCGCAGCGCGGCGTCCAGTTCCAGCTTCTCGGTGAGCGGGGCGACGACTTCGGCGAACAGCGCGCTGGTGGTGCGCCTGCCGTCGAACCACGAACCGCCCTGCTGGGTGATCTTGCCGTTGGCCGCGTCGGTGTTGCCCGGCGTGTAGAAGGTCTCGCGGCTGACGTTGAAGCCGAATGCCGCGCGCACTTCGCCGGCCGGCAGGTTGAACAGCGGGCCTTCGACCTTGCCGTCCAGGGTATGCAGGCGCGTCCACGACTGGATGTCGAAGGTCGGGTAGGCCTCGCGCAACAGCTTGGCGTTGGCTTCGCTGATTTCACCGAACCGGTAGGCGGGATTGTCGGAGATGATCACCCGGCCGGTGCCCGGATCGACGGTGAACGGACCGAACGCCCGGGCGAAGCCGTCCAGGTTGACGTTGACGGTCTGGTAGGTGACCGAATGGGTGCCGGCGGTGGCGAACGCGGTTTCCCAGTTCCAGTCGCCGAAACTGCCGCGCAGGCCGGCCAGGCCGCGATAGCTCTTGTCGGTGTTGCGCTGGCCGAAGTGGCTCTTGCCCACGTCCTGCATCAGGTATTGCAGGCCGACCACGCCGCCCATCAGCGCGCGCAGTTCCGGACTGGCGTGGTTGTAGACGTTGTTCGGTCCCAGGTAGGGATAGAAGAACTGGTTGACGGTGGTGCCGGTGTTGCGCGCGAACCAGCTGGTCGGGTTGCCGGTGGTGGTGCCGAAGGCGCGCGGCGTGCCGCCGTTGGCGCGCAGGTCGATGTCGGTGTAGGTCGCCTCGGCGAAAGCCTCGGTGGTGTCGCCGATCAGGAAATGCGCGTTGACGTAGGCGGTGATGCGCTCGGACTTGGCGCCCGCGTCGATTTCGTTGTTCATCCAGGTCTGCCAGATGCAACGCGGACCGGCGGCTTCGACGACCACGTTCCGGCAACCCGGAGCGGCTTCCTGCACGCGCCGGCCGGTGACCGGATCGAACGCGAAATAGCTGCCCGGGTTGAGCGTGCCCGGCGCGCTGCCGGTGCCCAGGCGGAAATTGTTGATGTAGTTCGGGTTGTTGACGTAGAACTGGCCCGGCTTCTTGTCGTACCAGTCGCTCAGCGGAATCGGATCGCGGCGATACAGGTTCAGCGAGGCGTAGACGTTGTAGCGATCCTCGTCGAGGTTGCCGAAGCCGCCGGTGATGCTGGCCTGGTGCTCGCCGTAGCTGGCGATGCGCGAGGAGCTGTCGGTGGTCAGGTTGACCTCGAGGCCCTGGTAGGACTTCTTGGTGATGACATTGATCACGCCGGCGATCGCGTCGGTGCCGTACACGGCCGAGGCGCCGTCGGTCAGCACCTCCATGCGCTCGATCGCCGCGGCGGGAATCGCATCGATGTTGACGAACTGGGTCTGGAAGCCCGCCGGCGCGCCGTAGTACGACAGGCGACGGCCATTGAGCAGCACCAGCGTGCCCTGCGCGCCCATGCCGCGCAGGTTGGCCTGCGAGGCGCCGTCCGAACCGGTGAACAGCGACTTGAAGTCCTGCTGCGCCGGACGCGCGGCCGGCAGGTTGTCCAGCACCTGCAACAGGGTGCGCGCGCCCATGTTCTCGATGTCCTGGCGGCTGATGATCTGCACCGGCGAGGCGGTTTCCACATCGGTGCGCTTGATGTTGGAACCGGTGACCTCGATGCGGGCCAGTTCGGTGGCCTTGCCGTCCTCCTTCGGCGCATCGGCGGTCTGCGCCGAGACCGGCGCGGCCATGGCGAGCGCCGTGCCCAGGGCGAGGGCCAGGGGTGTGACGGATATACAGCGTTGGCGGCGGCTTGCGGACGACATCGGGTTCTCTCCTCGTTTCGGGGGTGCAGCGCGCGGCGCTGCTGTGGTGGAAGGGCTTGCGTGGGCAACAGCGGTCCCAGGCCACGGCCGGCGGGCCGCAGTCAAAGGCGGGGGGAGATGCGAACTTCGTGGAACGGTTACGGCGGGGAAATGGTGGCGGTATCGCCCTCCTGTCCCATCAGGACAGCGTTGGCCCAGTTGCCGCAGACCTGCGCCGGCCGCGCGCCCTGCGCGCCGAGGGTGCGCAGGCTAAGGCGGTGCAGGCCACGGATGTCGAGTTCGGGTTTGACCACGCCCGGCGCGCGCACCATCCCGCTGTCGTACAGCAGGCGGTCGTCGCCCCAGACCTGGAACTGCATGCCGCCGGCCTCGCGGCAGCGATCGTCGATGCCGAGGTCGGCGCGCAGCAGGCGCCAGCCGCCCGTCAGCTCGACGTCGATGCGACTGGCCGCGCCCACGCCCAGCCCGCGGCGGAAATGCAGGCCGTTCATGCGCATCTCGGCCTCGCCGCCGAACGCGCGGTCGCGCGCGACGTCGGCCGGCAGCGCCAGTTCGGACAGGTAGCGCTGCTGCGCGGGACGTTCCGGCGTCTGGTGTTCCAGCACGCGGAAAGTGGACAGGGTGATCGGTCCGACCTCGCGCGGCTGCAAGGCGTCGAACGCGCGCGCGGTACCGCCCTGCGCGGCGGTCACCATCGGGTCGTTGCCGCTCGCGCCGTCGCCGTCGGGGTTCTGCGTGCCCAGCACGCGGAAGCGCAGCAGGCGGCCGGCGCGCGGCGCGAAGCTGATCGTCTGCGTGCCCTGTTCCAGCTTCAGCCGGCCACGCGCGATCGGTTCGCCCCACTCGCCGTTGCTGTCGGCCAGGTAGATTTCGTAGTCGCGGATCTGGCCGTGCTTCCAGTGCTGATCGGTGCGCGGCGCCAGCTCGACGCCGTCGATCAGCCGGCGCTCGCCGAAGCCCAGCGTCCACTCGTGCGCGCCGGTGCGCACGGCCTGGTTGCGCACGGTGCGGAACCAGGTGGCCGGATCGTCGTCGAACGCGTTCTCCAGCGGATGGCCGGGTTCCTCGGCCGGGCGATTGACCACCAGCAGGCTGTCGGCCGGCAATGCGCGCCCCAGTTCCGGCGCGGCCGGGAAGGCGTCGTCGGCCGGCGCGGCGGCGACCGGAATGTCCAGGCGGAACGCCAGCGCGCTACGGATGTCGACCGGCGCGCTGCGCACGTGCACGGTGCCCTGGCGCTCCTTCGCATCGAAGTACCAGCCTTCGGCGCCCGCGTCGAAGGCGGCGCGATCGGCCAGCGCCGGCAGCGCGCGCCCGTCCAGTTCGACCGCGTTCGGCCTGGCGCGGCTCAGCACGCGCAGCGCGTAGCGGCGCTGCGGCAGCTGGCCGGCGTACTGGCCGCGCACCGGTTCGACGGCGACGCGCACTTCGCCGCTGCCCTGCGCCGGCGCCTGCATGCGGATGATCTGCTCGCTGGATTCGCCCTTGGCGTAGCGACGGGTGTTGCCGTCGTCCTCGTACAGCGTGTAGCTCGATTCGCCCTGCGGATACAGATCCAGGGTCAGCTCGTCCAGCGGCTTCTCGCCGTCGAAGAGCATGGCCGGATACATCGGCAGGATCGCGCCGGCGCGCACGAACACCGGCAACGTCGCCAGTTCGACCTGGCGATCGATTTGCCGGCCCTGCGCGTCGGCCTGCACCTGGCGGCCGTCCCAGTAATCGATCCAGCGGCCCTGCGGCAGGTGGATGTCGCGGCGCCAGCCGCGGCTGGCGGCCTGGCTGCGGTACACCGGCGCGACCAGCAGTTCGCGGCCGAGCAGGAACTGGTACTTGTGCGCCTCGGTCCATGCTTCCGGATCGGTGGGGTAATCCCACATCAGTCCGCGCACGATCGGCGCGCCGGTGGTTTCCGCGTCGCGCGCCAGTCCGTACATGTACGGGGTCAACCGCATCTTCAGCTTGAGGTAGTCGCGGTTGATGCTGCGATAGGGTTCGTCGAACCACCACGGATGCTTGCGCGCGCCGGACGACCAGCCGGACATGCCCATCAGCACCGGGGTGAAGCTCTTCCATTGCAGATCGCGGGTATAGGTCTCGGCGCTGCCGCCGAAGATCGCGTCGACGTCGCCGGTGGCGTAGGCCATGCCCGACAGGCCCGAACCGATCAGGGTCGGGATGTGCCAGCGGATGTAGTCCCAGCTGGCGCTCTGGTCGCCGGTCCAGGCCACCGCGTAGCGCTGGATGCCGGCCCAGCCCATCACCGTCCACAGGAACGGGCGCGAGTCGGAATTGTCGAGGATGCCGTTGTACGCGGACTGGTTGGCGTCCATCGCGAACTGGTAGCCCTTGCCGGTCCACGCCACGTCCAGCTTCTGCACGCGGCTGCCGGCCTTGCCGACTTCCCAGGCGATCTTGTCGACGCCGTTCTCGGTCCACAGGCCGGTCCTGAATCCGTAGCGCGCCAGGCCCTGCACGACCTTGGGCAGATCGGTGTAGCCGCAGCCGTAGCCGTCGTTGGGCAGGATCCAGCCGCCGGGCATGTCGTGTTCGCGGTACTTGCGCGCGACGCTGTCGATCACGTCCGGGGTGGTGCCGGTGGGGCCGTCGCTCCAGCCTTCGGGCACGGTGCCGGGCTTCTTCTTGTTGTCGCCGTCGTTGTAGCAGTCGGCGTCGCCGTAGGAGAGCGCCCAGCGCGGCAGCAGGCCGGGACGGCCGGTCAGCGCGGTGTAGCGGTCCAGCAGTTCGTGCAGGCCCGCGCCAACGAAGTAATAGGCGTCGAAGCGATCCTCGCGATGCAGCAGCGTCGCCTGGTCCGGCTGGCGCAGATCGTAATTGCCGTCGCTCCAGGTGTTGCGCAGCATGCCCCAGCCGCGCGAGCTCAGCAGCATCGGCGCGGGACTGGGGCGATCGCCTTCTTCCCAGCCGCCGGAATAGGCGATTTCCAGTTCGCGGCCCTTGAACTCGAAGCGGCCGTTCTGCTGTCCGCCGCCGTAGAAATGTTCGCCGGCCTCGCTGGACAGCACCTGCACGCTCTGCTGGGCGTCCAGATCCAGCGGCTGCAGCTCGCGCCACAGCGGCGTGACCTGGTCGCCGGCCACGCGTTCGAGCGACAGGCGCAACGGCTGGCGCTGGATGCGCAGCACCAGCGCGGCGGTGCGGATGCGCGCTTCCCGCGCGTCTTCCTCGAAACTGAAATCCACCTTGCCCGCCGGCTGCGGCAACACGATCGGCGCGGCCTTGTCGCCGGCCGGCGTCAGCTTGCCCTTGCGGCCGGCCTGCACGCGCACGGTGTCGGCGCGCAGCAGATCCACGCGCACCCGCGCGCCGCTGTCGGTGGTGATGTCCCAGCCGGGCATGCCGTCACGCGACGGCGCGGCCTGCAGCGTGCGCACGTTGCCCACGTTCTCGGCAAAGGCGGGGGCGCTCGCGGCGAACGCCAGCAGGGCGAGGGCGACGAACCGGTTGCAGCGATGCCAGACGCGGGTTTCCAACTTGCTCCCCAGGCCCGCCGGAGCGGGAGTACGAAACCATTGCGGCCGACTCTAGGGCAGCGTCTCGAAAAATGTCAACAAATTGCAAAGAAAAAAGAAGGATATTTTCTTGATATCGAAAGTTGCTGCGAAGCAATACTTTCAGAACCGGCTATTCATCTTCGCCACGCGCCCTTCAAGACGCTTAACAGGCAGGCATCGGGAATCCCTTCCGAGCGCCTGCGTGCTCGAAAGCTCGAAATTGCTGGCGCCGTCAAACTTTCCAATATCTTTCGATATTTGACATTTCGAAAGAAAACGCAGATCGTGCGCTGGCCCAACAGGAACGATGAATGGACGCTCCTCTGCTTTCCGACCTGTCCGCCTGGCAACGCCTGGGCGGGCAATACACCGCCGAAGAAATCGCCCAGCAACCCGCGCTGTGGAACGCGCTCGCCGATGCGCTGGACGCCACCCGCGACGCCATCGACGGCTTCCTTGGCGAATGGCTGCGCCAGCCCGGCCACCGGGTCATCCTCACCGGCGCCGGCAGTTCCGGCTTCATCGCCGAGATGGTGGCCGACCTGATCAACGCGCAGTGGCCCGCCGAAGTGCGCGCGCTGCACACCACCAGCCTGCTGACCCATCCGGATCTGTATCTGGAACGCGAGCGGCCGACCCTGCTTGTTTCGTTCGGACGCAGCGGTTCCAGCCCGGAGAGTGTCGCCGCGGTGGATCTGGTGCGCGAACGCGTCGCGCTGGCGCGGTTCATGGACATCACCTGCAACGCCGAAGGCGAACTGGCGCGTCGCGGCCATGGTCGCGACGACACCCTGACCCTGTTGATGCCGCCGGCCAGCTGCGATCGCGCCTTCGCGATGACCAGCAGCCTGACCTGCATGCAGCTGGCGGCGCTGGCGGTGTTCGATCGCGCGCCGTGGAGCGAGCGGCTGGACCGGCTGCGCACGGTCGCCGCGCTGGGCCAGCGGGCCCTGTCGGACTGGGAACAGGCGAGCACCTTCCTGGCCAACGGCAGCGGCGCGCGCGTGATCTACCTGGGCAGCGGCCCGCTGGAAGGCCTCGCGCGCGAGGCCGCGCTCAAGCTGCTGGAGCTGACCGCCGGACGCGTGCTCGCGCTGGCCAACACGCCGCTGGGTTTCCGCCACGGTCCCAAGTCCACGCTGGACGCCGGCACGCTGGTGGTCATGCTGCGCAGCGCGCAGCCGGTGGCGCGCCGCTACGAACAGGATCTGCTGGACGAGCTGCGCCGCGACGGCATCGCCGGCCGGGTGATCTCGGTCGGACCGCGCGTCGACGGCGATGCCGCGGCGCCGGGCGATTTCACCCTCGCGGTGCCCGCGCTGCCGGATCCCTGGCTGGCGCCGGTGTGGCTGACGCTCCCGCAGCGGTACGCCCTGCGCCGCTCGGCCGCGCTCGACCTGACCCCGGACAATCCCTTCCCCGACGGCACCGTCAACCGGGTCGTGCAGGGCGTGATCATCCATCGCCACGGCTGAAAGCGGGAACGCGCCATGCAGCTCGACTACGGCATCGACATCGGCGGCACCAAGATCGAACTGATCGCCTGCGACGCGTCGTTCGAGGTACGGCACCGCCAGCGCATCGACACG
The DNA here is from genome assembly GCF_051953815.1 of Pseudoxanthomonas sp. Classification (GTDB taxonomy): domain Bacteria; phylum Pseudomonadota; class Gammaproteobacteria; order Xanthomonadales; family Xanthomonadaceae; genus Pseudoxanthomonas_A. The sequence continues at coordinate 174,380 of NZ_JBQCIJ010000039.1, read as the reverse complement.
CCGCACGATTACGCGGACTTCGTCGACACGATCATCCGCCTGATCCGCGATACCGACGCGCTGCTCGGCCAGCCCGCCCGCGCGGTCGGCATCGGCCTGCCCGGCGTCGTCGATCGCGCCACCGGCCTGCAGCTCAGCGCCAACGTGCCGGCATTGACCGGACGCACGGTCGGCCGCGATCTGCGCGAACGGCTGGGACGGCCGCTGCATTTCGGCAACGACCTGCAATGCTTCGCCCTGTCCGAAGCGCACGGCGGCGCGGCCGACGGCCAGCCGAGCATGTTCGGCGCCATCCTCGGCACCGGCGCGGGCGGCGGCTACTGCGTCGAAGGCCGGCTGATCGATGGCTACAACGGCATCGCCGGTGAATGGGGCCACTGGAGCGTGGCCGCGCACCTGCTGGCGGAGCATGGCCTGCCGGTGGTCGACTGCGCCTGCGGCCTGCGCGGCTGCGTGGAGCGCTACGTGTCCGGCGGCGGGCTGGCGATGATCCATCGCCATCTCGGCGGCGAAGGCGTCGATGCCGCGACGATCATCGCGCGCGCGGCGCAGGGCGACGCGGCCGCCACGCGCGCGCTCGACGTGCATCGGGATCTGCTCGGCCACGCGCTGGCCAGCCTGATCCTGGCGGTGGATCCGCACGTCATCGTGCTCGGCGGCGGCCTGTCCAAGGACGAACGCCTGTACCGCGAGCTGCCGGCCGCGATCTCCGCCCACCTGTTCCGGGGGGTGCGGGTGCCGCCGATCCTGCCACCGGTGTTCGGCGATGCCGGTGGCGCGCGCGGCGCGGCGCTGCTGACGCGCCAGCATCGTCCGACTCCCTGATTCTTCCCTGCCCGGAGGCTTCCGTGTCCGCTGTCCAATCCCTGATTGCCGCGCATCGCCAAGGCGAGAACGTCGGCCTGTACAGCATCTGCTCCAGCAACGAGCAGGTCCTGCTGGCCTCGATGCAGGTGGCGCGGCGATACGACACGGTGCTGCTGATCGAGGCGACCTCCAACCAGGTCGATCAGTTCGGCGGCTACACCGGCATGAACCCCGTGCAGTTCCGCGCCTACGTGGAAGCGCTGGCGCGGCAACAGGATTTTCCCGCGGATCGCCTGATCCTGGGCGGCGATCACCTGGGTCCGAACGCCTGGCAGAAGCTGCCCGCCGAACAGGCGATGGCGCACGCGCGCGATCTCATCGCCGCCTACGTGGCCGCCGGCTTCCACAAGATCCACCTGGATTGCAGCATGTCCTGCGCCGGCGATCCGCATCCGCTGCCGGACGAAATCGTCGCCGCGCGCTCGGCGGAACTGGCGCGCGTGGCCGAACGCACCGCCGCCGAAGCCGGACTGCCGCCGCCGGTCTACGTGATCGGCACCGAAGTGCCGGTGCCGGGCGGCGAGGCTTCGCTGGAAGGCGGGCTCGCCGTCACCACGCCGGCCGCCGCCGCGCGCACGCTGGAGATCCATCGGCAGGCCTTCGCCGATCCGGATCTGGCGCCGGCCTGGGCGCGGGTGATCGCGATGGTGGTGCAGCCGGGCGTCGATTTCGATCACAGCCAGGTGCACGCCTACGATCCGGCCGCCGCGACCGCGTTGTCGGACTTCGTCGAGACCCAGCCGGGCATCGTGTTCGAGGCGCATTCCACCGACTACCAGACCGAGGCCGCGCTGCACGCGCTGGTGCGGGATCACTTCGCCATCCTCAAGGTCGGCCCGGCGGCCACGTTCGCGTACCGCGAGGCGCTGTTCGCGCTGGCCGCGATCGAGGACGAGCTGCTGCCGGAAGCCGAGCGCTCCCATCTGCCCGACGTGCTGGATCGCTGCATGGTGGAAAAGCCGAAGCACTGGCAGCACCACTACAGCGGCGACGCCGCCGAACTGCGCCTGCTGCGCCGCTATGCGCTCAGCGATCGTTGCCGCTACTACTGGGGCGAGCCGGAAGTGCGCGCGGCGGTGGATCGCCTGGTCGCCAACCTGCGCCGGCACGCGCCGCCGATGATCCTGCTCAGCCAGTTCCTGCCCGAACAGCAGCGCGCCATCGAAACCGGTCTGCTCGGCACCGATCCGCTGGCCCTGATCCAGCACCGGATCGCCCTGCGGCTGGGTGAATACGCCCGCGCCTGCGCCCGCAACCAGGCGGGTTCGCGGATCGGAAACGAAACTTCCGCAGCCAGCGCGCTTTCGGAACGGTAAGCTTCCGGTTCCGCTTACGCACATCCACAGGTCCGCCATGCGCAACACCCGCCAACGCCGGCAACAGATCCTCCAGCTGCTGGTCCAGCACGGCAACGTGCAGGTCGCGGATCTGGTGGATCGCTTCGAGGTGTCGTCGGTGACCATCCGCGCGGACCTGACCCACATCGAATCGCAGGGCCTGGCCACCCGCAACCACGGCGGCGCCACCCTGGTGCGCACGCCGCCGACCGAGCAGGACATCCACGAAAAGGACGCGCTCAACCTGCCGCTGAAGGAATCCATCGGCGCGCACGCCGCGCGCCTGGTCAAGCCCGGCGACAACATCATCATCGACTCCGGTTCGACCACGATGACCCTGGCGCGGCACCTGCGCCACCATCGCGACGTCACCGTGATGACCAACGGCCTGAACATCGCCTGGGAACTGGCCAACGCGCCCGGCGTGGAACTGCTGCTCACCGGCGGCCTGCTGCGCAAGCAGTCGCTGTCGCTGCACGGCAGCCAGGCCGAGGCCAGCCTCAACACCTACAGCTTCGACACCGTGTTCCTGGGTGTGGACGGACTGGATCTCCAGTTCGGCCTGACCACCCACCACGAGGCCGAAGCCAGCCTCAACCACCGCATGGTCGAGCGCGCGCGCCGCATCGTGGTGCTGACCGACGCCTCCAAGTTCGGACGGGTCAGCCTGCACCGGATCGCCCGCCTGGATCAGATCCACACCATCATCACCGACGACGGCATCAGCAGCGACTACCGCGAAGGACTGCAGCGGCTGGGCATCGAAGTGATCATCGCCGAGCCACCGCCATGACCGCGACACGCACGCTGCAGGGCCGCATCCTCACCGCCGACGGCTGGATGCGCGGAACCCTCGAGTTCGACCAGCGCGTGCGTGCGCTCCATCCCGGGGCGGATGCGGATGACGGCGGCGATGAAACGCTGATCCTGCCCGGCTTCATCGATCTGCACGTGCATGGCGGCGACGGCGTCGACATCATGCAGGGCGGCGACGCCGCCCGCACCGTCGCCCGCGCGCACGCGCGGCACGGCACCACCGCGATGCTGGGCACCACCATGACCGCGCACGAGGACGACATCGTGCGGGCGCTGGAAGGCCTCGCCCCGGCGATCGCCGAACGCGCGCCAGGCATGGCGCGGATGCTGGGCGTGCATCTGGAAGGCCCCTACATCAGCATCGAGCGCCTCGGCGCGCAGCCGCCGCTGGTGGTCGAGGCGACGCTCGAACAGGTCCGGCGCCTGCACGCGCTGGCGCCGATCCGGGTGCTGACGCTCGCGCCGGAAATCGGCGAACACCGGGCGCTGATTCCGCAACTCGCCGCGCTCGGCATCCGCGTGCAGCTGGGCCACAGCGCAGGCGGCTACGAGGACGGCGTGGCCGCGCTGGAAGCCGGCGCCGCCGGTTTCACCCATCTGTTCAACGGCATGACCGGCGTGGATCACTACCACCCCGGCATCGCCACCGCCGCGCTCGCGCACGCCGAGTACGCGGAACTGATTCCGGATCTGAAGCACGTGCATCCCGGCGCGATCCGCACCGCGCTGCGGGCGATTCCGCGCCTGTACTGCGTCACCGACGCCACCGCCGCCACCGGCATGCCCGACGGCGAATACGCGCTCGGTTCGCAGCGCGTGTTCAAGTGCCTGGGTTGCGTGCGCCTGGCCGCCGGCTCGCTGGCCGGCAGCGCGCTGACCATGGATCAGGCGCTGCGCAACCTGGTCTCGCTGGGACTGGACGTGGCCGACGCGTCCAACCGCCTTTCGCGTTATCCGGCCGACTATCTGGGCCTGTCCGATCGCGGCCGCGTGCAGGCCGGCGCGCATGCGGATCTGGTGGTGCTGGATGCGCGCCTGCAGGTGCGCCAGGTGTTCGTCGAAGGCGACGAGATTCCGCTGCCCTGATTTCCCTTCCGTTCTCCGCGCCGGCGCGCCCGCGTCCGGTGCTTCCCGCGCCCTGCGCGCACGCAACGACAGGACCGGTTTCCGCATGAACGACAGCTCCGCCACCCTGGCCACGCCCGCCCGTGACGCATCGCCGCGCTGGCAGGTGCGCTATCTGCTGTTCATCGCCGGCATGGGCGGCCTGCTCTACGGCATCGACATCGGCATCATCGCCGGCGCGCTGCCGTACCTGGAGGCCACCGCCACGGTCAGCTGGCACCTCACCAGCCAGCAGCTGGGCTTCGTGGTGGCGGCGGTGCTGCTCGGCAGCGTGCTGTCGTCGCTGTTCGCCGGGGCCATCGCGGATCTGATCGGGCGGCGCGGCGCGATGTTCCTCGCCGGCCTGCTGTTCACCCTCAGCATTCCGGTCATGGCGCTGGCGTCCGGCTACACGCCGCTGCTGCTGGGCCGCCTGCTGCAGGGCGTGAGCGGTGGCCTGATCGGCGTGGTGGTGCCGCTGTACCTGGCCGAAGTGCTGGCGCCGGAACGGCGTGGACGCGGGGCGGCGATGTTCCAGCTGCTGCTGACCATCGGGCTGGTGCTGGCGGCGGTGATCGGCCTGTACCACGCGCACGCGGTGGACGCCGCGGAAGCCTCGGTGCGCGGACTGGCCGCCGCCGAACAGCAGCGCGTGCTGTTCGCGGCCAGGGATCATGCGTGGCGGACCATCTTCTGGAGCTGCCTGCTGCCGGGCCTGGTGTTCACCGCCGGCGTGCTGTTGCTCAGCGAATCCCCGCGCTGGCTGGTCCGTCGCGGACACCTCGAACGCGCGCGCGACGCCTTGCGCCGGACCGTGCCCGCCGCCGAAGTGGAGACCACCCTGGCGCGGATGCAGGCGCCGGAGGCAACGCACGGCGCGCAGGCACGGGATCGCCTGCTCAGCCGCCGCTACGTCTGGCCGTTCCTGCTGGCCTGCGCGGTGCTCGCCTTCACCCAGGCCACCGGCATCAACTCGGTGCTCGCCTACGCGGTCAACATCCTCAACCAGGCCGGGCTGCCCGGCGCGGTCGCCAACGGCGCCGACGTCGCCATCAAGGTGCTCAACGCGGTGATGACGGTGGTCGCGCTGGTGCTGGTGGATCGCAAGGGCCGCAAGTTCCTGCTGATGCTGGGCAGCGGCGGCATCGCGGTGGCGCTGCTGGCGGCGGCCTTGCTGTTCGTCCGCGCCGAGCGCGGCGAGCGCGATGTTTCGCCGGTACTGCAATCGCAGGTCGCCGGCGACGCCCTGAAACTGGAGCTGGATGCCGCGCAGTGGCGGCGCTTCGGCGTCGACAACGCGGCCGATCCGCAACAGCTGACCATCGCCTACGCCTACGGTGGTTTCAGCAACGTGCGTTCGCTGCGCAGCGACGCCCCTGGCGTGCCCGAAATCATCCTTCTGCGCGACCAGACCGTGCGGGCGGACAGCGTCATCGGCGCGTTCTTCCGCCGCCTGCACCTGAATCCGTTCCCGGATCCCGCCGCGGCGATGCGGGCGCCGCTGGTGATCGAACGCGCCAGCCTCGGACCGGTGCCGTCGCCCACGCATGGCTGGGCGGTCGCCGCCTGCATCCTGGTGTTCGTGGCGTTCTTCGCCGTCGGTCCCGGCGTCTGCGTGTGGCTGGCATTGTCGGAACTGATGCCCACCCGCATCCGCTCCAACGGCATGAGCATCGCCCTGCTGATCAACCAGTTCGTCTCCACCACCATCGCGGCGATCTTCCTGCCCACCGTCGGCCACTACGGCTACGCCAGCATGTTCTTCTTCTGGGCCGGCTGCACGGTGCTGTATTTCCTGGTGGCGGCGTTCCTGCTGCCGGAGACCAAGGGCCGGACGCTGGAGCAGATCGAGGCGCATTTCCGGGGTGCGCGTGGTTCTGGCATCGAATCGCGCTAGCTGGATTGTGGACGAGCGGCAACTTCGCGCGCGCGGACATGACTACTTCTTGTTGCGAAACACGGCCACGACCTGCGCAATCGCCATCAACAACATGATCGCCCCTGACACACCGAGAATGATGATGTCTCCATGTTCAGGACTCATGTAAAAGAAGAGACCGCGTCCATCGGCGAACTTCATGTATTCCCTCAGCGTTACCAGTGCTCCGAACATGAGCACCAGGAACAACGCACACAGCCTCATTCCCATCTTCCTTTTCCACCATTCGCAGACGGCGTCCTCACTGCGAAGTGACCGGCGCCTTGCCGGTGATCTGTCGATACAGCTCGCGGGTTTCGGCTGGCCCACCGCCAGAGAACTGCATGCTATGGCCGAAGCTGCCCGCGACCGTCGCCACCGTGATCACACGACCATCCACCGTCAGCGCGACCCGGCGACCGATTCGCGATGTCGTCGCCTGCTGGATGCGTGGAGCGGCTTCATCGGTGAAGCGGGCCATCAGGACGGGCTGTCCGTTGGCGTCGACATCCAGCCGTAGCGCCTCGATATCCTCCGTCTGCACGAATGGTGGCTCGGCCAGCGCCAGCATCGCGCCGTTCCAGGGCAACCGGGTGGTTGCTGGATTCCGCGTGTCATCGGTTACTTCGCGCATCAACACGCGCACTCCTGGCAGCGGTGCCGCTCCATTGTCGGCGGGATCGGCGCCTCCTCCCAGCCGCGTGCAGGCAGCCAACAGCAGGCCGGCCAGCAACAGCATGACAACGCGTTTCAGCTTCACGGCTTTTCCTCCATGGATGACTGGTCGGCGCCAGCCCATGCACATGATGCATTGCCTGGACTTGGTTGCCCCCACACGCCGGGACTGACCGTACCCTGCGCCAGAGGTTCCCTCCGGTCCACAAACAAGAACGGAGGCAGGCGAAACGCCTGCCCCCGTCGATGCGTTCATCCCTCCATGGCGCGTTTGCGCCATGGATCGCCTGCCGCCATCAGCCGCCCGTCTTGCCGCACTTCACCGCATCGGCATCCGCCGCCGCGCCGGCCACCACCTTGATGTTGGTGAAGGCCGCCGAGAACGGCGCATCGGCGTCGATCGCGAACGGCATGTCGATGCCGCCCAGGTTCGCGCCACGGTCGGCGAAGCAGGACAGCGGCACCTTGACGGTGTGCTTCTCGCCGGGCTTGTGAGCGGACAGCAGCGGCGCCAGGTCGATGCCTTCGCCGCAGCCCTGGGTGCAGCCGAAGCGCAGGGTGACCTTGCCCTTGGGCGCCTGCGCGAGTTTCACGTCGAACAGCAGCGCACCCTTGTCCTGGGCAATCGAGGCCATGCTGGTCCCGCCCGCGCTGCGCGCATAGAAGCGCGCCGGCGCCAGCCAGGTGACTTCCTTGGCGTCCTGCTGGGTGTTGACCTGCACCGTGCGCACGCGCAGCGCCGGCTTGTCCTGTGGCCATTCGACGGTCTGGTTGAGGTCCGCGCCCAACGCGCGATCCTGTCCCGCCGCCGACAGGTGCAGCGCATACGGCGCGGCATCGGCGAGGTTGAAGACCGCCACCGTGGTCGCTTCACCGCAGGTGGCCGGCAGGGCTTCCGGCAGCCTGGCGACCTGCCCGGGCTTGGCGTAGGACAGGCCGTATTCCAGCCCGAACTGCGCCGGCTTCTTCGGATCCGGATGGTTCGACGGCGCCGGGCAGGCGTCGCCCGGCCACGGGAAGGTCAGGCGGCCACGGAAATCGTGCGCCGGCTTGCCGTCCGCGCCGGCGAACAGCACGTCGGCCACGCCCTTGCCTTCGGTGCCCGGCAGCCACGCGGCGACGAAGGCGCTCGACAGGTTGATCAGGTCGTTGGTGAACAGCGGACGTCCCGACAGGAACACCGTGACCACCGGCTTGCCGGTGGCCGCGGCGGATTTCAGCGCCGCCAGATCCTCCGGATGGCGCTGGCTGTGCGCGACGGTCTGGTACGGCAGGATGTCGCCCATCATCTCGGCATAGGGCGTCTCGCCGATCACCGCGATGACGGTGTCGAAGCTGGCCGGATCCACGCCCTCGGCCGATTCGCGGACGGTGACGTTGGCATCGCCCACCGCCTCGCGGATGCCGGCCAGCAGCGTGTCCGCGTTCGGATAATCGGCATTGCCGTTGTCGGTGCCCTGCCAGGTGAGCGACCAGCCGCCGGCCTGGTTCGGCACGCTGTCGGCGTTCTTGCCGATCACCAGTACGCGCTGGTTGCGCTTGAGCGGCAGCGCGGCGTTCTCGTTCTTCAGCAGCACCAGCGACTCGCGCACCGCCTGGCGGGCCAGTTCGCGGTGCTGCAGCGATTCGGGCTTGCCCGCATGCGGGCTGTCGGACGGCTTGCGCTCGAACAGGCCGGCGCGCAGCTTGACCCGCAGGATGCGGGTCACCGCGTCGTCGATGCGGGCCAGCGGAATCTCGCCGCTCTCGACCTGCTGGATGGTGTTGGCGATGAACGCCTTCCAGTCGTCCGGCACCATGATCATGTCCATGCCGGCGTTGATCGACGCGGCGCAGCTGGCATTGCTGCATCCGGGCACCTGGCCGATGCCGTTCCAGTCGGACACGATGAAGCCGTCGAAGCCCATCTTGTCCTTCAGCGCGCCGGTCAGCAGATCCTTCGCGCCATGCATCTTGCCGTAGTCCTTGCCGGCGGCGACGTCGTTCCAGCTGTTGTACGACGCCATCACCGTCTGCACGCCGGCTTCGATGGCGCCGTAGTAGCCCTGGCCGTGGACATTGATCATGTCGCCCAGCGGCACGGTGGAATTGCCCTGATCCTTGCCGTTGTCGGTGGCGCCGTCGCCGATGAAGTGCTTGGCGGTGGCGATCACGTCGCCATCGCCCTTCAGCGTGCCCTGCATGCCCTTGACGTAGGCGGCGCCGTATTCGCGGATCAGCGCCGGCTCGGAGGAATAACTTTCATAGGTGCGGCCCCAGCGCGCGTTCTGCGCGACCGCCACGGTCGGCGCGAACGCCCAGCCGATGCCGGTGGCGCGGGTGGACTGCGCGGTGGCCGCGCCGATCTTCTCGATCAACGCCGGATCATGCGCGGCGCCCAGGCCGATGTTGTGCGGGAAGATGGTCGCGCCGAACACGTTGCTGTGGCCGTGCACGGCATCGGTGCCCCAGAGGATCGGCACCGGAATCTTGGCATCGGTGCTCATCGAAGCCGCGTGATAGGCGTCGGCCAGGGCCAGCCAGTCCTTCACGTCGGCGTGCTTGTTCTTGGCCGGCCACGAACCGCCGCCGTTGAGCACCGAACCGATGTAGTACTTGCGGACTTCCTCGGGCGTGATCGACTTGATTTCCGCCTGGGTCATCTGCCCGACCTTCTGCGCCAGCGTCATCGACGCCAGGATTTCCTTGATACGCGCCTCCAGCGCCGGATCCTGCGCCACGGCGCTCTTCAACCGGGGCCAGTCGGCGAGCTTCGCCGGCTCGGCGGCTTTCTGATCGGTGGTGGCCGGTTCCTGCCTGGCGCAGGCCGCCAGTCCCATGGCCAGGCAGACCCCGCTCAGGAGCGCGATATCACGGATTTTCACGTCTTGTCCTCCGGACGGTTCAAAGAAAAAAACGGCGGATCGCTCCGCCGTGCACAGCATCGGCCGCCGGCGGCGCTCGCTGAACGCCGCCGGCGGGACTTCATCAGTTGAACTTGTAGCTCACGCCGAACATGAACTGGCGACCGTATTCGTTGTATTCCAGCGGCTGGCTCGCGCCGCCACCGAACTCCGAGTCCTGCACGGTGCGGTAGGGCGAGTTGGTCAGGTTGTTGACCTGGAACAGGAACGACATGCCCGCCATGTTGCTGCCGTCCGGGAACTCGTAGCTGAGCTGCAGATCGGTCTGGCGGTCGGCCAGGATCGTGGTGTAGGCGCGCGAGAAGAACAGGTTGTAGATCTCGCCGCGGAACTCGGAGCGGTAGCGCTCGCTGACACGTGCCGAGAAACCGTTCTTTTCGTAGTACAGCGTCAGGTTGGCGACATCGCGGGACAGGCCCGGCAGGCGGTTGAGCGCCGCGACGGTGGAGGTCGTGTTGCTCGGATTGATGTTGCTCTCCGTGTACGACGCGCTGAACTGCGCACCGAAGCCATCCAGGACCGGCGCGAACATGCCGAAGTCCAGCGCCGTGCTCAGTTCGGCGCCGCGCAGGTAGCCGCCCTTGTCGTTCACCGGCGTGGTGAAGGTGCCGATGTTGGAAATGGGCACGATGGTCGGATCCGGATTCGTATAGCCGGAGAAATCATATTCGACCGTATCCGGACGGATGTAGTTGTCCAGGCTCTTGTAGAACAGCGCCAGCGCCACGTAGCTGGCCGGGCCGAAATACTTCTCGAACGAAAGATCCGCCGCCTTCGCGCGCCACGGCTCCAGGTAAGGATTGCCGCCGCTGCCGCTCCAGCGCCCGGCGTCGGGACCCGTGGCGTTCACGCTGGCATTGGAAGCCGCGCGCATGTCGTCGATGCGCCCCCGTGCCAGTGTCTTCGCCGCGCCAAAGCGCACGAACCAGCCTTCGCCGAAATCCGCCACCAGGTTCAGGCTGGGCAGTACGTCGTCATAGTCGGTACCGGCCGATACTCCACCCAGATTGTCGACGCTGGCGACGTTGAAACCACGGGAGGATTGATCCGTCTTGATGTACTGCACGCCCACGTTGCCGCGCAGGCGAACGCGCTCGCCCAGGTCGGTATCGATATCCAGCTTGGCGTAGAAGGTCTTGACCTTCTCCAGCACCGAGAAATCCTTCTGGAAATCGTTCTGATCCATTCGCAGGGTGATGTCGTAGTAACGACTCAACGCGTCGTTGACGTCGTATGCCAGCACGTGCGGAATGCCGACGAAACCCAGATTGGTCGGAGCGACAAGCACGTCGTTTCCGACCGTGATCGGGGTGCGTCCATTCTTGAGATTGGCGTAGTAGACCGTCGAAACCTTTTCCTTCTCGCGACGGCTGAAGTTGGCGCCAACTTCCACACCGGTGAACGGACCCGATTCAAAGTCGCGACGCAACTCGAAGCGGGCCGCCTTGATGGTGTCCTCCAGATGCGGGGTCTCGATGCGGCCGTCGCGGCCCCAGTTGGATGGATCGCTCAGCACGACGGCGGAGGGATCCCCATAGTTGCGGCCGAACGAGAAGCGGGCGAACTCCGAGCTCAGTGGCGAGCTGTAGCTCAGTGTGTCCAGCACCGGACTGACGACGCCACCGGCGCCCACGGTCTGCAGGCCGGCGTAGGTCTCGGCGATGCTCTGCTCGCGCTCGGTGGTGGAGTAGCTCAGGTCGGCCTGGGCCGTCCATTTGTCGGCGAAGTGCCAGATGTTCTTCCAGCCGGCCGAGAACATGTCGTCCTGGCGCCGGTTGTAGTCGTTGCGGACGACCGGTTCGATGTTGCTCAGGTTGCCGCCGGTGACGATATCCACGTTGCCGCGCCGGACCACCGACGGATTGGCGATGGAGACGCCGTTGCCGGTCCACGGATCCTGGCTCCACATGATGCCGCGCATCGTCTCCTTCTGATCGAACTTGGAGTAGTACAGATCCAGGATGCTGTGGAAGTTCTCGTTGGGCTTGTACTCGAACACGCCCATCAGGCCATCGCGGATCTGGTCGCTGGAACGCGCCCAGGCTTCCGCGCCCATCAGCATTTCCGCGCCCGCGGGCTTGCCGGGAATGCCATCGGCCGGGAACCAGTCGGCCGAACCACCCCACCACCAGGCCTTGTAGTGCTTCTCCTGGAACGGCGAGTCCAGGTGCGCGTAACCCAGCGCGATGCCGATGGTGTTGTTGGCGAACTGGTCGATGTAGGAGGCGCTGAAGCGATTGCCCAGGCTGTTGCTGACACCCGAGTTCAAGCGACCGAAGGAGTTCTTTTCGCCACGGGCGTTGATCACGATCCGGCGCTGGCCGTATTCGAGTGGACGGATGGTCTGCAGGTCGACGGTGCCGGAAAGGCCTTGGCCGATGAGCTTGGCATCGGGGGTCTTGTACACGGTCACCGCATTGATGAGCTCGGACGGATATTGGTCGAACTCGACGCCGCGATTGTCGCCGGTGGTGACCTGTTCACGGCCGTTGAGCAGGGTCGCGGCGAAGTCCGGGGCAAGGCCGCGGATGGCGATGACCTGCGCGCGGCCATTGACGCGCTGCGCGGCCAGGCCGGGCAGGCGGGCAATCGACTCGGCGATGCTCACGTCCGGCAGCTTGCCGATGTCTTCGGCGGAAATCGCCTCGACGATCGAACTGGATTCGTTCTTGGTGTCGATCGAGGTCGCGATGCTGCCTCGGATGCCGGTCACCTGCACCTTGTCGAGGGTACTGATGTCCGGGTTCTGCTGCGTCCCAGTGGCCTGTTCCTGCTGCGCATCCTGGGCATGGGCCGCGAACGAGGACACCAGCGCCAGCGCGCAGGCGGAGGCGAGCAGTTGTCTGCGGGGGGCGAAGCGAAGGTGGGCGCCGGCGGTGCCCGGAGTGTGTGCGTGGTGTGTCATGCGGCCCTCTCCAGCCTGTATTGACAGCGCTGTCATACTGTCGCTCAATGTGACTTGTCAACACAGCGGCGTGCATCCAGTCGGCAATTGCCGTCATTGTTGGCGCATGGCCGGCGGTGATCGTCGTGATCGCTGCAGCGCAGCATCGAAAGTGCGCGGACATCTGGCGGTTTTTTCGCCATCCCGAACCGAGGAACAACTCCATGAAGACGACCGTCCGGTGGCGCAAGCCGCTTGCCTCCTCCGTCCTGCTGGCGACGCTGCTCGCCGCTGGCCTGGCTGGCGTCGCGCATGCCGGGCCGCAGGCGCGGGTCTGGATCACCACCAGCGATCACCGCCAGGCGCTGCAGGCGCAACCGGAGGTGGCCTTTGGCGATCAGTCCCCTCGCCGGATCCACATCGAGGTCGATCCGCAGCAGCGCTATCAGCACATGGTGGGCTTCGGCGCCTCGATCACCGATTCCTCCGCCTGGCTGATCCAGCACCGCATGTCACCGGAGCAGCGCGATGCGCTGCTGCGTGAACTGTTCGGTCGGGAGAACGACGGGCTGGGCCTGAGCTTCACCCGCCTGACCATCGGCGCCTCCGACTTTTCGCGCCACCACTACAGCCTGGACGATCCGCCGGACCGGCAGCCGGATCCGGAACTGAAGCACTTCAGCATCGAACCCAATCGCGGCGATGTGGTGCCGGTGACCCGCGCCGCGCTGGCGATCAATCCGCGGTTGCAGGTGATGGCCTCGCCCTGGAGCGCGCCGGCCTGGATGAAGTCGAACAACAGCCTGATCCAGGGCACCCTGCGCCCGGAGTACTACGACGCGTTCGCCCGTTACCTGGTGAAGTTCGTCGATGCCTACGCCGCCGAGGGCATTCCGATTTTCGCCCTCACCGTGCAGAACGAACCGGACTTCGAACCCAAGGACTATCCCGGCATGCGCCTGAACGCGCCGGCGCGGGCACGCTTCATCGGCGACCACCTGGGACCGCTGCTGGCGACCCGCGAGGACGCGCCGCAGATCTTCGACTGGGACCATAACTGGGACAAGCCGCAGGAGCCGCTCGGCGTGCTGAACGATCCGGCCGCGGGCAAGTACGTGTCGGCGATCGCCTGGCACTGCTATGGCGGCGAGGTGGAGGCACAGACGCCGGTCCACGAGGCGTTCCCCGGCAAGGACGCCTACCTGACCGAGTGCTCCGGCGGCGACTGGGAGCCGATCATCAGCGGCGGCCTGACCCTGCAGGCGCGCGAACAGATCATCGGCGCCACCCGCAACTGGGCGCGCGGCGTGCTGTTCTGGAACCTCGCGCTGGACCAGGACGGCGGCCCCCACGCCGGCGGCTGCGACACCTGCCGCGGCGTGGTGACGATCGACAGCCGGACCGGCGCGGTCAGCCGCACCGACGAGTACTACGCGCTGGCGCATGCCAGCCGGTTCGTCCGCCCGGGCGCGCGCCGGATCGCCTCCGAGGGCGAAGGCGGCGATCTGGACCACGTGGCATTCCGCAACGAGGACGATGGCTCGCTGGTGCTGCTGGTGACCAATTCGGGACGGCGCGCCCGCCGCTTCTCGGTCGGCCAGGGCGAGGACACCCTTCGCTATACCCTGCCGGCGCGCAGCCTGGCCACGTTCGTGTGGACGCCGCAGGCACCGTGACGCGGCGCGCAAGGCGCATGCCGCGCGCTCTGGCAGAATGACGCCCTGGAAGAGGTGAAGGAACCCCAGCGCCATGCGCATTCGGATCGAGGACGTGGCCGCCGCCGCCGGCGTTTCGATGAAGACGGTGTCGCGCGTGCTCAATCACGAGCCGAACGTGCGCGAGGAAACGCGGCGCCGGGTCGAGGAAGTCGTCGCCCGCCTGCAGTACCGCCCCAATCCCTCGGCGCGCAGCCTGGCCGGCCAGCGTTCCTACGTGGTGGCGCTGGCCTACGACAATCCGTCGCGCAACTACCTGATGGAGATCCAGAGCGGCGTGCTGGAGGCATGCCGGGCGCAGCACTACACCCTGGTGCTGGCCCCGGTCACTTTCGGCCAGCGCGGCTACATGGCCGACATCACTTCGCTGGTCGAGCATTTCGGCCTGGATGGCGTCGTGCTGATCCCGCCGCTCACCGACGACAAGGTGCTGCTGGCGCAGCTGGAGGAGCATGAGATTCCGTTCGCCAGCATCTCCCCGCGCAGCCGCCGCGGCCGCATCGGGGTGACCGTCGACGAACATGCCGCGGTCTGCGATCTGGTGGCCGAACTGGTCGCGCTCGGCCACCGCCGCATCGGCCACATCAAGGGACACAAGGCGCATGGCGCCTGCGCCTGGCGCTTCGCCGGCTACCGCGACGCGCTGGAGCGCGCCGGCATCGCGTTCGATCCGGATCTGGTGGTGGACGGCGAGTTCACCTTCGAATCCGGCGTGCATGGCGCCAACCAGCTGCTGGATCTCAAGGATCCGCCGACCGCCATCTTCGCCGCCAACGACGACACCGCCGCCGGCGTGATCCGGGTGGCGGGCCTGCGCGGACTGAGCGTGCCGCGCGATCTGTCGGTCTGCGGTTTCGACGACACGCCGATCTCGCGGCACATCTTTCCGGCGTTGACCACCGTCCGCCAGCCGACCCGCGACATGGGCCGGGTCGCGACCCTGGAACTGCTCAACAGCATCCGCGATCCCGACGCGGGCCGGATGGTGCCGATCCAGTACACCCTGGAGCTGCGCGAATCCATCGCCGCGCCGCGCCGCAGGCGCTGAAGGCGCCGCTCCGAATCAGGCGGGAGCGACGCCGGTCGCGGCGAGAACCCCGCATTCGCCCGCGAAGCGGGTTCAAGGTCCGGTGCTTCCCATTCATCGGCCGGTGAAACCCGGCCGATGGATCACCAGAAGATCGTATACAGCGCGAACAGGATGATGATCACGCCCACCGCGCCGATGTTGAACATGCCCGGCGTGCGGTAGTCGATGTCGTCGGTGCGGATGAAATCCTTGCCCTCGGCGCGCGCGGTCATCAACGACACCACCACCGCCAGCACCAGCGCGGCGATGAACACGATGCCGACGCGGTCCATGAACGGCAGCAGGTAGACGCCGGTCTTCTGCGCCCAGAAGAAGGCAGCCGACAACAGCACCGAACCCAGCGCGGCGGCCAGCGCGCCGGCCTCGTTGGCGCGCTTCCAGAACAGGCCGAGCAGGAAGAGCACGACGATGCCCGGGGTGAAGAAGCCGGTGAATTCCTGGATGAACTGGAAGCCCTGATCGAAACTGCCCAGCAGCGGCCTGGCGGCGAGGATGCCCAGCAGCACGGCGATCGCGGCGGCGATGCGGCCCACCTTCACCTGCTTGGCCTCGCTTGGCCTGCTCTTCGACTTGGCGTAGAAGTCGAGGGTGAAGATCGTGGCCACCGAGTTGATCTTGGAAGCCAGCGACGCGACGATCGCCGCCACCAGCGCGGCGAACACCAGGCCGAGGATGCCGGTCGGCAACAGGCGCATCATGGTCGGGTATGCCTGGTCGGGCTTGTCCAGTCCCGGCGCCAGCATCACCGCGGCGATGCCCGGCAGCACCACGATCACCGGCATCAGCAACTTGAGGAACGCCGCGAACAGCATGCCCTTCTGCGCCTCGCCGATGTCCTTGGCGGCCAGTGCGCGCTGGATGATGTACTGGTTGAACCCCCAGTAGCTGAAGTGCATGACCCACATGCCGCCGATCAGCACGCTGAGGCCGGGCAGATCCTTGTAGAAGGGATTGTCCTTGCTGAGGATCATCTCGAAATGTTCGGGATGCTGCGACCACAGCTTCTGGAAGCCGGCGACGATGCCCGCGCCGTCACCAAGCTGGTTGAGGGTCAGGCCGGCGACCAGCAGGCCGCCGAGAATCAGCAGCGATACCTGCACGATGTCGGTCAGCGCCACCGCCTTCAGGCCGCCGTACAGCTGGTACACCAGCGCGAACACACCCAGCAGGGTCAGCGCCAGCATCTGATCCATGCCGGTCACCTGGCTCACCGCGATCGAGCCCAGCCACATGATCGAGGTCAGGTTGACGAATACATACAGCAGCAGCCAGAACACTGCCATCAGGGTGCGGATGCGGGTGCCGTAACGCTGCTCCAGGAACTGCGGCATGGTGTAGATGCCGTTGCGCAGGAACACCGGCAGGAAGAACTTGCCGACCACCAGCAGCGCCAGCGCCGCCGTCCACTCGTAGGACGCGATGGCCAGGCCGATGGCGTAGCCGGATCCGGACATGCCGATGATCTGCTCGGCGGAAATGTTGGCCGCGATCAGCGACGCGCCGATCGCCCACCACGGCAACGACTTGCTGGCCAGGAAGTAGTCCTTGGCGTCCTTCTGATGACCGCCCTTCTCGCGCGACACCCACTGCGCCAGGATGAAGATGCCGGCCAGATAGGCCAGGACGATACCGATATCGAGCGAGGACAATTCCACTACGGACTCCCGTGGCGATGGTGGGCGCATCGTGGCGCAACGGGCTTCCGGGGAGCGCGAAGGCGTCGCGGGCCTATCGCGGGTTCCGGCGGCTCTCCTGCGCACGAATGGGCGGAATCGCGGCATCACTCACCGGAACAACTTTCCCCGCCAGTGATGACAGCGCTGTCAGATTACGCAACGAAGTCACGTTTGCATCGTGCGATGCACCAATCCCGCGATTGGTATTTCTTTGGTGGTGAAGCCGATGATTTTAGATCGGTATAAACACACCGGGTACCCGCCGGGGCACGGATCCGGCCAGTGCGGGATGCGGAGATGTGCGCGAAGACCGGCTTATTCGTGGGCCGCGGCGCAGGCCATCACATGGTTGTAGTCGCTCGACATGCAGCGGTAGAACTCGCGGCGCGCGCCGGCGGCGTTCTCGCAGTCGGCAAGGGTCAGGGTTTCCAGCCGCGTTTTCAACGGCGCCGCCATGCGATCGTAGTCCGCGCGCCCCAGGTAGCCGTCCTGGAGATTGCGTTCGCCGACCTCCAGCATCGTCTCCACGCCCCAGCGGGCGTTCTCCACCGCCTTGGGACAGGAAAGCTCCACGTCGGCGTCCTGCACCTTGAGCAGTTGCAGGGTGATCGCGTTCACGTCCTCGCGCACCTGCGGGGGCAGGGTGCGCACGGCGCCGTCCGCGCGCTCCGGCAACGCCATCGCCGGCATGCCCAGCAGCAACAGCCACGCACCCGTCCACGTCATCGCCGCAACCCGCCATCCCGCCTGTTTCATCGCGTCCTCCCCGAGAGCGCGCGAGTATAGCGACGTCATCGTGGCCGCAGTTGCTCGTCGTCCAGGCGCAGGTTCCTGCGCAGCGCTTCGCGCAGCCCGGCATCCGGCGGCAATGGCGCGCGTCCGCCCAGGTGCCGATGCAGCATCGCCTCGACCAGGTACAGATAGGCTTCGCGGGTGACCGGGTTGACCAGCTGGTGGCGTCCCTCGGCATCGACGAACAGGGTCACGTCCTTGCCCAGCGATTGCAGTTGCGCGGCGTAGTGCAGCACGCTGCGGATGGGCACGCGTTCGTCATCGGCGCCGGCCAGCAGCAGCACCGGCCGGCGCAGCAACGCGGCGTTGGCGATCGGCGACTGCGCGCGCAGGCGCTCCATCACCCTGGCGTCGGCCGGATCCAGCGAGAGCATCCGCATGGTCGCCGCCATCGGCACGCCCCGGGTCATCTGGTCCCGGCCGCCGGCATACCAGCGCAGCACCCAGCCGAAATCCGCCGGCGGCACCGCGGCGATGCCGACCTTGAACAGATCCGGCTGGAAGGTCACCCCCTGCAGCGCCGAATAGCCGCCGAAAGAAGCGCCGAGGATGCCGACGCGCTCGCCGTCGCCGATGCCCTGCGCCAGCAGGTGGCGCACGCCTTCGACGATGTCCTGCTGCACCCGGCCGTTGCCGAAATCGCCGTTGCCCGCGAACAGGTAACGGCGCCCGTGCCCGGTCGAGCCACGGAAGTTCGGTTCGAACACCACGTAGCCGCGATTGGCGAGCATCTGCGACTGCCCGCTGAACTCCGGCCGGAACAGGTTGAACGGACCGCCATGCACGTTGGCCACCAGCGGCGCGCGGGCGGCGTCCACGCCGGGCGGCACCAGCACGAAACCATGCACGCGCATGCCATCGGAGGCGCGCCAGCTGAAAGCGATCTTGCGCGCCATCGCGGACTCCGGCAGTCGCCGCACGGCGGTGCGGTCATGACGGAAACCCAGATCGCCGAGCACTTCGCGAAGTTCACCGGTCCGGGGGTCGTACACATGCAGGCGCTCGCCCTTCAGCGAAGCGGCGCGCTCGTGCACCAGCCAGCGCGCGCCCGCGCCGCGTCCGACCTCGATGCGGAGATCGCGATCCGGCAGGCGTTGCCGCAGCACGCCCAGCGACCGGCTGGCTTCCGCCTGCAGGCCATAATCCATGGCGACCGTGCTGCGGTAGCTGGCGAACAGCGGCTCGCCGGTCACCGGATCCCGCGTGACCTGCGAAAGGTCGGCTTCGCCGCGCGGATCGCCGTGCAGCGTGGTCAGTCGCCCGTCCGGATCCAGCTGCGCCAGACGACCGAGATCGGCGCCGGCGTCGGTATTGAGCAGCAGGATGCGTCCCTGATCACGCGTGCCCAGCATCGAGCAGCGTTGCAGGCGTTCGCAGCGCAGCACCGGCCGCGCGCGTCCCTGGTCCATGCGCAGGATCACGTGCGCTTCGCCCTCCAGCCGGGTGAGGTAGGCCAACCGGCCCATCGGGTCGACTTCGAAATCGATGATCTCGCGGCTGTCCTCATGCACCTGCGTCCGCGCGCCCTTCACGTCAACCCGCTGAATCCGCCAGCGCCGGGGCTGGCGCGACGCGGGTGGAGGACTTTCAAGCACGAACGCGGCGGCGGGCGAAGCGGGATCCACGCCGACGAAGCGGCGTTCCCAGGTGCCTCCCAGCCGGTCGATCGCGCCCGAGCCGGATTGCCCGGCCACCGCCAGCGCATACAGTTGCCGCGCCGACGCGAGGAACAGCCAGCGACCGTCGCGCGACCACGACAACTCGCTGGCGTCGGTGTGCACCAGCACCCGTCGCGGCGTTCCGCCCGCGGTCGGCAGCAGCCATATCCCGCGATTGGCGCCCTCGTCCTTCAGGTAGGCGATCCGGCGGCCGTCCGGCGACAGCCAGGCGCCGATCAGGACGGGCCTTGCGATGAAGTCCACGCGGGCGAACGTCGGCGCCACCGGACGCGCGCGTTCCGCCGCGACCGCGGCGCGGAGATCGGCGTCCTCGTCGGCGCGCGCCGCGGCGCAGAGGGTGACGAGGAGCAGCGCCGATGCGAGCCTGCGAAGGACGGACGGGGACGTTGCGGGCGCGCGCGGACGCGGCGCCGCCATCGGCAGCGGTGACTTGTTCATGGGCATTCTCCAGGGTCCGGCCGGCGAACCGGCCAGGGACGGATGCGGAAACTCAGGCCAGGGCGGGTCGCGCGAGGAGCTGCGGCGCGAGCACTTCGCGGCGCGGGTGGATCAGGCGCAGGCTCATCAGCGCCGGCAGGCTGAGCACGCCGCAGGCGAGGATCCAGCCAAGCCGCGCGGGCCGCGACAGATCGGTCTGGCGCGTCCACCAGACGCCGCCGAGCAGCGACAGCAGCATCAGCACGCCGGCGGTGATCCACACCGATCGCGGCACCGACGGCCGCGCGGTGTCGTTGACGATCTGGAACCCCGCGAACAACCGGCTGGCCGCGCGTTGCAGTTCGTAGATCACCGGCGAAGTGAACCAGTTCTGGTAGCGCCACAGCGGCGGGAAACCGCTCTTGAGGTCGCGCCGCATCACCGCCGTGGCCACGCCGCGGTCATCGATGCGCATCATCTGCTGGTAGGGCGCGGCGCCTTCGGCGTTGTGGGCCTGGCGACTGAACAGGAACGACACCAGATAGCCGTCCAGCAGTTCGATCGCATCGGCCCGGTACAGGTCGCCGACCCGGCCCGGGATCGCCAGGCGCTGGCGCGGGGTGAGCATGCCATCGCTGCCGACCAGGTCGCGTCCGTCGTAGAAGTACGCGGCGCGATCGCTGAGCAGGACCAGATCGTCGCCGACGCGGTCATAGCCGGTGATGCGCTCCCCCGCCGGCAATCGCATCCGCGGCACCACCCGCTTCTGGTCGCTGTCGTACTGGTAGATGCGGCTCTGCGAGATCAGGCTGTTTTCCGGGCCGGGCATGACCGGTTCCGGGAATGGCGCGTCGCCGTCCACGCCGAGTTCGCCCACGCCGCGGCGATCGACCAGGCTGTAGCCTTCCAGGCGCATGCGGTCATGGCTGAACACCCAGCGGATGCGGTTCTGGTCGTCGTCGAATTCCATCGGCACCAGGTTGGTCAGCTCGTTGCGCACCGGCGTGGCGCGCAGGCCGGGACCGAACGGGAACACCTCCGAGATCTGCGCCTGTTCGCGCCACAGCGGCGCCTGCGGATCGCGGCTGCCCTTCAGGCCCATCACCATCAGATCCTTGCCCTCGGCGTTCTCGGACTCCTTCTCGCCGCCGGCCATCGGCACCGGCGCGTTGTTGGGGTGCGAACCCTGCGCGATCCACAGGAACTCCACCCCGAATCCCACCATCACCAGCGCGATCCACATCGCCAGCTGCAACGGCACGGCGGTGAAGAAGGTGCGCGGCGCGGTGTGCGGCGCGGCTCCCAGATCCGGTTTGAAGGCGACCCACACCATCCCCGCCAGCATCGCCAGCAGGATCAACTGCACCGCGATCGCGCCCAGCCCGCTGGCCTGGCTGAACGCCAGCCACGACAACAGGGCCAGGCCGCTGTAGCCGTAGCGTCGGTTGGCCAGCATCGCGTAGGCGCCGGCCAGATACGCGCACACCGCGATCAACCAGGCCGACACCCCGAGCAGCAGGTGGCGATGATCGATCACGCGCGCGGTCATGAATTCCTGCCAGCCCGCCAGCACCCACAGCGGCAACACGATCGCCACCGCCAGTTGCACCGCGCCCGCGCCGCACAGCATCAGCGCCAGCCTGCCGTGCGGAACCGGCCGGTGCAGCAGGTTCATCCAGGTGTTCGACTTGCGATAGCCGCCCATCTGGTAGAGGCCCAGCAGCAATCCGGTGACGCCGTAGACGCCGCCCAGCACTTCGTAGACCAGCCGCGGTTGCTGGGCCAGATCGACCACCCGGGTCATGAACCCGAGGATCACCAGTTGCAGCAGCGCATAGGCGATCGCCCAGATGCGGAAGCGCTGCATTTCAGCCTTGAACATGTCCCACATGATCGTGTCCTCTTCGTGCGCTCAATGCTGCCGTTGCGGTTGCGCGGGCGCGGCGTGGTTCTTGGTCAGGAAGCCGTTGACGGCGCGATCCAGGCTGACCGGCATGCTCTGGATCGATCGCGCTCCGCTGGCGCGCAGGAATTCGGCGAATTCCTCGTCCTGGTCCAGCACGAGGTAATGGTGCAGGCCGTCCAGCCGTTGCAGTTGCAGCAGGCCGGGCACGGTCGCCGGATCCGGCCCCTTGAACGGAATGTCCGCCACCCAGTGGGTGACCCGCGCGCAGAATTCCTCCGGCGCCGACATGTTCTTCAGCTGGCCGCGTTCCAGGATGATGAGGTTGTCGGCGATGCGCTCGATCTCCTCCATCTGGTGCGAGCAGTAGATGACGGTGCACTGCTCGGCCGCGTTGGAATACATCAGCGATTCCAGGAACGCGCGCTTGGCGACCACGTCCAGGCCCAGCGTGGGCTCGTCGAGCACCAGCAGCTCCGGTCCCTGCGCCAGCGCCAATGCCAGGTTCAGGCCGGCGCGCTCGCCGCGCGAAAGCTGGGCGATCTTCTGGTCCGGAAGCACGTTGTAGTGGCCGAGCACCTCGTCGTAGGCGTGCTGGTTCCAGCGCGCGTACTGGCGCCGCTGCATGGCGGTGACCGCCGCGACCTTCATCCAGCCCGGCAGGGTGTGCTCCTCGTTGACGAACCCGATGCGCGCGCGATCCTCGGGCCGCAGACGCTGGCTGTCGCGTCCGAGGATCCGGGCCTGGCCGACGGTCGGCGGCAGGAAACCCAGCAGGATCCGGAACAGGGTGGATTTGCCGGCGCCGTTGGCGCCGACGATGGCATGGATGCGCCCGCGCGGGATGCGCAGGTCCAGGTGATCCAGCGCCAGCTTGCGCCCGTAGCGTTTGCTCAGCGCGTCGGTCTCGATCACATAGTCGGAATCGGATGTGTTCATGGTCGTCCCAGGTTCGGGTGACGGAAGCGGAATAGGGCGACGCGCGCGGGCGCGTCAGGCGGATTTCTTCTTCGGCGCGATCACGCGCAGTTCCTCGTCCAGCCGCGCCAGCGCGCGGTCGGGGGGATAGTCGAGCGCGATCACTTCATGCACGAAGGCCTGCACGGCGTCGTCCATGCGCCGCTCACGCTCGGCGTCGCTGAAGCGCTGGCGTGGCGTGGCCACGAACAGGCCCAGTCCCTGCCGCGATTCCAGCCAGCCCTCGCTGGTCAGTTCGGCATAGGCCTTGGCGACGGTGTTGGGATTGATCATCAGTTGCTGGGCGAGCCCGCGCACGCTGGGCAGCTGCGCGCCGGGCGTGAGTTCGGCGGTGGCGATCTTCATCCGCACGCCGTCGACGATCTGCTTGCTGATCGGACGCGGATCGCCGGTGGCGATCTGGATCATCAGGGCCTGGGTACGCGCCATGGGACACCTCATTCAACTGTACTAGTACTCACAGTACAGTCGGCCCGCGAGCAGCGTCAAGGGGCCGAAGGTCATGCCCCGACGAAACACGGAATCGGCCGATGAAGGCCGTTTTTCAGGGGATGGCGCGAAGGGCTTCCGAGCCGGCGGCCCTGGTTTCGCGCGGAGGCGCGCCGAAAAAGGCGGGCTGTGCCGCCCGTGCGGCGCCTGCCCGGACGGGATTACTCGCTCTGCAGCTCGGCGACGAAGTCGTAGGCGTCGCCGCGATAGTAGGAGCGGGTGGATTCGACCACGCGCCCGTCTTCCAGGAACGCACGGCGTTCGACCAGCAGGCCGGGCGCGCCGACCGGCAGCTCCAGGTGGCGCGCGGCCTCTTCATCCAGCGCGACCGCGCGCAGGCGTTGCAGCGCGCGGCGCGGGCGGTTGCCGTGCGCGTCGAGCGCCTCGTACAGCGAGGTGGTGACGCTCTCCGGATCCGGCAGCAGCGACAGCGGCACCAGGGTGCGCTCGATCGCGATGGGCGAGCCGTCGACATGGCGCAGGCGGTACATGCGGACCACGCCGCTGCCCGGCGACAGGTTCAGCGCCATCGATTCTTCCGGGGTCACTTCGCCGACGCTGCGCTCCAGGAACTTCACCTGCGGATTGAGGCCGCGTTCGCGCAGATCGTCGGTGAAGCTGGTCAGGCGCGAGAACTGGCGCAGGATGCGTTCAGCGACGAAGGTGCCGGCGCCCTGCCGCTGCACCAGCAGGCCGGCCTCGATCAGTCCGGCCAGCGCCTTGCGGATCGTCACGCGGGACAGACCCAGCAGGTTGGCAAGATCACGCTCGCTGGGCAGGGCCTGGCCCGAGCGCAGCACGCCGGCGTCCATCAGGTTCTGCAGGGCACGGCGCAGGCGCAGATAAGCCACCGCGCGGGTGGACTCGCCGGTCTGCAGACGGTGGTATTCATCGGACAGGGCTTTTTGCATGGGCCAGAACATACCACTCACGTACCAATAAAGGCAATATCCGCCGACAAAGGGTTACATTGGCCTGATTCATTGGTCAGCGTGGTAGCCCGGTGGTATTGTTCCTCCCAACCTGACAAGCGAACGAGATGACGACGTGACCGCCAAGACCCTGCCCGTCGACCCCTTCGACCTGGTGATTTTCGGAGGCACCGGTGATCTGGCCCTGCGCAAGCTGCTGCCCGGCCTGCTGCGCCGCTACGCCGATGGCCAGATCCGCGAGGACAGCCGGATCATCGGCGTGGCCCGCGACAAGCAGAGCGATGCCGATTACCGCGCCAAGGTGGGCGAAGCCCTGCAGCGCGTGGCCGGCAACGACGAGGCGCTGAAGGCCAAGCTGCCGGCGTTCCTGGACAAGCTGGGCTACCACGCGCTGGACGCGACCAAGGACGAGGGCTGGGAGGAATTCGCCGCCGCGCTCAAGGCCCAGGGCGACCGCATCCGGGTGTTCTACCTGTCGACCAGCCCCAGCCTGTTCGTGAACCTGTGCGACCGCCTGCGCGCGCACGGCCTCAACGGCGGCCAGTCGCGGGTGGTCATCGAGAAACCGATCGGCCACGACCTGGCCAGCGCGGCGGTGATCAACGACGCGGTCGGCAGCGCGTTCGCGGAAAGCCAGATCTTCCGCATCGATCACTACCTGGGCAAGGAGACGGTGCAGAACCTGCTGGCGCTGCGCTTCGCCAACATCCTGTTCGAGCCGCTGTGGAACGCCAACCACATCGATCACGTGCAGATCACCGTGGCCGAGACGGTCGGCCTGGAAAAGCGCGCGACCTACTACGACACCTCCGGCGCGCTGCGCGACATGGTCCAGAACCACCTGCTGCAGCTGCTGTGCATGGTGGCGATGGAACCGCCGGCGGCGCTGGAAGCCGACGCGGTGCGCGACGAGAAGCTCAAGGTGTTGCGTTCGCTGCGCCCGATCACCGCCGACGAGATCGGCCACATGACCGTGCGCGGCCAGTACCGCGCCGGCGCGGTCAACGGCATGGCGGTCCCGGGTTACCTGGACGAACTGGGTCGCGAGGATTCGCGCACCGAGACCTTCGTGGCGCTGAAGGCGGAAGTGGACAACTGGCGCTGGGCCGGCGTGCCGTTCTACCTGCGCACCGGCAAGCGCCTGCCCGAGCGCGTCTCCGAGATCGTCATCGCGTTCAAGCAGATTCCGCATTCGATCTTCGAACACAGCGCCGGCCCGGTGATGGGCAACAAACTGGTCCTGCGCCTGCAGCCGGACGAGGGCGTGAAGCTGTGGCTGATGATCAAGGACCCGGGCCCGGGCGGCCTGCGCCTGCAGCACGTGCCGCTGGACATGAGCTTCGCCGAAGCCTTCGGCGTGCACCAGCCGGAAGCCTACGAGCGCCTGCTGATGGACGTGGTGCGCGGCAACCCGACCCTGTTCATGCGTCGCGACGAAGTCGAGGCGGCGTGGAAGTGGATCGACCCGATCCTCGCCAGCTGGGAGAACCAGCGCGAAGCGCCCAAGCCATACACCGCCGGTTCGTGGGGACCGAGCGCGGCGGTCGCGCTGGTCGAGCGCGATGGCCGGACCTGGCACGAGGACACGGTGTAAGCACGTGACGAATTCCCCCCTCTCCCCCGTCACGCCCGAACTGATCACCTTCGCCGACAGCGAGACGCTGGCCGCGGCGCTGGCCGCGGCCGTCGCCGCGGATCTGCGCGCCGGCATCGACGCCCGCGGCGGCGCGCTGCTGGCGCTGTCCGGCGGCACCACGCCCAGGCGCTTCCTGCAGCGCCTGTCGGAACAACCGCTGGACTGGGACAAGGTCACCGTCACCCTGGTCGACGAACGCTGGGTGGCGCCGGACAACGATCGCTCCAACGCGCGCCTGCTGGCCGAACACCTGCTGCGCGGCGCGGCCGCGGCGGCGCATTTCCTGCCGTTGTTCCGCGACACGCCCGAACCGGAAGACGCCCTGGCCGAACTGGAACGGCGTTTCGCCAGCCTGCCGGCGGCGTTCGACGCGGTCGTGCTGGGCATGGGCACCGACGGCCATACCGCCTCGTTCTTCCCCGGCGGCGATCACCTGGCCGCGGCGCTGGATCCGGCCACGCGCGCGCGCCTGCTGCCGATGCGCGCCCCCGGCGCCGGCGAGGCCCGCATCACCCTGACCCTGCCGGTGCTGCTGGCCGCGCGCCACCTGTACCTGCATATCGAAGGCGCGGCGAAACGGGACGTGCTGGACGCGGCCCTGGCCGCCCCCGACGCGCAGGCGCCGATCGCCGCGGTCGTGCGCCAGGCCCCGGCGCCGGTGCGGACCTACTGGTGCCCCTGACTCCCGCCGGTTGAGGCAAGACCGGCCACCCTGCTTATAATGGGCGCCTTGCCTCGGGCGCCCGCGCCCGGCATCTGTCCGCGAATCCGTCCGTGACGGCGTCCGGCTCCCCCGTTTTTCGTAGCCAAGCACGGTGTCCGGCCGTGCTGCCAAAGGTGGAAAGTGCGTAATTACGACCTCGAATTCCTGAAGCATTTCTCGATGGTGATCGGCTTCCTGGTGGTGGTCACCCTCGGCCTGATCATCGGTGCGCATTTCCTGCACTCCTCGATCCCGGCGGAAGTGAACCCGCAGGCCGCCAAGCGCACCGAGGGCCGCATCGCGCCGTCGGGCGCGGTGTACGCCGGCGCCACCGGTGCCGCGGCCCAGGCCGCCGCGCAGGCTGCCGCCGCCGCCGCCGCCGCTTCCCAGGTCGCCTATGGCGGCACCACCGACGGCCAGGTCATCTTCGACAACCTGTGCGGCGCCTGCCACAAGAACGGCACCGGCAAAGCGCCGATGCTGACCGCCGCCGGCATGGGCGCGCGCGCGGCCAAGGGCAAGGACACCCTGTACAAGCACGCCATCGAGGGCTTCACCGGTCCGGACGGCGGCATCATGCCTCCGAAGGGCGGCAACCCGGCCCTGACCGAAGAGCAGATCCACGCCACGGTCGACTGGATGCTGGCCAACGTGAAGTAAGCCTCCGGCTTGCCCGCATCGCCGAAAACGCCGCCTCCGGGCGGCGTTTTTCGTTGGAACGCATCCGGACGACGACACGGCCCGCGGTGGGCTTGTCGAGGCGTGACCGCCGCGGATTCGTCGTCCGCCCCTCACCCGTCATTCCCGCTGGCTATCATGTCCGGCTCCCCGTTCCGCCAGGCATCCGCCATGCGCCTCCGCCGCACCCTGCTCGCCTCCGCCCTGCTGACCTGCGCCGCGCTGGCCTCCGCGCAGGATTCCCCGGTCATCGCCATCGGCCAGGTGCAGGGCACCGGCGCGGCCAGTCCGCGGGTGGGCCAGACGGTCACGGTCGAAGGCGTGGTCACCGCCGATTTCCGCCAGGGCCTGGGCGGCTTCTTCCTGCAGGATGCCGGCGACGGCGATCCGGCGACCTCGGACGCGCTGTTCGTGCCGCTGGCCTTCGACGCCAGCGCCGACGACGGCGCGGTCCCCAAAGTCGGCCAACGCTACCGGGTCCGCGGCGAGGTCACCGAGCTGGAACTTGGCAGGCAGGGCAGCCGGCTGACCGCGATCATCCCGGCCGACATCGAACGCCTCCCGGCGGCGACCGCACCGGCGCCCGCCCCGGTTGTGCTGGCCGCCGTGCCCGCGGACTGGGAAGCGCTGGAAGGCATGCGCGTGCGCATCGCCGCGCCGCTCACCGTCAGCGGCACCGATCAGGTCGAGCGGTTCGGCGAACTCACCACCGCGTTCGAGGGCCGGCTCTGGCAACCCAGCGAAGTGGCCGCGCCCGGCAGCGAGGCGTTCCAGCGGGTGCTGGAGGACAACGCGCGCCACCGGCTGACCCTGGACGACGGCAGCGGCGAACGCGATCCGAAGGCGATCGCCTGGCTGGGTGGGCAGCCCCTGCCCCGCGTGGGCACGACCCTGAAGGAGGTGGAAGGCATCGTCGACGAACGCCATGGCGGCTATCGCCTGCAGCTGACCCGCCCGCTCGCGCTGCCCGCGCCGGCCTATCCGCTCGCGCCGCGCGTGCCGGGCACGCTGAAGATCGCGGCGTTCAACCTGGAAAACCTGTTCAACGGCGATGGCCATGGCGGCGGTTTCCCCACCCCGCGCGGCGCCAAGTCGCCCGCGCAGTTGCAGGCGCAGCTGGCCAAGCTGGTCGCCACCGTGCGCGCGCTCGACGCCGACGTGGCCGCGCTGATGGAACTGGAAAACGATGGCTACGGGCCCGAATCCAGCCTGGCCCAGTTCGTGGCCGCGCTGAACGCGCGGGGCGGCGACTGGCGTTTCATCGACGCCGGCCAGGGCCCGGGACCGGACACCATCCGGGTCGGCCTGATCTACCGCGCCTCGCGGGTGACGCCGGTCGGCAAGCCGGCGACGCTGGCAGGCGGACCGTTCGGCGATCGCAGCCGGGTCCCGCTGGCGCAGGCCTTCCGCCGCGGCCAGGGCCCGGCGTTCGTGGTGGTCGCCAATCACTTCAAGTCCAAGGGCTGTTCGGAAGCCACCGGCGCCGATCAGGACCAGGGCGACACCCAGGGTTGCTGGAACGCGTTGCGGCTGGATTCGGCGCGGCGCCTGGACGCGTGGCTGAAGCAGGACCCGACCGGCCAGGGCAGCGCGATGAAGGTGATCCTGGGCGACTTCAACGCCTACGCGATGGAGGATCCGGTGCGCTGGCTGCGCGATGCCGGCTGGCGCGACGCCTTCGCCGTGGCCAAGGTGAAGCAGCCCTACAGCTACGTCTACAACGGCCTGACCGGCCGCCTGGACCACGCCCTGCTCAGCCCCGCGCTGGCCGGCCGCCTGCGCGGCGCGGCCGAATGGCATCTCAACGCCGATTCGGCCGACAACGCCGGTTATCCGCACGGCGACCCCGGCCAGCCCTGGCGCAGCTCGGATCACGATCCGCTGCTGCTGGGGTTTGATCTGTAAACGGTTCATCCGCAGGGTTCATGCCCTGAAAGCGCCCGGCCCGCGCCTTCCTTGACGGCGAAAGCGCGCGGGAGGATTCGCGCCTGGACCGGGCCGCCGGGACCCCGCTGCTACAATTCGCGCCTTTCGCGTCCGGCCTCCTGGCCGGATCACGCCAGCCGCAGCCCGGGCCAGCCCATGACCAGCACCGCCGAACTGACCTCGCCGTCATCCGCCAACACCCCGCAGATCGGCGTGCTGGACAACGACTACACGCTCGAACACAAGTACACCCGCACCGACGGCCGCATCTACCTGAGCGGCGTGCAGGCGCTGGTCCGGCTGCCGTTGATGCAGCGCCTGCGCGATCAGGCCGCCGGCCTGAACACCGCCGGCTTCATCAGCGGCTATCGCGGCTCGCCGCTGGGCGGCTTCGACCTGGAACTGTGGCGCGCGCGCAAGCACCTGGAAGCGGCGGCGGTGAAGTTCACCCCCGGCCTCAACGAGGATCTCGGCGCGACCATGGTCTGGGGCACCCAGCAGACCAACCTGTTCCCCGGCGCCAAGGTCGAGGGCGTGTACTCGATGTGGTACGGCAAGGGTCCGGGCGTGGATCGCTGCGGCGACGTGTTCAAGCACGGCAACGCCGCCGGCACTTCGAAGCACGGCGGCGTGCTGGCGCTGGCCGCCGACGACCACGCCTGCCGCAGCTCGACCCTGCCGCACGGCTCGGAAGACGAATTCGTCAGCGCGATGATGCCGATCCTCAATCCGGCCGGCGTGCAGGACATCCTCGACATGGGCCTGGTCGGCTGGGCGATGAGCCGTTACACCGGCCGCTGGGTCGGCTTCAAGACGATCGCCGAAACGGTGGAATCCTCGGCCTCGGTGGAAGTGAATCCGTTCGCGCGCACGATCCTGCTGCCGGAGGATTTCGACATGCCCGCCGGCGGCCTCAATATCCGCTGGCCGGATCCGCCGCTGGACCAGGAAATGCGCCTGCACCGCTACGCGGTCAAGGCCGCGCAGGCGTTCGCCCGCGCCAACCGCATCGATCGCATCGTGCTGGATTCGCCGCGCGCGCGGCTGGGCATCGTCACCACCGGCAAGAGCTACCTGGACGTGCTGCAGGCGCTGGAATACCTCGGCCTGGACGAGCGCGCCTGCGCCGACATCGGCATCCGCGTGTACAAGGTCGGCATGACCTGGCCGCTGGAGCCGATCGGCATCGCCGACTTCGCGCGCGGGCTGGAAGACATCGTGGTGGTGGAGGAGAAGCGCGCCTTCATCGAGCGGCAGATGAAGGAATACTTCTACAACTGGCCGGCCAGCGCGGGCCAGCGCCCGTCCATCGTCGGCAAGTACGACGAGGCCGGCGAATGGATCCTGCCGTCCACCGGCGAACTCACCCCGGCCACCATCGCCGGCGTGATCGGCCGCCGCATCCAGCGCCTGCTTCAATCCAGCTCGATCAGCAATGAATCCATCGAACAGCGCCTGCGCTGGATGGAGGAGAAGGAAGCCGAGCTCGCGCTGCCGCGCGCCAGCTTCCCGCGCGTGCCGCACTATTGCAGCGGCTGCCCGCACAACACCTCCACGGTGGTGCCGGAAGGCTCGCGCGCGCTCGGCGGCATCGGCTGCCACTACATGGTGACATGGATGGATCGCGACACCGACACCTTCACCCACATGGGCGGCGAAGGCGTCACCTGGTCCGGGCAGGCGCCGTTCACCGAAACCGAGCACGTGTTCCAGAACCTCGGCGACGGCACCTTCTTCCATTCCGGATCGCTGGCGGTGCGGCAGTCGGTCGCCACCGGCGTCAACATCACCTACAAGATCCTCTACAACGACGCGGTCGCGATGACCGGCGGCCAGCCGGTGGACGGCACCCTGAGCGTGCCGCAGAT
Source organism: Pseudoxanthomonas sp. (assembly GCF_051953815.1). Classification (GTDB taxonomy): domain Bacteria; phylum Pseudomonadota; class Gammaproteobacteria; order Xanthomonadales; family Xanthomonadaceae; genus Pseudoxanthomonas_A. Next base: position 143,394 of record NZ_JBQCIJ010000039.1, on the reverse strand, counting down.
CGCCCACATGATGCGTGCCGAGGGCGTGGACACGATCGTCGTGGTCAGCGACGACGTGCGCAAATGGAGCCGCCGCGAACTGTTCCCGACCGGCGTGGAATTCCACGATCGCAAGCAGCTGGAAGACGTGCAGAAGCAGCTGCGCAAGGTGAAGGGCGTTTCCATCCTCATCTACGACCAGGTCTGCGCGACCGAGAAGCGCCGTCGCCGCAAGCGCGGCAAGCTGCCGGATCCGGCCAAGCGCACGATGGTCAACACGCTGGTCTGCGAAGGCTGCGGCGACTGCGGCGTGAAGAGCTTCTGCGTGTCGGTGCTGCCGAAGGAAACCGAGTTCGGGCGCAAGCGCGAGATCGATCAGTCCAACTGCAACAAGGACTTCTCCTGCGTCAACGGCTTCTGCCCCAGCTTCGTCACCGTCCATGGCGGCAATCCGCGCAAGGGCAAGAAAGCCAGCGCGGCCGAGAAGCTGGACAACCTGCCGGCGCCGACCTTCAAGTCGGATCTGGCCCAGCCCTGGAACATCCTGATCACCGGCGTCGGCGGCACCGGCGTGGTGACCATCGGCGCGCTGCTGGGCATGGCCGGCCACCTGGAAGGCAAGGGCGCCAGCGTGCTGGATCAGACCGGCCTGGCCCAGAAGGGCGGCGCGGTCACCACCCACATCCGCATCGCCCGCTCCCCGGAGGACATCCACGCCGTGCGCATCGCCGCCGGCGAGGCCGACCTGGTGCTGGGTTGCGACATGGTGGTGGTGAACGACTACTGGGCGCTGTCCAAGGTGCGCGGCGAGCGCTCGCACGTGGTGCTCAACACCTACGAGGCGATGCCCGGCACCTTCACCACCCATCCGGACATGCAGTTCCCGGCCACCGACATCATCGCCGGCGTGAAAGTCGCGCTGGGCGGCCGCGATCCGATGCTGGTCGACGCCACCCAGCTGGCCACCGCGCTGATGGGCGACGCCATCGCCGCCAACCTGTTCATGCTCGGCTACGCCTGGCAGCAGGGCCTGGTGCCGATCTCGTTCGATGCCATCATGCGCGCGGTCGAACTCAACGGCGCGGCGATCGAGATGAACCGGCGCGCGTTCGCCTGGGGCCGCCTGGCCGTGGTCGATCCGCAGGCGGTGCAGGAAGCCGCCGGCCTCATCCGCAACACCCAGACCGAATCCGAGCGCACGCCGCGCAATCTGCAGATCCTGCCGCCGGGCGAGTGGGAAAGCACCGAATGGGGCGCCAACGCCGCGCCGCGCAATCCGGGCAACGAGAGCGAACTGCGCGGCCTGCCGGAAGGCGGCGCGGCCGGCGGCGAAGTGGCGTTCCTGCCGCTGGACGACCTGCGCCTGTCGCGCTCGCTGGACGAATTGATCGCCCGTCGCGTGGCCTTCCTCACCGACTACCAGGATGCCGCCTACGCCAGCCGCTACCGCGATCTGGTCACCCGCGTGCGCGCCGCCGAGAACGTCAAGGCGCCGGGTTCCACCGCGCTGACCGAAGCGGTCGCCCGCTATTTCTTCAAGCTGATGGCCTACAAGGACGAGTACGAGGTCGCGCGCCTGTACACCAGCGGCGAGTTCCAGCGCCGCCTGCAGCAGCAGTTCGACGGCGACTACGAGGTGCATTTCCACCTGGCGCCGCCGCTGTTCGCCAAGAAGGATGCGCAGGGCCGCTTGATCAAGAAGGAATACGGCCCGTGGGTGTTCAAGGCCTTCGGCCTGCTGGCCAGATTGCGTTTCCTGCGCGGCGGCGCCTTCGACGTGTTCGGCCGCACCGCCGAGCGCAGGGGCGAGCGCCAGCTGATCAGCGACTACGAGCGCACTCTGGATCAGCTGCTGGGCGCGCTGGACGCCGAACGGCTGGGGCTGGCGGTGGACATCGCCAGCATTCCCGAACACATCCGCGGCTACGGCCACGTCAAGGAACGCCACCTGCACGAAGCCAAGGCACGCGAAGCCGAACTGCTCGCGCAGTGGAACAACCCCAAGGCCCTGCACATCGTCCAGGTCGCCTGACCGGCGCATCGCCGGGAAGAAAAACCCCGCCGGCCGGCGGGGTTTTTTCTTTTCGCCGCCGGCGCGCTATCGCCGCCGCACCGACCCCAGCGCGGCGCGCAACGGCGGCTTCAGCGGCAGCGCCAGCTTGCGGTAGAAGAACGACAGCATCCGGCGCGAACGCGGCACGCGCCAGGCCAGCCCTTCCTCGATGGTGTAGACACACGGTGCGCACGCGCCGCAGGGTTTGCCGTTGACGGGACGATGGCAGAACCAGGTCATGTCCATGATCCGTTCCCAGCCCGCCTCGCGCGCTTCGCGCCCCATCGCCCGCTTGTCGATCTGGAACAGCGGAAAGCCGAAGTGCTGGAACAGCACGCGTTCGGCGCCGGCCGCGCGGCGGGGATCCAGCCGGTGGCTGTGGTAGCCGCCGCCCGTGTCGAACGCCTGCACGGAATCCGCAAGCAGGGCCTGCACCTTGTCGTCCACGTGCACGCTCAGTTCGATGCCCGACAGGCCGTGCTGCCGGCAGAACAGCGCCAGCCATTCGTACTGGCTGCCGATGTAGGCGCGCGAGCGGATCTCGCGCAGGGCGTCGCCGACCTCCGCATCCCGCGCCAGATCGGCGACCCGGAACACCCGCAGCGGACGCAGCAGCGCGCGCGTCTCCGGACGCCACGCGTGCAGCGCCTCGGTGATGCGCTGGAGGCTGTGGCGTTCGGTCGCCGTCGACGCGCGCGTCGAATCCTCCAGGTAGTACGGCGTGACCGGCACGCGATACCTGAGCAGCAGGCGCAGCAGCTGGAAGGTGGAATCCCAGCCACTGGTCCACAGCAGCGGGACACCACAGGCGGCGATGTCGGCGGCGGTGCGGGTGACGGGGAAGCCCCGCGGGTCGGGTTCATGCATGTGCGGATGGACCTGCGTGCCGGAATCTGCGGCGGGATGAAACCGCGTCCGCGCCACCGGCGCGACATGCGGCAAGGCGCCGATGCTAGCGCGCGTCCGAGCGAGCGGCGTGCAATTCTCTTCACCCTCTCGAATGAACAGGCCATGCGGATGCATGCTTCATCCCGGCCTCATGTTTGTCAGCTCCCGCAGCCACGCGATCCACATCCATGAACGCGCATCCGTCGCCTGATGGCACGCAAGCGTGACGCCGCGCGTGAATTCCATGCCGCGCGTTTTTTGCCTCGCGTGCACGTTCTGCTCACGCCGCCGATACCCATCATCCGCCCACCGGGGTCAACGGCGACGCATCGTTGGCTTCGTCCTTCCTCCCCCCAGGAACGATTCATGCAAGCCCAAGCGATGACCCGCGAACAATTCTGGCAGTTCGCCGACAAAGCCAAGGAAGCCACCGAAGCACTGGCCGCCCAGCGCATGCAGGTACTCGAACACCTCTCGCCCGACGCGCTGCGCCAGGTCTGCATCCAGTACCGTTTCTTCACCATCGACTACATCAGCGATCTCGCCCTGCTGGTCGCGCGCCTGCCGTTTGGCGGCCTGCGCAGCCTGCTCGGCCAGATCCTGGCCGAAGAGCTGGGCGAAGGCGATCCGGCGCGCGCGCACCCCACCGTGTACGACCGCTTCCTCGCCACCATCGGTGTATCGCCGGAAGAACTCGAACAGCCGCTGACCGCCAACGAGCGCATCCTCAAGGGCCTGACCCGCGACATGGCCAACCATCCGATCGCCTTCGGCGTCGGCCTGCGCGGCATGGGCGGCGAATGCCTGTGCCAGACCTACCTGTCGGTGATGTTCGAACACATGCGCCGCAATCCCTACCTGGTCGCCAACGCCGACCGGATCGACTGGGAGTTCTGGACCATCCACACCGGCGAGGAGGACATCATCCACGGCGAGCTGACCCGCGCGGCGATCGATGAATACCTGCGCCATGATCCGGGCGTGCTGCCCGAACTGGCGCGCGGCTACGAACGCAGCATTTCCGCCTGGAACCTGTTCTGGCAGAACATCCTGGATGCCTGCACGCCACAGCTGGAAGCCGCGTCATGAGCCGGATCACCCAGTTCCACCTCGCCTTCCCGGTCCGCGACCTGGACGAGGCGCGCCACTTCTACGGCGACGTCATCGGCTGCCCGCAGGGACGCAGCGATGCGTCCTACCAGGACTTCGACTTCTTCGGCCATCACCTGGTCGCGCACATCGGCGGCGACGGCCAGCCGCTGCACAACGGCCGCTTCGACGGCGAGGCGGTGCCGGTGCCGCATTTCGGCATGAACCTGGATCGCCAGTCCTGGGAAACCCTGGCGCGGCGCCTGAAGGACGCGCAGGTCGACTTCCACGAGGAGCCGCACCTGCGCCTGAAGGGCAAGCCCGGCCAGCACGTCACCATGTTCCTGTTCGACCCCTCCGGCAACGCGCTGGAGTTCAAGTCCTTCGACGATCCCGGGCAGACCTTCATTCCCTGAATCCGGCCGGCTTCGCGGGAGCGACGCGGGTCGCCAGGAGAGCCACCGGAAAAGCCCGGCGTCAGATCCGCAGTTCCACCACGCGCTCTTCCGGGGATTCGGGCAATCCCCCGCCGGCCCAGAACCGCTCCAGCGTGCCACGCACCAGATCCAGCTGGGTGGACGCGCCCCGGCGATCCCCGAAGCGGCGCCGGTTGTCGCGTTGCAGGCGCAGCATTCGCGCGTCCTGATCGTTCACCCGCTTCAGCAGCGGCCACACCAGCAGGCGCACCAGCCACGCCGGCGCGCGTCGTCCTTCCACGTGCAGGGCCGCGAACACCTCGGTTTCCTCCGCCGAGCGCGGGGTGAAGTGCAGATCGATCAGCACCCGGCTGCCATTCGCATATACATATTCCAGCCGCGTGCTGCCGGGCGCGGCATAGTGCGCGCGCTCGGCCACGCGACGCGATTCGAACAGCCGGTACAGCAGCCCGGACTGCGCGCCGCCGCCCAGGTAGTCGACGCTGAATCCCTGCGCCGTCGTCCGCATGCGCGCGGTCACCGGCGCGCGCGCGTCCGCCTTGCGCACCAGTCCGGCATGCACGAAATGGGTGTGCATCGGATCCAGGAAGTTCTCCATCGCGTCGACCACGCCGGCCGGCCAGCGGGTCTGCCACTGGAAGCGGCGCGTCGACGGATCCGCCTCCCGTACCAGCGCGTTCGGCGCCGCTTCGCCGGCGTGGCCGGGACGGACCCACACGAAGCCATCGAGCTCGCAGGCCAAGAACGCACGCGCGCAGACCTCCGGCGGCGCTACCGATGCCGGCAGGCCCGGCACCTCGCGCAGACGGCCGTCGGCATCGAAGGACCAGCCGTGATACGGACAGACGATGCGATCGCCGACGACCCGGCCGGCCGACAGCGGCGCATGCCGGTGCGGGCAGCGATCCTCCAGCGCGACCCAGCGCCCGTCCGCCACCCGCGCCAATGCCAGGTGCGTGCCCAGCAGCGATACCGCGTGCGGTCCACGGCCGATCGCGGCGGCGCGGGCGACCGCGTACCAGTGGCCGTACAGGGCGGAAGGCCAGGCGTTCACAGGCGATACCTCCGCAGCAGCGGCACGCCGATCCGGCGCGTGGCCTGCGACAGCAGGCCGATGGCCGCGCGGCGCGGACGCGGCAGGTGCGCGGCCATCACCGCGCTGTATTCGATGGCGGGAACGCCGCCCCGGAAACGCTTGAACCCGCTGGCGCCCGCGCTGAAGTTCAATCGCCAGCCCTGCTCGCGGCAGGCGCGATAGGCGCAGGCGGTCGCCAGCCGGTAAAGCCCCAGCCGGGGCGGCAGCGCGGTGTCGTAGCCGACGATCGGCGCGGTCGCGGTGCGGCCATGGCGGAACAGGCCGAGCACGGTCAGCAGGCGTCCGTCCTCGCCGCGGAAGCCCTCGAATTCCAGCAGTCCGGCCGCATGCCAGGCGCGCAGGAACCCGGCCGTGTACGCCGGGCTGAAGCGCGAGTACTTGCCGATGTAGAGCAGCGTGTACAACTCGGCGATGCGCGCGTAATCGGCGTCGGTGATATCGGCATCGGCGCAGGGAGTCAATGCGGTACGCAGCAGTCCCTTCAGATCCCGGCGCAGATCGCGATGACGCGCCGCCGCCGCGTCCAGATCCTCGTACAGGTAGATCTGCCGGCTCGCCACCAGCCGGCAGCCGGCCCGCTCCAGCGCCGCCAGCCAGCCGTCGTCGTCGACCTCGTTGAGCGAGCGCAGCCAGATCGCGTGATCCGGCCACCGGTCCATGGATTCCCGCAACAACGCGGGCACGTCGACCGCGCCGACCACCGGATACAGATTGGTCGACAGCAACCAGTTGTTCACGCTGACCGCGCGATCCAGGCCGGCCCGCGCCATCAACGCCCCGGTCGTCGCCAGCACCGGACGCAGCGCGCGCGTGGCCCATCGCGGCAGATAGCGTTCGCTTTCCTCGCCCGCGCAGTCGACGTAGGTGGTGCGCGGCGAGCAGACCCAGGCGTTGCCGGGTTCGGCATCGTGCACCGTCACCGGCAATGGGCCGGCGCCGGTCTCCAGGGTGTCGATGCGCGCCGAGAGATTGCGCACGAACCGGTCCACGGGCACGCCGGCATGCAGCGCGGCGAAGGTCCGCGCGCGCTCGGCGAAGCGGTCGCACTGAAGGTCGCGCCGCGCGCTCATCGCTCCGCCGCTCCCAATGGTTCGCCGTCCCATTCGATGTCGCGGGTTGCGGCTTCGCGCAGGTTGCATCCCTGGCGCAGCGCCAGGCGCGCGTACGATCCCAGATCGGCCAGCGAGCCCGGCGCCGGCGCGCGATCACCGGGCAGCGCGATGACGTCGCGGGCGCGATGCCAGTCGCGGCGCCAACTCGCCAGGCGTCCCTGCCGCAGCGCCGTCCACCAGCCCGCCGTGCGCATCAACGCCGCGATCATCCGCGCGCTGTCCGGCGCCGGTTCGCGCAACGCGCCTTCGCCGCGCAGGGCCGCCGGCAGATCCTCGGTGAAGGAAAACAGATGCAGGCCGCTGGTCGCGCGCGGATTGCATTCCAGCACCCGGTAGCGGCCGTCCCCGCCCAGGATCCAGTCGAACGAAATCTGGCCGCTGTAGCCGATTCCGCGCACCAGCGCCGCCACCGCGTCGCGCAGGCGCGGATGCGCCTCGCCCGCGAAGTAGTAGCTGGAACTGCGGTGCAGCCGCCAGCCCGGATGGTAGACCGCGTGCGCCAGGAGCTCACCGCGATGGGCGATGCCGTAGGAGCACAGCTCGCGGCCCGACAGATGCGCCTGCGCCACCCAGGCGCCGCGCACCGGCAATGGCGGCGCGTCGTCGGGCAGGCCTTGGGGATGCAGGCGGACATGCACGCCGAAGCGGGAGAATTCCGGCTTCAGCACCACGCCGCGTCCGCCCGCCCACGCGCGCGCCTCGTCCAGCGATCGCACCCGCGCGCTGTCGGGAACGTCCATTCCATGGCGACGGGCGAGTTCGATGAAATCCCACTTGCTGTGCAGCGCGCGCAGCTTGTCGAAGTCATCGACCGCCACCTGCAGTTCCTTCGGCAAGCGTCCCCGCGCGTGCGACAGATGGAAGGCTTCCTCGCAGGTGGGCAGCAGCAGGTCGATGCGATGGCGCGAGACGATCGCGTCGAGGTCGGCGGCGAAGCCGGCCGCATCCTGGCGCGGGGAGCGCAGCGCGTGGGCGGCGGCCACCGCGCGCGACCAGCCCGACAACCGGCAGGGGATGCTGTCGGCCACATGCACGCGCCAGCCCAGCCGGGCGAACCGCCGCGCATGATCCAGCGCGACCGGCGCGCGTCCGCCGAGGATCAGCACGCCGGGGTTCACGTGGACGCCTCCGTCCGCGCGGGCCGCCATTCGCGGCAATGCGACGGAACGATGCGCAGCCCGGGTTCGGCGGCATGCAGCGCGTGCAGGCGCGCCAGCGTCCGCCGATAGATCGGCGTGTCGCCCAGCCAATCGGTGACCACGCCCGGCGGCGGCACGTTGTCGCGGATCGCCTGGGTCGACCACGCCGCGTCGCCGACCAGGAACACCGGTCCGCGCGCATCCTCGAACCACAGCCCGTAATGCCCGGCGGCATGTCCCGGCAGGGCGATCAGGCGCACGCTGCCATCACCGAACAGATCATGGGCATCGCCGAACGCCGACAGCGAACCCGACAGCGCGCGCGCCGGACTGTCCTCGAACCAGTGCAGCGTCGCCGCGTCGCGCGCGCCGAGCAGGGCCGGCACCAGTCCCACCCGCAGCGCGCCCAGGCGCGAACGCGCGTGCAGGTCGCGCCAGGCCTCGCGCGACATCGCCACCCGCGCGCGCGGAAAGTCCGCCAGTCCGCCGATGTGATCGGCATGCAGGTGCGAGAGCAGGATCCAGCCGATCCCGCCCGCCTCGATGCCGTCGCTTCGCAATTGCTCGCGCAGGGTCTGCCGCGGTTGCAGGCGCACCGGCGTGACCCAGCGGTACAGGCGCTCGGGAAACGCCCGGGTGGCGGCCATGAAGTGTTCCGAGTAGCCGGTGTCGAACAGGATCCAGCCGTGCGCGGGATGCCTCAGCAGGGCCACCAGCGCCGGGAATTCGCATGCCCGCAGCGGCCCGCCCCGGCGCGTGGCCCGCTCCGGATGCGTGCAGTGTCCGGCTTCGTAGAGGCGCCACTCAAGCGTGGTCATGGCTGCTCCAGGTGCTGGCGAACCCTTCCAGGCCGGCGTCGACGCCCGGAGTCGGTCGATAGCCGAGTTCCCGGCGGGCGCGGGTGATGTCCAGCGTCTGCGCGTAGCCGATGACGCCCAGGCCATAGCGGGTCAGTTTGGGCTCCGGTTGTCCCGCGCGCCGCAACGCCGCCTGTTCGGCGAGCCAGGCCGCCGCCAGCGCGGGGCCGCGCGGCACGGGTATCCATCGGACCCGCCGCCGCATGCGCGCGAACAGCGCCGACAGCAGATCCTTCACCCGCAACGGCTCGCCGTTGGTCACGTTGTACGCCTGTCCGGACCCCGGCCATCCATGATCGACGCAGTCGGCGATCAGCCGGCTGAGGTTGTCGACATCGGTCACGTCGATCAGCGCGTCACCGCCGGCGATCAGCGGAAACCAGCCGCGCTCGGCCACCGCCAGCAGGCGCGGCAGGATCGCGCGATCGCCTTCCCCGAACACCGCGCGCGGACGCAGGATGAGGGTCTGAAGATCGTCGCCGGCGCCGCGCACGCAGTCTTCGGATTCCCATTTGCTGCGTGCGTATCCGGTGATCCAGCGCCGGGGCGGCGTGAAGGCTTCGCCGACGTCGTACTGATCGCGGAAACGGAAGTAGATGCTGGGCGAGCCGAGATGGAGGAAGCGGCGCGCGCCGGCCCGCCGCGCGGCGTTGAGCAGCCGCCGGGTCGCCAGCACGTTGGCGCGCTGGAAGGCCGCGTCCGGTCCCCACGGCGCCGACAGCGCCGCGCAATGGACCACGGTGTCGCAGCCGGCCAGCAGCGGTTCGAGCGGATCGGCGGCCAGATCCAGCGCCAGCATCCGCCTCGCCGTACCCCGGTTTGCCGCGAGCCGCGCCACGTCGCGTCCGTTCGCGATCACCTCGTGCCCCCGCATCGCGAGCGCGCGGACGACATGGCGGCCGATGAAGCCGCTGGCGCCGGTCACCAGGACCCGATGCGTGCTCACAGCCGCAACACCGCACCTGCGAAGGACAGGCCGGCGCCGGAGCCGACCATCGCGAAGCGATCGCCCGGGCGAAGGTCTCCGCGATCGATCGCGTGATGCAGCGCCAGCGGAATGGAGGCCGCCATCTGGTTGCCGTGATCGGCGAGGATCCGCACCAGCGCGCCGGGCGGCAGCCGCAGCGCGACCTCCAGGTGATCCAGCGCCTTGGCGCTGGCCTGGTGCGGCACCAGCTTGCGCAGTTCCTCCACCGGAACGCCCGCGCGCGCGAACAGTCGCCGCATGAAATCCGGAAGGCGCTGTGCCGCCAAACGGTAGGTGGCCTTGCCGGACATCTCGAACTTCGATGCCTCCGCGTACGCTTCCACGCCGTCCTCCAGGCGCACCCGGGTGCCGCCCGCGCGCACCTGGCAGAACGCGGCGCCGTCGCTGTGGGTTTCCATGTGCGTGGCCAGCAGGCAGGCGTCGGTGGCGGCGCGGCCGCCTTCCAGCACCACCGCGGCGGCGCCGTCGCCGAACAGCGCGGCGGTGTCGGTGTCATCCCAGTCCAGGCCGGCGGAAGCCACCTCGCCCGCCACCAGCAGCACGCGCCGGAAGCGCCCGGTCGCGAACGCGCCCGCGACCAGATCCAGCGCGACCAGGAAACCCAGGCAGGTCGCGTTGACGTCGAACGCCGGAATCGCGCTCGCCGACAATCCCAGTTGGCGTTGCACCAGGGCGGCGGTGCACGGGATCGCCTGCTCGGGCACGCTGCCCACGCTGATGATCGCGTCCACGCCGTCGGCCTTCAGGCCGGCGCGGCGCAATGCTTCGTTGGCGGCGCGCGCGGCCATGAACGAGGCGGTTTCCTCGATGCCCGCGTAGTAACGGCAGTCGATGCCGACGTGGCGGCGGGTCCAGCCGGCCGGCTTGCCCCAGCGTCGGTCGAAATCCTCCGACGGCACGCACCGCGACGGCACGTATTCCCCCGTTCCCAGGATGCGAAGCGGGATGGCGGTCGGGGTGTCCTGATCCATGGCGCGGGGTGGTTCTGTTTCGGGGTTGCCAGCCTGCGCGAGGGCGGGCCGGACGGCAAGCGGAAGCCGCGACATGCACGCCGCGCGCTCCGGCGGGTATCACGCGCCGCTACCCGCGGCGCCGGAACCAGCCCTCTTTCTGCAGGAGCGAGGCCAGTCGCGACTGCGAACTCATGCGTCCATCCATGCCCCGCCATCGGGCGGGATACGGTCGCGACTGGCGTCGCTCCCGCAGAAATGCAGCGCTAGCGCGGCGCGAGGATCTTCGAGAGGCGGTCTTCGGTGCCCGGGATGCGCTGCAGTTGCGGATAGCGCAGGCCGTCGCGGTAATCGACGCGGACGCTGCGGTACTGCTCGCCCTGGCGCACCAGCAGTTCAATCGGGCGGGGCGAGGCCTTGGCGGCGACGATCGCGCGCTTGAGGCGCTCGCCGGTATAGGCCAGGCCGTCGACGGCGACCACGGTCATGTCCCTGGCGAGTCCCGCGGTGAACGCCGGCGAGTTCCAGATGGTTTCCTGGATTTCACCGTCGGCGCCGATCTTCAGCCCGACGGAGAACCGGAAGTCGTCGTTGCCGCCCGCGCCCTCGGCATCGGCGATGGCCAGGTTCGGCGCATCGCCGTACACCAGCCGCCAGCCGCTGCGCTCCAGCCCGTCCAGCGGCGAGGCCGCGCCCTTGCCGTCCAGGCGTTCGCGCAGGAAGCCGCGCCAGTCGCCCGGCTGCACTTCGTCCAGGACCCGCACCACGTCGTCGAAGCCGTACAACGAAATCGGCGCGTCGGCGCTGGCGCCGGCATGGAAGCGACGGGCGAAGTCATCCAGGCTGCGGCGCCCGCGCGACTGCTCGCGCAGGCGCGCATCCACCGCCAGCCACAGCAGCGAACCTTCCGAGTAGAAATCGTAGCCACGCTGCCAGCTTGGCCACGCCTGCGGCGCGTCGTTGTAGTCGACGATGCCCTGGTGCACGGTGTCCTGCAGATCCCGCCAGTCGCGGCCGGGCTGGGTCGCGGCGGTCGCCAGCGTGTTCGCCAGCACCGCGCGCGCCTGCTCCGGCGTCCACAGGCCGGCGCGCGCCGCCAGCACCACCGCCCAGTACTGGGTCTGGCCTTCGTAGACCCACAGCAGCGAGTTGTCGATGGCGCTGTTGTAGTGCGGCGCCCAGGTCGTGTCCGGCCGGCGGAACTTGCCGCTCCAGGCGTGCACGTATTCGTGCGGCAGCAGATCGTTGTCGATGAAGGCGGCGTCGCCGCGCAGGTAGTCGGCGTAGGTGCCGTTCTCGCTGGACTGGCGGTGTTCCAGGCCGATGCCGCTGAAACTGTCCGACAGCGCCAGCAGGAAGTCGTAGTGCGCGAACGGGCGCGGGCCGAACACGTGATCGGCCTGCGTCACCAGCGCCCGGTGCGCCTGCAGCATGTGCGGCGACGCGTCCAGTTGCGCGGCGGTGTCGGCCATCGCGTTCAAGCGCACCGGCACGGCGCCGGTGTCCAGATCGAAGCGGCGGAAGTGCTGGCCCGCGTAGACCGGCGAATCGATCAGGGTCAGCAGATCGGTGGCGGCGTAGCGCTGCTCGGCGCCTTCGCGCGCCTCCACCGGCAACGCGGTCGCCGATTCCCAGCCGGCCGGCAACCGCAGGCTCGGCGCGACGCGGATGCGGCGCGCGTCATGCCCGGCCGGATACAGCAGCACGCGATGCCATTGCAGCGACAGCATCTGTGGGGTCATCGCCACCCGCCCCTGCGCGGAAGAGGTGGGCGAGAGGTACTGGAACGCGATCTCGATCTCGGTCACGCCCGCGGGCACGTCGAGATGGAAGGCGTACATGTCGCCCGGGTCACGACGCCAGGCGATGCGCTGGCCGTTGCCGGTGATCGCCAGCCCGGCGATCTGGTTGATCGGGCCGGTCGGCGCGTGGTTGCCGGGAATCCACTTCGGGTACCACAGGGTCAGCGGCCCGGCGGCGACCGGGATGCGTTCGCGCACCCGCTGGATGCGCCGATCGATGTCGCTGGCGTCGACCTCAAGCCGCAGCGTGCCGGGATAGTCCGCGTCGGCCAGGACCGTGGCCGGCGGCGGTGGCGCGGCCGGTCGGGCGGCCAGCGCGCCGCTCAGGCAGAGTCCCAACGAACACAGCAACCCCATCGGCAACCTGGACATTCCGCGCGCATTCCCCTCTTGGTGTTGCCGCCATCCTAGCCGTTCGTCGCGATGGCGGCGACGTGGGTGCGCGGTCCGCGCGATGCCGCGCCGCCATCACCGCGACGGCGCGTCGCCGCCGCGCGGGATGCGCTCGCCTTCGCCATCGCCCATCCGGAAGTAGCGCATCGCCACCGCGCGGCCGGCCGCGTCGCGTTCGATCCGGAAGCGGGTGAGCCGGTGCGCGTAGACGAAATCATCCACGCCGATCGGCACCACCGCATGCCGGCGCTCGCCTTCCTGCAGCACCGGTTTGCCGTCGACCATGCGCAGGGTGAATGCCCGCTCCGGATCGGCGCGATACGTGCCGAGCGCGGATTGCAGGCGGGCCGGATCCACCGCGACCGCGATCGGCTCCGGGAACGGCTCGCCCAGGGTGAACGCCGCCAGTCGCCGCGACACGTCGCCCGGTTCCTCGCCTTCGGCCGGACTGTCGGTGTTCTGCAGCACGGCCACGGTGATGTCGCTGCCCGGCAGGTACAGCAGCCGGGTGGCGAAGCCGTGGATGCCGCCGCCGTGTTCCAGCATCGGCTGGCCGCGCAGCGTCAGCGACTGGATGCCGAAGCCGTAGCCGGCGTCGATCGCCTTGCCGGTTGGCGTGATCATCTGCCGATAGGTGGCGTCCTTCAGCACCTTGCCTTCGTGCAGCGCGCGGTTCCAGCGCAGCAGATCGTCGACGGTGGTGACCAGCGCGCCGGCCGCGTGCGGCTGGGTCATGCTCAGGTAGCCGGCCTTGGCCGGATGACCGCGTTCACCGGTGTAGCCCTGGACCATGCCGGCGATCACGCCCGCGCTCTCCAGTCCGTAGCCGGTATGGCGCATGCCGAGCGGCTCGAACAGCGCCTGCTTCAGATAGGCGTGCCACGGCTGGCCGCTGACCTTCTCGATGATCGCCCCGACCAGCACGTAGCCGGAGTTGTTGTAGGCGTAGCCCTGGCCGGGCGCGAAGTCCGGCTTCAGATCCTTGAACGTCTCGATCATCTGCGCGGTGGTGCGGTCCTGTTTGATCGGCCCTTCCATCACGCCGGGGATGCTGGTGTAGCTCTTGATGCCGGAGGTGTGGTTCAGCAGCAGGCGCACGCTGACGTTTCCGCCGCCGGGGTAGTCCGGCAGGAATTTCGACAGCGGATCCTCCAGCGACAGCCTGCCCTGCTCGACCAGGGTCAGCAGCCCCGCCGCGGCCATCTGCTTGGTGATCGATCCCATCCGGAACACCTGGTCGGCGTTCAACGGCACGCCCAGCTCGATGCTGGCGCGGCCGCGCGCGCCGCGATACAGCACCTCGTCGCCACGGGCCACCAGGATCGCCGCTCCGGGGCCGTCGGCGGGATAGGTTTTCTCCACCAGCTGGCGCGCGTAGCGCTCCACCTCGGCCTTGCTGGCGGGTTCGGCGGCGCCCGCGACGCCGGCAAGCAACAGGGACACGGCGCAGACGAGCGGCAACAGCGGATGGCGCATGGCATGACTCCCCAGGGTCGATGGCCCATTCTGGGCAGCCGCCGGCGCCGCACCAAGCCGCGGAAGTCACCGTGACCTCCTTCCAGGCTCAGGCCTTGCGCCAGACCAGGCAGCGGTTGTTGGCCGGCATCGCCACGTCGTCGATCAGCAGGAAGCCGTGCGCGTTCGCCAGGGCGTCCACCGCCTCGAAATCGCGGATGCCGGAGGCCGGATCGCGCGCCTTCAGCCAGGCATCGAACTCGCGGTTGCTCTCGCTGGTGTAGCGCCCTTCGTAGTTGAACGGGCCATAGACGATCAGCGAGGCGCGCGGGCCCAGCACGCCGCCCAGTCCGGCGAAGAACGCCTGCACCGAGGCCCAGCCCATGATGTGCAGGGTGTTGGCGCTGAACGCCGCATCGAAGCGCTGGCTGGGCCATCCGCCATCGACGTCCAGTTCCAGCGGCGGCGGCGTGTTCGGCAGATCCATTTCGTCCAGCCACTGGCGGATGCCGGGCAGGTTGTCGGCGACGTCCGAACACTGCCAGGTCAGGCGCGGCAGCTTCATCGCGAAATACACCGCGTGCTGGCCGGTGCCGCTGCCGATTTCCAGCACCCGGCGGACTTCGGCGAAGTGATGGCGCAACACCGCCAGGATCGGATCGCGGTTGCGATCGCAGGCCGGCGCATGGGGTTTGTCGTCCATCATCGCGCCGGTCCTCCGTCAGTCGCGCCAGCGCACGTAGAAGCGCCGGCTGGCGCCGCCATCCCCGCCGCGTTCTTCCACTTCGAAGTGGCGGGGATGATGCTTCAGCAGATCGCTGAGTTTCTTCTGCCCGTACAGGCGCGGATCGAAGTCCGGCCGGATCTTGATCAGGTAGCTGCCGACCGTGCCCAGGAACGCCCAGCCCTGATCGTCGGAGGCCTCCTCGATGGCCTGCCGGATCAACCGCAGCGGCAGCGCCTCGCCGCGCGCCGGTTCCGGAGTCGGCGCGGCGGTGGGCTCGGCCTGCGCCGGCGCGCTCTTCGGCGCGCCGGCCTTCTTCGCCGCCTTCTTCGCCGGTTTGGCCGGCGGCTGTGGTGGCGCCGGTGGCGTCTCGCTGCGCAGCACCTCGGTGTAGACGAACTTGTCGCAGGCCTGCACGAACGCGTCGGGCGTCTTGCGCTCGCCGAAGCCGTACACCATCAGGCCTTCCTCGCGCAGGCGCTGGGCCAGGCGGGTGAAATCGCTGTCGCTGGACACCAGGCAGAAGCCGTCGAAGCGCTGGGTGTAAAGCAGATCCATCGCGTCGATGATCAGCGAACTGTCGGTGGCGTTCTTGCCGCTGGTGTAGGCGAACTGCTGCACCGGCGCGATCGAATGCTTCAGCAGCGCCTGCTTCCACTGGGTCATGCGGGTGCTGGTGAAGTCGCCGTAGATGCGCTTGACGCTGGCGACGCCGTATTTGGCGATCTCGCCCAGCAGTCCTTCGATGACCGCGGGCTGGGCGTTGTCGGCATCGATCAGCACCGCCAGGCGGCGCTGTTCGTCATCGGGTTCGGGGCGTGCGACCGGTCGGTTCTTCATGGCGCTCCTGCGGCGCTTCGCGTGCCCGGCGGACTATGCCTGCACCGGCACGCCATCGCAATCGGCCCCGGCGGCGGGCGACGGAACGAAGACAGCAAGAAGGCGGATGTTGAAAAGAGCGGACGTCGCCATCCGCCTTTCTGCTCGCTCGACTTGCAGAACGTTGCGGCGTTCCGCCCGTTGCCCTTCCCCCGCGTGCGGGGGAAGGCCGGGATGGACGCGCGTCCGCCGGTCGCGGTGCAGGCGCTGGCTTACCAGATCTTGACGCGGTCCTTCGGCTCCAGGAACAGCTTCTCGCCCGCTTTGGACGGGAACGCCGCGTACCAGGCGTCGACGTTGCGCACGGTCTGGGCGCGATAACGGCCCGGCGCGTGGCCGTCGCCGATCACCTGCGCGCGCAGCGCCGCGTCGCGGGTCTTGGTGCGCCACGCCTGCGCGTAGGCGATGAAGAAGCGCTGATCGCCCGTCAGGCCGTCGATCACCGGCGCTTCCTTGCCGCCCAGCGACTTCCTGTACGCGGTGTAGGCGATGGCCAGGCCGGACACGTCGGCGATGTTCTCGCCCAGCGTCTGCTCGCCGTTGATGTGCAGGCCCGGCATCGGCTCGTAGGCGTTGTACTGCGCGACCAGGCGATCGCCGGCGGCCTTGAAGTGGGCCGCGTCTTCCGGCGTCCACCAGTTGCGCAGGCGGCCCTGGTCGTCGAACTCGGCGCCGGTGTTGTCGAAGCCGTGGCTGATCTCGTGGCCGATCACCGCGCCGATCGCGCCGTAGTTGGCGGCCGCGTCGGCCTTGGGATCGAAGAACGGCGCTTCCAGGATCGCGGCCGGGAAGTTCATCGCGTTCTGCAGCGGCAGCTGCACGGCGTTGACCGTCTGCGGGGTCATCCACCATTCGGCGCGATCGGCCGGCTTGCCCAGCTTGGCGGTCTGGTGGCGGTACTCGAACTCTTCGGCGCGGCGCGCGTTGCCGAGCGGATCGTCGGCCTTCACTTCCAGCGACGCGTAGTCGCGCCAGGTCTCCGGATAGCCCACGCCGACCCGCATGGTCGCGGCCTTGGCCTTGGCCTTCTCCTTGGTCGCCGGGGTCATCCACTCCAGCTTGTCCACGCCCTCGCGGAACGCGGCCAGGATGTTGTTGACCATCTCCTCGACCTGCGCCTTGGACGAGGCCGGGAAGTACTGCTTCACGTAGATCTGGCCGATGGCGTCGCCGAGCGCGCCGTTGGTGGCGCCGATCGCGCGCTTCCAGCGATCCCGCTGCTTGGGCGTGCCCTGCAGGGTCTTGCCGTGGAACTCGAAGCTGGCGTCGGCGTAGGCCTTGGGCAGCAGGCCGGCGCTGTGATCGATGGCGTGGAAGCGCAGATAGTCCTTCCAGGTCTGCAGCGGCTGGCTGGCGACCAGCGCCGACAGCTTCTTGATGGCTTCCGGCTGCCAGGCGATCAGCACTTTCTGCCCGCCCAGGCCGGCGCCGTCGAAGAACGCCTTCCAGTCCATGCCCGGCGCCTTGCCGGCGAACGCCGCGGTCTCCCACGGATTGTTGGCCTTGTGCACGTCCTGGCTGTCGACGATGTTGGCGTGCGCGTTGGCGATCTTCATTTCCAGATCGAAGATCGCCTTGGCCTTGGCGGCCGCGTCGGCGTCGCTGGCGCCGGCCAGCTTCAGCTGGTGGGCGATGTAGGCCTGGTACTTCTCGCGGTTGGCGGCCATCTCCTTGTCGGCGGCCAGGTAGTACTCGCGGTCCGGCATGCCCAGGCCGCCCTGCATCAGGTAGCCCACGTTCTGCGAGGGATCTTCCAGGCCCTGCGCGACGAACAGGCCGAACAGGTTGTCGGTGGCGAAGTTGGTGGCGTTGAGCGGATCGGTGTCGGCGCGCACGGTGCTGCCGATGTAGCGCGCCAGATCGGCGGGCGTGGCGATCGCGTCGACGCGGTCCAGCCACGGCTGCAACGGCGCCAGGCCGCGCTGCTCGATGCCCGCCTCGTCCATGAAGGCGGCGTAGTAGTCGGCGATCTTGCGCTCGGGGGTGCCGGCGGCCGGGTTGGCCTTGGCCAGGCCCTGGACCAGATCGGCGTTGCGCTTCTCGGCCTTCTGGAACACTTCCAGGAACACGCCGGTGCTGGAACGGTCGTCCGGAATCACCGCGTTCTTGCGCCAGCCGCCGTTGGCGTATTCGTCGAAGTCGTCGCCCGGCGCGACCGCCTTGTCCAGGCCGGCCAGATCGATGCCGATGACCGGCGCGGCGGCGGGCGCTTCGGCCTTGGGCGCTTCGGCGGCGGGCTCGGGAGTGCGGTTGCAGGCGCTGGCGCCGCATAGAGCGGCGGTCAGCAGGATCCAGCGGTGGGCGTGCATGGGCGGGACCTCGGGGAGGGTGGGAACAAAGTCGCCCACGATACTCCCGCCGCGCGCGCCAAGGTCATGTGCGGAAGGTCATCCCGCGGCGTTCAGGCATCGCCGCCACTCAATCCGGCACCGGCAGGCTCAGGGTTTCCTTGACCTCTTCCATCACGATGTAGCTCTTGGACTCGCGCACGTGCGGCAGGGTCAGCAGGGTGCTGCCGAGCAGCTTGCGGTAGGAGGCCATCTCGGAGATGCGGGCCTTGATCAGGTAATCGAAATCGCCCGAGACCAGGTGGCACTCCAGCACGTTGGGCAGGCGCAGGGCGGCGCGGCGGAACTCCTCGAAGATGTCGCCGGACTTGTAGGCCAGGCTGATCTCCACGAACACCAGCAGGTTGGCCTTGAGGTACTGCGGATCCAGCCGGGCGTAGTAACCGGTGATGACGCCGTCGCGCTCCAGCCGGCGGACCCGCTCGGTGCAGGGCGTGGTCGACAGCCCGACCCGTTCGCCCAGCTCGGTGAAGGAAATCCGCCCCTCCTCCTGCAGCACCCGCAGGATGTTGCGGTCGATCTTGTCCAGTTCGCGGCGGCGCTGGGTCATGGCGGCTCCAAGGAAGCGGGGCTTTCTGGTGGTTTCCACCAATGTTGCCACCAAATACGGAAAATAACCCTATACAACCGTCCCTATACTCGCCGAACTCATGTTCCCGGCCTTTCGAAGCAGGGAATTGTCTGGAAACAGGGCGGAGCATCCTCATGCGGGTACTGGTACTGGGTAGCGGGGTCATCGGCACGAGCAGCGCGTGGTACCTGGCGCGCGCCGGTTTCGAAGTGACGGTCATCGATCGGCAGGCCGGCCCGGCCGGCGAAACCAGCTTCGCCAACGCCGGCCAGATCTCGCCGGGCTACGCCTCGCCGTGGGCGGCGCCGGGCGTGCCGCTGAAAGCGCTGAAGTGGCTGTTCTCCAGGCACGCGCCGCTGGCGATCCGCCCCGGCCTGGATCCGAACCAGTACCTGTGGCTGGCGCAGATGCTGCGCAACTGCACCCAGTCCCGTTACGCCATCAACAAGGCGCGGATGGTGCGCCTGTCCGAGTACAGCCGCGACTGCCTGGACGAGCTGCGCGCGGAAACCGGCATCGGCTACGAAGGCCGCCAGCTCGGCACCACCCAGCTGTTCCGCACCCAGGCCCAACTGGATGGCGCGGCCAAGGACATCGCGGTGCTGGACGAATACGGCGTGCCCTACGAACTGCTGGATCGCGAGGGCATCGCCCGGGTCGAACCGGCGCTGGCGAGCGTGTCCGACAAGCTGGTCGGCGCGCTGCGCCTGCCCAACGACCAGACCGGCGACTGCCAGTTGTTCACCCAGCGGCTGGCGGCGATGGCCGCCGCGGCGGGCGTGGAATTCCGCTACGGCCAGACCATCGAGGCGCTGGAAACCCAGGGCGGCCGCATCCGCGGGGTGCGCGTCGACGGCAAGCTGGAAACCGCCGACCGCTACGTGCTGGCGCTGGGCAGCTATTCGCCGAAGTTGCTGGCGCCGCTGGGCATCCGCCTGCCGGTGTATCCGCTCAAGGGCTATTCGCTGACCCTGCCGATCGTCGACGCGGCGATGGCGCCGACCTCCACCATCCTCGACGAGACCTACAAGATCGCGATCACCCGCTTCGACGATCGCATCCGCGTCGGCGGCATGGCCGAGGTGGCCGGCTTCGATCTGTCGCTCTCGCCCAAGCGCCGCGCCACCCTGGAAATGGTGGTCGGCGATCTGTATCCGCGCGGCGGCGATCTGTCGCGCGCCAGTTTCTGGACCGGCCTGCGCCCGGCCACGCCCGACGGCACGCCGGTGGTGGGCGCGACCTCGTATCCGAACCTGTTCCTCAACACCGGACATGGCACACTGGGCTGGACCATGGCGTGCGGCTCGGGCCGCTACCTGGCCGACCTGATGGCCTCGCGCATGCCGCAGATCAGCGGCGAAGGCCTCGACATTTCCCGCTACGGCGCGCGCCGCGGCGGCCACGACCCCCAGCCTGAACCATGCGCCCAGCCCGCGCGCTGATCGACCTGCAGTCCCTGCGCCACAACTACCGCATCGCCCGCGAACTCGCGGGCGGCCGTTCCCTCGCCGTGGTCAAGGCCGATGCCTACGGGCACGGCGCGGTCCGCTGCGCGCAGGCGCTGGAGGCCGAAGCCGCCGACGGCTTCGCGGTCGCCTGCCTGGAAGAGGCGCTGGCCCTGCGCGGCGCCGGCATCCACTCGCCGATCCTGCTGCTGGAAGGGTTCTTCGAAGCCGACGAGCTGCCGGTGATCGCCGCCCATGATCTGTGGTGCGTGATCCACGCGGACTGGCAGATCGAGGCGCTGGCGCGGGCCACGCTGGAACGCCCGTTGCGGATCTGGCTGAAGCTGGATTCGGGCATGCACCGGGTCGGTCTGGCGCCACAGGACTACCGCGCCGCCTGGCAGCGCTTGAACGCGTTGCCGCAGGTGGCCTCGGTGGTGGCGATGACCCACTTCGCCCGCGCCGACGAACTGGACAGCGCGCGCACCACCGAACAGGTGGACGCCTTCGCCGCGACGCTGGGCGATCTGCCCGGCGAACGCAGCCTGTCCAATTCGCCCGGCCTGCTCGGCTGGTCCGGCATCGGCGGCGACTGGGGTCGCGCCGGGCTGATGCTGTACGGCGCCAGCCCGTTCCCGGACGCGCATCCGCAGGCCGACCGCCTGCGCCCGGTGATGACCGCCGAATCGAAGATCATCAGCGTGCGCGAACTCGCCGCCGGCGAACCGATCGGCTACGGCGGCGGCTTCGTCACCGAGCGTCCGACCCGGGTCGGCGTGGTCGCCTTCGGCTACGCCGACGGCTATCCGCACTTCGCCCCCACCGGCACCCCGGTCGCCATCGACGGCCAGCGCGGCCGGCTGATCGGCCGGGTCTCGATGGACATGCTCACCGTCGACCTGACCGACCTGCCGCAGGCGGGCCTGGGCAGCCGGGTCGAACTGTGGGGCGCGCAGGTGCCGGTCACCGAGCTGGCCCGCCACGCCGATGGCAGCGCCTACTCGCTGCTGTGCGGCCTGAAACGCGCGCCACGGGTCTATCGCGACTGACCTGTCTTCCCCTTCGAAGAAAGGGGACCGAGGGGGATTTGCTTCTGCTTCCGGCGCAAGTTCCCCATCGCCCGCTTCGCGGCCGCCCGCCCCCTTTTTCAAAGGGAGCCGCTCCGGAAAGTCCCACTCTTCCTCCCCGAGGGGATTTGCTTCTGCTCCCAGCGCAAATTCCCCATCGCCCGCTTCACGGCCGCCCGCCCCCTTTTTCAAAGGGGGCCGCTCCGGAAAGCCCCGCTCTTCCTCCCCCTTCGAAGAAGGGGGACCGAGGGGATTTGCTTCTGCTCCAGCGCAAGTTCCCCATCGCCCGCTTCGCGGCCGCCCGCCCCTTTTTCAAGGGGGGTAGCTCCGGAAAGCCCCGATCTTCCTCCCCCTTCGAAGATGGGGGACCGAGGGGGATTTTGCTTTCCGCTTCAACCCGCGACACACAGCGCGAAGCGCGTTCGGCATACCATGCGCGCCATCCACCCGCCGATAAGGAAGCCGCCATGTCCCTGCGCACCCTGCTGGGTTTCGCCACCCTCACCGCCGCCCTGGCGATGACCGCCTGCAGCACGACCCCCACCGCTGACGCCGGCGCGGACGACGCGCCCAAGCCCGGCTCGGGCAAATGCAGCGCCGAACCCGTGCAATGGGCCGTCGGCCAGGAAGGCAACCAGGCCAACATGGGCCGCGTCTGGCGCGAGAGCGGCGCCGGCCTGATCCGTCCCATCGGTCCCAACCAGGCCGTCACCATGGACTACCGCGAGGACCGGGTGAACGTGCACCTGGACAAGGACAACAAGATCACCCAGGTCACCTGCGGCTGATTACCGCTTCGTGGCCGCCTTGCGCGGCTGCCTGCCACCCGCCGCCGCGCCCGCGGCGTCGCGGTGGGCCCGTTCCAGGAACCGCAGCGCGGCGCGCTCCCACTGGCGCGCTCCGCGCGCGCCGTTCGCGCAGCGCGCCAGGCGGCCGTCGCGCCAGCCCTCGAACACGCACGGGTCGATGTAGGCCTTGCGGCAGACCGCCACCGTGTTCCCCAGCATCCCGGCCACCGCCTCGGTGACCGTTTGCCCGACCCGCGCCAGCGCGCGCTCACCGCCCCGCATCGGCACCGGAATCGCCGCCAGCTGCTGGAACGCGGCCAGGGTGCCGCCCCAGGTGCGGAAATCCTTGGCGGTGAACGCCTCGCCCATCGCCTCGCGCAGGTAATCGTTGACCGCTCCCGAATCCACCGGATGCAACTGGCCGTCGTCGTCGCGGTACTGGAACAACGCCTGCCCGGGCAACTGCCGGCAGGCGCGCACCAGCCGGACCAGCCGCCGGTCGTCGACCGCGACGTCCTGCACCTGTCCGCCCTTGCCGGTGAAACGCAGCCGCACGCGGTCGCCACGCACGAACTCGACGTGCCGGTTGCGCAGCGTGGTCAGGCCGAACGAACCGTTGTCGCGCACGTAGCCGGCATTGCCCACGCGCACCAGGGTCGCGCCCATCAACGCCACCACGATCGCCAGCACCTTGGCGCGCGGATACCCCGGCAGCGCCAGATCCGCGCGAACCCGCCGGCGCAGGCGCGGCAGGGCCTTTCCAAAGGCGACGATCCGCGTGAACTTGCCGTTGCCGCGCACGGCGCTCCATTGCCGGTGGTAGCGATACTGCTTGCGCCGGCGCGCATCGCGGCCGGTCGCCTGCAGATGACCGCGCGCATGCGGGCAGATCCACACCTCGGTGTAGGCCGGCGGCACCGCCAGCGCGCGGATGCGTTCCAGTGTCGCCGCGTCACGGATCCGCGCGCCCGCCGGATCCAGGTAGACGAAGCCCTTTCCCACGCGACGTCGACGGATGCCGGGTTCGACGTCGCTGACATGGATCAGGCCGGCCTCGCGCGCCTGCTGCGCGGCCTCGGCGAGCGTGTTCAAGACTCCACGTGATTCAGCCATGGCGGGATCCTGCCGCCGCGTCCGGTTAACGACATGCGAATGCACGCTGGGCGATGCTTGGCCCCATCACTCGTTTGATGTTGGAGCCTGCATGTCCCGTTACGCGATTCCCGCCCTGCTGCTGACCCTGACGCTCGCCGCCTGCTCGGCACCCGCACCCGACGAACAGACCGAGGCCGCCGAGCAATCGCAGGCCGCCGCCGCCGCGCAGGCCGAACCCGGCAGCGATCCCACCGGCACCGCACCCGCGCCGGGCAGCTGCGACGACACCCAGGCGCAGTGGATCATCGGCAAGGCGGCCACCCCGGCCGACACGGAGCAGGCGGGCAAGGACGCGAAGGCCAACGCCGTGCGCACGCTCAAGCCGGGCGAAGCGGCCACCATGGACTTCAATCCCAACCGCCTGAACATCGATCTGGACGACAAGGGCGTGGTGACCGCGGTTCGCTGCGGCTGATCGATCGCCGTGCCTTGGGGCGGACTGTTTTCGTGCCGTTGAAAGGCCGCCCCATCCCGGCCTTCCCCCGCAGGCGGGGGAAGGGGTGTCACTCGGACGCCGCTCTTTCCTCCTCGACCGTCTGCAAGGAAGCCGGGCGAGATACGCAAACAGCCCTCTTCTCCGCTCGCGGGGGAGGGCCGGTGTGGCGGCCGGCGCTCGCCGCCAACCCGCCCCGCGCGATCGCGTACACGGAAACCCCTTAAGATCCTCTCCCTCCGCATCGATGCCGCCGGCATCGGCACGCACCGGGAAGGGATCCCGCATGGCCAGGAAGCTCCGCACTCTCGCATGGCTGTTCGCCGCCGCGCTCGCCGGCTGCGGTTCCTCGCCTCCACCGAAAGCCGCGACTCCCGCCAGGACCGCGCTGGCGCCCTTGCCGCCACGCTGTGATCCTGCCGCCGCGCAGGCGGTGATCGGATTGCCGATCGACGCCGGCGTGATCGAAAAAGCGCGCGCCGCCGCGGGCGCGGACATGGCGCGTGCGGTGCGTGCGGATCAGGTCGGCGTGCAGGACTACCGCGCAGGCCGCCTCAACCTTTACCTCGATGCGCAACGACGCGTCGCGCGCGTCGGCTGCGGTTGAGCACGCACGCGATCCCCGCGCTCAGCAGACCAAAGAAAAGCCACTGAAAAGTTGCTTCTGCAACTATCGTCGGGCTTCGTCGGATCCATGTTGCGGCACCGCAACATCTGTGCTTTAGTCGGGCTTCCGGTGACATTTCGAAGTGCCGCTGCGGGGCAGGGCACGGTGTCGCCGTCAGCAAAGTTTGAGGCAGAAATGGCCCCTCGCAGTCGCCACGGGCTCTACGACCCGAACGACGAACGCGACGCATGCGGTTTCGGCATGATCGCGCAGTTGGATGACCAGCCGTCACGCGCGCTGGTCGACACCGCCATTGCCGCGCTGTCGCGGATGACCCATCGCGGCGGCGTCGCCGCCGACGGACTCACCGGTGATGGCTGCGGCCTGCTGATCCGGAAACCCGATGCCTTCCTGCATGCGCTGGCCGAGGAAGCCGGCATCACCGTGGGCGCGCGTTTCGCCGCCGGCCTGGTGTTCCTGCCGCATGACGCCGCGCAGGCGGATCGATGTCGCGCCACGCTGGAAGCCGAGTTGCGCCGCGCCGGCGTGAGTCCGCGCGGCTGGCGCGTGCCGCCGACCGACGACAGCGTGTGCGGCGTGCTGGCCAAGGAAACCCTGCCGCGCATCGAACAGATCTTCGTCGATGCCGGCGATCACCAGGACGACGACGCCTTCGGGTTGGCGCTGTTCCTGTCCCGCCGCCGCAGCGAGCAGCAGCTGCGCGCCGACATCCCCGATTTCTACGTGGTCACCCTGGCCCAGCACGCCATCGGCTACAAGGGCATGGTGCTGCCGGACAAGCTGCCGATCTTCTATCCGGATCTGCAGCGCAGCGATCTGGCCAGCAGCGCGGTGGTGTTCCACCAGCGCTTCTCCACCAACACCCTGCCGCGCTGGCCGCTGGCGCACCCGTTCCGCCTGCTGGCGCACAACGGCGAAATCAACACCATCGAAGGCAACCGCCGCTGGGCGCAGGCGCGCAGCAAGGTGTGGAAGACGCCGCGCTTCGACATCGCCGAGTTCGATCCGGTCATCTCCATGCACGGCTCCGATTCGCAGAGCCTGGACAACATGCTGGAGCTGCTGGTGGCCGGCGGCATGGATCTGCTGCAGGCGCTGCGCATCCTGGTGCCGCCGGCGACCCAGTCGCTGGAGTTCAAGGATGCCGACCTGGCCGCGTTCTACGAGTTCTATGGCCTCAACACCGAGCCGTGGGACGGCCCCGCCGGCATCGTCGCCTGCGACGGCCGCTACGCCGCGTGCATGCTGGATCGCAACGGCCTGCGCCCGGCGCGCTGGATGCTGACCAGCGATCGCCATTTCCTGGTCGCTTCCGAAGCCGGCGTGTGGGAAGTGCCGGCCGAGCGCGTCACCCGCAAGGGCAAGCTCGGTCCCGGCGAGATGATGGCCATCGATCTGAAGCGCGGCGACCTGCTCGACAGCGAGGCGGTGGATCGCATCAACCGTGGACGCGCGCCGTACAAGCAGTGGCTGCACCACGGCGTCACCTACCTGCAGACCGAACTGATCGATCCGTCGCTGACCGACGCGCCGTTCGACGAGAAGACCCTGCGCGGCTTCCACAAGCTGTTCCAGCTGACCAGCGAGGAAGTGGAGCAGGTGCTGCGTCCGCTCGCCGAGACCGAGCAGGAAGCCACCGGATCGATGGGCGACGACACCCCGATGGCGGTGCTGAGCCGGCAGACCCGGCCGTTGTACGACTATTTCCGCCAGGGCTTCGCCCAGGTCACCAATCCGCCCATCGATCCGCTGCGCGAAGACTGCGTGATGTCGCTGGCGACCCAGCTCGGCAAGGAGACCAACATCTTCCACGCCGGCCCGGAGACGGTGAACCACGTCATCCTGAATTCGCCGGTGCTCAGCCAGCGCAAGCTGCGCCAGCTGCTGAAGATGGATCCGTACGACCAGAAGCACCGCTACATCGATCTGTCCTACAGCGTCGAGGAAGGGCTGAAGGCGGCCATCGAGCGCATCTGCGCCGAGGTCGAACAGGCCGCGCGCGAAGGCATGGTCATGGTGGTGCTGAGCGATCGCCGGCCGCAGCAGGGCCGGCCGATGGTGCACGCGCTGATGGCGACCGGCGCGGTCCACCATCATCTGTGCCGCGAAGGCCTGCGCTGCGACGTCAACCTGATCATCGAGACCGGCACCGCGCGCGACGCGCACCACATCGCCTGCCTGATCGGTTACGGCGCCACCGCGGTGTATCCGTACCTGGCCTACCAGACCCTGTTCGACCTGGGCCGGCGCGGCATCCTGCAGCTGAAGAAGGGCGGCGAGCAGGCCCAGATTGGCCGCAGCTACCGCAAGGGCATCTACAAGGGCCTGTCCAAGATCATCTCCAAGATGGGCATCTGCACCATCAGCAGCTACCGCGGCGCGCAGCTGTTCGAGATCGTCGGCCTGGAGCCGGAGGTGGTCGAGCTGTGCTTCGCCGACACGCCCGCGCGCATCGGCGGGGTCGGCTTCGCGCGCCTGGACGCCGAGGCGCGCGAACTGGAGTCGCGTGGCTGGAACGATCGCGCGCAGCCGGAAATCGGCGGCCTGCTCAAGTACGTCCACGGCGGCGAGTACCACATGTACAACCCGGACGTGGTGACGACGCTGCAACGCGCCACCCGCACCGGCGACGTCGCCGACTGGCGGAAATACGCTGACGCGGTGAACTCGCGTCCGCCTTCGGCGCTGCGCGATCTGCTGGCGCTCAAGCGCGCGGAAACGCCGACGCCGCTGTCCGAGGTCGCCGACGCCGGCGATCTGCTGCGTCGCTTCGACACCGCCGCGATCAGCCTGGGCGCGCTGTCGCCGGAAGCGCACGAGGCGCTGGCGATCGCGATGAACCGCCTGGGCGGGCGCAGCAACTCCGGTGAAGGCGGCGAGGATCCGGCCCGCTACGGCACCGAGAAGCGCAGCAAGATCAAGCAGGTCGCCTCCGGCCGCTTCGGCGTCACGCCCGAGTACCTGGTCAATGCCGAAGTGCTGCAGATCAAGGTCGCCCAGGGCGCCAAGCCCGGTGAAGGCGGCCAGCTGCCCGGCCACAAGGTCAACGAACTGATCGCCCGCCTGCGCTACGCGCGCCCGGGCATCGGCCTGATCTCGCCGCCGCCGCACCACGACATCTACTCCATCGAGGATCTGGCCCAGCTGATCTACGACCTCAAGCAGGTCAATCCGCAGGCGCTGGTATCGGTGAAGCTGGTCTCGCACGCGGGCGTCGGCACGATCGCCGCCGGCGTGGTCAAGGCCGGCGCGGATCTCATCACCATCTCCGGCCACGACGGCGGCACCGGCGCCAGCCCGATCAGTTCGATCCGCTACGCCGGCGTGCCGTGGGAACTGGGCGTGGCCGAAGCCCACCAGGCGCTGGTCACCAACCAGCTGCGCGATCGCACCGTGCTGCAGACCGACGGCGGCCTGAAGACCGGCCTGGACGTGGTCAAGGCGGCGCTGCTGGGCGCGGACAGCTTCGGCTTCGGCACCGGCCCGATGATCGTGCTGGGCTGCAAGTACCTGCGCATCTGCCACCTCAACAACTGCGCCACCGGCGTGGCCACCCAGGACGAGCGCCTGCGCGCGCAGTACTTCACCGGCCTGCCGGAACGGGTGGAGAACTTCTTCCGCCTGCTCAGCGAGGAAGTGCGCCAATGGCTGTCCTACCTGGGCGCGCGTTCGCTGGACGAAATCGTGGGCCGCACCGATCTGCTGGAACAGATCGACGTCTCGCCGCGCGATGGCGTGCGCGTTGACCTGAGCCGCCTGCTGCAGGGCGCGCAGACCGGCAGCGAAAGCTGCGCCGCGCAGCGCCTGTACGAATCGCCGGACAGCCTGGCCACCCAGCTCGATGGCCTGCTGGCCGAGCCGATCCGGCGCAAGGCCGGTGGCGATCACCGCTTCCTGATCCACAACACCGATCGCTCGATCGGCACCCGCCTGTCCGGTGCCATCGCCCGCGCCCACGGCAACCAGGGCATGGCCGACGCGCCGTTGAACCTGCGCTTCCGCGGCAGCGCTGGGCAGAGCTTCGGCGCGTTCAACGCCGGCGGCCTGCACATGGAACTGGAAGGCGAAGCCAACGACTACGTCGGCAAGGGCATGGCCGGCGGCCGGCTGGTGGTGCGCCCGCCACGCGGCGCGCGCTTCGAGGCGCGCAACACGCCGATTCTCGGCAACACCTGCCTGTACGGCGCCACCGGCGGTGAACTGTTTGCCGCCGGTCGCGCGGGCGAGCGCTTCGCGGTGCGCAACTCCGGCGCGCTGGCGGTCATCGAGGGCGCCGGCGATCACTGCTGCGAGTACATGACCGACGGCATCGTGATGGTGCTGGGCCGGGTGGGCCTGAACTTCGGCGCCGGCTTCACCGGTGGCCTGGCCTACGTGCTGGATCTGGATCGCGATTTCGTCGACCGCTACAACCACGAACTGATCGACATCCACCGGATCTCGCCGGAGGGCTTCGAGAGCCACCGCCAGCACCTGCACAAGCTGATCCAGCGCCACCGCGAACTCACCGGCAGCATCTGGGCGCAGCAGATCCTGGACGAGTTCCGCGACTACGTCGGCAAGTTCTGGCTGGTCAAGCCGAAGGCGGCGAGCCTGGAATCGTTGACCGATTCGCTGCGCAGGGCCGCGTGATGGATTGCCGGAGCGCCTCCTTCCCCTCCTTCCCCCGCATGCGGGGGAAGGCGTCGAGAATCCAACCATGAGCAAGAAGCACGTCTTCCAATTCCTCGAACTGCCGCGGACCATGCCGCAGCGCATTCCGCTGGAACTGCGCACCTCCGGTGACTGGGGCGAGCTGTACGGCAAGTTCGACAAGCCCGAGGCGCAGTACCAGGCCGGCCGCTGCCTGGATTGCGGCAATCCGTATTGCAGCTGGAAGTGCCCGGTCCACAACGCGATTCCGCAGTGGCTGCAACTGGTGCAGGAAAACCGCATCGAGGAAGCCGCGGCGCTGTGCCATTCGACCAACCCGCTGCCGGAAGTGTGCGGCCGGGTGTGTCCGCAGGATCGCCTGTGCGAGGGCGCGTGCACGCTGGAGGAATTCGGTGCGGTCACCATCGGCGCAGTCGAGAAGTTCATCACCGACACCGCGCTGGCCAACGGCTGGCGTCCGGACCTGAGCGACGTCAAGCCCACCGGCAAGCGGGTCGCGGTGATCGGCGCGGGACCGGCCGGCATCGGCTGCGCGGATCGGCTGGCGCGCGCCGGCATCCACGCGGTGGTGTATGACCGCTATGAACAGATCGGCGGCCTGCTGCAGTTCGGCATCCCCACCTTCAAGCTGGAGAAAAGCGTCATCGCCCGCCGCCGCGAGGTGCTCGAAGGCATGGGCATCGAGTTCCGCCTGGGCGTGGAAGTGGGCCGCGACGTGAGCCTGGAGGAACTGCTGGCCGACTACGACGCGGTGTTCCTCGGCACCGGCGCCTACCGCTACACCGACGGCGGCCTGGAAGGACAGGATCTGGACGGCGTGCTGCCGGCGCTGCCGTTCCTGGTGCAGAACGGCCGCATCGTCGGCGGCAACGATCCCTGGGGCCGGCCAATCGCCGGCTGGGAAGACAAGCTCGCGCTGCCGGATCTGGCCGGCAAGCGGGTGGTGGTGCTGGGTGGCGGCGACACCGGCATGGACTGCGTGCGCAGCGCGATCCGACTGGGCGCGGCCAAGGTCACCTGCGCCTATCGCCGCGACGAAGCCAACATGCCCGGCTCGGCGCGTGAAGTCGCCAACGCGCGCGAGGAAGGCGTGCGCTTCCTGTTCAACCGCCAGCCGCTGGCGGTCGTCGGCGATGCCGGGGGCCAGGTCACCGGCGTGCGGGTGGTGGAAACCCGCCTGGGCGAGCCCGATGAACGCGGCCGGCAGAACGCCGTGCCGATCGAAGGCAGCGAATCGCTGCTGGAAGCGGACGTGGTGATCATCGCCTTCGGCTTCTCGCCCAGCGTGCCCGGGTGGCTGGCCGCGCAGGGCGTGGAGGGCACGCCGAATGGCCGCATCGTCGCCGGTGGCGGCGATCGCCTGCCGTTCCAGACCACGAACCCCAAGCTGTTCGCCGGCGGCGACGCGGTGCGCGGCGCGGATCTGGTGGTCACCGCGGTGGCCGAGGGCCGGGACGCGGCGGCGAGCATCGCGGAGATGCTCGCGGACTGATTCACCGCATCGACGTCCCGCATACGACTGCGGGCGTCGGTGGACTGGTATGGCAATGGTGGGCCGAAGCCCACCTGTGCCGCGCACGCCGGATCGCTAGACTAGCGCTTTCCCCTTCGACGCCCCGTCCATG
Source organism: Pseudoxanthomonas sp. (assembly GCF_051953815.1). Lineage (GTDB taxonomy): Bacteria > Pseudomonadota > Gammaproteobacteria > Xanthomonadales > Xanthomonadaceae > Pseudoxanthomonas_A. The sequence continues at coordinate 112,840 of NZ_JBQCIJ010000039.1, read as the reverse complement.
CGCCTGGGTCTTGCCGCCAACCGCCTGCACCATCACAACGAAGACGCCGCGCTGTTCCGCTGGCTGCGCGCCTGCGAATCCGGCATCCGCGAGCTGGGACTTGGCCTGCACGCGGTGGGGCGCACCCACGACGCCATCGTCGCCGCCGGCATGCTGGCCAACTATCCGCACCTGCGCCGGCTGCCCTACGGCCGCGAGGGCGGCCTGATGAAGCTGGTGGCGGAAGTGGTCGGACTGGAAGGCGCCGAGCGCAATCTCGACGGTGCGATCTACCTGATCGATCCGGTCGATCCTTCGTCCATCTTTCCCGAAGCCGTCGCGCTGAAGCGCCAGTGCGTGATCCATGGCAAGCCGTTTTTGTCGACCGTCGCCTCGGCGCGCGACTGGGTGGAGATGGAGCGCATCCATGCCGGCTTCGCACCGGATCCCGGTGCGGATCGCTTCCACGCGCTGGAGCGGCAGACCCTGGCGCTGATCGCGCACGATGCGATGAAGCCGCAGATGCTGGCCTTCGCCGCCGAGCATTTCGATCTGCTCTCGCGCTTCGCCCACCGCGTCGCCACCGGCACCACCGGCCAGCGCCTCAACGAACTGGCCTGGAGCCGCGGCTGGCCGCAGGACCGGATCTGGGCCGAGCGTTACCAGAGCGGCCCGATGGGCGGCGACGCGCAGATCGCCGATCGCGTGCTGGAGCGGCGTTGCCAGCGGGTGATCTTCTTCGAGGATCCGCACGTGGCGCGCCAGCACGAAGCCGACATCCAGTTGCTGGAGCGCGCGGTCACCACCGTCACCGACGATGCGGTGTGCATGACCTCGCCTGTGGTCGCGCGGCGCTGGCTGGCGGCGGTGGGGTTGCGGGCGTCGCGGGGTTGAGAGGGTCTGGAGGTTGTCGGGTGTGAGTGACGCGATGGATGGGGGGTGGCATGTGGCTTTTCTGTCGCGCCGAAGGCGCCCCCAATCCCCGCCTTCCCCCGCGAGCGGGGAAGAGGCCACAGCCGGAGCGTCGCTGCATCCAGTGCGCTGACAGATCAGGTCACCGGCGCATCCCGTCGATGAATCCGTCGGCGCGCGCACACAGCTCCTTTCCCTCGCGAGCGGCGGAAGAGGCCAAAGCCGGAGCGTCGCTGTATCCAGTGCGCGGACAGATCAGGCCACCGGCGCATCCCGTCGATGAATCCGTCAGCGCGCACACACAGTCCCCTCCTCCGCCTGCGGGGGAGGGTTGGGGTGGGGGCCAACCGGAGAAACCCCGCGCCATGACAACAAGCTCCCGGCCATCACCGCCGTCTCCCATCACACCGATGACGGCCACCGGAATCCGGCATTCCATGCGCGCCATCACCCGCAGCCGCGCCACGCACTTTCTGCGCCCGCATCCGTAAGCGACAATCACCCAGTTCCGTCGAGCGGCATCTCCATGTCCAACGCATCCCCGCCGCGCGCCCTGCTGCGCGATCTGTCCCTGTCCGCCATCGCCGCCGGCTTCGTCACCGTGCTGGTCGGTTTCGCCAGTTCGGCGGTCATCGTGTTCCAGGCGGCGCAGTCGCTGGGTGCGTCGCCGGAGCAGATCAGTTCCTGGATGTGGGCGCTCGGCTTGGGCATGGGCCTGACCTGCATCGGTCTGTCGCTGCGCTATCGCATGCCGGTGGTGACTGCGTGGTCCACGCCCGGCGCGGCCATGCTGATCAGCAGCGCGGCGGGCCTGCCGCTGTCCGACGCCATCGGCGCCTTCATGATCTCGGCGGCGCTGATCGCCGCCTGCGGCTTCTCGGGCGTGTTCGAGAAAACCATCAGCCGGATCCCGGTGTCGCTGGCCTCGGGCATGCTGGCCGGCGTGCTGCTGCGTTTCGGCCTGGACGCCTTCGTCGCCATGAAGACCCAGCTGGGCATGGCGCTGACCATGTTCGTGGTCTACCTGCTCGCACGCCGGCTGTTGCCGCGTTACGCGGTCATCCTGACCCTGCTGGTCGGCATCGCCTTCGCGGCCGGACTCGGCCAGTTGAAGACCGACGACTTGCACTGGGAACTGGCGAAGCCGATCTTCCTGTTCCCCAGCTTCTCGTTGCCGGCGCTGTTCGGCATCGCCCTGCCGTTGTTCGTGGTGACGATGGCTTCGCAGAACGTGCCCGGCGTGGCGGTGATCCGCGCTTCCGGCTACGCGATCCCGATTTCGCCCGCGGTGGGCTGGACCGGTGTTGCCAATCTGCTGCTGGCGCCGTTCGGCGCGTTCGCGCTCAACCTGGCCGCGATCACCGCCGCGATCTGCATGGGTCGCGAGGCCCACGAGGATCCGGATCGCCGTTACGTCGCGGCGATCGCGGCCGGCGTGTTCTACGTGCTGGTCGGCATCTTCGGCGCCACCGTCGCCGCGCTGTTCGCCGCGTTCCCCAAGGAACTGATCATGGCGATTGCCGGCATCGCCCTGCTCGGCACGATCGGCAACAGCCTGTCGGCGGCGCTGCGCGAGGAATCGCATCGCGAACCGGCGCTGATCACCTTCCTGGTGACGGCCTCGGGCCTGACCATCGCCGGCATCGGTTCGGCGTTCTGGGGATTGATCGCCGGCGTGGTGACGCTGCTGATCTGGCGGCGCGGATAGAACGTCGCGCTCACGCGGTTTTCATTTCGCCGAACGGTTCACGCCGTCTTTCCAGCGGGTTCATCCGCCGGTGAAGTGGGCGGCGGCAGGATCGGGTTCCTCCCGACACAGGAGCGAACCATGCAGACGCTTTCCTTCATCCGCCCTTCCCGCAAACCCGGGCTGCTGGCGCTGGCGCTGATCGCCACTCCGGTGCTCGCGCAGGCCCAGGCGCAGGATCCCGCCAAGGCGGCGATGACCGAACCGCAGGTGCGCGCGCTGCTGACCGAGAAGGGCTACACCCGCATGGACGATCTCGATTTCGAGGACGGCATGTGGGAGACCGATGCCACCAGCGCGGACGGCAATCGCGTCGATGTGCGCGTGAATCCGGCCAACGGCGACATCAAGGCCGAGACACTGGTGTCGAACTTCAGCGAGAACGACATCAAGGCCAGGCTGGCCGCCGCCGGTTACTCCAAGGTCCATGACGTCGATTTCGACGACGGCATGTGGAAGGCCGAGGCCGAGCGCGCCGACGGCAACGATGTCGAGGTGCATCTGGACGCGACCACCGGCGCGATCGTCCACGTCGAAAACGATTGACGCGGCACCGCCGGCCCGCGCGCCGGACGAATGAAGTCTCTCTCCCGGCCGGGGCGCGATCGGCGGTGAAGGGAGGTGGCCTCCGGCCCGTGCGCCGGCAGGCCGCCTCCCGGCGCGGAAGACGGCCGCCGGGCCGCGGTCCTCAGTCGTCCTTCTTTTTCTTTGCCCCGCTCAGATCCAGCGGCTGGCTGCTCTTGTCGTCCTGCGACCAGCGCGCGCCGCTGGAGCGTTCGCAATCCTTGGACACCGGATCATTCGGATTGTCCGGGCGACTGGCGCACAGCGGATTCGCATCCACCGCCGCATTGGTGTCGTAGTAATCGGGCTGGCTGGCGCAGCCGGCCAGCACCACGGCAAAGCCCAACAGCATCGTCTTTCGCATGGGAAACCTCGCGTCTCGTGTTTCGCGCGAGCATCGCCCAGCCGAGGCACGGCGAACAGTGCCGGAGGTTGAGTCCCCCCGGCCGGCCGACGGATCAGGCGTGTGCCACCGGCGCCGGGCGGGCGAAGCGCCAGCCCACCAGCAGGCCGATGAACAGCAGCAGCGAAGCCAGCATCCACGGCGCGCCCGGCAGGTGCGCCGGCGCGTTCTTGCCGATGAACAGGGCGAAGGTGCTGGCGTACATCATCGGGCCGATGACGCCGGCCAGGCTGACCAGGCTCATCAGCGCGCCCTGGATGCGGCCCTGCACTTCCGGCCCGACCTGGCGCGTGATCAGCGCCTGGGTGGCCGGTCCCGCCAGTCCCCACAGCGCGCTGATCGGCAGGCCGGCGAGGAAGATCCAGCCCACGTCGGCCAGGCCGTAGATGAAGAAGCCGGCCACGCCGCAGGCCAGGCCGAACAGCAATGTGCGGCGTTCGCCCAGTTTGGGCACCACCCGGCCTACCAGTCCCGCCTGCACGATCACGCTGAACACGCCAACCAGAGCCAGCACCATACCCACCTGATCCTCATCCCAGCGATATTGGTATTCGGCGAACAACACGAATACGCTCGGATAGACGTAGTGCGCGAGGTTGGCAATCAGTACCACCGCCGCCAGACCGAACACCTGCGGATAGCGCCCCAACAGGAACAGCGAGCCCACGGGATTGGCATGCGACCAGTCGAAACGCGGCGTGCGCTTTTCCTTCGGCAGCGATTCCGGCAGCACGAACCAGCCGTACAGGAAATTCAGCAGCGCCAGCCCGGCCGAGAACCAGAACGGTGCGCGCGGATCGATCTTGCTCAACTGTCCGCCCAGCAGCGGACCGAGAATGAAACCCAGGCCAAACGCCGCGCCGATCATGCCGAACGCCTGCGCGCGCTTCTCCGGTGGGGTGATGTCGGCGATGTAGGCGTTGGCAGTGGTGAAGCTGGCCGAGAACACGCCCGAGAAGATGCGCGCGATCAGCAGCCACGGCAGCGACTGCGCCAGCGCCATCAGCAGGAAGTCCACGCCCAGTCCGAAGCACGACAGCAGGATCACCGGCCGGCGGCCGAAGCGATCCGACAGCGCGCCCTGGATCGGTGAGCAGACGAACTGGATGATCGCGAACAGGGTGCCGAAGATGCCGACCCACCAGGCCGCCTTGGCGAAGTCGCCGCCGACGAACTCGCGCACCAGGCCGGGCAGCACGGGGATGATCACGCCGAACGACAGGATGTCGATCAGGACGGTGACGAAAATGAAGATCAGCGCGGCGCGGCGGCCGCTGACGGGCGGGGCTTCGGTCACGGGATACGCACGGCGGAAAAAAGGTGCCGCAGTGTAGTGGATCTCCCGTCTACAAAGGTGAGACGGACAGGCGCTGCCCCAATCGATGTTCCGCGCCCGGGACCAGCCGGACGACGTCCTCGCCCGCGTTGGCGGTTTCCACGCACAGGAATTCCCGCCACCCCCGCGGCGGCATGTCGGCGATGGCGGCGGCGCCGGTTTCGCCCGGATTCCAGATCACCAGTGATCGACTCCCGCGCGTCTCCACGGTGATGCGGCGCCGGCCGACCGGATCGGTCAGGACGAACCGGCTGCCCGCGTCCTCGTAGATGCGATCGCTGCGGCCGGGATCGCGCGGCTCGTCCAGCCGCCAGTCGCCGGCCTGCGCGTGCCGGCCGCCCTCCAGCTTGTCGGCATAGCGCAGGCCGTCCACGCCGGAAACCGACACCTGCTCCACGTCGCCCACCGCGAAATAGCTGTGCAGCGCCTGGGTGAACGCGATCCCGGCGTCACCGGCATGGGTGGTGATGAGCGTCTGCTCCAGCGCGGCGCCGATGCGCAGCCGCTGGCGCAACCGCAGTGGCGTGCGCGGATCCGGCGGCAGCGCCAGATCCAGCACCACCGCGTCTTCTTCCTCCATCGCGTCGACGAACTGCCACGCCGTGATGCGCGCGTGGCCGTGCTGCGGCGCATCGGCGGGTTGGCCATCGCGGCCGAAGTACGGCCAGCACACCGGCACCCCGCCGCGTATCGCCTGCGGCGGACGGCGGCTGGTCGGCGAGCACCACAGCACCTCGTCGAAGCCGGTCGGCCGCCAGGCCAGCAATTGTCCGCCGTGGACACTGATCGCCGCGCGCGCGGCGGGCGTGTCGATGCACCAGGCGGGAATGTCGTTGAAATCGCCGGAACGGACGGAGGCGGACGTCGAGGTCATGGTGGACTCTTCGGAAGCGCGACCGGCGGGCCGGCGCGCTCGAGGGCGGTGAGGATCTTCAGCCCCGCGCGGCCATCGGCGGGCAGCAGGCCCAGGGTCTGCTGCTCGGCCTGGATGGCGCGACGGGTATTGGCGCCGATCATGCCATCGGCCGCGCCAATCGCGTGGCCCCGGGCCAGCAACAGCGCCTGCAGCTGTCGGCGCTGCGCGCGCGACAGACCGGGATCATCGGTGGGCCAGGGCGTCCGCAAGCCGGCGCCGCCGCGCAGGCGGTCGGACAGCAGCGCGATGGCCAGCGCATAGCTCTCGGCGGCGTTGTAGGCATAGATCGCGTCGTAGTTGCGGAACACCAGGAACGCCGGTCCCCGCGCGCCGGTCGGCAGCAGCAGCGCCGACGGCGTGTCGGCGGCGGCCAGTGGCGCGCCGTCCGCGCGCACGACGCCGCGCGCCAGCCAATCCGAGAGGGGGCGCCGTTTAGTGCGCCCCGCCAGCGTCGTGTCGAAGCCCGGCGGCAGCGTCACCTCGTAGCCCCAGGGCTCGCCGCCGACCCAGCCGGCGCGTTGCAGATAGGCGGCGGTGGACGCCAGCGCATCGGGAATGCTGCCGACCAGATCGCGGCGACCATCGCCATCCTGATCCACCGCGATGCGCGCATAGGTCGAGGGCATGAACTGGGTATGCCCGAACGCGCCGGCCCAGGAGCCGGTCAGATCCGGATCCCGCAGATCGCCGGCGTGCAGCAGACCGAGCAGCGACAGGAACTCGCCACGGAAGAACGCCTGCCGGCGCCCGAAGCAGGACAGCGTGGACAGCGAAACCAGCAGCGGGCGCTTGCCGGAGACCCGGCCGTAGTCGCTTTCCACGCCCCACACCGCCACCACCGTCGCCGGATCCACGCCGGACTGCATGGCGACCGTCGCCAGCAGATCCCGATGGGCATCGAGCTGCTTCCTGCCATCGGCCACCCGTTCGTCGTCGACCAGTCCGGCCAGGTAATCCCACAACGGCGTGGTGAACTCGGGCTGCGCGTCCAGCAGATCCAGCACCGACAGGTCGGGCACCAGGTTGGCCGTCAGCCGATCGTAAGCATCGGCGGGTATGCCGCGCGCGGCGGCCTGCGGGCGGATCTTCGCCAGGCAGGCATCGAACACCGGATCGCGCCGCACCGGAACCGGCGCGGACTCCGGCGACAAGGGCGCCGGCATCGACTGCGCCGGCGGGGGCGCTGGTGGCGGTGGTGGAATCGGCGGCGGATCCTGCGGCGCCAGCAGCGCCCACAACAGCAGCGGTTTCATCGGATGGCCTCCCTGGCCGGCGGGGGATTCCTACTCTGCCCTGCCCGCCGTGGATTCGCGACCACATGCCTGAACGGCTCGCCGTGCGGAACCGCGGACGTCGACTCAGCGGTGATCGCCGTCCACGTAGTACCAGCGGCCATCGCGCCGCACGAAGCGGCTGAGTTCATGCAGCCGCACCGCCGAGCCGCCACCCACGCGGTAGCGTGCGATGAACCCGACCTCGGCGGTGCTTTCCCCGGCCGCGTTCCCGCCGGTGAGGCGATGCCGCTTCACCGTCAGGCCCAGCCATTGCGTGCGCGTATCGCCGGGTGGGTCCAGTCCGAGGGCCGCCGGGCAGGTCGCCGGATCCCAGCTCGCGCGCAGATAGGCTTCGTCGCCAAGCACGAACGCACTGTAGCGCGAACGCATCAGCGCTTCGGCATCGGGCGCGGCTTCACCGGCGTGATAACGACCGCAGCAGGCGGTGTAGGCGGTGGGGGCACCGCAGGGGCAGGCATCGGGAACGGATTTCATCCGAGTCATCATCGCAGCGGCGCGGTTTTCCTGCACGCGCCGCCGACGTCCCGCCCTACCTTGCCAGCGCCGGGTTCTGCGCGATGGCGCACTCGCGCAGACGGGCGGCGTTGGCTTCGTCGCCCGCGTCTTCCAGCAGATCCGCCAGCTCCATCTGCGCCGCCGGGTCGCCACGCCATGCCGCGTGCCGGCGCAGGCCCTCGAGCAATGCGCCGCCGTCACCGGCCGCGCCGTCGTATCCGGTCGTCGCCGCCAGCAGCGTGCCGAGCTTGTTGTAGCCGGCGGGAATCTCCCGCTTCAACAACCAGGCCACGATCACCTGGGCCGACTCGAAATCCTCGTCTTCCAGCATCGCGTCGAACAGCCCGGCGGCGGCGCGCCAGTTGCCGTCACGCGCGGCCTGCGCATACGCGGCGACCGCATCCGGCTCGCCATCCCGCATGGCCCGGCGCGGCAGGGTCTCCTGCGAGGGCGCGGCGGCCACGGCGGGCTTCAGCCGGCCGCAGGAAAACGCGTCCGGATCCGCACGCCCCGCGTCCGTTGCAAGCCAGCGCCAATGCTCGGCCAGCGCGGCCTCGAGGATGCGCGGCACCCGCTTGGTGCCGACCCGCTCACTCGCCCAGGCGACGCGCGTCTCGCGGATCTGCTGGCGCTCGGCCTCCTCCCGTCCGGAGGCCTCCGCCTGCTCGCGCTGCCATGCCGAATCCTCGCGCGGCCCCATCGTCACGCAGCTTTCGAACTGGACCGCCGGCAACTGCCAGCAACGCGCGGGGACCGTCACCGGGAAGCGGCCCCACAGCATTTCCAGCAGATAGTCCTCGCGGTCCCCCATCGGCGCCACCGCGACCCGTGCGGCCTCGTCACTGAGGCCCTCGCGGACCACCGTGCCATCCGGAAGCAGCCATTGATAGGGCTCCTCGACCAGGCGCGCCTCCAGTTGCAGATAGGGTCCGTCGGCGGCCATCGCGGCCCCCGCCCAGCACAACAAAGTCAGCCCACAGGCGCGCAGGCGTCGGGCGCATCGCGGATCGGCATGACGCAATGGCATCGACATTCCCTGAAAACAAAGCGCCATTTTGCGGGCGCCGCGCCGACTCGGGGCTATACGACCTTCAGTGTCATGCCCCGCATGTCAGAACCATCCACGCGGGGACGGGCGCGCTCAGCCGTCGTAGGAACGGCAACCCCAGCGGAAGGCATAGGCCGCGGCTTCGATGCCGCGGCCAATCACCAGGCGCGGCGCGGTTTCGTCCACGCCCGGACGCGGCGGCATGGCGCGGCTGTACAGCACGTCCAGTTCGCCGAAGCCATCGGCCGCCGCCTGATCCGGCGCATGCGGCGTGGCCTGCATGCGGCGGACAAAATCGTCCATGTCGCCACGCGCCTGCGCGATCACCACCAGGCCGCTGTCGCCGCGCACGACGATGGCGGGAATCTCGGTGCCGTCGATTTTCAGCGGCTGCGGAAACCGGTACAGCAGATCGATGATCTCGCCGGGCGCGCGATCCGTGAACGCGACGCCGGCCGCGCGCAGGCGTTCGGCCATCGCCGGTTCGCGCCCATCCGGAAAATCGCCGCGGCAATGCAGCGCGTCGGCGAACAGCTTCGTTACATCCGGCGGCGGTCCGGCCGAGTCCACCGGCTCGGGTGAAGCGGGGGAGGCGCACGCCGCCAGCAGCACCGGCAGCAGGCCGGCCAACAGGCGCAGGCGAATGGATGGGGAATGGGTCATGCGACGGCCCTCCGATGGCGTGGCGTGCGGGTCAGGTTTCCGCATTCTGCGACAGCGCCGCGCCCGCGAGAACCCGTCCTGGCCCGCCGCCGATGCCTCCGCGCACCGCCGGCCAGCCGGAATTCAGCGGCGGCCGCCGGTCTCGATGAAGCGCAGGAACTCGGCGCGGGTGCGCGCGTCCTCGCGGAACTCGCCCAGCATCTTGGAGGTGATCATGCTGACCCCGCGCTTGTGCACGCCGCGGGTGGTCATGCACTCGTGCGCGCCGTCGATCACCACGCCCACGCCGCGCGGCTGCAGCACGTCCTGGATGCACTGCGCGATCTGCGCGGTCAGCTTCTCCTGCACCTGGAAGCGGCGCGCGTACACGTCCACCACCCGCGCCAGCTTGCTGATGCCCACCACCTTGCCGTTGGGCAGGTAGCCCACGTGCGCCTTGCCGATGATCGGCGCCATGTGGTGCTCGCAATGGCTTTCGAATTCGATATCGCGCAGCACGATCATCTCGTCGTAGCCGGCCACTTCCTCGAAGGTGCGCGCCAGGTATTCGCGCGGATCCATCCGGTAACCGCTGAACCAGTCGCGATACGCCTTGGCCACCCGCTTCGGGGTATCCAGCAATCCTTCGCGCGCCGGATCCTCGCCGGCCCACTCCAGCAGCACGCGGACCGCGTCTTCGGCCTGCTCCTGGCTGACCTTGCCGGGCTTGTCGTCGGAATGGCTCATGGCATCTGGACCTGCTTGCGGGGGTGGAGATCCTACCGCATTGGGGCGGATTCCGTTTCTCGCAGCCTGACGATGCGAAATGAACAAATGTCCTCAGCCAATGACCTGGACTGAAGGCGCCTGTGTACGAGTTTGCTCTTGTAGGAGCGACATAAGGCGCGACCGGAAATCCAAGCCCGTTCCAGACCGCTAAGGCTCCACGGAAAGCCGAACCCTGGAACCATCCGGAAGCTTCGCTATTTCCTTTGCAAGGTGACCCGATGCGGCGATCAACTCACCCAATGAAATGAGCGCGATATTCGAGGCGTCGTACGGGCCTCCCAGTACACCCGGAACTTTCAGGCAGTACTTGTAGCCGGGACGAAGCAAACCCAGGCTCGCCTTGGCTTGCGCCACCAACTCGGCCATGTACCAGTCGGTCAGAAATTCCTGATCGTGCGCAAGTGCGTCCAATTGGCCCCTGTCGTCGGCCACCACCTCGCATTGAAGATCTTCCGGGCACAAGCGCCAGTAGCGACCATCCTCATCTTCCACGATGAGGTTTCCGAAGTCGTTTTCTCCTACCACGGAGTGCGGTTTCAAGCCCGTCCAGCCCCAGGCGTCACGGATGCTAGCTATCAATAGCATGCGTGGTCTCGCGTCATCCAAGGGCTCCGATGGATGGTTCCCCAGTTGCTGATTTCCACTGAAACCGAACCATCAGCCATCCCCTCTACCGGAACCCCGTTGAACAAACGGGAATGGCAACTCACGCAGGCCGATATCCGGCATCCGTTCCAGCGCCCGCATTTCCAACCTTTCCCATGAGTCCTGAAGGTCTTCCTCTGTCAACGATGGCATCCGCCAGACCTCGTAGTAGTCGATGAAATCATCCAACTCCTCATCGAACCGGGAGTGGAAGAGAAAGGTCTCATCACCATGCCGGGCCACCATCATTCGTGGGACGTCCCAGAAGTCCCTATAACCAATCACTGACCAGTCTGGCATGGAAACTCTCCTATATAGCCTTTCTGAACTAAGACGACCGCCTATCTGCAGGTGTATTTCTCCCAATCCATGAACTCATGGATCTGCCTGGCGACCTCTTCCCAGGAGTCACCGCGAATGGAAGAAAGAAGGTTATCGAGATAGTTATCTACCAATACCCACGCAAATTCCTGAAGTATCAGCTGGTCCTTGCCCCAGCCCGTGTACCGGCATCTCGTCAACGCCGCAGGCGTCACTACGGAGAACCGGAAATTATCACCCTGTGATGCATCCATTCCGATTTTCGCGGTGAACGATAGCTCACAGTCCTTTACGTCCGCTGGCAGCTGGGGACGCATCAAGGACCGGCAGGAGAGTTCAATCAGTTTCGGGGTTCGCATTCTGGCGTTCGAGTGGCAAGTCTTGTTCCCGGTAAAGCCAAACCTACTCCGCCGCCTCCGGCGCACAGAACGCGTTGCTGTAAATCCCCGACCGGTCAAAACAGCAGGCGCGGCGCTTGCCCGATTCCAGCTGGCTACACGCGGTGGCGATCCGCTTCACGCGGGTTTCGGCCTTCTTGCCGGAGGTCATCCACTGGATCCAGTCGCGGCGCGCGACCGGAGTGAGGGTGTCCCACTGCGCCTTGGCGGCCGGATGTTCGGACAGCGCCTTGCGGATGTCGGGCGGGACCTTGGGCTCGGGTTCCACCGCCACCGGCGCCATTTCCAGCGTCACGGTGTCGCCCACCGACACGCCGGCGGTTTCGCGCAGTTTCTTCTCGACCTTGAGCCAGTGACCGCCCTGCCCATCCGGCTCCAGCGTGGCCCGGAAGGCGTGTCCGTCCAGCGTGCCGTCCACGGTGACCTGGCTGCGCGTGGGCAGCTTGGCGCTGGCCTCGGCAGGCAGCACCAGGAAGCTCCATGCCGCGCCCTTCGGCTCCGCCGGCCGGGACAGCTTCGCCTTGAATCTGACCGTGTCGGTGGCTTTGCTCATGGGCGCGAACGATAGCACTGGCCGAAGGCGGGGAGGAGAAGCGATGTACGGGCGGAACGGTCAGCCCGCCACCGCCTTCTCCAGCGCAGCGATGTCGATCTTCTTCATCTCCATCATCGCCTTGAACGCGCGCTCAGCCTGCTCGCCACCGCCGCTCACCAGTTCCATCAGCCGACGCGGCGTGATCTGCCAGCACAGGCCGAAGCGATCCTTGCACCAGCCGCACATGATCTCCTGGCCGCCATTCTCGGTGATGGCCTTCCAGTAGCGATCGGTTTCCGCCTGATCCTCGGTGGAGACCTGGAAGCTCATCGCATCGCTGAAGGTGAACGACGCGCCGCCATTCAACAGCAGGAAGGGCTTGCCCAGGATCGTCATCTCGATGGTCAGCACGCCGCCCTGCTTGCCGTCCGGATAGTCGCCGGGCGCACGGTTGATCTTGTCGATGCGGGTATCGGCGAAGGTATCCGCGTAGAAACTGGCGGCTTCCTCGGCGTTGCCATCAAAGCAGAGACAGGGCTGGATGCGCGGGATCATGGCGGGCCTCGTGAGTCGGGTTCCGGAGGGGGAGCGTACTGCCGTGATGTTGGACTGGCGTGAACGCTCAGGGACGCTCAGCCGCGCCCGTCAGCGCTTCACTGACAAGCCGCTGCAACAACCCGCCGGACGCAGCCTTCATGTCTTCCGCAATTGCCGGCCGCTGCCGCTCCAGCCTTGAATAGAACGGCGACCGGCGGCCTTCCTTCGCAAGCGAACGCAATTCGTCCGGGGAAAGATGCGCCGCGTATGCCTTGGCAAGATTGGCATCCCACTCGGCCTGATACTTGGGCACCACTGGCGTATCCGCGCTTTGACGGCGGTCGGTGACACAGTGGCATAAGTATGGGTGGAGGCCGCCACGTCATTCGCCATCTGTTCCAGGTTGGCGCCCATTCTGAAGTTTCGGACCAGATCGGCGGCGGGGTCGCTTGACGATAGCGACGGAGAGGACGGCGCGGACGAGGTCGCGGCGGATGGGGTTTCCTGGCCGCATCCCGTCAACGCGAGCATCAAGCAGGCAATCAATACGCGCATGCGGTTTTCAGTTTCAACCCGCCGGCACCGGCATCAACAGGTTGACCACGCCCTTGCCGGCCGCCTTGGCGGCGCTGCCGGCGAAGTCCTCGGCGAGCTTCTTCAGTTTGTCGGCGCGCTTCCTGTCGTCCCGGATCTTTTCGGCGGCGGCGTAGTCCGCGCGCAGGGTGTCCACGGACTTGGCGTCGAACAGCGAGGACAGCACGTCGAACAGCGCGCTGGCGGACAGGCGCAGGATTTCGGTGTTGAACGGGTGGTCGAAGATCTGGCGGTTGATCTTCAACTGGCCCTGCAACCAGTACTTGACCAGCGCGTCCTCGATGATCAGGCAGATCTTGTCGTGCTCCAGCTCGAAGGTCGCGGTGGAGAGCGAATACAGCAGGCGTGCCCTGGCCATGTCTTCGACGGAGGTGAAACTGGCGCCGAACTTCAGCGCGGCCTCGTAGCGCAGTTTCTTCACCTTGGCCACCGGCGTGCGCAGGCGCTCGCTGATGGTCTGGTTGCTGTAGGCCGACAGCGGACCGCTGCCGTTATGACCATGCCGGTCCAGCAGCCACATCACCAGCGCGTCGATATCCGACTTGGTCATCGACCCCAGGCCCAGTTTCAGATAGGCCTCCAGGAATTCCTTGCCGAACGCCCCGCTGCTGTCCGTCGCCATGTCCCCTCCGTTGATTGAATGCGGGTCGGGTGTCCCCACACCCGATCGCCGTCGCGCAGCATGCCACGCCCGACGGTGATCTGCCGATCCTCGCCGGTGGCCAAGCCGCATCGCTGCCGCCGGCAACCCGGGCACAGCGACTGTCGGTCGGCTTGTCGTGGCACCCGCCGTATCAGCTCGACGCCTGCACCCGCTTCCACTCACGCGGCGCCAGCCCCACGTGCGCCTTGAAGGCGCGCGACAGCGCGGCTTCGCTGCCGTAGCCGACGTCGGCGGCCACGACTTTCAGCGGGCGATCCTGGCGCAGGGCCTGTTGCGCCAGGCTGACCCGCCAGCCCTGCAGGTACTGGCCGGGGGTGATGCCCAGCGTTTCGCGGAAGGCGCCGGCGAACACGCTGCGCGACATGCCGGCGGTCGCGGCCAGATCGTCCAGCGTCCATTCCCGGGCCGGCGACTCGTGCATGGCCACCAGGGCGTGGCGCAGTCGCGGGTGCGACATGCCCGCCAGCATGCCGCCGCGCACTTCGCCGCGTTCCATCAGCTGGCGCAGGATGAGCACCATCAGCGCCTCGAACAGGCGGTTGACCAAGGCATGGCGTCCGCAACGCTGCGCGAACGCCTCGTCGAACAGCAGATCCAGCACCGGCGGAGCGCCGTCGATCGCGTCGAGCGGCAGGCAGATGAATTCCGGCAGCGAGGCCGCGATGGGATTGCTCGCGCCGCCGTCGAAACGCACGTTGGCGCAGGTCATATCCGCACCGCGCACCGGATCGGTGACGAAGCGGTGCGACATCGGCCGCGGGTACAGCAGCAGGCTGGGCACCTCCACGCAGTGCGAGGCATTGCCGTGGAAGACCTCCACCGCGCCGTGCCTGATCAGGTGCAGCTGGCCCAGGCCGGCCTCGGCCTCCAGCAGATTGACGCCACACAGGGCGCCGGCCTGGAACACCTGGGCGGTGACGGAGAAGCGCTCCAGCAGGGCGGCGAGTCGGTCGGACATCAGGACGCTCGGTTAAGTTTTAAGGACGGTACGTAGCCAATCGTATCGCCCCGGCGCGCAAAGTACACCTCGCCCACCGGCACGGCCCCCGCGCCGCCCACCACCCTCCATCCAAGGATTCCACCCATGAACACGCTCACCCGCTCCGTCGCCGTCGCCCTGCTCGCCTTCGCCGCCCAGACCGGCGCCACCGCCCAGGCCGCCCAATCCCCGCAGGCGCCCACCGCCCTGGGCGCCACCGTCAGCGGCAGCTACGTCACCACCCGCGACGGCGTGCAGCTGTACTACAAGGACTGGGGCCCGAAGGACGGCCCGGTCGTCACCTTCAGCCACGGCTGGCCGCTCAGCTCGGACAGCTGGGAATCGCAGATGCTGTTCCTGGCTTCCAAGGGCTACCGCGTGGTCGCCCACGACCGCCGCGGCCACGGCCGCTCCAGCCAGCCGTGGGACGGCAACGACATGGACCACTACGCCGACGACCTGGCCGCGGTCATCGAAGCGCTGGACCTGAAGGACGTCACCCTGGTCGGGTTCTCCACCGGCGGCGGCGAAGTGGCCCGCTACATCGGCCGCCATGGCACCGCGCGGGTCAAGAAGGCCGTGCTGGTCAGCGCCGTGCCCCCGCTGATGCTCAAGACCGCCGACAACCCGGGCG
Organism: Pseudoxanthomonas sp.; assembly: GCF_051953815.1. Taxonomy (GTDB): domain Bacteria; phylum Pseudomonadota; class Gammaproteobacteria; order Xanthomonadales; family Xanthomonadaceae; genus Pseudoxanthomonas_A. The sequence goes on along the minus strand of NZ_JBQCIJ010000039.1, from coordinate 97,407 downwards.
GCCTGCCGGCCGAAGTGTTCGACGGCCTGCGCAAGGGCTCGCTGGACAACCGCGCGCAGCTGTACACCGATATCGCCTCCGGCCCGTTCTTCAACTTCAACCGTCCGGGCCAGAAGCCGAACGCCGCGCTGATCCAGTCGTTCGTCGCCCAAGGCCTGCAGGCCGGCCACAAGAACACGTATGACTCCATCGCCGCGTTCTCCGCCACCGACTTCCGTGCCGACCTGAAGAAGTTCGACGTGCCCACGCTGGTGATCCACGGCGACGACGACCAGATCGTCCCCATCGACGCCTCGGGCAAGGCCTCGGCCGCGCTGATCAAGGGCGCACAGCTCATCGTCTACAAGGGCGCCCCGCACGGCCTGGCGGATACCCACAAGGATCGCCTCAACCAGGATCTGCTGGACTTCCTGAGCAAGTAAGCCCGCCGCATGGCAACGGGCCCGGGCAGTGATGTCCGGGCCTGTTGTTTTTGTGGGTGGTGATATCGGGTTCGGTCAGCGATGTCGCGCCGGCATGGCGTCAATCATCAAGCGCTTCTGCGCCGACTCACCAGCAACACGCCACGCCCGACCGTCACCTGCAAATCGTCACCAACCGCGAAGCCGCATTGCTCCAACCAGCGGCCGGACAGGCGCAGCTTGGGCACGGCGCGGCTGACGACCTGCTCGTCGCGGCGTTCGTCGTAGTACTGGAAACCCATCGTGCAGCGATGCGGGATGCGGAAGCGGCGGCGGTGCGGGCGTGGGGGCTTTGCGGGCGGCAGCGGTTCGGGTGGCGCGGCTTCCGTGGCGGGCGGATCTTCCGCGATGGTCCAAACGCAGCGGGCGCGACGGGGTTTGCGGGGAGACTTGGACGCGGCAGTGCGCGCCGGTGACTTGCGACGGGTCATGTGGGATTCCTTGTGTTGACTGGAATCCGCCGCTCCCGCTGCTAAACGAAGGCGACGGACGGTACGCGGTTAGCAGACCGGCCACAAGGAACCGGCAGACCTCGCGGTCTCCGCGCACCGCCCGCCATGAAACGGGCATGCTTCCATGCGTCGATGGCGGCGCATGAAAAAAGCGCCGGTCATCGGTCGATGGGCGCTGGTGCGCCTTGTGAGTCGGGCTGCTAAACCCGGCTGCCGGATTCAGGGCAGCGGGGGAATGGTGCTATGGAGAGAGGGTGGCGTCAAATGACTTTGGAGCGCTCCGCAGCATGACGGCTATCGGCCAGAAGCGAACATGAGTACCAGGTCTGTCGCTGCACTGGTGGAGCGGCAGGCTCCCAACTTGCTTGCTGCTGGTCAGCATGCAGAGCTACCAGTCCATATTCGCTGCGTTGTCGAACTCGCGAGCCAGATTCTCAATGAATTCCTCCATAGCCTCCTCAGAGACCATTGCATTTTTGTAGGTGCCATCTTCAGCAAAAGTTAGGATGCTAGGAAGATCGCTAAGGATATGGTGTTTGGCGGGTGCGCGCGCACCCGACCACAAGTGCGCGATAAACGACTCTATCTCCGTGATCGCCCACCGCTCATTAAAGGCTCGCTTTCCTGTAAGGGAGTATCGGTGCCGCTGATCGTCAGTGAGCAACAATGGAACAGCCCCTGCACCAGAGTGGAAGAGAAACGCCTCGCCTCGCTTTCCAAACGAGCCATGTGCCATAAAGTTGCGAATCTGAGCCCTCAAATCTAGAAGCACTTCATAGTGATTTTTCGTGGCCTTCTCATTGACATCCAGCGCAGCCTTGAACTTCGCCTTCCAGTCCGCCCCAGCTAATTTGGCAACATCGTCGCCTGTGCGAGCTCGCCCTTGAAGGATGGCAAGGTGAATGAATACGTGCTCAGTCCAGCTAAAGAACGCTTCGACTGCCGCTTGCGCATTCCAGTCTGCTTCCCTGAGCAACGCTAAGGATGGAAACGAAACGTTCGTTAGTGTCATTCCATCATCGAGCACATCTCTCTTGATTTGATGCTCAAATTTCCGCCCATCTTCCTCTGTAGACAGTGCTTTGAAGCGATCACGGAAGTACTCATAGCGTTCGAAGAGAGAAGACCCCTTATTCAAAACATTAAGCTGCGTGCCCGAGGCTGCTTTTTTGACACGCCAATCGAAATATGGACCGGCCGCATCAACTGCCTTCGTTATAAGCGCAGTTATGTCTTTGGCATCAGCCTCCTGGTCTTCAGTTGGCTTCCCGCTCATTCGTGCATCGGGGTCTAGACTCGGCGCAAACACGCCAAGTCCCATCTTGCGATGCTCTACTCCATACAGCCGACCTCGATATCTCACTGGAACGGTCCACGCGCTCTTCTCCGACTTCCCCATATGAGGAAATTCAAGGAAATCTACAAGGAGAAAGTAGACAAGGAAGTACGACGGCAAGTCACGCCCCGCTTCTGTCCGTGAGGAAAGCCATAGCGTCCTCGAGTCATTCTCAAACAACGGCGGCCTAACGGGACGAAGATCCCCAAGCGCTTTGAGCGCTGCCTCTCGCGCCGAATTCACCAGCGGTGGCATCGGTGTTTCACGCTGAGCATCGTTCGTTGGCATCTCTTGATGCGCCTCTGATCTGATCATGGCAACTGGCACCTTCATTCGGCCATTTGGCGAATGCGCGCCAGCATAAATAGACTGTCAAAATGCATCTGGCCCGAATAGGTATTCCAAAAGGCGCATTGAATGATTAACGTCGTCATGGCGCAGCTCGTAATGCGCCAGTGACCGAAAGTTACGGCGCGTATCCATTACCAAGGCTTGCGGAATCAAGAACACGCGCGAGACGTCTAAAGCGACCACTCCTTCGTAGTTATGTAAGGATACGAGGGCGAGGATTTCGTAATGCTCGGGAAGGCGTCGATCTTGCGAGATACGACGAGTTGAGGTCTTCACTTGTAGAGTGCGAACTGTGCGACGACGGAATGCAACGAGATCATTGCCCGTGTCTTTAATAGGCGGCGCGGCTTGAACCCCAAATTGCAGCAACCGCAGCTGCACGAGTATTTCGCCGATAGTGCCTGTAGCTAGAGGTGGCGGTAAAGGGTTAGCCATAGTCTCGCTCTAGGGTAGCTATACGATTTTCCCCACCGCCACTGAGGGCTACTCATTGAGATGATTCAATATTAAGTTGGTCAATTCCATCAACACATAGACGTGCCGCCAATATCAACGGAGTGACTATAGCCGCCAAGGGGTACTAGACCGTTGCTGCAGATGTCTTCTTTGGGTCGAAAGCGGTCATCCCGCTCTTCGGTCAGTATTCAATAAGCTCAGTTGAGTACTCCTTTGCATGTAGGAAATGTGGAGCATCCCCAGAATCCATTTCCATTCCGCCGATTAGTTCTGTGAACCATTGTTTCGCCGCATCGTGGGCAAGACGGCACGTCTATAAGTTTCTCTTCCGTTGCAACTAGTTTTGGTTCTACCCGATTCCTTGCCTCAATTGCTCCAGTACTCACAGCTCGTGCTTCCTCGATCATCGCCAACAAGGTCGAGCCGTCGATCAGCTCTATCCGCTTCCCCTCGGCAAACCGCTCGGCATCCGGCGTAAACCCACCCAAGGCCGCAATCCGCACCTCATCCGCCCGGTGATGGGCCATCAACCCATACATCTCCCGCACCACATTGACGGGCACGCGTTCGCGCCGCCATTGCTTGCACTGCACCAGGATGCGTCGGCCATCGCGACGGAGAATCAGATCGATGCCGCCGTCGGCGCCACCCAAGCCGGTTTCCTCGACGCTGTAGCCGCGACGGCGAAAGGCTTCGCCGACCAGTCGCTCGAAGTCGCGCCAGCCCAGCGCGGCGATGCTTTCCAGGCCGGTGCGTGTATCCAGCAGCTGGCGGGAGTGCCGGGCCCTGAAAAATGAGATGAGCGCGCCGATGGCGCACAAGGCAAGGAACAGCCAAGCGAGCAGCCCGAAGGGATTGGACGCGCCGGCGAACGCCTGCGCGAAAGGCCCACCCTGACGGGCGAACCACATCGGTACGCCGTGAGCGAGCGCGAGATAGCCCAGCGCACCCACCACCAGGCCGACCGACCAAGGCAAGCCCGCCAGCACATCAATGAGATTGCGTTTACCACGTCCCATGTGGCCTTCCCCGTTACCCCGGGGCGGACCATAGCGCGAATCAGAGCTTGTTTGAAGTGTGCTTACTGCCGCTCGTCGGCTCGCATGCTGGCAAAATCACCAGCGCGGCAGGCCCCTACTATTCCGCTAGTCATCCGGCACCAGATCCGTGTTCGCCATGTTTTCACCCTCATCGAATGCGCGCTTATGCTCTAGCTCATGGCACGAGCGGCATAGCGTGACCAGATTGGTCTTCTGGTGGGTTCCATAGTTGGATGCATATACGATGTGGTGTACATGCAACTCAACTCCGGTGGCATTGCATGCCACACACGTGAATCTATCAAGCTTGCGAATGGCCTTTGCGACTTCAGCCCAGTTTTTTGGATAGCCCCAACGATGGGGCCTATCCAGATGAAGCAGGCCGCGGCGCTCTGCCCGGATGATCTTGAAAATCTTGCTTCTGTTCTCCGGATTCGCGACAAGCGCATTAACCCAACCGGGAAATGCCCGCTCTACTTCGCTCGAAGGGTCCTGCAGTAGTCGCGCAGCCTTCTCATGAATCCATGATGGCTTGGGGGACAACAGATCAGATTGAGCTCTCCGGATAATCCCTCGCTCAAGCATTTGCCTGGCCTCATGATAGGCCTTTTCCGCAACTTGCTTGTAACTGTTCAAATCGTTGGTACAACGTCCGCAAACACATACACGCGAAGAGCGATATCGAAGGGTCTGATAGCTTTTCAGGCATATCTTGCAGACGGACATACGTCTCCTCCCTGATTCGAACTGTCTTCAACTTCAGCTTTTTACCAAAAGCGGCAATTTATGCCTCTTTCGCGACTGCAGCCATCTATTTCCCTGGACTAACAATGTCTGCTGTTCTACCGGTTGGCATACGGAACCGGCCTGTCTGACCTATTGAATGACCCTGCATGGTCGCTGTTCCCCGGCATAGTGCTTCTGGATGGCCACGATGATGGCTTCCCGCTCGTCTTCCGTCACGGCGCGAACCTCGTTGGACCCTGCATCCTGCCATTGCTGGATGGAATCCGCATGGATCACCCGGCCACCGAGGAAGAGGCTCTCTTCGTAGTCGACCCGGACCAGAACCGAGAGCGCTGACGTCCGATATACCAGCGTCTCCCGGTCCACCCAATCAATGCGGTATTGCATGAACCGAAGCGTTCCCTGTCTGGCAGGCGCCCACTATCTCATGGCCGGCCGGCGTGGGAGCGTTCGTGGTCAAGGCCGCTCCGCGGCTTCCTGTTCCTTCAACGCTTTCTCAAACGCCGCCTTGAAATCCGGCACCAATGTGGAAAGCAGGCCGGGTTCGACAAACGCATCCGCTTTCCCCGCATCGCGCTTGGCCGCCCGTTCCAGCACATCCGCCATCTCGGGGTGGCTGGTCAGCACGATGTCCGCGCGCAGGGCGGCAAGTTTGGCGAAGGTGGCGCGGTAGTCCTCGGCGATGCCCGGATAGGTCTTGTTGCCGACCAGGGTGTTGCCGGCGACGGTGATGCTGCACAGGAACAGCACCCGGCGCGGGGTGCCGCGGTCGTCCACGGTCATGCTCCAGCTGGTGCAGCCGCGGGTGTGGCCGGGGGTGAGGTGCGCGGTCAGTTCGACCTCGCCCAGGCGGACGGTCTGGCCGTCGTGGATGACCTCGTCCACCGGGATGGGCTCGAACGGCATGACGCCGTAGTTGTTGTCGCCTTCGTTGCGGCCGTTCTCCAGTGCCCAGCGGTCGCCTTCGCTGGCGAGGAAGCGCGCGCCGGTGTCCCGCTTGAGTTGCGCCATGGCGCCGACGTGGTCGGCATGGGCGTGGTCGCTGAGCAGCAGCTTCACCTCGCGAAGCGGCACGCCCAGGCTTTCGATATTGCGTTCGATCTGGCCGGCGTTCTGCGCCAGCGTGGCGTCGAGTAGGATGGCGCCGTCACGGGTGGTGATGAGGTAGGCGGCCAGCCCCTGGGTGCCGACGTAGTGGATGTTGCCGGCGATGCGGAAGGGTTTGACCGGCGCGGACCATTCGGGCGGATCGTCCGCCAGCGCCGGCAGCGTCGCGGCCATCGCCATGACCGCCGCGAGCACGCGCCGCCGCCAAGGGAATTCGTGACCTTGCTTCACTCGCCGCCTCCTGTGTCGGATTTGGCGGAGACATTGCCCGGCGGCGCTTCGGCGTACAAATGACCAGAACTTGTCGGAAGCATGAGGGCTTCTAATGGCGCAGGGACCGCAAGGGAAGGGGGCTCCTGAAAGGCGTCCGCCGCGTGCGGGGCGGACGGCTACACCGGAGGCAAGAAGCCTTCGGTGCCAAGTTCGCTGAACAACGTCCGCAGAAATTCGTCGCCGGCCGCGCACTCGGAAAGCAGGTAGTGCCCCGACCATATGTTCCAGCCCGCGGCCAGCGTCAGGCCGGCTCGCTGGAAGCTCGGGAGAATCGCTTCGTCCAGACCCATCACCGTCTGGCCGATGCGATGAAAGCCACCAGTCTCCATCAATCTTGTCGTCAACGCTTCCCAATGGGACTCGGGCAGCGCGTTGAAGTCGATGGTCAGGTGGCTGTTTGCGGCGGTTTGCAGGGTCGGACGCATGTATTGGCCTGGGATGGAGATGGGGCTACGCCGGCAGACACGAACGAATCAGCTCGACCGTTTCCGCAAGTTGCCGGTCGGAAACCCTGACTCGCGCCAGGCGCTGCGCATCCCCGCTGGGATCGTGCTGGGTGCCTCTGGCTCGTCCGGCGCCGTCGAACGTCGCGAGTTGCGGCGGACCTATGCCCCAGTCACTGCCCTTCTGCCGGGGCACGACATGAAAGTGGTAGTGCGGTGTCTCCTGTCCGCTGTAAACACCGTTGTTCTGGAACGTCAGAATGCCGAGGGGCTGATAGGCCCGGACGAGCGCCTCCGTGACCCGCTTGGCCGAAATCAGGATGGCCCGGCACTCCTGGTCGGAAAGATCGAGTAGCGTCGCGACATGCCGACGGGTGATGACGCAGCACTGGCCCACTTCGAACTGCGACGGGTTGATGACCGTCAACGTATGCTCGTCTTCTTCGATGATGGCCCATCGTTCCTCGCGCCCCGCCACCTCGCAGAGGTCGCAGGGGTCTCTTATGGGTAGTTCGATCATTTGCTATCTCCGATGGATCTGATTCTTTACTGCAACCCCTCTTCCGCGAGGAACCAGCGACGACGGAGGATTGAAAGCGGAGGCGTCAGCGCCCCGACCGGGCTACACCCGCCATGAAAGCTTCATACGCGGGAAAGAGTTCCTCAAGTCGCTCGATTTCGTCAGAAAGAAAGCGTCCGAACGTCGTCCATTGACGCCAGATACCGCCATGTTTCCGAAGGGCGAAGACACCGCCGATACCGTCAATGAAGTAGCCAACATTTTCGTTTTCAGAGAGCGTTCCGCTCCCGAAATAGAACAGGTCTGACGCGGCATTGTACTTTGCACGCCAATGGCGATTGGCGGCAACCAGATCAAGGGGCTTGTGAGAAGATCGATCAAGCAGACGTGGCTGCCCACGCGCAGATGCAGGTAGGCCGAAAAGACTCAGCTCAAAGATCTGCGCGCCGTTTATGGAACGTAGCAGCGCCTTGTAATGGCTGGGGATGACCAATCCCTCGGCTTCCGCATAGGTGTCCAACTCCTCCTTGGTCAGCGGCGCATACAGACTTATGGCGTAGGCTTTCGGACCGATAGCGGGCCGATGCGACAGAAGGAGCACGGAACCCGAAGTGACTGGCTCACCACTCATGCGGACCAGCAGCCGCTCCAATGCCGCAAGTTCAGGCCCCAGTCTCTGGACGAATGAATCAAGGCTCATGCCGCTGTTTCCCGAGCATCGAGTTGGAGGTAACCAGCCAGGCAGCTCCGTGACAGGAAGCCGATGGGGTGGGTGAAACAATTAGGTATCGGTCGGCACGTCATCCCAATCGTCTCCCCAGCCGACCAGCCAGCTCAGCCCGTATCGCCTTTCATGGACGACACCCGGATCGAGTTCGGGCGGCATCGGTTTATTGAACAGCTGGGCATCCCTCACCCGCCAGTGCTGATGATATAGCTCGGATTCCATGCGCTCGATTTCGTTTGCGGGGCGCAGTGCCGCGCGGGCGATGAAATCCTTTGGCGAGTCCACCGCTCGCTGCACCAGCGGTATTTCCCAGATGTCCGTCTGCTCGTTGAGGGGAGGAAATTCGCCGAACTCACCCAATGCCCAAGCGATCGATACCAGGGCTTCCGCCCGCCAGCTGAAATCGAAGACGTCCTGGTCGGCCGGCTGTTCACGCGAGTAGTAGAACACGCGCTCCCGTGGGGAAAAGAACGCATCGATGCCGTTCTCTCGAACCCAGTGAACCGTCTGCTCCGCCACCTCCTCGTGTGCGCGGGAGGTGACGGCCATGAGCACAAGCAACCGGTGCGCGGCTTCCCGCGCGGTCCTTGCCTTTGGGAGGATCTCCTGATTGGTCAAGACAACTGCTCCATCACGGCTGCCAAGGCGCCGATCATTCTTGATCCCGATGCGCCGCGGAAGCGCCATCCCCTGATACGACTCGATCTTAGGCCCGGGGATTTCCTCCAACAAGCGCCGACCGTGACTGGCGACAGGGGGTCATCGGCAGTGTCGGGAGCGCTGCTATAGTTCCGTCCATCCACGGGCGCGGTGCCCGTCATGAAACGGAAGGGAGTTTGTCATGGGTCTTGTACAGGCGGTGACGGGAGCGGTCGGTGGCGTGCTGGCGGACCAGTGGAAGGACTTCTACACCGTGCCGGAAGGCCTGCCGGCGACGGCGGCGCTGTTCGCGGCGGTGCCGCGCGGGACCAATGCGGGGCGGGGTTCCAACACCCGTGGCTCCTCCAACATCATCACCAACGGATCGAAGATTGTCGTGCCCGAGGGTTACGGGCTGCTGCTGATGCAGGACGGCGCGGTGACCGGGTTCGTCGCCGAGCCGGGCGGCTACGAGTGGCGCTCGGACGATGTGAATTCGCAGTCCATCTTTGCCGGCGACGGCCTGGTCAGTCCGTTGATCAAGCAGAGCTGGGAGCGCTTCAAGTTCGGCGGCCAGCCGGGTTCGCAGCAGGCGGCGTTCTTCGTGTCGTTGAAGGAGCTGCCGGACAACCGCTTCGGCACCCAGTCGGAAATCTATTGGGACGACGGCTTCCTCAATACCCAGGTGGGCGCGGTGACGCGTGGTTCCTACACGCTGAAGATCGTCGACCCCATCCTGTTCGTGAAGAACTTCGTGCCGGCGCGCTACCTGCAGCCGGGCGAGGTGTTCGATTTCACCGACATGGACAACGCCGCCGCCAGCCAGTTGTTCAACGAGGTGGTGGGTTCGCTGGCGCCGGCTTTCAGCCTGTATACGAACGATCCGGCCAAGGGCAATCGCATCACCAAGCTGCAGCAGGATTCGCTGGGCTTTGCGAAGAGCCTGTCCGAGGCGGTGGAGCAGGGTTACCAGTGGAATTCGGATCGCGGGCTGGCCATCGTCAAGACCGCCATCGTGTCGATCGAGTACGACGCGAACACCCGCGAGCTGCTGAAGACCGTGCAGCGCGCCGACGCGCTGTCGGGCGGGCGCGGCAATTCCAACCTGCAGGCGAGTGTGGCGCAGGGCATCCAGTCGGCCGGCGAGAACGGCGGCGCCGCCGGGCTGGTCGGACTGGGCATGGCGACCGGCATGGTCGGCGGCGTCGGCAGCCTGCAGCAGCCGGTGGCCCCGGCCGCGCCGGCGGCGGAAGATCCGGTCGCCCGGCTGAAGAAGGCCAAGGAAATGCTGGACCTGGGCCTCATCACCCAGGCCGACTACGACGCGCTCAAGGCCAAGGCGCTGGGCCTGTAAGCACGCGGGACGCAGCACGACCATGTCCGACCCCAAGACCCCGCCGCCGTTGCCGGCGGCGCCCGTGACCGGCCCCGGCTCGCCACGCGACGTGCCGCCCTTGCCCGGCCAGTTTCCGGTCGATCCGGCCACCTTGCCCGGCGCCATCCGCGAAGAACTGGAGGCGCCGGATCCGGTGGCGCTGGACACGGCGTCGGCCGAGCTCCGCGACGGCCTGAACCGCTGCCCGAAGTGCGGCGCCACCGATGTCCGGCTCAAGCTCGGCACCGACCTGCTGGTCTGCCAGTACTGCCGCCACGAGTGGCACGGCGCGCGGGTGGAGGAAGCGTTCGGGCTGGGCGAAGGCATCGACCAGCTGCGTGGCACCGTCATCGCCTCGGGCGCGCGCGACATCGACACCGGCGCGGCCAGCCTGATGAGTTTCAAGTGCACCGGCTGCGGCGCCGAGGTCACCGTCAACACCGAGAGTACGATGACGGCGCGCTGCCACTGGTGCCGCCATGTGTTCGGCGTCAACGAGCAGGTCGCCAACGGCGCGGTGCCCGACGCGGTGCTGCCGTTCCATATCAGCAAGGAGGATGCGGTGGCGCGCATCCGCCAGTTCGTGGACAAGCGGCAGCTGTTCGCGCTGAAGGCATTCAAGGAACAGTTCACCCCGGAGAACGTGGTGGGTGTCTACCTGCCCTACATGATCGTCGACGGCAACGCGAGCGCCGCCGTGAGCGGCAAGGGCGAGATCAAGACCCGCGAGTACACGCGCGGCTCCGGCAACAACCGCAAGACCTATTACGACGCCGACGTGTACCAGGTGAAGCGGGCGGTGGATTTCACCGTGGACGACCTGCCGCTGGAATCGTCCTCCGAGCGCGGCAACCTGGATACCCGGGTCAACACCAACAACATCATCAACACCATCCTGCCGTTCGACACCAAGAACGCGCTGAAGTGGAATGCCTCCTACCTGCTGGGCTTCAGCTCGGAGAAGCGCAACCTGGACGTGGAACGGATGCGGCCACGCCTGGAGGACCAGTTGCTGTCGATCGCGCGGGCCCAGGTCGAGGACTCGGTGGAACGCTATGATCGCGGCGTGCGCTGGGAGCGCGAGCAACTGGAAGTCCACGGCACCCGCTGGGTATCGATGTACCTGCCGGTGTGGCTGTACTCCTACCACCAGCCCGGCAGCAACGGCGGCATGCTGCACTACATCGCGGTGAACGGCCGTACCGGTGAAACCATGGGCAGCGTGCCGGTGCAGCAGTGGAAGCTGCTGCTGGCCGCGCTCACCACCGGCACGATCATCGAATCCCTTGTCCTTTGGTTCCTGGTGGCGGGCTCATGAGTGATGACGGTGGACTCTGGTTGCTGGCGGCCGGCCCGGTCGGCGCGACGGCGCTCTATTGGGCCCTGTATCGGTATTACCGCAACACCGACAAGTCGCACGCGTTCGAACGCGAAACCACGGTGGAGGCCAAGCCGGTGACCGGCTCGGACACCAAGGTGGATACCGTCACCGGCACGCGCGAGACCCGCATCAGCGGCGACAACGTGCATGACTATCGGGCGCGGGTGCAGCGGGATGGTGGGTGAGGGTGCGTCGCGCGGGTACGGGCAAGCGACTGCTCACGGGTGCCCGAGCGCGGCTGCGCCGATAGCGAAGGTCGCTTGAGGCCACGTCCGCGCTGAGGCATGGCTTTGGCCTGGGACTCATCAGAACCGTTAGGATGCACCCGCAAACATGCTTGCCAGCGCCCGCCATACGGCCGTCACGGTCGTCCGACCCTCCTGCGCACGCTGAAAAAGCATCCTGCCGGATGGCGTGATGTGGTGGAACTTTCCCCGCGTCTCGACAAGTCCGCGGCCAACGAGTTGCTTCAGTGCGCCGTCGAGCTCTTGCTGTGTCGGAACGGCATGGTTGATTGCGTCGGCGGCGACGGATATCTCCCTGCGGGATGCAGGCGTGTTACCCGACGCAATGGCGATGGAGTAAAAAATCCAAGCCAGGGTTCGTGAATCATTCGTCATCGCCTTTGAGAACTCCGGCTCCCGTCAGTCATCGGATCTGTCCTCGGAAGGCTTCCGCCTTCCTCCTGGTGTGCCATCCAGCGCTGCGGAAAAGACCGGATCGCCGGGACTCATCACTCTGTACGTCCGGTAGAACACCAGGCCTGAAAGCGCACCGGACACGACGGCAAGAAGAAGGAAAGCGATGGAAAGTCCGATGCCCTCATAGGAGACGGGGCCTGCAAACGATGACGCGATAACCAGCAGCGGAATCGGGCTGGCTGCGATGGCGCCCGCCAGGAGCGCGGGGATGGTTCTGAACATGCGCTTGTGTACCAGAAAGAGACCCACGGGAAGCCCGACGATCACAACGTAAGGGAGACAAACGGAAAATGCGAGAAAGAAGACGACTCCATAGTCGTTCCGGATGTTGGAAGCATGAGGCGCGAAGCACCACGCGATGGCGGTCGCCAGACCGGCCGCCATGGCGGAGCAGGCGAATGTAGCCATGGGCAGTGCGAGTGCTTCTCTCATGAGTTCCGATATCTGATTGAGCCCGCGTCACAGACAAATCTTCATAGGCGTCGGCCGCCATATCCCGGCTGCAGCGATGGATGCGGCGCTGCAGGCATGCCTTGAAGCATATGCGCGGGGAATCACGATTTCCAGATACTCTCTGGCAGTCGGTGGCACGGCGCCACATCCTCGTGGAGATCAAATTTCAGTCCAGGCTGGCGTGGCGGATGCTGAGCATCGGCTTGCCCGGCTATTACCAAGGCCGGTTCAGTGGCCGTCGCAGGAAAAAGGATTTTCGCGTCGTCACCCGGCGCAGACCACGTGTCTACCTGCCGATGTCGAGGAGCTCCGACTTGATGCTGACGCAGGATGATCCATACCGCTTCCTCAAGGCGCTGACGGATGGCACCGGCCCGTCTGGAGACGGAAACCCGCATCGACAGCTTGTCGATCCCTGACCCCGCCGTTCGTCTACCCAGGAAAGGCCGGGCATTCGATCCCTACGAATCCAACGTAATCGCGCCATCCGCCCAAGGAGCCCTCCCATGCACCCCACCATCACCGCCTTTGAAACCTCGCCGGATCGCGGCAAGGGCTTGGCCCGCGACATGCGCGTGCGCTGGGCGCTGGAGGAAGTCGGCCAGCCTTACGAGGTGCGGCTGCTGTCCTTCAAGGAGATGAAGGAACCGGCCTATCTGGCATTGCAGCCGTTCGGGCAGATTCCGGTCTATCAGGAAGGCGGTCTGGTGCTGTTCGATTCGGGCGCCATCGTGTTCCACATAGCCGAGCGCCACGCCGGTCTGCTGCCGTCCGACACGAATGCCCGCGCGCGCGCGATCACCTGGATGTTCACGGCGGTCAGCACGATGGAGCCGCCCGTCGTCGAGCACGGGATGATGAAGATCGCGGAGAGCCGCGAGCCCTGGTTCGAATCACGCATGGCGCTGCTGGAACCGCGTGTCCGCGCGCGCCTGGGCCAGCTCTCCGCGCACCTCGGCGACGCCGACTGGCTGGACGGCGCCTTCAGCGCCGGCGACCTGCTGATGATCTCGGTACTCCAACGGCTGCGAAGCTCGAACCTGGTGGACGAGTATCCGAACCTCGCCGCCTACGTGGCGCGCGGCGAGGCGCGCCCCGCGTACCAGCGGGCGTTCGCCGCGCAGCTGGCGGTGTTCGAGGCGTCGCAGGCGGGGTGACGCGAATCGCGACTGCCTGACGGATTTACGTTGATGGCGTTGTTTTGCGACAGGCTTGTCAGCCTGGTCAGGCGGCAGCCGGTTCGAACTCACTGGTGAGCGCATGGAGATGACCGAACGGTCATTCTCCCAACAACACGCTGGAGAGCCACTGCATCCTTCCACTCACGATCAACCAGGCAACGCCTCCCAAGTTCAGGAAGATGGTCAGCCAGAACATGCTTTGAAACGAAGCCTTAGCGGTCTTGTGCCGGAACCACTGCTGGGCGACCAGGCCGCCGGGCCAGCCGCACAGCAAGTCGATCAGATGCAGGCTCGACTCGGGCGTACGGCGGTAGCCCTTTTCCGCGGCGGTCTTGTCCAGGCAATACATCGTGAAGGACACCAGGCTGGCGGCGAGATACGCCAGGGCGACAAGGATGGGCAATTTCCCCAAGCTGGTGGCGACCGCCAGCAGCAGGAAGAAGCCCAAGGCGATCTGCCAGCCCGGCAGCCGCGTGCCGCTTGCCGGTACGGCGATCTTCTGGCCGGCGAAACGAACGGTCCTTGCGGTGAGACGCCCCTTCGCATCGCGCAGAGTTTCGTAGGAAATCAAGTCACCGACGACCGGCTGCCTCGAGCCACGCTGGAATTGGCTGACATGGACAAAGGCGCGGTCGCCACCTCCGCTGGGCACGACAAATCCGAATCCCCGCTCGCCATTCCATTCAGTGATGCGTCCTGCGTATCTCACGAGCCGCTCCGTCGCCGCCAATCCCCACCGCCAATCCTAGGAGGCGGTCACCCGGCCGGCAAGCCAGTGTTCAATCCACCTTGCACGGCGGCTTCTCCCCTGCCCGCAACGTAAGCACCCGCGCGCCGGTGCGGGTCACCGCCACGGTATGTTCGAACTGGGCCGAGAGCTTGCCGTCGCGGGTATACACCGGCCACTCGTCCGGATGCGCGCGGATGGCCGCCCTCCCTTCGTTGAGCATGGGTTCGATGGTGAAGACCATGCCTTCTTCCAGTTCGAGTCCGGTGCCCGGGTTGCCGTAATGGAGGATCTGCGGTTCTTCGTGCATTTGGCGGCCGATGCCATGTCCGCAGTATTCCTTGACCACGCTGTAGCCCTGCGCCTTGGCGTAGCGCGCGATGGCGTAGCCGATATCACCCAGGCGCGCGCCGGGGCGGACCGCAGCGATGCCCTGCCACATGGCCTGGTAGGCGGCCGCGACCAATCGGCGCGCGGGATAAGCGACTTCGCCCACCAGATAGGTGGTGCTGGAGTCGGCGATGTAGCCGTTCTTCTCCAGCGTGATGTCCAGGTTGACGATCTGGCCGCTGCGCAATACATCGCTGGCCGAAGGCATGCCATGACAGACAACGCTGTCGATGGACGCATTGAGGACGTGCGGAAATCCGTACTGTCCCTTGCTCGCCGGTCGCGCTTTCAGATCATCCACGATCATGCGCTCGACGAAATCGTTGATGTCCAGGGTGCTCCGGCCTTCCAGCACCAGCCTGTCCAGCACATCGAAGACGCTCGCCAGCAGTGCGCCGGCTTCGGCCATCAACTCGACCTCAGCGGCACTCTTGATCACGTTTTTTTCGATCGCAGTGGATGAGGCTTCACCCCGGCCGCACGCAGCTCGCCGGCGACGATCTCCTGGAAGCTGAGTTCCGGATTCATTTCGCAGAGCATGCCGACTTTGATCCAGAAGTTGGCCTGCGCATTGATGGAACGGTGGCTCACGGTGCAGGCGCGCCGGATCTGGTCGTGCAGGTCGTCGTCGATGTTGACGATGCCCATGGCCGTACTCGATGCTGGAATTATACGCATCATATATATTTCGTATATCAGGATCAAACCCAGGCGGATTTTCTGCGTCGCCGCTTTCCGGGCATCCCGCACCGTGTTAAACCTCCCGCGCCGCCCCCGCATCCCATCCATAACGCCGGTCTCCACGGAAGCCACCCATGAAGTCAGCCCGCACGCTTCGCCTGCTCTGCATCCTCCTTGGCGCCGCGCTGTTCGCGCCGGTTTCGCTGGCGGCGGACGCCGCGGGCGCGGATCCCTACGCGTCCATCCGGGCCGACATCGAGAAGGAAGTCGCCGCCGGCCATCTCACCGGGGTCTCGGTGGCGCTGGTCAAGGATGGGAAGATTCTCTGGGAACAGGGTTTTGGCTGGGCCGATCGCGAAGCGCGCACGCCGGCGACGGCGCACACCGCGTTCTCGGTGGCCTCCACCACCAAGCCGTTCACCACCACGGCGCTGATGCTGCTGGCGGCCGACGGCAAACTGGATCTGGATCGCCCGGCGAACGACTATCTGGGCGCGGAGAAGATCGTCGACGCGAACGGCCCGTCACGTGAAGCGACCGTGCGCCGGCTGGCGACGCATTCGTCGGGGCTGCCGACGTTCTTCGCGATGTATCCCCAAGGCGGCGTCGGCAGACAGCCGGGCATTCCCGAACTCATCCGCGACTACGGCCACCTGATTGCCCCGGTCGGCGAGCGCTACGAGTACTCCAATCTGGCGATGGGGATCCTCGGCGAGATCGTGGCCCGCCAGTCGAAGCAGGAGCTGGGCGCGTTCCTGCGCGAGCGCATCCTGCTGCCCCTGGACATGAAGGACAGTTTTTTCGACACCGATCTGTCGCGGCGCAAGGAGATGGCGGTGCGCTATGCCGACGACGGCAAGCCGCTGCCGTTCTACCTGACCGCCACGCCGGGATCCGGCGAGCTTTACGCCAGCGCGCACGACCTGGCGCGCTTCGCGATGCTGCATCTGGGCGGCAAGGGGTTGGATGCCTCCGCGAGGATCCTGGATCCGGCGCGGCTGGATGAACTGCATCGTCCCGCCACCCGGGTCGCCCCGCATTTCCACTACGGCATGGGCTGGGAGATCTACAACGAGCCGGGGAAGATCGGCGTGCTGCATCACGGTGGCGGGCAATCGGGCGTGAATGCCGAGTTCGTGCTGGTACCCTCGGCCAATGCCGCCGTGATCGTGCTCAGCAATCGGCGCGGCGAACCCGGTTTCATCGGCGGCGTGCGTGATCGACTGCTCAAGACGGTCGTGCCCGGCTGGACCACCTTGCCCCGCCCGGCGAACCCGCCGCTGGTGCCGCTGCAACCGCTTCGGGACTACCGGGGAACCTGGCGCGGCACGCTGCTGGCGCAGGGCAGGCGCGTGCCCACGGTGTTGACCATTTCGGAAGAAGGCAAGGCGACATTGTCGGTGGGTGGCGGCCCCGCGAATCCGATTTCCGATTTCGGGCTGATCGATGGACTGGTGTCGGGCGAGGTCAAGGGCGATATCGGCAGCCCCGACACGCGCCGCGAAGGGCTGGACCAACTGTCGCTGGCGCTGAAGCTGCGCGGCGATCGGATCGACGGTGAAATCGTCGCCTGGCGCAAGACGTCCGAGCACATGGCGATGTTCCCGTACTGGACGGATCTGGCGCGCGCATCGGGCGATTGAAGCTGCGTTGCCGAGAGCAACCGCGCGATCGCCGGCAGATCCGGCCGGCGCTCCGCGCGCCCTCTCCGCGCGGAAAAGCGCTAGGTCCGCAGGATCTTCTCCATCGCCTTTCCCTTCGCAAGCTCATCGACCAATTTGTCCATGTAGCGGATGTTGCGCATCAGCGGAGGCTCCACGTCCTCCACCCGGACGCCGCAGACCACGCCCTTGATGAGCGACACGTTCGGGTTCAGCCGCGGCGCCTGTGCGAAGAATTCCTCCAGGCTGCTGCCGGTTTCGATCTGATGCCGCAGCGCGTCGTTGTCGTATCCCGTCAGCCAATGGATGACCTGATCGAGTTCCTCCTTCGACCGCCCCTTGGACTCCACCTTCTTGATGTACAGCGGATAGATGCTGGAAAACCTGATGGCGAAGACTTTTTCCTGGCGCATGTGTATTCCCTCTGTCAGGCCTGGCGAACTTGCCGTTGGTTCTTATACGTTGCCCGCTCGTCCGGCTCGCCTTCTACAAAGATCCCTTTCAGATGCAACGTCACATTGTGGGGCGTTGTCTGGTAGGGCCTGGCCATTTGCGCCTGGGCTCGCCGTACCGATCCACCGTCCCGCCGAATCCGGATTCGTGTCTGCGCGTCTTCGGTGCGATACGGAATCAGATCCGGAATCAGATCCGGAATCAGCTCGTGGGCGCCCTCCGGACTCATCCAATCTCCTCGTACTGCTCGATAACTTCCATCAGGCTATTTCCACACACCCAACCTCCACCCCAACCCCGACCAACGACTCGCGTGCCGCGCCAATGCTTCGCGGATCACCGCCTCGCTGCCGGCCAGGTGCAGCGCGCGGCGGGCACGGGTGATGCCGGTGTAGACCAGTTCGCGTGAAAGCACGCGGTTGCCACGGGCGGGCAGCAGCAGCCAGACGCTGTCGAACTCCGAGCCCTGGGCCTTGTGCACCGTCATGGCGAAGGCGGATTCGTGCGCGGGCAGCGCGGCCGGATGGAACGCGCGCGGCTGGTCCGGCTCGTCGCCGGGGAACCAGGCGGCCAACGCGCCCTGTTCGTCCTTGAAGCAGATGCCGATGTCGCCGTTGAACAGGCGATGACGGTAGCTGTTCTCGGTGACGATGATCAGCTGGCCATGGAAATGGCCCTGCCCGGGGCGCGACAGGCCAGCGCCCTGGCTTTCCAGCAGCAGGCGTTCGATGCGGGCATTGAGCGTGCGCGCCCCCTGTGGACCTTCGCGCACGGCGGTGAGCAGGCGCAGGCGGGAGGAAAGGGCGAGCGCCTCGGTCGGCGAGGCGGCGGCGGCGAGTGCGCGCCAGTGGGCGAGCAGTTCGTCCTGCCGGACCTGCAACGGATCTTCCAGGTTTTCGTGGAAATGGATGTTGGACAGTTGGCCCGCGCGCAACAGCGCGAGCGTGGTGTCGGCATCGCCTTCGCGCACGGCGCTGGCGAGCGGTGCGAGTTGCAGGCTTTCGCTCTGGCGCCAGCCACGCCGCAGATGGACGCGAACGGCGGGGAAGACTTCTCCCGCGTCCGGCGCGAGACCTGCCTCGTCGGCATCCGGATCCGGCGAAGGCGTCGGGTCCCGGATTTCACCGGCGCGACGGCGTTCCGGCTCATGGCTGCCGTCGATGGCGGCGCCGAGGATCGCGGCCAGGACGTCGCCGGCTTCCACTGAGGGCAACTGATCCGGATCGCCGAGCAGCACCAGCCGCGTGCCGTCGGCGATGGCGTCGACCAGCTTGGCCATCAGCGGCAGGTCGATCATCGAGGCTTCGTCGACGACCACGACATCGAACGGCAGCGGATGATCGGCGTGATGGCGGAAGCGTGGCGAGTCCGGAATGGTGCCGAGCAGACGATGCAGGGTGATGCCGGTGGTGGGCAGCGCGGCCAGCAGATCCGGATCGACGCCGGCGGCGGCCAGCGCCTGCGTGGCGTGGCGCACGCTTTCGGCCATGCGTTCGGCGGCGCGTCCGGTGGGTGCGGCCAGCGCGATGCGCGGCGGCGCCCGGCCCGTGTGGCGCGCCTGCGCGGCCAGCAGCACGAGCAGGCGCGCGGTGGTGGTGGTCTTGCCGGTGCCGGGGCCGCCGGTGATCAGCAGGAGGGGATGCAGGAGCGCGAGCGTGGCGGCGAGCGCCTGGTGATCGTGGGTGGGGTTGCCTTCATCCGCTCTTCGGGCACCTTCCTCCGCAAGCGGGAAAAGGGAGGCTTCGGGTTTGGCTTCAAGCTGTTCCGCCGCGAACAGGGGGAGCGTCTGATTGCGCTCGACGCTCCGCGCTTCTGACGCCTGAGAACGCCGCGAAGCATCCGCTTGGGTATCGCCGCCCAGATGATCCGAACGTCCGGCCTGCTGCGCCCGCCCGGAGCGGGCTGGAAACGGAGCATCCGGAAACAGTGAGGCGAACAGCGGTGCGAGCGCGGACAAGTCACCCGCTTCCGGCCGCTGCGCCGCGATGCGCCGCAACCCCAGCGCCAGCTGTCGCTCGTACTCCCGGTAACGGCGCAGGTACAGCAGTCCCTGCTCCAGCACCAGCGGTGCATGCGCGTCGGATGCGTCGTCCGCGGCGCCCGGACGGGCGACCCAGCGCGAGGCCGTCAGTTGCGCGCACCAGGCGTCGGCGTCCGGCCAGGCAAACGCGGCTTCGGTATCGAGCAGCGCCTGCGGCTGGCCGAGCGACAGGCCTGCATGCCCCTTCGAGACGGCGAGCGACGCGAGCGCGGCGGCGGCCAGCACTTCGTCCGGCGTGTCGCGATCCAGGCGGCGCAGGCTCTGGGCGAGCGCGTGGTCGAGCGTGCGCAGGTGGCCCGCCTGCCAGAGGGTGCCAAGGAGATTGGAGGAGTTCATGCGGATTCACCCGCACGCTTGCCCCCGTCCCGGCCTTCCCCCGCGTGCGGGGGAGGGGGCGGCTCCCGATGGGAACCTGCGGCATTGCCGGCGAACAGCGCGTCCAGCGCGTGGACCAGTTCCGGCTCGAAACGCTGCGCGTGCACGCCGGGCGAAGGTTGTTGGTCCCGATCCAGGCCGCGACAGAACAGGTAGCGCACGCCGCCGAAATCACGCGCGTAGTCGTAGGCGTCGCCCAGGCGGAAGCGCAGCCAGCGGTGCAGGGCCAAGGTGTAGATCAGCGCCTGCAGGTCGTATTCGCTGTGCGCCATCGCCTGCTGCATGGCCGCGGCGTCGTAACCGGGCAGCTGGTTGGATTTGTAGTCGAGCACGTACCAGCGGCCATCGTGGTGATAGGTGAGATCGATAAGGCCGGTCATCAGCCCTTCCAGCCGCTGGCGCGCGCCGAAGGCGCTGCGCGCGCGCAGCAGGCCGTGGCGATGCAGCAGCGCGAGCAGCGCCGGCACCGGTGTGGCGCTCATGGCGAAATGGAATTCGATTTCGGCGCGGCGCGCGTCCGCCGGCAGTTCGGCCAGGCGCACGCCCTCGGGGAGCGCGGTCCCCAGGGTGTGGCCGATCAACGGCACCAGCACGTCCAGGCCCGCTGCGATGTCGGCTTCGGCATAGCCGCCTTCGCGCAGCGCGTCGGCGATGACCCGATCCTGCCCGTCGGGCGCGTCCTCGCCCGGTCGCCAGTCGCGCCAGAGGGCGAAGTCGGCGTTTTCCAGTGCGGCGTGCATGACCACGCCGAATCGGCTGCCGGCGAAACGCGGATCGGCGGCGACCGGCGGCGCGGTCACCGGGGCGGGCGCATCGGGATCCGCGGCGGCGATTTCGTCCTCGCCGCCGGGATCGGCCTGGGTGGCGGCGGCCAGCGGGTCGCCGCCGGCTTCGGCATGCGCCAGTTGGGTGAAGCTGTAGACCCACCAGTCGGCGTGGATGCGGCGGGTCGCCACGCGCGCGGGCGCCACCGATGCCTCGTGTTCGGGCGGCAGGCGCGGCGGCGGCGGTTCGGCCGGACCTTCGACGATGCGGACGTCGGCGTGATCGCGCAGCGCGGCCATGCCGGCCAGCAGCGGCGCCAACCGGCTCTTGTCGATATCGGCGAGGTCGCCGGCGGCGATCCAGAGCGCATGTTCGGCGCGGGTGAGGCCGACATAGAGCAGGCGCGCGTCCTCGGCCTCGGCGTTGCGGCGCGCGGTGTCACCGGCGGCCTTCCATGCCGGATCGTCCTTGTCGATGCGCCACAGCAATATCCGCCGCCCTTCCTCGTGCAACACGCGATAACGGCCACTGTCGGGACGGCGGGTGCCGATGCCGGTGAAGGGCAGGTACACCAGCGGATATTCCAGGCCCTTGCTCTTGTGCAGGGTGACGATCTGCACGCGGCGCGCGTCCGACTCCAGCCGCAGCAGCTGGGTCTCGTCGTCGGGGTCGGCATGGGCGATGCGACCCTGCAGCCAGTCGAGCAGGCCATGCAGGCCGAGCGTGTGCGTGGCGGCCTCCTGTAACTGTTCACCCAGTTGCAGGTAGTTGGTCATGCGCCGCTCGCCGTCGACCAGCTGCAGCAGGCGCTCGGCCTGTTCGGCGCACAGGTCGGACACCAGCGCGAGCGGACCGCTGCGCTGCCAGCGCTCGCGCCAGTGCAGCAACCGGGCCTGGTGATGGCGCTGCGCATCGCCCTCGACCTCCAGCGCCGCGATGGCGGTCGCGTCCTCGCCCAGCAACATGGTGGACAGCGCGGCGCGCAGACGACCGCTGTCGGCCGGTTGCAGCAAGGCCAGCAGCAGGGTGTGCAGTTCGCCGGCCTCGCTGGTGGCGAACAGGCTCTGCCTGCCGGCGGCGACCGCCGGCACACCGGCCTGCGCCAGCGCCTGCTGCATGCGGGTGGCCTCCTTGTGGTTGCGCACCAGCACCGCGATGTCGCCGGGTTGCACCGGACGGCCGTCGATCGCCGCGCGGCCTTGGCGCGCATCGGCAAGCACGCGATGGATGTCGGCCACGCAGGCTGCGGTGGCGGCGGCGCGCGAGCCGTCGGCGCCAAGCGGCTGGCCGTCTCCGCCCCGCAGCAGGCGCAGGGTCAGCGCGGGCGCGGGCGTGTCATCGCGCAGGTGATCGGCGTCGGCGCGCGTGTCGCCCGCCCGTACCGGCTCGAACCGGATGCCGGGATGGGCGAAGGCGTCATGGCCGGCATTGTCCGCGCCTTCGTACAGCGCCTGGATGGCGCGCAGCACGCCCGGGCGCGAACGGAAGTTGTGCGCCAGTCGCGGCGCCTCGTCGGCCACGCCGCGAGCAAGCAGGTAGGTATCCACGTCGCCGCCCCGGAAGCCATAGATGGCCTGCTTGGGATCGCCGATCAGGAACAGCACGGGCGCGTCGCCTAGGGCCCGCACCTCATCGGAATCGCCGAACACGCGCGCGAAGATCCGCCACTGGCGCTCGTCGGTGTCCTGGAATTCGTCCACCAGCGCGACCCGGTACTGGGCGCGCAGCCGCGCCACCAGCGTCTGTCGGTCCGGACCGTCCAGCGCCTCGGCGACGCCTTCGATCAGATCGTCGTAGGTCCGCACGCGGCGGGTGCGCTTGAGCGCGTCCAGGCGCCGGCGCGCTTCGACGCGCAGCCGATGCAACAGGCCGATGGCCTGTTCGCGCCGCCACCGGTCGCAGCGTTCCATCGCCAGCAGGTAATCGGCGATCAGCGGTTGCAACGGCGACAGCGGCGTCCTGCCGGCATGCGCCTTGTTGGTCCTGGCCGACAGCGCCTCGTGGGTCAGCCGCTCGATGCGCTCGTCCAGCGGAAGCAGCGGATCCGGCCGCGCGCTCCATTGGCGCAGCTGGCGTTGCAGCGCGGACAGCCAGTCGGCCTTGTACGCGGTCTTGTTGAGCACGCCGCCGTCGAGCGCCGCGAGCACGGCCGCGAAATACGCGTCTGCGTGCGTGGCGATGCCCGCCGCCAGCCGGTCGCAGGCGGCGGCCAGGCCCGCCAGCGCGTCGTCGCCCGTCGTGTCCGCCGGGGCTTGCGGGTATAGCGGCAGCGGCCCGCACAGCGCGGGAAGATCCGCCGCCAGCGCGTCGGGGCCGCTCCACAGACGGACCAGCGCATCGGCCTCCACCGCGTCGGCGGCATGCACGCGCCATAGATCCGCGGCGACTTCCGCGTACAGGTCGCCCGCGTTGCCCAGCAGCTCGACCGCGTCGAAGCCCTGCCCGGTTTCCAGCGCATGCTCGCGCAGCACGCGCGCGCAGAACCCGTGGATGGTGAAGATGGCGGCCAGATCGGTTTCTTCCGCCGCGATGCGCAGGCGGCGGGCCAGCTGATCCGGCGTCTCCCCGCCCTGGGCGAGATGGCGCTGAAGGATGCGACGGGTCAGCGCGACTTCGTGACTGTCGCCCTCGCCGGCTTCGCTGCCGGCCAGACGCGCGGCCAGCGACAGGCGTTCGCGGATGCGCTTGCGCAGTTCCTGGGTGGCGGCCTCGGTGTAGGTCACCGCCAGCACCTGCCCCATGCGCAGGCGCTGTTCGACGATCAGGCGGGTGAACAGGGTGGCAAGCGTGTAGGTCTTGCCGGTGCCGGCGCTGGCCTCGATCAGCTGCACGCCGTCCAGCGCGCGGAGCAGATAGGGATTGTCGGCGGGATCGATCGCGCTCACGCGGCCTCCCCTTCCCCGGCATCCGGACGCGCCTGGCCCCGACGGACCAGATCGTAGATGTGCAGGCTGGTACGCTCCAGTCGCCGGTAGTCCGCTTCGTCGGCGAACGGATCGCGACCCCGCAGGGCGAGCCGGATCGCTTCACCCTCGCCTTCGGCCCAGCCGCCGTTGCCGTCGCCGTGCCAGCGTTTCCACGCGGCGGCGCGACGCTTTTGCGGCTCGGCGTTCCAGAGATCCCAGCCGGTGTACGGCGCGAACCACAGCGGCTCGCGCAGGCCCTGCGCATGCAGGTCGAGCAACTGGCGCAGCGCGTCGCGCGCCTGGCCCGGGTCCAGCGCCTCCAGCAGGTGCGGCCCCGGACCATCGCCGCTGTCGTGGAACTGCACCAGCGGCAGGTTCGCGCCGGCCGCATTGGCGAGCAGCCAGTCCAGCCCCCAGCGCAGCGCGGCGTTGCCGTTGAGCGCGCTGGCGCGCAGCCGCACCAGGCCATGCGGATGCAGATCGGCGACGCGGCCGTGCAGCTGCACGCCATCGAGTTCCACTTCATAGCGCTCGGAAGCGAGCGCGGCATCCCCCATCCATTCGCGGCGTGCCTGCGCGAACGGGCGGATCCCGGCGAGCAGACCCTCGAACTGGCGCTCACCCAGCGCGCCGGACGGCAGCAGCGCGCGCGCGCGCAGGCGTTCGCGCAGGCCGCTTTCCCGGCCCTCGTCCAGCGCCTCGATCACCGCCTGCTGCAGGGCCGCGCGTTCCAGCCCGCCGCCCGGTAGCACCAGCGGTTCGACGTCCTCGGTTTCTTCAATCGGCTCGGGCAGGCGCAGGCCCAGGCGCTGGACGAGGAACTGGCCCTGCGGATCGACGAAGAAGCGGCGCAGCGTGTCCAGCGATACGTCCTTTTCCACCGGCTCCAGCGCGGGCAAGGGTTGCGTGAGCCACGGCGGCGGCAGGTGGCGCGCGCCGCTGGCGCGATCCGCGGCCGGCCGCCACTGCGCGCGGTAGCTGAACCGGCGCGGCTCATCGCCGCCGCCGAAGGCCGCGGGCGCGAACGGTTGCAGGGTGTGCTGCACCACCAGCGCTTTGCGCGCGCCGGGATCGGCGTGGTACGCCGCCGCCGCGTCCAGCAGTTCGCTGATCAACACCGAAGGCTCGCGCACGCTGCCGTCGCGCGGATCCGCGCCCTGGTAGCTGAGATAGAACACGTCCTGGGCGGCGGCGAACAATTGCAGGAACAGATAACGGTCATCCTCGCGGGTGGAACGGTCGCCGTGGCGGCGACGCTCGCTGCCGAGTTCGGCGGTGAGGCGATTGAGCCCGGCGGCGGGATCGCGATGCGGAAACTCGCCATCGTTCATGCCCAGCAGGCAGATCACCCGGAACGGCAGCAGCCGCATCGGCACCATCCGGCCCACGCTGATGCCACCGGTGAGCAGCGGCGCGCGGGTGTCGGCCTGCGACAGCAGGTCGGCGAAGTAGGCGCGCACCACCTCGGCCGGCACCTCGTCGGCGTAGCCGGCGGCTTCGGCATCGCGGGCGAAACGATCGATCAGCGTGCGCAGGCGATCCAGCGCGCGTTGCGCGCGCGGCGCAACCGGTCGTTCGGGCAACAACGCATCGAGCAGGCGCAGCAGGCGTTCACGCCACTGCGCAGGCGGCAGCGGCTGGCCGAGATCGCGGCGCTGGCGGGCCAGTTCGCGAAGCAGGCGGATCAGGGTATCGAGCGCGTCCAGCGCGCCGCCTTCCAGCCCGCTCCAGGGCGCGACACCGGCGATGTCGTCCTCGGCGCCGCTGGCATGGCCCAGCAGCAGGCGGTCCAGCGCGAACTGCCAGGTGTAGGCGTCGTCGGCGGGCGCGTCGGACGCGGCGCGATGCGCGGCGTCCAGCCCCCAGCGCGCGCCCGCCTCGCGCAGCCAGCCGTGCAGGCGTTCGATGGCATCGGTATCCAGACCGGCGGCCTCGGCCACCGGCGCGCTGGCGAGCAGGTCGAGGATCTCGTCCAGGCCGAAGCGCGAGATCGGCAGGTCCAGCAGGCGCAGGAACACTTCGGCCAGCGGCTCGCTGGCCAGCGGACTGGTGTCGGCCAGCGCCCACGGCAGCGCGTCGCCGTGGCCGTCACCGCCGAACACCGCGTCCAGGTACGGCACGTAGGGATCGATGTCCGGCGCGAGCACGGCGATTTCGCGCGGCTGCAAGGGCGGATCGAAGCGCCTGTCGTCGAGCAGCGCGCGCAGTTGATCGTGCAGCACCTGCACTTCGCGCAGGCGGGTGTGGCAGGCATGCACCTGCACGCTGGGATCGTTCCGATCGATGGCGGCGCGCGGCGGACCGGACGGCGTGGCGCGGCGATGGAACAGATCCTGCTGCATGTGCCGCAGCAGACTGTCGGACAGGCCGCCTTCGGCGCGGGTCGGCGCGGGCTCCGTGCCGGGGTCGGCGTAGGCGGCGATTTCGCCGGTCGGATGCACCACTTCGTAGCTGCCCAGCACTGCCATGAAATCGCGCCCGGCCGCGCCCCAGGCCTGCAGCAGCGGGTTCTCGCCCAGCGCCTCGCCGAACGGATCGGTGTCGCCGGCGCGCAGGCGCTCGCCGAGCGTCTGCAGGTCGCCCCAATACGCGCGGGTGGGCGTGGGCAGGTAGAAGTGCAGGGTGCCGGCGCGCGCCTGGGTGGCGACCACGCGCAGCACGTCGGGCGAGATGTTGAGGGTGGCGAAGGCGAACATCCGCTTCGGCAAGCCGGCCGGCAGCGCGGACGCGGGTCCGGCGAAACGGTCGAGGTAGTGCTGGATGCGGCGCGCGCGATGTTCGCCCCCGGCCGCGATATGCCGCCACAGCAGCGCCTGCGGATCGGCCGGGTCGGCACCGGCTTCCCAGCGCAGCAGCCAGTCGCGGCGCCATGCCTGGTACTTCTCGAACACGCCGGCCAGCTCGGTCGCCAGCGCCCACGGTTTCACCGGATCGCCGCCGGCCAGGTAGCCGCGCAGCGACGCCAGCGCGGGCCGGGCCAGCAGCGCGGGATCGGTGAGCGCGGCGTACAGCCGCCAGCGCAGGCCGGCGGCGTCGAGATCCTCGCCCTCGCCGGGCACGTTGGCGGCCAGCGCGCGGGCGACGAACTCGCCGGGGGTGAGGAATTCCAGGTTCGCCGCCACGCCGTGTTCGGCGGCCAGGGTGGCCTGCAGCCAACGCCGCATCGCCACCTGCGGAATCAGCACCACCTCCGGCGCCAGCAGGGATTGCCCCGGCGGCGGCCGGCGCAGCTCCGCGGCCAGCAGACCCGCCAGGACGTCCAGGGAATTGGAGTGGTAGAGGCGGAAGTCGGGCGCGGCGGCGTCGGGCATCCGGCTATCTTGCCGCAGCCGCGTCGCGGTCGCCGAGACGCGAGAGATTCATGATGCCGATTCGGGATGGTGTTTCCCGGCGGGACGCGGCGCTTCCGGCCGCGATTCCGGCACAATACCTGTACCGGTCAGTTCGGTTTTGTTCAGCCGCCAGCCGCGAAGCTTCCTCGTTGCTTTTCCGTTAAGCGCCCGCACCCGACATGACATCCGCCGACACCCCCGCCGTGCGCCTGTCCGATGTCCGCCTTGATCGCGGCGGACGCACCATCCTGCGCAACATCGCGCTGTCGGTGCCGCGCGGCAGCATCACCGCCGTGCTGGGCCCCAGCGGCAGCGGCAAGTCCACGTTGCTGGCCGCGTTGACAGGCGAACTGCCGCCGGCCGCCGGCCAGGTGGAGGTGTTCGGCCAACCGGTGCCGCACCGCAGCCATGCGCTGCTGGAGATGCGCAAGGGCATCGGCGTGCTGCTGCAGGGCAACGGCCTGCTCACCGATCTGACCGTGGCCGAGAACGTGGCGCTGCCGCTGCGCACGCACACCCTGCTGGCGGCGCCGCTGATCCGGCGCATCGTCGAATTCAAGTTGAACGCGGTGGGCCTGCGCGCCGCCGCGGATCTTTACCCGCGCGAACTGTCCGGCGGCATGGCCCGCCGCGTCGCCCTCGCCCGCGCGCTGGCGCTGGATCCGCCGCTGATGATCTACGACGAACCGCTGACCGGCCTGGATCCGATCGCGAGCGGCGTGATCATGAGCCTGATCCAGCGCCTCAACGACACCCTGGGCCTGACCAGCATCATCGTCACCCACCACGTCCACGAAACCCTGCCGATCGCCGACCAGGCGCTGGTGATCGCCAACGGCGGACTGGTGTTCACCGGCACGCCGGCCGAGCTGGAGAACACCGCCGATCCGCTGGTGCGGCAGTTCCTGCGTGGCGAACCGGATGGCCCGATCGCGTTCGACGCGATCAAGCGCGTGGAGGAAGCGGCTTGAAGCCGGGAATGCAGAATCGGGAACCGGGCATCGAAGCGGCCTTCACGCAGGGCCGGTTTGGCGCGTTTGGCGCGCACGCGGACCGCCCCCTCCTCCGCCAGCCGAGGAAGGGAAACATGTTCATCGGGGGAGGCCACTGATGCCCTTCGTCGCCGCCACCCGTTCGCTGGGACGTGCCGGGCTGTTTTCGCTGTCGGTGTTCCGCGCGTCCGCGCCGACCCGCGATTTCCTCGCCGAGCTGACCCGCGAGATCTACAAGATCGGCGGACGATCGCTGCCGATCATCGCGGTCGGTGGCGCCTTCGTCGGCCTGGTGCTGACCCTGCAGGGCTATCGCACGCTGACCACGTTCGGCGCTTCCGACGCGCTGTCGACGTTGCTGGGCCTGTCGCTGTACCGTGAACTCGGCCCGGTACTGACCGCGTTGCTGTTCATCGGCCGCGCCGGCAGTTCGATTGCCGCCGAGCTGGGCCTGATGCGCGCCACCGATCAGATCAAGGCGCTGGAACTGATGGCGATCGATCCGGTCGCCAAGGCGGTCGCGCCGCGCTTCTGGGCGGCGGTGCTGACGGTGCCGCTGCTGACCGGTTTCTTCTGCAGCCTGGCGATCAGCGCCAGCTACTTCGAAGCCGTGCACGTGCTGGGCCTGGACAACGGCACGTTCTGGTCCGCGCTGCAGAACAGCGTCGATTTCTGGGACGACTTCGGCGTGGCGTTGCTGAAATCGGCGGTGTTCGGCGGCACCAGCGCGCTGGTGGCGGCCTATGTGGGCTACCACGCCGAACCCACCATCGAAGGCACCTCGGTGGCGACCACCCGCGCGGTGGTGAACGCGTCGCTGTTGGTGCTGATGTTCAATTTCGTCCTTTCCGCCCTGCTTTTCCGGAGTTGATGCCATGGCCGTCCGTGGACCCCGTCTCGAATTCGCCGTCGGCGCCTTCCTGCTGCTGGCCCTGGCCTCGCTGCTGGTGCTGGCGATCGCCTCCACCAACAAGCGCTTCGGTGTCGGCGGCGGCAGCTACGAGCTGAAGGCGCGCTTCACCAACCTGGGCCAGCTGCGCAAGCAGGCGCCGGTGAAGATCGGCGGCGTGGTGGTCGGCCAGGTGGCCGACATTCAGCTGGATCCGGTCAAGTTCGAATCCATCGTCACCCTGTTGCTCGACAGCAAGTTCAAGGATCTGCCCGCCGACACTTCCGCCGGAATTTTCACCAGCGGCCTGCTGGGCGAGAACTACGTGGGCCTGTCGCCCGGCGGCGATCCGGAAGTGCTCAAGCCCGGCGAGGAAATCGCCTTCACCCAACCGGCCGTGGATCTGCTGCAGCTGGCCGGCAAGTACATGTTCAGCGGCGGCGGCAACGCCGGCAGTGGCGACAACGGCCAATCCGCCGCGCCTCCCGCACAACCGACGGAAGAACAACCCCAGCCATGAAAACGATCATGAAACGTTCCCTCCTGCCGTTCGCCTTGGCCACCGCGCTGCTCGCCGCCGCGCCGGTGATCGCCAGCGCGCAGACCGCCACCGCCCAGGCCGCGCCCAGTTCGGCCAGCCAGGTGGTGCTGACCAACAGCTCGCGCATCATCGGCACGCTGGAAAAGCGCCGCGCCGAGTTCAAGGCCAACCCGGCCACGCTGCGGCAGTACGTGTCCGGCGAGTTCAACAACCTGTTCGACCGCGAATACGCGGCCCGGCTGGTGCTGGGCATCCACGGTCGCGGCGCCAGCGACGCCGACATCAAGACCTTCGCCGACGCGCTCGGCGACAGCCTGATGACCCGCTACGGTTCGGCGCTGCTGGACTTCAACACCCAGCTCAAGGTGCGGGTGAAGTCCGAGTCCGCGCTGCCCGGCGGCCGCGGCGTCAAGGTCGCCAGCGAGATGCTGCGCCCGGACGGCGAGCCGATTCCGGTGGACTACCTGCTGCGCCAGGCGGGCGGCAAGTGGAAGGTGTTCGACGTGATGGTCGAGGGCGTCTCGTTCGTGCAGACGTTCAAGACCCAGTTCGACACCCCGTTGCGGCAGAAGTCGATCAGCCAGGTCGCCGCCGACCTGCGCGCCGGCCGGTTGCAGACCAATGCCAACGCCAGCGGCAAGAAGTGACGCCGGCGTCGCCCGCGAGGGCGATGCGCTGGTCTTCCGGGGCGCGCTGGATCGCGCCGCCGCGGTCGCCCTGTGGCCGCAGCTGGCGCGGACCGTTGACGGCGCGCAACGCATCGTCCTGACCAATGTCACTACCGTGGACAGCGCGGGCTTGGCATTGTTGGCCGAACTGGCCGCGCGCCTGCGCGCGGCCGGCGGCACGGTGGCCCTCGAAGGCCAGCCGGCCGGTTTCACCGACCTGTGTGCCGCGTATCGCCTGACGCCGGGACTGGAGTTCCCGGTCTGACCCTCCCCCCGAGATTCCAAGGAAACGGGATGAACACCTTCCGACTCTGCACCGTGCTCCTGTTCGCCGCGCTGGCCACGGCCTGCGCGTCGGCGCCGAAGACGGCCAATGCCCCGGATTCGACCGCCGGTTCGACCGTGGTCGACGGCGCCGCACCGACACCGGTGGTTGCCGCCGAGACCGCGCCGCCGGCCACCCCGGAAGCGACCTCCGAAGCGATGCCTTCCAGCGCGCCGGTGGATGTTCCGGCCACGGCCATGACCGACGCGCCCGCCACCAGCGCCGAGGACGACTTCGCCGCCATCTACGGGGGCGCCGTCGCCGATCCGACCCTGCCGACGGCGGTGTCGTCGCCCGCGGTGTACGACCCGTGGGAGAAGTTCAACCGCAAGGTGCACCGCTTCAACAACGCAGTGGACCGTGGCGTCGCGCGGCCGCTGGCGCGTGCGTACTCCAACGTCGTGCCGCGCCCGATGCGCCTGGGCGTGAGCAACTTCTTCGACAACCTGACCCAGCCGCTGAGCGCCATCAACCATCTGCTGCAGGGACGTCCCAAGCAGGCGGGACAGGCACTGGGTCGGTTCCTGCTGAATTCCACCTTGGGCATCGGCGGCATCTTCGATCCGGCCAGCGACGCCAAGCTGCCGCGCCGCAGCGAGGATTTCGGCCAGACCTTGGGCGTATGGGGCTGGAAGAAGTCGCGCTACGTGGAACTGCCGTTCTTCGGCCCGCGCACGGTGCGCGACGTGTTCGGCCTGGCCGGCGACATTCCGCTCAGCCCGGTCCGCTACGTCGAGGACGACAAGACCCGCATCTTCCTGCAGGGCCTGAACCTGGTCGACACCCGCGCCCAGTTGCTGTCGCTGGACAGCCTGCGCGAAGGCGCGGTCGATGACTACACCCTGGTCCGCGATTCCTGGATGCAGCGGCGCGCGTACCAGATCGAGGGCACCCGTTCGCAGGACGAGGACAAGTCGCTGCCGGACTACCTCAACGACGAGGATCCGGATCCGACCGTGCCGGCCAACGCGATGCCGATGCCGCAGATCACCCCGGGCGGTTGACTCCCCACCGCGCAGGGATGCGGGACCGGCGCAGTCGCGAATCGGATACCCCAACGAACCGGCGCGATGCGCCGGTTTTTTCTTGGGTGATGGCTTCTTCGCAGGAGCGACGTCAGTCGCGACGGCTTTTTCGCCCGGAGGGGGAAAGGTCGCGACTGACGTCGCTCCTACCGGATGTCGTTACTCCGACTCGTCGGCGCCCAGCAGCTTCTGGCTGTCCTCGCCGGGCAGCGCCTCCACGTTGCGCAGCTGGCGTTCGATGGCGCGGGTGCGCACGCCGGCGGCCTTGATGCTGTTCTGCACGGTGTCGAGCTGGCTGTGCGCCTTCTCCAGCACCGTGGCGAATTTGCCGAACTCGGTCTTCACCGCGCCCAGCAGGTGGCGGACTTCGCTGGAACGCTGCTCGATCGCCAGGGTGCGGAAACCCATCTGCAGGCTGTTGAGCAATGCGGCCAGCGTGGTCGGACCGGCCACGACGATGCGGTGTTCGCGTTGCAGGACATCCACCAGCCCCGGCCGCCGGATCGCTTCGGCGTACAGGCCTTCGGTGGCCAGGAACATCACCGCGAAGTCGGTGGTGTGCGGCGGCACCACGTACTTCTCGTTGATCGACTTGGCCTGCACCTTGATCGCGCGTTCAAGCTGCGCGCCCGCGCTGCGCATCGCCTCGGTGTCGCCGCGTTCCTGCGCGTCCAGCAGGCGCTCGAAATCCTCGCGCGGGAACTTGGCGTCGATCGGCAGCCACACCGGCGCCTGGTCCTCGCCGCGCCCGGGCAGGCGAATCGCGAAGTCGACCGCCTCGCTGCTGTCGGGACGCACCCGCACGCCGCGCGCGAACTGCTCGCCGGTCAGCACCTGTTCGAGCAGGCTCTCCAATTGCACTTCGCCCCAGCCGCCGCGATCCTTCACGTTGTTCAGCACCCGCTTGAGGTCGCCCACCCCGGTCGCCAGCTGCTGCATTTCACCCAGGCCGCGCTGCACCTGTTCCAGCCGCTCGGACACCAGCTTGAACGACGCGCCCAGGCGCGCTTCCAGCGTCGTCTGCAATTTCTCGTCCACCGTCTGCCGCATCTGCTCCAGCTTGGCGGTGTTGTCGGCCTGCAGTTCCTTCAGTCGCGCCTCCAGGGTGGTGCGCATCTCGCCGATGCGCAGCTCGTTGCGCTGGGTGAGCTCGGCCAGGCGCTGGCCCAATGTGTCGGCGAAGCGCTGCTGCGATTCGGCCGCTTCCAGGCGGCCCTTGCGGGCGTCCTCGCTCAGCGCCTCGCGCAGGATATCCAGGCGCTGATCGGTGCGCGTGCTGAGGTCGGCCAGGCTGCGGCCGAAGCCCTCGATACGGATTTCCTGCTGGCGCGACAGCCCTTCCAGTTGCTCGCGCAACTCGCCACGCCCGTCGCGCTGCTCGTCGCGCAGCGCGCGCTCCAGCACCCCGCCCAACCGTTCCTCCGGCCGGCGCAGGAGCAGAACCACCAGCAGCGCGACGGCGGCGGCGACAAGGACGAGAAGCAGTACGAGCAGGGTCTGGGTATCCATGCCGACAGTGTAGCCGGCGGCGTCTCAGCTGCTGCGCCGGGGACGTCCGGCTATGCTGCGTCCATGTGCCGTTTCATCACCGCCATCCTGCCCGCCGGCGCCGACATCGCGGCTTTGAGCGCAATCGCCCGACGCCACCAGCGCGACCTGCGCCCGCAGGCCAACCCTGATCTGCTCTCCCAATTGGCGCGGGGGGACCAATGCTATCTGACCACCGTCGGGCACTGCGACTGCGATTCGGCGCTGGGACGCGCACGCGATGCTTGCCAACCGGACGACGACATCGGTCGATGGCGCCGGAAGGGCTGGACGGAGGCCAAGATCGCGCGCGCCTTGCGGCAGCGCGGGGAAAACAGGCATCACCAGATGGAGGCGCAGATCCTACGCATGGGCCCGGATCTTGCCCGCTGGCAGGCGCTGCTGGCGGATGTCCTGCGGAACACTGGCGCGGACGGGTTCGGGCTGCTGATCCATCACTATGCCGGCAACCTGGATGAGTCATTCGCGCTGAGATCCGCCCTGACAATCCGGCAAAGCGAGATCACCGCGCACCTGCTCGCCTCGCTGGAGGAGGACACGCCCTACCGGTTCCGGCGTGATTGAGGCTTCGCCACCGGTACGGTGACAGCGCGCCGACGCCGGCGCAGAATCCGGTTCCCCCTCTTCGAAACGAGTCCGCCATGCAGTGGATGGGCATCCAGGATCTGGGCACCTTCGTGGCGGCCGTGATCGTCTTCCTCGCCATTCCCGGCCCGGGCACGTTCTCGCTGCTGACGGCCACCGGCAAGGGCGGCCTGCGCGCGGGTTACGCGACGCTCGCCGGGCTGGCGCTGGGCGATCAGATCCTGATGTGGCTGGCGGTGATCGGCGTGGCGGCGCTGCTGAAGGCCAACCCGGTGCTGTTCGGGCTGGTGAAGTACGCGGGCGCCGCCTATCTGATCTGGATCGGCATCCAGTTGCTGTGGCAGCGCGGCGACGGCGCGGGCGGGCCGGTGCGGATGGAGGCCGGGCGCTATTTCCGCCAGGGCATCCTGGTCACCCTGCTCAATCCGAAGGCCATCATCTTCTACATGGCGTTCTTCCCGCTGTTCATCGATCCGGCCCATCACCAGGGCCTGGCGACCTTCGCCACGATGGCGGCGCTGATCGCCGTGATTACCCTGCTGTACTGCTCGCTGCTGATCCTGACTGGCCACGCGATGAGCCAGCGGGTCCGCCAGCAGCCGCGGCTGCGGCGCTGGCTGCAGTCGCTGGCCGGCATCTTCCTGGTCGGTTTCGGCGTGCGCCTGGGCGCCGGTTGAGGGCGCCTCCATGGACCTGCGGATCAAGCGCGCCTATGAGCCCGCCTCGCGGGCCGACGGCCAGCGGATCCTGGTCGACCGGCTGTGGCCGCGCGGGGTATCGAAGGAAAAGCTGGACGCGGAGTGGCTGAAGGACATCGCGCCCAGCGCCGCGCTGCGGACCTGGTACGGGCACGAACCGGCGCGCTGGGATGGATTCCGGGAACGCTATTTCGCCGAGCTGGATGCCCGGCCCGAGGTGCTGGCCCCGCTGCGCGAAGCACTGCGGCATGGCCGGGTCACCTTGGTCTACGGCGCGCGCGATCCCGAACACAACCAGGCCGTGGCGCTGGCGGAATATCTGAAGAAGCATCACGGGCGATAGGGTTCGGGTTCGGCATCGGCAGCAGGAGCAAATCCCCCTCGGTCCCCCTTCCACGAAGGGGGAGGAAAAGCCGATTGCCGGGCTCGGGATGTCTTCGGCATGGCCCCTGTGCAGGGAAAAGACCGGCTACTGGCTCCGGAAACATCTGCGTGTGCGTTCGCAGACTTGGAATGGGCTACGGGTTCGGGTATTCAATGCTCACGACAGCCGAATGGTGGGACGGTCGCGTGGGGGGTTTGCTTCTTTCCGCCCCACACGCGCTTCCCGACAACCGCGGGATCGGATGTCCGGGTGGTGCGCTGCCAATTGCCAGCCGGTCCGCGCGCCTTTAGCCTGCTCGCGCTTCGACTCACACGTGGGTCGAGGCCTGCCCCGGTCCGCCGGGCCTTTCGCGCAATCCCCAAGGACATCCCATGCAGAGCTGGCTCCGGCGCAAGTCCATCGATCACGTCACCGTGCATGAAGAGGGCCGCCGCCTGGTCCCCACCCTGAGCTGGCCCCATCTGGTCGCGCTGGGCATCGGCGCGATCGTCGGCACCGGCATCTACACCCTGATCGGCGTGGGCGCGAACCTGGCCGGGCCCGCGGTGCTGCTCTCGTTCGTGGTCGCCGGCGTGGTCTGCGCCTGCGCGGCGCTGGCCTACGCCGAGATGGCGACGCTGATGCCCGCCGCCGGCAGCGCCTACACCTACAGCTATACCGTGCTGGGCGAATCCATCGCCTGGGTGGTCGGCTGGAGCCTGATCCTGGAGTACTCGCTGGTGGTCAGCACGGTGGCGGTGGGCTGGTCGGGCTATGCGGTGGGTTTCCTCAAGGGCATGGGGGTCGAACTGCCGACCCTGCTGACCGTCGGCCCGCACGCCGGCGGCCTGATCAACCTGCCGGCGGTGCTGATCACCTTCGTGGTGGCCGGCCTGCTGATCGCCGGCACCCGCGAGAGCGCCACGCTCAACGCGATCCTGGTGGTGGTGAAGGTGATCGCGCTGGCGGTGTTCGTCGCCATCGCGCTGCCGAATTTCGACGCCACCCACCTGGAGCCGTTCATGCCTTACGGCTTCGTCAAATCGATGGGCGCGGACGGGGTCGAGCGCGGGGTGATGGCGGCGGCGGCGATCATCTTCTTCGCGTTCTACGGTTTCGACGCGATCTCCACCGCCGCGGAAGAAACCAAGAATCCCGGCCGCGATCTGTCGATCGGCATCGTCGGTTCGATGATCGGCTGCACCCTGATCTACATCGTGGTCGCCGCCGCCGCCGTCGGCGCGATGAGCTACACCGTGTTCGGCCAGAGCCCGGAACCGCTGGCGCTGATCCTGCGCGAACTCGGCCAGGGCACCGCCGCCAAGGTCATCGCCGGCGCCGCCGTGGTCGCGCTGCCGACGGTGCTGCTGGCGTTCCTGTACGGGCAGAGCCGCATTTTCTTCGTGATGTCGCGCGATGGCCTGCTTCCGCGCGGGCTGTCCAAGGTCAATCCGCGCACCGGCACGCCGGTGGCCATCACCGTGTTCACCGCGATCCTGGTGGCGGCGCTGGCCGGCGTGGCGCGGCTGGACGAAATCGCCGCGCTGGCCAATGCCGGCACGCTGGCGGCCTTCATCGCGGTCGCGGTGTGCCTGCTGGTGCTGCGCAAGCGCGACCCGAATCGTCCGCGCGTGTTCCGCACGCCGGCGGCCTGGCTGGTCGGCCCGCTGGCGATCGGCGGCTGTCTGTACCTGTTCTGGAGCCTGCCGCGCACGACCCAGCTGTGGTTCCTGGCCTGGAACGCCATCGGCGTGGTGGTCTATCTGCTCTACAGCCGTCGCAGCAGCCTGCTGGCGAAGGGCGGCGACGCCTGATCGCGCAACGTCGGTCAACCGGCATGGAAAGAGCGGGCGAAAGCCCGCTTTTTCTTTGTCCCGCCGGAACAGTACGCCTGCGAACGGCGCGAACGGATTTTCGGCGGAGCGTCCTCAGGCTTCTTTCCCGCCGGAGCGGCCATTAAGATGCCGGGCAGGCACATTCCCGGTAACGACGTTGATCATCCATCCCAAAGTCCGCGGCTTCATCTGCACCACCACCCACCCGCTTGGTTGCGAGCTCAACGTGCGCGACCAGATCGCCGCCACGCGCGCGCAGGGCGTGCGCACGGACGGACCGAAGAAGGTCCTGGTGATCGGTGCCTCCAGCGGCTACGGGCTGGCGGCGCGCATCTCCGCCGCGTTCGGCTTCGGCGCCGACACCCTGGGCGTGTTCTTCGAGAAGCCGGGCAGCGAGAAGAAGGCCGGCACCGCCGGCTGGTATAACGCCGCCGCGTTCGACAAGTTCGCCAAGCAAGCCGGCCTCTACAGCCGCTCGATCAATGGCGACGCGTTCTCCGACGAAGCCCGCGCCAAGGTCATCGAACTGATCAGGAACGAGATGGGCGGCCAGGTCGATCTGGTGATCTATTCACTGGCTTCGCCGGTGCGCAAGCTGCCTTCGACCGGCGAATTGAAGCGCTCGGCGCTCAAGCCGATCGGCGCGCCCTACACCTCCACCGCCATCGACACCAACAAGGACGCCATCATCCAGGCGACCATCGAGCCGGCGACCGAGCAGGAAATCGAGGACACGATCACCGTGATGGGCGGCCAGGACTGGGAGCTGTGGATCGATGCGCTGGAAAAGGCCGGCGTGCTGGCCGACGGCGCGCGCACGGTGGCCTTCAGCTACATCGGCACCGACATCACCTGGCCCATTTATTGGCATGGCGCGCTGGGCCGGGCCAAGGTCGATCTGGACCAGACCGCGCATCGCCTGGACAAGCGCCTGGAAGCGAGCGGCGGTGGCGCCAACGTCGCCGTGCTGAAGTCGGTGGTGACCCAGGCCAGTTCCGCGATTCCGGTGATGCCGCTGTACATCAGCATCGTGTTCAAGGTGATGAAGGAACTGGGCCTGCACGAAGGCACCATCGAACAGCTCGACCGCCTGTTCCGCGAACGCATGTACCGCGCGGATGGCCAGCCGGCGCAGACCGACGACGAGAACCGCCTGCGCCTGGACGACTGGGAACTGCGTCCGGAAGTGCAGGCCAAGGCCAAGGCGCTGTGGCCGCAGATCACCAGCGAGAACCTGTTCGCGCTGACCGACTACGCCAACTACAAGCACGAATTCCTCAAGCTGTTCGGCTTCGAGCGCGACGACGTGGACTACGACGCCGACGTCAATCCGGACGTGAAGTTCGACTGCATCGAACTGTCGCCGGAGGGCTGAGGGGCCACAGAGCTTTTTGCTTCTGCCTCCCCCTTCGAAGAAGGGGGATTGAGGGGGATTTGCGGTTTGCGCGAAGAGCAAGCGCTTCTCAATAGCCGCATGGCTGGTTAATCCCCCGTCACCTGCTTCGCAGGCGCCCGCCCCCTTTTTCAAAGGGGGCTAGAGGAAATCCATCGCTCGGAATCTGCTCCGGCCGCTCCCTTTTCAAAAGGGGGCTAGAGGAAACCCATCGCTCGGAATCCGCTCCGGCCTCCCCTTTTGTAAAAGGGGGAATGAGGGGGATTTGCTTTTGCAGGTGTCCCGCCGACCGCTCAGTCCACCACCCGGCAGAACACCGCCTTCAGGTAGCGCGATTCCTGCACGTGCGCCATGAAGGGATGGTCGGCGCCGGCGCCGGCGACCTTGAGGATCTGGAGGGTGCGGCCGGAGAAGTAGGCCGCGCGCCGCAGCATGTCCAGGAACTGTTCCTCGCTGACCAGGCCGGTGCAGGAGAACGTCGCGAACAGGCCGCCGGGCTTGACCACGCCCAGCGCCAGCTTGTTCATGTCCAGGTATTTCTTCAGCGCGGCGATCACCTGTTCGCGATCGCGGGTCATCTTGGCCGGATCCAGGATCACCACGTCGTACTGATCGCCCCGGTTGGCCGCGTCGCGCAGGTAGGGAAAGATGTCGGCCTGCACGAACCTGGGCCGCACATCGTTCAGGCGCGCATTGCCCTTGGCGATCTCGATGACGTCCTGGTCGATGTCCACGCCGACCACTTCGGATGCGCCGCGCGCGGCGGCATACACCGCGAAACCGCCGGTGTTGCAGCATAGATCCAGGACGCGCTTGCCGCCGCACTGGTGCGACAGCCATTCGCGGTTCTCGCGCTGATCGGCGAAGAAACCGGTCTTGTGCGCGCCGGCCGGGTCGGCGCGGAACTTCACCCCGTACTCGCTGATGATCGCCGGCGGCACCGGATCGCTGCCGCGGAAGTCGAAACTCTCCTGCTTCTGGATGTGCTCCTCGGCGAAGCTGTAGAAGCGAGCGCCGGGGAACTGTTCCCGCAGCGCCTCGTAGATCCAGTCGCGGTGGCGGAACATGCCGGCGCTGAAGAATTCGACCACCAGCAGGTCGCCGTAGCGATCCACCACCAGCCCCGACAGGCCGTCGCCCTCGGCGTGGACCACCCGCCAGGCGTCGGTGGTCGCGTCCAGTTTCAGCACGTCACGCCGCAGCGACACCGCCTCGGCGATCTTGCGCGAGAACCAGCCGGCGTCGACCGGAATCTCGGGATGGGTCTCCAGGATGCGCACGGCGATGCGCGAATGGCCGTTGTAGAAGCCCCGGCCAATCCACTCGCCGTCCACCCCGACCACGTCGACGATGCTGCCCGGCTTGGGCTTCTGGGCGGGCTTTTCCACCAGTTTCTGGAAAATCCACGGGTGGCTGGAGCGCCAGGCGTTCTTGAGGCGTACGACGGGGAGCGGGCTGTTCATGAACGACATTTTACCTTTCCCGTTGACCGGCCCGGCTGCTTGCCCTGAAAATCGCCGCCAGAAGGGGAGTAGCTCCCAACGTGCCGGCCGTCATTTCGAGCCTTCCAGCTCCGGTCCCACGGCAGCCAGAGACCTGGCTGTGAGCGAGACCTTCGCCGCAACGGCGAAGATCTGCCCCGGATTCCCCCCAATCCCGTGCATGCCTGTCGCCCTGCGGCCTGGTCTTGACTCTTTCCGACGGGAATTCCGATGCAAACGATAGGCAATCCGTGGTTGTGGGCCGGCTTCGCCGGCGTGGTGGTGATCGCGCTGCTGGTCGATCTGGTGCTGATGCGCCATGGCGGCGCGCACAAGGTGACCTTCAAGGAGGCGCTCTACTGGAGCCTGGGCTGGATCGGCCTGGCGCTGCTGTTCAACGCCGGCCTGTGGTGGTACCTCAACGAGACCGCCGGCGTGGCGATGGCCAACAAGGTCGGCCTGGAGTTCCTCACCGGCTATCTGGTCGAGAAGTCGCTGGCGGTCGACAACATCTTCGTGTTCCTGATGCTGATGAGCTACTTCGCGGTGCCGGAGGAACAGCGCCAGCGCGTGCTGGTGATCGGCATCCTCGGCGCGATCGTCCTGCGCAGCGTCCTGATCTTCGCCGGCGCCGCCCTGCTGGCCCACTTCCACTGGCTGCTGTACGTGTTCGGCGCGTTCCTGCTGCTGACCGGCGTGAAGATGTGGTTCGCCGCCGGCAAGGAACCGGATCTGGAACGCAATCCGGTGCTGCGCTGGATGCGCGGCCACCTGCCGCTTTCGCCCGACTACCATGGCGAGGCGCTCAGCGTCGTCCGCGACGGCAAGCGCTGGTATACCCCGCTGTTCGTGGTGCTGGTGCTGATCGGCGTCACCGACGTGATCTTCGCGGTGGACAGCATCCCGGCGATTTTCGCGATCACCGCCGACCCGTTCATCGTGCTGACCTCCAACGTGTTCGCGGTGCTGGGCCTGCGCGCGATGTTCTTCCTGCTCGCCGGCATGGCTGATCGCTTCCACCTGCTGCCCTACGGACTGGCGGTGGTGCTGGCCTTCATCGGCACCAAGATGCTGCTGATCGACGTGTTCAAGATTCCGGTGCTGTGGTCGCTGGCCGGCGTGGCCGCGATCCTGGGCGTGACCATCGCCCTGAGCCTGGCGCGTCCGGCCAAGCCGGGCACCCACGCCTGACCGACCTCCGGGACGGCCATCCCGCCCACGGGATGGTCTGTCCCCGGCCGCCGGCCCTTGCAAACCCCGGGGCGGGGCGCCATGCAGGAATCCATGGACGCGCATCATCCCGATCATCCGGCCTTCGATCCGGACACCCAGCGCCGGCATGACCGCCGGCGCCTGCTGTGGGCGCTGAACCTCAGCCTGGCCTTCGTGCTGCTGCTGGCGGTGGTGTTCTCGGCCCAATCCGG
The DNA here is from genome assembly GCF_051953815.1 of Pseudoxanthomonas sp. GTDB lineage: Bacteria > Pseudomonadota > Gammaproteobacteria > Xanthomonadales > Xanthomonadaceae > Pseudoxanthomonas_A. Next base: position 56,665 of record NZ_JBQCIJ010000039.1, on the reverse strand, counting down.
TTTCGACTGGACGCCGTTCGCCATCGCGCCGCTGCAGGCGCAGGGGCTGATCGGCATCCTCACCGCGCCATTGCTGCACGGCTCGATCGAACACATCGCCGCCAACGCCACCGCCCTGCTGATGCTCGGCACCCTGGCCGGCGCGGTGTATCCGCGCGCCACCGCCTGCGCGGTGCCGCTGGTCTGGCTGGGCGCGGGGCTGGGACCGTGGCTGCTGGGCGAACCGGGCTCGCATCACCTGGGCGCGAGCGGGCTGACCCACGGCCTGATGTTCATGATCTTCATGCTCGGCCTGCTGCGCCGGGACCGCGCCGCGATCGCGGCCGGCATGATCGCCTTCCTGTTCTACGGCGGCATGGTGCTGAGCATCCTGCCGCAGGAGCCAGGCGTGTCCTGGCAGGCGCACATGGGCGGCGCCGTCGGCGGCTTCATCGCCGCGATCCTGTTCCGCCGGCTGGACCCGCCGCTGCCGCGCAAGCGCTACAGCTGGGAGGACGAAGAAGAATCCATCACGCCACTCGACGACGAACTGGAGCCACCCGCGCCGCGCGAGGTGCCGGTGTTGTGGGTGCGTCCGCGGGACGATGGCGTGCGCGGGGTGGTCCTGCGTTTTCCACCGCGCGATCCGCCCGGGCAGTAGACCGCTCGTTCGGCGCGGAAATCCATCACGGTCCGGTCGCTGTCAGAACATTCCGGGAATCGCGACCGATGTCGCTCCCACAGGCAATCGTGCCGCGAACCCTGGCCAGGTGGGAGCGACGTGAGTCGCGACGGCCTTGCGGCGGAATGACGGAACACCGTCCACATTCAAGCTGCTGTCCAACGCGTGTCCTGTCGTCATCCGAATGGACATCCGAGGGCGCGCGACAGTCATCGCATGACCTCTCATCGCGGAAGAATGGCGTCATCATGGACATTCATCGCCATCGCGACCCGCTTCGCTTCCACGATGTGAAAGTAATCGTATATTGACGAACCCGTTTGGAGTCGCGATAGATGAGCAGATGGATTCGATCAGGGTGGTTGGCGCTGGCTTTCGTTCTCGCCGGTGGCGCCGTCGAAGCACGGGCCGCGCAGGCGAATGACGATCCGGGTTACCGGGTAATCGGTTACGTCTCCGATGGCGACAAGCTGCCACCGATCAGCGCGCGCAAGCTGGACGTCATCAACTTCGCTTTCGCCCACGTCAATCCGCAGCACGAGGTGTTCCTTCCCCGCGAGACCGCGACGCGATCGCTGGCGGGGCTGACCGCGCTGCGCAAGGACAATCCGGATCTGAAGATCATGTTGTCGGTGGGGGGCTGGGGTGCGGGGAATTTCTCCGAAGCCGCCGCCACCGAAGCGGCGCGCGCGCGCTTCGCCGACACCGCGGTGGAACTGGTGCGCCGGCATGACCTGGATGGCGTGGACATCGACTGGGAGTATCCCGGCCATCCCGGCCCGGGCATCAGCTACAGCGCCGACGACAAGGCCAACTTCCCGCTGATGCTGGAAGCCGTGCGCGCCAGGCTGGACGCGCTCGGCAAGACCCAGGACGGTCGTCACTACCTGCTGACCATCGCGGCGGCCGACGGCGATGCGGCGCGTGGCCTCGACCTGCCGCGCATCTCGGCGATCCTGGACTGGATCAACCTGATGACCTACGACTTCTACGGCAGCCTCAAGCGCACCACCGGCCACCACGCCGGCCTGCGTCCTTCGCGCACGGCCGAGCCCGGCAGTCGCAACACGGTGCAGGCGGTGGAGGAATTCCTCGCCGGCGGCGTGCCACCGCGCAAACTGCATGTGGGCCTGGCGTTCTACGGCCGCACCTTCGACGAGGTGACCGACGGCAACAACGGCCTGGACCGACCCTTCGCCAGCGGCGGCGGTTTCATTTCCTGGCGGGAGATCGCCCGCTCACGCCTGAACAAGGAAGGCTACGTCCGGCATTGGGACGAGGACGCCCAGGCCGCATGGCTGTGGAATCCACAATTGCGCAAGATGATCAGCTACGAGGACCCGCAGGCCCTGCGCGCCAAGGTCGCCTACGTGCGCGAGAAGGGCCTGGGCGGCGTGATGTATTGGGAACAGAGCAATGACCCGGACGAGCAGTTGCTCGATGTGGCGCGCGAAGCACTGTTCTCCGAATCACCCGCCAGGCCGTAGCTCGACGGATTTTCTCTTGCAGGATCCGCGTCAGTCGCGAGGTGCCGCGCTCGACGGCACCGGAAACAGACACCGCGACTCACTCGTTCCTGCAGAGAGGAACGCGACCTCGTTCAGGGCATGTCGCGGACGGGGCAGTCCAGGCGCTTGACGATCGCTCTCAGTGCCTTGAGCTGGGCGCAGGACGGATGCTCCGGGCAGACTCCGTTGGCCTGGATATTCGCGACCCGCTGGCCCGCCCAGTCGGCGGGCGTCTTGCCTTTGCGATCGCGGGGGCAACGTGGCGCACCGGCCGAGGTCAACTAGCGAACCGCGGGCAGGTTGCCGGCGGCCGCGGCGCGATGCAGAACGACCTGACCGCTCTCCAGATCAGCCAGTTGGAAGTCCACCCGGTAACGCAGGGCGTCCTTCACCATCAAGGCGATGATGTCGGGCTCGCCACCGCTGAACAGGAACAGCCTCGAGAGGGGGGTATGTCCGTTCTTATCCTGCTGGTTGATGTTGCCCCCGCGTTCCAACAATCGTTTCCATACCAGCAGGCGGTCGTTGTCGAACGGCGGCACATGATGAAGCGCATTGAGCCCGTATTTGTCGGTCGCGTTGAGAAGCACGCCATGATCGCGCGCCAGCAATAGATCGACAGTCGCGAGGTTGCCGCTGGCGGCGGCCAGCATCAACGCGGTCTCGGCATCCTCGTTCTTCTGCCGGAGGTAGGCGCCGGAATCCAGCAACGCCTGCACCATCGCGGTCGCCATCGGCCTCTGCTCGTCCTTGCCGTGAAGGCCGGCCGCGACCAATAGCGGTTTGTCGCGCACGAGATCCGGGTTGTTGCGGGCGTGGTATCGCAGCAACAGGTTCACCATCGGCAGATCATGCCGGTAGATGGCCGTCACCAGGGGAACGTCGCTGTACTCGTTGACGGACAGACCCGAACGGTCGGGATCGGCGCCCGCCGCCAGCAGTTGTTCCGCCCCTTGCAGCCAGCCGCGTTCGATCGCTTCGCGCAGCGGCAGGTATCCACGGGGTGAAGGCTGGTTCAGATCCTCCGGATGGGCCTTCAATGCACGGGCCAGCGCGACGGCATTGCCTGCCTGCACCGCGCGGATGATGTCGCCCCGGGGACGGCACACCTCCGCATCCAGCGACTGCACCTGCAGCAGATAGGCCAGCCGGTCGGCGATGTTTGCCGGTATCCGCGCGGGCCCTTGCGCCACGCAATAGAGGCGTGCGTTCTCCTGCACGGAAATCATGTTGGCGACCAGCATCCGGGGAAGGCGGTCCCTGCACGGCGCGATTCTTGTCTGCGCCTGCGCATCGGCCAGATTGAGCCGTGCGGGCGTCCGCTCCGGAGCGCGGCGGACGACCTCTTCCAGCAGGACCACCGCGTCCTCGCAGCGGCCCGTCTGCTGCAGCCAGAAACCGACGTCATTCAACAGATCCAGCTCGCTGCCGGGCAGTTCGCGCCAATCGAGAATCGACAGCACCGGCGCCATGGCCGCCACGGCGGCGACGGCGCGTTCTTCCGGTTTTCCGGTGGCACGCTCCCGCCAGATTTGCCCGGCTTCGGCGTGGGCAATGCGCAGCGCCGACGGCCCGGGCACTCCGCCCTGGTCGATCCACAGTGCAGGCGGCGGCGCGACACTCAGATATCCATTGCCATGACTGGGTTTGTGCCGGCGCCACTGCGCCTGCAGGGCCGCCGTCGCTTCGGCCAACGACGCCTGCGCCGACAGGCGGGCGTGGATGAACGGCTCCGCCTGCAGATCCGCGCGCGATTCATCGGCGGGATCACGATCCTGGACCGTTACCGGAAACAGACTGTCGTCGGCCCGCCACAGCCACAGATTGGGCTGGCCTTCCGTGCAGCGTCCCAGATCCAGATAGTGGAAACCACTGTCCCAGCGCCCCCAGCTGGCCAAGGACGTTTCATCGACACGGTCGCAACCACTCACCGGAATCGGCGGCGAACGCCACACGCGGCGGCGTTCCCGATCGTAGCGGTTGAGAAATCCCCAGCGCGTGCCGACCACCGAGAATGTGCAGCCATTGCCACAGGAGCGCGCGAGCGTGTATTCACCGGGGTCGACGGTGTAGCGCTCCAGCATGATGTGTTCGATAGTCGCGCCGATGTCGCTGGCAGCGGCGGAAGGAACTGCGGACGGACCTGCCAATGCCCATGCGACCAAGAGGCCGGACAGGCCAGTCTTGAAACGACGCGAAGCGGACAACGGGTGAATCCTTGCATGCGGGCGGAACCGCCCGCCGGGACGGGGACCGTAACATGCGGTCCCTGCCCTGTGCGACTCACATTGAAAACCTTCCCGCTCCGCCGGCCATCCGGCGGAGCGAGCGAGTCCTCAGAATTTCATTGTGAATTCGGCGCCGACGGTGCGCGGTTCGTTGATGAAGCCGGTCAGGTTGTTGAAGTCGATCGCGCCGACGATGCGGGTCTGGTCGGTGATGTTGCGGCCGAACAGCGCCACTTCGTAGTCACCGTAGTTCCAGCCGTAGCCGATGCGCAGGCCGCCTTCCAGCGAGGACTTGCCGGTGAACTCCACCGATTCGTACAGGAAGAAGTTCACTTCGCTGCGGTAGGCCCAGTCGGTGTAGAAGTACAGTTCGGCGCCGTCACCCATCGGCACGCTGTAGCGCGCGGTCAGGTTGTGCACCCACTTCGGCGCCTGCGGCAACGGATTGCCGTTGATGCGGGCGAAGCCATTGACGATCGGATCGGTGACCGTGCAGCCGCCGCCGCACGGCGCCACGCCCAGGTCGGCGTCCTTGATCTCGGTGTCGTTGTAGCTGCTGCCGAAGGTCACCAGCAGGTTGTCCAGCACGTAGGCTTCCAGATCCAGTTCGAAGCCCTGGCCGATGGTCTTGTCGGCGTTGAGCAGGTTGGCCTGGTTGGTGCCGCCGCCGACCGCGATCAGCTGCTGGCCATCGACGTTGTAGCGGAACACGTTGAAGCCCACGCGCGCGCGCTTGTCCCACAGGTCCGCCTTGACGCCGGCCTCGTAGGAAATCACTTCCTCCGAGTCGGCCTTGGTCACGGTGCCGAAGGCCACGCGGCCCTGGATCGACGGTGCGCGGAAACCCTTCGCGACGCGCGCGTAGAAGTTCACGTTGTCGTTGAAGGCGTAGACCGCGCTGCCGTCCCAGCTGACGTCGTCGACGTCGGTGTGCTCGCGGAACGGACCGCCCACCGGCGAGCCGCCGGGCACCGCCCGCAGCACGCTGGCGCTGAAGTCCTTCTTGTCCTGGGTGTAACGCACGCCGCCGCGCAGCTTCAGCTTGTCGGTGGCCTGGTACTCGCCGGAGGCGAACACCGCCCAGGCCTTGTTCTCCTGCTCCTGGATCGCATGGCCGCTCAGCGGATTGCCCGAGGCCAGCGAGTCATAGTTGAAGCTGTCGATGCGGATGTCTTCCTTGAACCAGAACAGGCCGGCCTGCCAGTTGAATTTGCCGGCGTAATCCGACTCCAGGCGGAACTCCTGGGTCAACTGCTTGTGGTGCGGCAGGCCGTCGGCCGATTCGGACGGGAAGCGCGCGCCGATCAGCGGCTGGCCGGCATCGATGCCGTCGGCCGGGTTGAAGTCGAAGGTGTAGACGTAGCCGCCGTCGATGTCGCCGCGGTTGAGCGATTCGGCGGTCTCGTAACCGCTGATCGAATACAGGTTGTAGTCGCCCAGGTCCCAGCGCAGGCGGGCGCTGCCGCCCCAGGTGTCGAGCTCGGAGAAGTTCACGCCGTCCGTGTACATCTTGCCCTTGTCGAAGCCCGGCACGAAATCATTGGTGCCCGGCTTGATGATGTTGGCGCGGAACAGGCGGGCGGTGCCGTTGAGGTGGCGCTTGTGCAGGTTGAACAGGCCTTCGAACGCGTCGCCTTCGTACAGGAACTGCACGCGCGCGGCGGATTCGTCGTAGCCCTCGGCGCCGCGATCCACGCCGGCCGGATTCTGGTTCTTCACCCAGTCTTCCTTGCGCTGGTACAGCGCGGAGACACGGGCCGACCAGCGCTCGCTCAGCGGGCCGCCGATGGCGCCCTCGAAGTTCCACATGTTGTCGGTGCCGTAGGACAGCTGGGCGTAGCCGTCCAGTTCGCGGGTCGGCTTGGCCGATTCGAACTTGACCACGCCGGCCGGGGTGTTGCGGCCGAACAGCGTGCCCTGCGGGCCGCGCAGCACTTCGATGCGTTCCAGATCGAAGATCGGGAAGCCCTTCAGCAGCGGGCTTTCCTGGACCACTTCGTCATACACCAGCGAGACCGGCTGCGAGGCGTTGAGATCGAAGTCGGTGTTGCCCAGGCCACGGATGTAGAAGCGCGGGAACGCGCGACCGTAGGACGATTCGATGTTGAGGCTGGGCACGCGCGCGGACAGGAAGCGGATGTCGTTGCCGCCGGAACCGAGCACGTCGAGCTTTTCACTGCTGACGCTGGAGATGGAGACCGGGACGTCCTGGATGTTCTCGACCTTGCGCTGCGCGGTCACCTGCACGGTGTCCAGCGTCGAGGCTTCGGTCTTGGGCGCGGGCGTCGTCGCTTCCTGGGCGAGGACGCTGCCGAAAGGCAGCAGCGCGGCGATGGCGAAGGCAAGGCGGTGCGGCCGCACGGCGGCGGAGCGGAGTCGGGACATGGCGATGGCTTTCCGGTGGGTGGTCGGGGCGGCGGGGCGCCGCGTAGCACGCGAATGTTGCATTACAGCAACAGCCGGGGCAATGGCCGGAAGTCCTGTTCATGCCGAAGGTAACGGGCATCCCGCCGGGCCGCGACGGCGGTCGCGTTCCGACCGTACCGGGCAGGACTTCCGGGTATGTCGCGATAGAAACGGCGAGGCTAGACTCGCGGCTCTTTTCCACCCCGGACGCCCCTCATGAGCCAGTGGTATTTCCATAGTCCCAATGATCAGCAGCGGGTCGGCCCGCTGGACGACGAAGCCGCCCGGCGCCACGCCCAGCTCAACCCCGCCGCGCTCGCCTGGCGCGAGGGCATGCGCGAGTGGAAGCCGGTGCGCGAGGTCCCGGAGCTGGGCGGCGCGCCCGCCGCGCCGCACCTGCCGCCGTTGCCCGGCGCGGGCGGACGCCGGGGCGCGGACGAGATCGATTTCCGCATCGTCGGCCACGACATGCAGTTCGTCGAGGTCGAACTGGATCCGGGCGAGAGCGCGATCGCCGAAGCCGGCGCGCTGATGTTCAAGGACGGCACGGTGCAGATGGACACCGTGTTCGGCAATGGCTCGCACAGCGGCCAGGGGGGCGGCTTCATGGACAAGCTGCTGTCGGCCGGCAAGCGCGTGCTCACCGGCGAGAGCCTGTTCACCACCGTGTTCACCCACACCGGCACCGGCAAGGCCAAGGTCGCGTTCGCCGCGCCCTACCCCGGCACGGTGCTGGCGATGAAGCTGGACGAGCACGGCGGCCGCCTGATCTGCCAGAAGGACAGTTTCCTGGCCGGCGCGCGCGGTGTCAGCGTCGGCGTCCACTTCCAGCGCAAGATCCTCACCGGCCTGTTCGGCGGCGAAGGTTTCATCATGCAGAAACTGGAAGGCGACGGCTGGGTGTTCGTGCATGCCGGCGGCACCGTTGTCGAGCGCGAACTGCAGGCCGGCGAGCGCATCGACGTGGACACCGGCTGCGTGGTCGCCTACCACGCCAGCGTGAACATGGACGTGCGTCCGGTCAGCGGCATCAAGAGCATGTTCTTCGGGGGCGAAGGCGTGTTCCTGGCCACCCTGACCGGCCCGGGCAAGGTATGGATGCAGTCGCTGCCGTTCTCGCGGCTGGCCGGCCGCATGCTGCAGGCCGCGCCGCAGGGCGGCGGGCAGGCGCGCGGCGAAGGCTCGGTGCTGGGCGGGCTGGGCCGGATCCTCGACGGCGACAACAGCTTCTGAGCAGGCCGGAGAAGGCGGAGCCTTCGGGTATTCCACCGCGCCGTCTCCCGCGCGTCCGGTGGCTTCCGCCCTGGTTGGAAGCCATTGGGTCGCCGCACGGTATCCTGCGCGCCAGATTCCACCTCGCCTGCACATTCATGAATCCGCTTCGTCCGCGCCTGTCCTGGGGCCTGCCTCTGCTGCTGCTGGCCGCCTGCGGCGGCAACAGCCGGCCCGCGCCACCTCCCGCGACCATCGCCCCGCCGCCGCCGACGCCCGCCGCGCCGGCCCCGGTGAAGGTCGGCATCGCGCTCGGCGGTGGCGCCGCCAAGGGGTTTGCCCATATCGGCGTGATCAAGATGCTGGAAGCCAACGGCATCCAGCCCGTGGTCGTGTCGGGCACCAGCGCCGGCAGCGTGGTCGGCGCGCTGTACGCCAGCGGCATGGATCCGTTCCAGATGCAGAAGCAGGCCTTCGCGCTGGATGAAACCAAGATCCGCGACGTGCGCCTGTTCTCCGGCGGGCTGGTGCAGGGCCAGGCGTTGCAGGACTACGTCAACGAACTGCTCGGCAAGCGTCCGATCGAGAAACTGCAGAAGCCCTTCGCCGCGGTCGCCACGCAACTGGAAACCGGCCAGCGCACCGTGTTCGTGCGCGGCAACGTGGGCCAGGCGGTGCGCGCGTCCAGCAGCATTCCCGGGGTATTCGAGCCGGTGGTGATCGGCAAGGCGACCTACATCGACGGCGGCGTGGTCAGCCCGGTGCCGGTGGATGCGGCGCGCCAGCTGGGCGCGGACTTCGTGATCGCGGTGGACATCTCCAGCAAGGCCTCGGGCACGCGCCCGGGCAGCATGCTGGGCATCGTCAACCAGTCGATCACGATCATGGGCCAGAAACTCGGCGAGCAGGAGCTGGCGCGCGCCGACGTCGTCATCCGTCCGCGCGTGAACGAAATCGGGCCGGCGGATTTCGAGCAGAAGAACAATGCGATCCTGGAAGGCGAGCGTGCCGCGATGGCGGTGATGCCGCAGATCCGCGAGAAGCTGGATCAGCTGCGCAGGCAGCGTCTGGCCGCGCACGCCGCGAAGACCGCGCCGGTCGCACCCGCAAAGCCCAAATGCGATGACGAAGGCTTCCGCCTGGGCAAGCTGTGGGGCGGCAAGAAGAAGTGCGAATAGCGCGGCCAGCGCGGCGTTTCCTCTTTCGCTGATGTCCTCCGCGCCGGCGTGATGGACGCCGGACCCGGCCGGCGCTAAGACACCGCGCGCGCCAGGTTCTCCCGCGCGCGCGCTTCCAGCCGGTCGTGGAAATGCGGAGTCGAATACAGCCGCGGGCGATCCAGGAACCCGCGCAGGATTTCACGCCGCTTGTGCCGGAACAGCCAGCCGGGAACGAAGGCGTACTCGCGCCTGATTTGATCTTCGTACTCGGCGAATCGATCCGGCGTCGCGCCGAGAATCGCCAGATCCACATCGACCAGCAACCGCGCGTCCGCATCCTGCGGCACCGCGTCGTGGCGGGTCGCCATGACCAGGGCTTGCACGCGATCCGCGGCGGCGGCATCGACTTCCGCGTCCACCAGCGCCTCGCGCGCCCAGTCGGCGCTGCGCGCCTCGTTGTCGGATCGCTTCAGTTCGTAGATGGCATCGTGGAACCACAGCGCCAGCTCGACCTCGTCGGGCCGCTGGGCCAGCGCGCGCGCCTCGTCGAAGGCGGCCAGGCATTCGCCGAGATGTTGCAGCGTGTGGTAGTGCCGCTGCGGTTCCCGGTAGCAGGCCAGCAACTGTTCGAACCAGGCCAGGCCGTCGCCCACGGCGCCGATGCCATGCCAGGCGCGCTGCCACGACGGTTGCAGGTGTTCTCTCATGATCGCGAGTCTACGCCTCTTGCCCGCGCCGGATCCGCCCACATCCTTGCCGTCGAACCCGACGCAGGAATCTCCGCATGTCCACGCCCTCCTCTTCCCCCGATCTGGCCGCCATCAATCACAGGATCGTCGCCGACGGCGAAGTCCTGCCCGCGGTCACCCTGAAGGATGGCAGCCGCGTGCAGACCGGCACCGTGGCGGCGCTGCTGCACAACATCACGCGCTACAACGCCGGCGAGCGCGACGCGGTGGAGCGTGAACTGGCCGCGGCGATCCCGACCCTGTTCAAGGTCGGCCTGTTCGATCTGTTTCCACCGGCCGAATGGATCGCCGGCGACAATCCGGGCCGGCGCCATGTCGGCGAACTGGCGCGGGCACACCAGGGCGACAGCGCCTGATCACGCGCGGCGCGCGCCTCGCCTAGAGCAGGCGGATCCACTGCCGCAGCACGGCTTCGAACGACGGCTGCCGGCGGCGCAGTTCATCCATGCCGGCGAATGCCACGCGAGCGCGATCCGGTCCCAGCCATTCGAGCAGCCCGTCCGGATCATCGATCGCGGGCCGGCGCTCCGGCGCGCGCGTCTTCGCGCCCAGATGCAGGATGACGCCGATCCCCTGCTTCGCGCGCAGATGGGTGGTGGCGAAGTACTCGTCCAGGCGCCAGCTGGGCGCGTTCCACTTGACCCCTTCGGCGATGCGCGGATCCACGCCGGTCACGATGCCGCGCAGCGCCTCCACTTCCGCCTTGCAGGGATGCGCCAGCGCCGCCATGAAGGCATCGACGGCTTCCGTGGTGTCGGTGGCTTTGCGGTGCATGCCGGTGACGCTCCTGCCGCCCGGGATGGGGCGCCCGGATTATTCCTGTTGCAACGCCCGCGCGTCATGCTGCGCCTGCGCTTCGAGCAGGGCCGCCTTGTGCTGCTCCGCCCAGCGATCCAGGCCGGTCAGCGTGCGATCCAGCGAGTGCCCGAGCGCGCTGAGGCGATATTCCACGCTCGGCGGCACGGTGCCGTGATCGATGCGCTCGATCAGGCCATTGCGTTCCAGTTCGCGGAGATTCTGGGTCAGCACTTTCTGCGACACGCCTTCGATGCGCCGGAGCAGGGCGTTGTTGCGCACCGGTCCGCGCGCCAGCTCGGTGAGGATCGACAATGCCCATTTGCCCGCCAGCAGCGCCATCACCGCCTGTGACGGACAGGCGTCGCTACCGGCTGCCGGCTTCGTCGCGATGATGGGCTGACCGCTGTCCATGGGCACCTCGAAGTGCGTACTTGTACCGGCATCAGTGTGTGGTCAGGCTGGGCGCCCTTCAAGTGAACCGGAGTACGCCATGGCGTGGTGGCTGTTGATCCTCGCCGGCCTGATGGAAATCGTCATGGCCGGCGCCCTCAAATCCGCACAGGGATGGACACGTCCCGTGCCCGGCGTGATCGGCATCGTCGCCGCGCTGGTCAGCATCTACCTGCTGACCCTTGCGATCCGCGATCTGCCCACCGGCACCGCCTATGCGGTCTGGACCGGCATCGGCGCGATCGGCGTCGCCGCGCTGGGCATCCTCGCCTACGGCGACAGTCCATCGCCGGCGCGGCTGGGCTGCATGGCGCTGATCCTGCTGGGCATCATCGGCCTGCGCTGGCTGGAGGCGTGAGAGAGACGGCTATGGAGCGCCAGCCAGTCGCGGAACGCCCGGCTGGAGGCGTTGCGGGTGCCGCTGTGGACGATGCGGCTCACGCGCCGAGATCGCCGTGGGGCCCGGCCACGACCACGACATAGCCGTCCGGATCGCGCAACCAGATTTCGCGGTGGTTCGCGTTCGGATTGACCTTCGGTCCTTCCAGTACCTCGGCGTCGGCGTCGCGGATGCGCGCGAGCGCGGCATCGAAATTCCCGGCCAGGAACCACAGCAGCACGCCGTTCCCATGGGCGGCACGTGGCTGGCCCAGATGCGGATGCGCATGCGCTTCCCAGCGATGCAGTTGCAGCACCATTTCGCCATCGGCCAGCAGCTGTTCGTAGTCATCGCCGCCATGGCCACTGGCCAGACCCAGCGTCGCCGTGTACCAGCGACGGCTGGCGGCGACATCGTCGACCGCGATCAGGGGTTGCGGCTTCATGCCGGCGCCCGCGCCAGGCCGTGGCCGCCGACCGGTTCGGTCTCGAAGTGTTCGCCGAAGCCGGCGATTAGCGGCTTGGCGCGCGCGATGACCTGCCGCACTGCCGGCAGCGACAGCGATGCCTGGTGGCTGGCGGCGCTGTCCCAGACCTCGGTGATCCAGATGCCGTCGGCATCGCCCGGATCCCGCGCGACGATATAGCTCAGGCAGCCGGGCATGGCGCCCACGTCTTCCAGCATCAGGGCGATCAGCGCATCGCGCTGGCCGGACACCGCTTTCATCTTTCCGATCAATCCGTACATCGCTTGCTCTCCCATGGCGTTCGCCGGCAGTCGCGCGGACATCATCACCAGCGCCGCGCCTGCGCCGGCCAGCAGTTCGCGGCGTTTCATTTCATGGCTCCGGCGGTTTCCGGTCGGAAGGATGGTTCACCCCGTCCTCGACCGGCACCTCGCCGAGCGCGAACGGATTGACGCCGTCCAGGCAGCCGACGTTGTAGCCGTACTGGTTGGGATCGGAGCGTCGCTGGTGATGGGTGTAGATGCCGCAGCGCGAGCAGAAGTAATGCCGCGCGACGCGGGTGTTGAATTGATACAGGCTCAATGCGTCCTCGCCCTGCACCACCCGCAGGCCGGACAGCGGCACCGAGGCGACGATGGCGCCCTTGCGCCGGCACAGCGAGCAGTCGCAGCGGCGCGGCTTGACGATGCCGTCGGGCAGATCCAGCTCCAGCACCACCGCGCCGCAATGGCAGCGCGCGCGATGGACGGACTGGATGGGAACTCCACCGACTTCACGAATCATGCCGCGCCCTGTTCCCGGCGTGCCGCGCCGGCCCAACGCCAGTGTAGTCCACGGCATGTGACGGACTGCGCGCGGCCCGCGCTCACGTGTGGGCCAACATCAGGCAGTAGCCGTCGGGATCGATCAATCGGAACTCGCCCTGCGGGCAGTAGAACGGATACGTCATCGGCCCCACCGGCAGCCCGTCGGCCTGCAACCGGGCATGCACCGCCGCGATGTCGTCGAAGTACAGGTAGAACAGCACCGCCTGCCGGCCGGGATCCACCGGTTCGCCGGCCTGCGCCAGCATCAACTGCCCTGCCCCGCCCTCCAGCCAGGCCCAGACCGGCGCGTCACCGTGTTCGGGCACGTGGGTGTTGCGCGGCTGGAAACCCAGGCGCACGTAGAAGGCGATGGAACGGGACACGTCGGCGACGTGCGCCATGGCGACCAGGTTGCGAAGTGGAATGTTCATGCCGGACTCCCACCGCCCGAAGGCGCTCAGCGCTTGAAGTCGGTCGGACGCTCAAGCCGGTAGATGGCATCCTGCACGTCCTCCAGTTTCGCCGCCAGCGCGGCCTGGGCGTCGTACAGGCCACGGTTGTAATGGTAGGCGCCGACCTCCCGGGAAAAGAAATCGAGCAGGAACTCGGCGTCGAACCGGCCGATCGACTGCTTCAGCTCCTCGCTGAAATACAGCTGGATGCGGTTGACGATCAGCGCCTTTTCTTCTTTGGAGAATTCGATTTCGCTCATGGTTTCTGTCGTCGATCCGGGTATCCGGCCAGCGGCGGGAAAACCGGAGGCGGGCAGATCATCATCCCGCCTTCGGTCTCGCCGGATGCGACTGGACGGTCGCAGCGTCCCGGCAAGCCCCTCACGACGCCTGCGCCTCCGGCGGCGCCAGCGACCGGAACATGACGTAGGCATCCACCCACCCCGACCGTTCATGACGGAACGCCCCGGGCAGCGTGCCGACGATGTCGAAGCCCAGCCGCCGGTAGAGTTCCACCGCCGCCGCGTTGGTGCTGACCACGTAGTTGAACTGGATGCCGCGAAAACCCGCCGCGCGCGCGCGTTGCAGGCTGTGTTCGACCAGACGCCGGCCGATACCCCTGCCCTGCGCGGCGGGCGCGACCGCATAGGTGGCGCTGGCGATATGCGCGCCGCGACCGGCGTGGTTGGCGCCCAGCTTGTACATGCCGACGACTTCCCCGCCCTGCTCCGCCACCCACGCCGCGTGCGCGCCGAACCAGTGATCGCGGAAGGTGTCGCGGTCGAAGTGCTCGTCGAACGGCAAGGCGTCGCCCGGTGCGATCACCGCGCGGAAAATGCGCCACATGGCGTCGAGATCGTCGAGCGAGGCCGGGCGGATGGGCAGCTGATCCATGTCGTCTCCGATGGATATCTTCATGCCTTCGGCAGCGGCCAGCCGCCGAACGCCTTCACCGTGCGCAGCACGAAGCTGGAATTGACGTCGGCCACGCCGCTGGCGTCGAGCAGTTTGTCCAGCAGGAAGCGCGAGAAGTGTTCCAGATCCTGCACCACCACGTGCAGCAGGTAGTCCATGTCGCCGGTGAGCGCATGGCAGGTGACCACCTCGTCCCAGTGCCGGACCTTGTCGGCGAACAGCGCCACGCCGCTCTGCTCGTGTTTTTCCAGTTGCACGCGCACGAACGCCTGCAGGCCCAGGCCGACGCTCTTGGGGTCCACCAGCGCGGCATAACCACCGATGACTCCCGCCGCTTCCAGCCGCTGGATCCGGCGCAGGCAGGCCGACGGGGACAGGTTCACCTGGGCGGCGATTTCAGAGTTGGGCGCCCGGCCCTGTTTCTGCAGCAGCGCCAGCAGGCGCAGGTCGGTCCGGTCGAGGGCGGCGGAATCGGCCATTTGTTGCCTCGCAACATCACATGACGCAACAAGATTGCGCCAAGACCCCAATCACACGCAACTTTGCAACCCCATTGCGCGCCCCCGGCGCTAGCATGCAGTCGATCGATTTCCGTCCCGGAGCCCGCCATGAACGAACCCCGCCGCGTCGAGCATCAGCAGACCGACAAGGGCTACGTGCCGGTCTATACGACCGCCGTGGTGGAGCAGCCGGCCGAATATCCGGCCGCCGACCACGACACCTGGGGCAAGCTGTACGAGCGCCAGCGCGAGCTGCTGGTCGGCCGCGCCTGCGACGAATTCCTGCAGGCGCAGGACGCGATGGGCATGAGCCCGGATCGCATCCCGCGCTTCAGCGAGCTCAACCGGGTGCTGAAGGCGGCCACCGGCTGGACCCTGATCGGGGTCGAGGGCCTGCTGCCGGAACTGGACTTCTTCGACCATCTGGCCAACCGGCGTTTCCCGGTCACCTGGTGGATCCGCCGCCCGGACCAGATCGACTACATCGCCGAACCCGATCTGTTCCACGATCTGTTCGGCCACGTGCCGCTACTGATGAACCCGGTGTTCGCCGACTACATGGAGGCCTACGGCAAGGGCGGGGTGAAGGCGCACGGCATCGATCCGGAAGCGCTCGTCCACCTGACCCGGCTGTACTGGTACACCGTCGAGTTCGGCTTGATCAACACGCCGGACGGCCTGCGCATCTACGGCGCCGGCATCGTCTCGTCCAAGGGCGAATCGCTGTACTCGCTGGAGTCGCCGGCGCCCAACCGGATCGGCTTCGACCTGGAGCGGCTGATGCGCACCCGCTACCGCATCGACACCTACCAGAAGACCTACTTCGTCATCGACAGCTTCGAGCAGCTGATGAACGCCACCGCCCCCGATTTCACCCCGATCTACGCGCGCCTGGCCCACCAGGAGGCGATCCCGGCCGGCGACGTGCGCGAGGGTGACCGGGTGTTCACCCGCGGCACCGGCGAAGGCTGGCTGGCCGACGGCGACGTGTAGTCCGCCGCCCCTAGAATGGGGGCATGAATCCATTGCCCCGCGCCGCGCTGGCGCTCGCCGTTTCCGCATCGCTGTTCCCGTCGTTGCCGCTGTCCGCGCAGGAGGCGCGCACGCTGGACCGTGTCACCGTGCAGGCCTCGCGGCTGGAAGCGGTATCCGCGTTCGACACCCCGGCCTCGCTGGATGTGATCGATCTGCGCGAAGACGCGGCGACCGCCGGGGTCAATCTGTCCGAACGCCTCGGCGGCGTGCCGGGACTGCTGGCGCGTGATCGCCAGAACTATGCCCAGGACACGCAGTTGTCGATTCGTGGTTTCGGCGCGCGGGCGACCTTCGGCGTGCGTGGCGTGCGCCTGTATGCCGACGGCATTCCGGCCACGCTGCCGGACGGGCAGGGCCAGCTGTCGCATTTCAACCTGATGGGCGCCGAGCGGGTGGAAGTGCTGCGCGGTCCGTTCTCGGCGCTGTACGGCAACTCTTCCGGCGGCGTGGTGCAGCTGTCCAGCGCGCGCGGCGAGGCGCCGGGCGACATCCGCGTGCAGGGCTCGGCCGGCAGCCATGCCACGCACACGCTGGGCGCGCGCTGGTCCGGCGCGCAGGGCAGGGTGCATTACAACCTCGCGGCCAGCGTGTTCGAGACCGACGGCTACCGGGATCACAGCGCGGCGCGGCGCGAATCGTTCAACGGCAAGCTTGGTTTCGATCTGGCCGGCGAGGGCGCGCTGGATCTGGTGTTCAACCATTTCGATTCGCCGCGCGCGCAGGATCCGCTCGGCCTGACCCGGGCGCAGTGGCGCGCGGATCCGGCACAGGCGGTCGCCGCCGCGCACCAGTTCAACACCCGCAAGTCGGTGCGCCAGGATCAGCTCGGACTGGTGCTGGACCAGCCGCTGGGCGATGGCCATCGCGTGCGCGCCACCGCCTATGCCGGCACCCGCGACGTGGAACAGTTCCTGCCGCTTCCGGTGGCTGCGCAGGGCAATCCGCTCAACAGCGGCGGCGTCATCGATCTGGACAACGATCAGGCCGGCGTCGATGCGCGCTGGTCGTGGCGGGGGGAACTTGCGGCGCGGCCGTTCGAGGCCACCGTGGGCGTGAACGCGGATCGCCAGCGACAGCACCGGCGCGGCTACGAGAATTTCGTCGGCGGCCAGTGGGGCGTGCGTGGCCGGCCGCGCCGCGACGAGCGCAACCAGGTGGAGAACGTGGACCAGTACGCGCAGGCGTGGTGGCGCTTCGCCGATCGCTGGTCGCTGCTGGCCGGCGCGCGCCACAGCGCGGTGCGGTTCGAATCGCGCGATCACTACATCACCACCGCCAATCCCGACGACAGCGGGCGCGTGCGCTATGCCGAGACCACGCCGGTCGCCGGGGTGATGTTCGACGCCGGCGACGACTGGCGCGTCTACCTGTCGCGCGGGCGCGGCTTCGAGACCCCGACTTTCAACGAGCTCGGCTATCGCGCCGACGGCGGCGCCGGCCTGGCGCTGGATCTGCGTCCGGCGATCAGCCGGCACTGGGAGCTCGGCGGCAAATGGCGCTGGTCCACCGGCGAATTGTCGGTCGCGCTGTTCCGCGCCGACACCGACGATGAGTTGTCGGTCGCCAGCAATCTGGGCGGGCGCAGCACCTATCGCAACGTCGGGCGCGCGCGACGGCAGGGCGCGGAGGCGAGCTTGCGCACCTCGTTCGGCGATCACTGGCAGTGGCAGGCGGCCTGGACCTGGCTGGATGCCGAGTTCCGCGACGGCTTCCTGACCTGCGCGCGCAGCGGCTGCGCGGTGCCGGACACGCCGGTGAGGGCGGGCGCGGCGATTCCCGGCACCGCGCGTCAGCAGTTCTTCGGCCGCCTGGAATGGCGATCGGACACGTGGAGCGCGGCGGCCGAGGCGGTCGCGCAGGATCGGGTGAGCGTGAACGACATCGGCAGCGAACAGGCGCCCGGTTACGCGCTGCTGCACCTGGAAGCCGCGCGCCGCTGGCGTTTCGGCGACGACACGCTGCGCGCGTTCCTGCGCGTGGACAATGTGCTGGACCGGCGTTACGCCGGCTCGGTGATCGTCAACGAGGGCAACGGCCGCTATTACGAACCCGGCCCGGATCGCGGCTTCCTGCTGGGCCTGGAGTGGCGCAGGACGCCCTGACGCCGCTCAGGCATCCGACGGTGGCGATCCGACCCGGCGGAAGTAGGCTTCCAGGCCGCGCTCCGGATCGTCGTCGAAAATCTCGCCGGTTTCGTCCAGCTGGAGAATGCGATCGGGGCGAAAACTGCGGAAATCGCCGCGATGCCGGCACCAGGCCCCGAGCGTCCAGCTGCCGCCCCAGAACGCCAGGCACAACGGTTCCACGTCGCGCCGGGTTTCCTCGCCGGAATGATCGGCGTAGCGGAACCGCAGCACGCGCCGTTGCTCGATGGCTTCGTGCAGGCGATCCAGCAGGCCGGTGGATTCAAAGCGATCCTTCAGTTCCGGCGCATAGATGCGGGTGCGCTGCGCGCGCGCCTGCAGATCCGGCGGCAGCACCGCCTGGATTTTCAGCAGCGCCGAGCGCGCGCCCACCGACAGCCGCTGGCCACCGAAGGCGCGCACGAAGCGCGTGCCGACCACCAGGGCTTCGAGTTCGTCGGCGTTGAACATCAGCGGCGGGATGTCCGCGCCCTTGCGCAGCAGATAGCCGACCCCGGCCTCGCCTTCGATCGGAACGCCGGACAACTGCAGGTCGGCGACGTCGCGATAGACCGTGCGCAGCGAGACCGCCAGGGTCTCGGCAAGCGTGCGGGCGGGCAGGGCGGTGCGGCGTCCACGCAGGGCATGGATGATCAGGAACAGGCGGTCGGCGCGGCGCATGCTGGCATCATCCCTTGCCGGCGGCGGTGGACGCAAAGGGCGGCACGCATCTCAATCCTCCGTGTCGGCGGCGACGTCGCGGCCGATCCGCGAACGCGCGGTCGGCACCAGTCGCAGCAGGTCGGTGCGGTGCGGCTGCGCGCCGATCCGCCACGCGGCCTGGAGCTGCCGGTCGCAGCGCTCGTGGGTGGCCTCGTCGGCGAACTGCAGGACGCAGGCGAACACATGCTCGCCCTCGCGCACGGGCAGCGCGGGATAGTCGTTGGGCGCCGCGCCGGTCACCAGCGTGGCCAGCACCCGCGCATGCATGTCCTCCAGCCAGGGCCTCTGGATCTGTTCGAAGTGGGCCAGCCATTCCGCATTCACCGGTGCGTCGAAGTAGTGCAGGCAGATGACGATGCGCGCCTGTTCCGGCGCCTCCGCACCCTTCGGCGGCGGCGGCGTGGACACGGCCAGCGCGGGCCCCTCGGCGGTCGGACACAGCAGCAACACGTTGTCCGAATCGATCATCGTCGCGTTGGCCGCGTCGCGATGCGCGCGCCACGCCGGCCCTTGATAGAACCGTCCCAGCGCCTCCCGCCGCGCCGCCATGTCGGCGAACCCGCGCAGCCACACGAAACGATCCGGTTCGTCGAGATCGCGGAACTGGCCGAGCAGCACCATGCCCGCCGCTTCCTGGGTCTCGATGAATTCCCGTTCGAACAGCGCGATGAGTTCGTCGCGTCGCCCCGGATGCAGGGTGTATTGGCGCAGCTCGATCACGCCGGGAACGAAGGGAGCGGCCGAGGGCGCGGGCGGGATCCGCCAGGGCGCGTGGATCGGGGAAGGGGACAGGGTATCCAGCATGGGTTCACTCCAGGCGCAGGGTGTCGAGGGCGGCGGCGTCCATTTCCAGCACCACCGACAGGTACTCTTCGATCATGTCGAGCACGGCCTGGCGCGGTCCTTCGCGCCATTCCGCGCTGCCGTAGAACGCGTCCTGCTCGCGCTGGCGCGCCTCCAGATCCGCATAGGCGCGGATCAGCAGGTACGAGGCGCCGTCATGGGACGAGGGTCCATGACGGACCACGTCCATCCGCCAGCGCCGCAGCATCGGCATGACCGTGGTGGCGACCAGCCGGTGGAACGCATCGCGGGTGCCGGGACGCAGACGGTAGCTGCGGATTTCGACGGTCCGCGTGGAAGACGATGCGCTCACGCCACCTCCCGGGTCAGGTACATGTGCCAGTTGGTTTCCCAGTGGCCGCCGCGATCCGGCGAGAACGCCTGTTCCCAGTGCGCGCTGTCGGCCTGGATGTCGTGCCAGCGGAACCGCACCCACACTTCGCGGCCCTTGTGGCGATCGCGGCCGAGGAAGGTTCCCACGCCATCCTCGAAACGTCCGACGACGGGAGGTTCGAGTAGGCCCTGCTGGTTGTTGGCCCAGTACAGGCTCCACTGGCGCCGCGACGGGTCGTACAGGCGCAGGGTCATGCCGCGATAGCCGCCGGCCCAGTCGGTGATGAACTCGTCCAGGTTGCCGATGCCGCCCAGCACGGGACCGCAGTGCTGGCGCGCATCGAAACTTTCCCAGTCCCCGCAGCCCGCCAGCCGCTCTTTCAGCCGGACATTGCGCACGTGCCAGCGGCCATGCAGGAAATCGAAATCGTGCCGGCCCTCGGCGGGCAGCTCGTGGCCCCGGGAGGCCGGATAGATAATCTGCTCGCCGCTGACCAGGTTGCGCCCGAGTCCGGCGACATACGCCTGGAAGGCGCGCGGCAGTAGCTCCTGGGCACGCGTCGTCAGTCTCCGGGGAGTCATGCGGATTTCCTCCTGAAATGGCAGGCATCCATCCTGGCGCGGGGCTGCTGACAGCGTGGTGTCAGCAGCACGCGACCTGCCGGAAGTCACGACTTTCGCCACAGCCGTGGCGCCTGCCGGTCGCGGCAGGCAGCATATCGGCATGCGCGAACGCCTGAAGCTGCTGCTGCAACCTCTCAACCTGTCCGGCGTCCTGACCTGGGCCGCGGTGATGCTGGCGATGCGCGGCGAGACCGGCGGCCTGAGCGGCGCCCGCCTCGGCGCCCTGCTGGCGTTCCTGGCCGCGTTCCTGCTGCTGGATCAGCCCGGCGTCGGCCGGCGCCTGCGCGACGCGCTGCTGTGGCTGCAGTTGCTGCTCGCGCTGGCCATGATCCACCTGGCGCCACGCACCGGCACCGCACCGGTGCTGCTGGTGGTGGTCGCCGCGCAACTGGCGATGACCTGGCGCCCGCTGTACGCGTTGCTGGTGATGCTCGCGGCCAACCTGGCGTTCGGCCTGCTGATGGTCCGCAACGGGCATGACGCGGCCTGGTTCATGGTGGCGATCTATTGCGGCTTCCAGGCCTTCGCCGCGCTGATCGGCCACTACGCGCGCAGCGCCGAAAACGCGCGTGACCGGCTGGCGCTGGTCAACGCCGATCTGCTGGCCACCCGCGCCCTGCTGGCCGACAGCGCGCGCGACGCAGAGCGGCTGCGGGTGGCGCGCGAACTGCACGATGTCGCCGGGCACAAGCTGACCGCGATGAAACTCAACCTGCGCGCACTGGCCGCGGATCCCGCGCTGGCCGATCGTCCACAGGTGCGCCTGAGCGAGCAACTGGCCAGCGAATTGCTGGAAGACATCCGCAACGTGGTACAGGCGCTGCGCGATTCGCGCGGCCTGGATCTGGAAACGGCGCTGCGCGCGCTGGCGGCGCCACTGCCGCAGCTACGCATGCAGCTTCACATCGGCGACGACGCGGTGATCCGGGATCCCCAACTGGCCGAAACCGTCCTGCGCATCGTGCAGGAGGCCATGACCAACGCCGCGCGCCATGCCGACGCAGCCACCGTGTGGGTGGATCTGCGGCGCGAAGGCGCGCATCTGTTTCTCCGCATCGCCGATGATGGACAGGCGCCCGCGCTGCTGCGCGAGGGCAATGGCCTGGCCGGCATCCGCGAGCGGGTGAGCGGCGCCAATGGCGAGCTGCGCATCGGCCGCGGCGTGGCCGGCAATCTGGAACTGACCGTGGAGTTTCCCTCATGAGCGATGCATCCGGATCCGCGATCGTGCGGATCGCACTGGCCGATGATCAGGCCTTGGTCCGCGCCGGCCTGCGCGCCTTGCTGGACGGCCCGGAGAACATCCAGGTGGCATTCGAGGCCGAAGGTGGCGCGGAGTTGCTGGAACGGCTCGCGGCCACCCCGGTGGACGTGGTCCTCAGCGACATCCGCATGCCCGGCATGGACGGCATCGATGCCCTGCAACAGCTGCGTGCGCGCGGCAATCGCACGCCGGTCCTGCTGCTGACCACTTTCGACGATGGGGACCTGCTGTTGCGCGCGGCCGAAGCCGGCGCGCAGGGGTTCCTGCTCAAGGACGCGGCGCCGGAGGATCTGCGCGCGGCGATCCGCCGGGTCGCCGATGGCGACACCCTGCTGCAGCCGGTCTCCACCGAACCGGTGCGCGCCCGCTACCGCTTCCACGATGAAACCCCGCCCGCCGAACGTTTCAGCGAACGCGAGGTCGCCATCCTGCGCCTGCTGGCCGGCGGCTATTCGAACAAGGAAATCGCACGCACGCTGTTCCTGGCCGAGGGCACGGTGAAGAACTACGTTTCCAACATCCTCGACAAGCTCGACACCCGCGATCGCACCCGCGCGGTCCTCAAGGCCATCACGCTGCGGATCATCTGATCGCTTCCGGATAGGAGCGACATTGCTCCCGCAGGGGTGGGTCCCGCCCGCTCAGGTCAGCACCAGCACCGCCAGTCCGGCCGCCAGCGCCGCCAGCAATCCGGCCGCGACGCGCACGCCGTAGGCCGCGCCGCCGCTGATCCAGGCGATCACCGACTTGGTCGCCAGGCTCGCCCCCAGCAAGGCCAGCATCAGCCAGCGCGCCTCGTCATCGCTCAGGCCGCCGCGCGCGAACTGGTTGGCCAGCGTCGCCACCGCCGCATGCAGTTCCGCGGTCGCCGAGATCACCGCCGCCGCCATCGCCCCGCGCGGACCAATCCACGCCGCCAGCGCGGCCGAGACGAATGTCAGCACGGCCACCACCAGCGCGAAACCCAGCGCCTGGCCGAACCGGAACATGCGGCTTTCCGCGGTCGGCGGCGCCGCCGGATCATCACGTCCCGCGCGCAGGCCGAGCAGGCCGCCGACCAGCAGCACCGCGCCGATCGCGGCCAGTTCCGGCCACAGGTCGATGACCAGCGGCGGCGACACCGCCCACAGGATCGGTACGCACAGGCTCAGCGAGGCCAGATTGGACAGCAGCGCCGCCGCCACCGCCGAGGATCGCAGCGCGGGCGTCTCGCGGGCGCGCTGGCCAAAGCCGATCACGGCGGCGGTGGACGACACGTAGCCGGCGAAGAATCCGGCGACGGCCAGGCCCCAGCGGTTGCCGATCAGGCGCAATGCGACGTGGCCCAGCGCGCTGACCGCCATCACCAGCACCACCAGCTTCCACAGGGTCGCCGGGTTGATGGCCTGGAACGGCCCGATCGCCGCGTCCGGCAGGATCGGCAGGATCACCAGCGCCGAAGCCAGCAGCAGCAGGCCATCGAAGACCTCGCGCTCGCTCAGCACCTGGCGGGTCAGCCGGTGCAGCGGCTCCTTGGCGTAGAGCAGCAGGGCGGCGACCACCGCCAGGCCGGTCGCCAGCGGCGGCGACTGCACCGCCAGCCCACCCAGCAGGGCGGTCAGGAGCAGGGCGATCTCGCTGGTCAGGCCGACATCGTGATCGCGCGTGCCCAGGTACGCCAGGGCCGCCAGCACCACCACGCCGGCCAGCATCACCAGCAGCACCGGCAGGCCGAGATGGGCGGCGACCGCCGCGCCCAGGGCGGTCAGGGCATGGGTGCGCAGTCCGGCGATGGCGCGCGCCTCGCCGCCGGCACGCTCGCGGACCAGGCCGATCAACAGGCCCAGGCCCAGCGCCGAAGACAGGGAAAGCCACACCGCCGGGGGCGTCGGAATCACGGAACGTCCTCTGGATTCAAAAATTGGTCTTGCATTGGTCCGCAATGTCCGGACAATGCGCGGTTCTTCCGCCCGCCATCCTGCCATGTCCACACCCGCCGCCCACACCGTCTCCCTCAGCCGCTACCTCATCGAGGAGCAGCGCGCCGGCCGCATCGACGCCGAACTGCGCCAGCTGATCGCGGTGGTCGCGCGGGCCTGCACCAGCATCTCCATCGCGGTCAGCAAGGGCGCCCTGGGCGGGGTGCTGGGCGACGCCGGCACCGGCAACGTCCAGGGCGAGGCGCAGAAGAAGCTGGACGTGCTGAGCAACGACATCCTGCTGGAGGCCAACGCCTGGGGCGGCCACCTGGCGGCCTGCGCGTCGGAAGAAATGGAGCACAGCCAGCCGATTCCCGACGCCTATCCGCGCGGCGGCTTCCTGCTGCTGTTCGATCCGCTGGACGGCAGTTCCAACATCGACGTCAACGTCTCGGTCGGCACCATCTTCTCGGTGCTGCGCAGCCCCGAGGGCGTGAGCCGGCCGGGCGACGAGCACTTCCTGCAGCCGGGTCGCCACCAGGTCGCCGCCGGCTACTGCATCTACGGTCCCAGCACGATGCTGGTGCTGACCACCGGGCACGGCACCCACGCCTTCACCCTGGATCGGGAGCAGGGCGCGTTCGTGCTGACCCAGCGCGACATGCGCATCCCCGAGGACACCCGCGAGTTCGCCATCAACGTGTCCAACCAGCGCCACTGGGAGCCGGCGATGCAGGCCTACGTGGCCGATCTGCTGGCCGGCAAGGAAGGTCCGCGCGGCAAGGACTTCAACATGCGCTGGATCGCCAGCATGGTCGCCGACGTGCATCGCATCCTCACCCGCGGCGGCATCTTCATCTATCCCTGGGATCGCAAGGACCCCGGCAAGCCGGGCAAGCTGCGGCTGATGTACGAAGCCAATCCGATGGGCCTGCTGGTCGAGCAGGCCGGCGGCGCCGCCAGCACCGGCCGCGAAGCCATCCTGGATCTGCAACCCACCCACCTGCACCAGCGGGTGCCGGTGTTCCTGGGCTCGCGCAACGAAGTGGAAGCGGCGTCGCGCTATCACCGCGACGGCGATTGATTCTGCCTCTTGCGGCAGCGACGTGAGTTGCGATTCGACGCCGGGCCCGGATTCATCCGGTCGCGACTCATGTCGCTCCCACGCCGAGTCGACAGGTCAGAACAATTCACCCTGAGGCGAGGGTGGCCGCGGCGGCACGAACTTGCCCATGTCCAGCCCCTGGTGCTTGCGCCGATCGAAGCCCAGCCGCCGGTAAGCCAGATCGAAACGGCGCGCGAGCAGGTCGGCGTAGACGCCCTGGCCACTGAAACGCTTGCCGAAGCGCGCATCGTAATCCTTGCCGCCACGCAGCTGCTGGATCGTGCTCATGACATGCTCGGCGCGCTGCGGCAGGTGGGTCTGCAGCCAGTCGCGGAACAGCGGCGAGACTTCGTGCGGCAGCCGCAGCAGCACGTAGCCGGCCGAATCGGCGCCGGCATCGCGCGCGGCCTCGAGCACCGCCTCCAGCTCGCTGTCGTTCACCCACGGAATCACCGGCGCGAACATCACCCCGACCGGGATACCGGCCTCGCTCAGGCGGCGCACCGCGCGCAGGCGCGAATGCGGCGCGGACGCGCGCGGTTCCAGCCGCGCGGACAGCTGGTTGTCCAGGGTGGTGATCGAGAAATACACCTGCACCAGGTGGTCGCGCGCCATCGGCGCCAGCAGATCGAGGTCGCGCTCGACCAGCGCGTTCTTGGTGATCAGCGAGAACGGATGCCGGGTTTCGGCCAGCACCTCGATGATGCGCCGGGTCAGGCCCAGCCTGCGTTCGGTCGGCTGGTAGGCGTCGGTGTTGATGCCCAGCGCGATCGGGCTGCAACGGTAGCCCGGCTTCGCCAGTTCCTTGCGCAGCAGCTCGGGCGCATTGGTCTTGGCGAAGATGCGGGTCTCGAAATCCAGCCCGGGCGACAGGTCCAGGTAGGCGTGGCTCGGACGGGCGAAGCAGTACGAGCATCCATGCTCGCAGCCACGATAGGGATTGAGCGATTGCTGGAACGGGATGTCCGGCGACTGGTTGCGGCTGATGATGCTGCGCGCGCGTTCCTCGGTGACCTGGGTGGCCGGGGCGGATTCGATTTCATCGGCGCGGTCGCGCTCGTGCCAGCCGTCGTCCTCCGCCCGCGCGGTGGTCACGGCGAAACGGCCCGGCAGGTAGCCGGCGGAACCACGGCCTTTGATCGCATCACCCATCCGCGAAGATTACGCCCGGGCCGTCTCAACGGCGGCGACACCGCATAGAATCCGCACATGCTGGAGACCCTGCACCATTGGTGGGATGCCTTCCTGACCATCCCGCACCTGCAACGCTGGCTGACCCTGGCCTGGCTGCTCTACCTGATTCCGCTGTGCGGCTGGATCGTGCTGCAGAAGCGCGAACCGGTCGCCACCCTCAGCTGGGTGCTGTCGCTGTCGCTGCTGCCCTACATCGGCTATCTGATCTACTTCCTGCTCGGTCCGCAGAAGATCAAGCGCCAGCAGTTGCGCCGGCACCAGTCGCGCACCGGCCTGGATACCTACGAGACGTTCTGCCCGGCCGAGGAAGGCTGCACGGAGCTGGCGATGCTGGCCCAGAGCACCACCGGCCTGCCGCCGTCGACGGCCACGTCGGTGCAGCTGCTGGTGGACGGCTCGGCCACCTACGAGGCCATCCTCGATGCGGTCCGGCAGGCCCGCGACCACATCCATCTCGAGTACTACATCTACAACCCGGATCGCTGCGGCACCCGATTGCTGGAGGCGTTGATCGCCAAGGCGCGGGAAGGGGTGAAAGTGCGCCTGCTGCTGGATGCGGTCGGGTCCTCGAAGGTGGGCCGCCGTTTCCTGCAGCCGCTGCACGACGCCGGCGGCGAAAGCGCCTGGTTCCATCCCACCCGGTTCCGCCCGTTCACCCGCCCCTGGGTCAACCTGCGCACCCACCGCAAGATCGTGGTCATCGACGGCGGCATCGCCTTCACCGGCGGCATCAACATCACCGACGAGGAGGACGAGTCGCTGCGCCCGGATGCCTACCGTGATCTCCACCTGCGGATGGAAGGCGAGGTGGTGCGCAGCGTCCAGCAGGTGTTCGTCGAGGACTGGGTCTACGCCACCGGCCAGACGCGCAAGGACTTCCACGGCACCCGCCTGTGGATCGCGACCGAAACCGGCGTGGAAGGCGGCATCTCCGCGCAGACGCTGGTGTCCGGCCCGGACTCGGCCTGGGAACCGATCCACCGCATGCACGTGGCGGCCATCCACGAAGCCAAGTCGCGTGTCTGGCTGGTGACGCCGTACTTCGTTCCAGGCGAGGCGGCGCGGATGGCGCTGACCTCGGCGGCGCTGGGTGGCCTGGACGTGCGCCTGCTGGTGCCGAAAATGAGCGATTCGCGCCTGGTGACCTATGCCGCGCGTTCCTACTTCGACGAGTTGCTGGCCGCCGGCGTGAAGGTCTACGAGTACGGGCCGCGCATGATGCACAGCAAGGCGTTGCTGTGCGACGACCATCTTGCGCTGATCGGCAGCGCCAATTTCGATCACCGCAGCTTCCGGCTGAATTTCGAGATTTCCATGCTGTTCCGCGACCGCGGCCTGGCAGGCCTGCTGGCGCAGTTGCTGGAGGGCGAGTTCGCCGTATCCGCTCCCGTCCACTTGCAACGCCGGCGCTCGCTGTGGCGGCATCGCCTGCCCGAAGCATTGGCGCGGCTGACATCCCCGCTGTTGTGATCCGCGCCGCTTCCGGCCCGGGCCGGGCGTTGTACACTCCCGCCATCCAGGGGAGGACGGTCATGCACTGGCTCTATTTGTTGTTCGCCGTGGGGGCACTGGTGCTGTCCATGCGCACCACCTCGACCGCGCTGATGGTGGTCGGCCTGCTCGCCGCACTCGGCCTGTTCATCGCATGGATTGTCGGCTGGTATGCCGCGCGGATGGGCGACAGCCAGCGCGACGAGTCCCAGATGATCGATCCGGCCGAGCTGCGCCGCCTGCGCGAACTCGCCGAGGCGCGCAAGCAGGGAACGTTGCCGCCGTCGTCGGGATCGCCGCCCCTGTGAGTCACGCCATCCGCTTCGCAGGGAGGCCGGGATGACCGTCCTGAGCGTCAATGTCAACAAGATCGCCGTGCTGCGCAATTCCCGCGGCGGCGACGAGCCGGACGTGGTTCGCGCGGCGCGCGCCTGCCTGTATGCCGGCGCGCACGGCATCACCGTGCATCCGCGCCCCGACCAGCGTCATATCCGCGCCGACGATGTGCACGGACTCGCCGAACTCACCCGCGGCAGCCAGGTGGAACTGAACCTGGAAGGTAATCCGTTCGCGCCGCCGCGCGAGGGCTATCCGGGTTTCCTCGCGCTGTGCGAGCAGGCCCGGCCAGCGCAGGCGACGCTGGTGCCGGACAGCGACGGCCAGATCACCTCGGATCACGGCTTCGATTTCGATCGCGACGCCGATCGCCTGGCTCCCCTGATCGCCGAGCTGAAATCCTACGGCTGCCGGGTCAGCGTGTTCGTCGATGCCGGCTGCCCTTCACTGGAAAAGGCCGCCGCCATCGGCGCCGACCGCATCGAGATCTACACCGGCCCGTTTGCCGAGGCGATGGCCGCCGGCGACGCGGACGCGGAACTGGGCCGCTGCATCCAGACCGTCCGCCATGCCCGCTCGCTCGGCATGGGCGTCAATGCCGGCCACGATCTCAGCCAGGCCAACCTGCAGGAATTCCTGGAAGCCGTTCCCGGCGTGCTGGAAGTCTCCATCGGCCACGCACTGATCGGCGAAGCCCTGTACGCGGGCCTGCATCGAACGGTGCAGAACTACCTCGCCATCCTGGAGTCGGTGCGGACGGGAGAGGCGACGGGCTAAGGCCTGCAGCGTCCAGACGAAAAGGCTTGCGACCAGCAACCTGCGGCGGTCCGCAATGGAGATCGCGTGGAGGCATATCGCTGGCATGGGCGCATGTCGGCATGCTTCCGGGAAGAAAGCGGCCGGGCATAGACAGCGGAGCAGGAGTGCCCCCACGCAGGCTTCGACATACGCCGGCGCGCGCCTGGATGAGGATGCGTCGGCAAGCCTCGAACACGGTCATCCGGATGACCGCGTTCAAGCGGATGCCCGTCATCGATGACGGGCGATCCGCATCGGTGCCGGGTCAGTGCTCGCGCCAGCTGACCTGCTGGATGCCGCTGGCACGCACCTGCGCCAGCGCGGTGACCACCTGCTGGTAGTCGGCGTCCGGCGAGGCATGCAGGGTCAACGCGGCCTTGGGATCACTGCGAAGCGCGTCGTCCAGGCGGACCCGAAGGTCCGCCGCCGACAGCGGGCGGTCGTCCAGCCTCATGCTGCCATCCGCGGCAACGTCCAGGCTCAGGATCAGGGGCTTGGCCTGATCGATGGGCGGGGTGGATTGCGGCAGGGCGAGATCCAGCGGCCGCGAGAGCAGGGGCGCGGTGACCATGAGGATGATCAGCAGGACCAGCATGACATCGACCAAGGGGGTGACATTCATCTCCGCCAGGGCGGAGGGACGTGCGGTTGCGGAGAAAGCCATGGCGTACTCCTTTCGCGTCGGGTCGGAACCCACGCTACGCCTGTCCGCCGGGTCATGGCAAGAGACGCCCGGAAGCAGGAGCAAGCGGGCCGCGGCTCGAGGTCGATTCGAGCGATGGCCCCAGCCTGCGTGAAAAACAGCGGTATAAGGCGAGCAGGTTCCACGGTCGCGACTCGCGTCGTTCCTGCAGGACGGACCGCGACGCAAAAAAAACGCCGCCCGAAGGCGGCGTTCAAGAGGTTTGCGTCTATGCGTGTTACTGCACGAAACCGATTTTCTGCATCTGTGCGTTCTTGGCCGCGGCCAGTACTTTCGCCATCACGTCGTACTGGGCGTCCGGGTTCGCGTCGATGCGCAGTTCCGGCTGGTTGGTCGGGTCACGCTGGATCTCCTGCTCCATGCGCTGCTGCAGATCGCGCACGTTGACGGGCGAGTTGTTCCAGTAGACCGAGCCGCCCGCGTCGATGCGCAGATCGATCGGCGGCGGCGGTTCCTTCAACTGCGGCGGCGGGTTGATCACACGCTGCGGCAGGGCCACGTCGATCGGATACGTCATGATCGGCGCGGTCACGATGAAGATGATCAACAGCACCAGCATCACGTCCACGAGGGGCGTGACGTTGATGTCGGCCATGGGGCCCTTGCTTCCACCACTACTGAATGCCATGGCTTACTGCCCCTTTTCTTTGGTGGCGACGTAGCCGATATCCAGCATGCCCTGGCTCTGCGCGATCTTCGTCACCTCGTTGATCGTGCGCATCTTGGTGGTGCGGTCACCACGCAGATTGAGCTTGGGCTGCGGCTGCAGCTGGGCCGTGCTGGACAGCCGCGATTCCAGGATTTCCTTGCTGATCGCTTCGTCGTTCCAGTACAGCGAGCCATCTTCCTTCACCGAAATGGTGATGGGCGGAACCGGCGGGGCTTCCTTGTCCTTGCCGTCCTGCACGAGGTTGGCCTCGGGCAGTTCGATCTTCACCTTATGCGACATCAGCGGCGCGGTGATGATGAAGATGATCAGCAGCACCAACATCACGTCCACGAGGGGCGTGACGTTGATCTCGGCCATCGGGCCACTGCTATTACCACTACTGAAAGCCATTTTCGGGCTCCGTCAATGCTTGTCGATATGCGTGGGACTACTGTTGCCGTGGCTTAGCGGACGCGCGAGCCGGTGGCGAAGAAGTCGTGCAGATCGTGGGCGAACGTATCGAACTTGGAGATGGTCGAGCTGTTCGTCTTGCTGAAGAAGTTGTAGGCGAACACGGCCGGGATCGCGACGAACAGACCGATGGCGGTCATGATCAGCGCTTCACCCACCGGGCCGGCAACGGCGTCGATCGAGGCCTGGCCGGTGGCGCCGATGCGGATCAGGGCGCCGTAGATGCCCCACACCGTACCCAGCAGACCCACGAACGGGGCGGTCGCGCCGACCGTGGCGAGCAGGGTCATGCCGCTCTGGAGCTTGGCGCTCTCGCGGGTGACGGCCTGGCGCAGGGCGCGGTCGACGAACTCGGAGCGGCTCAGGGCTTCACCCAGACCGGCGCTGGAACCTTCGGCGCGCTGGTGGTGGGCGGCGGCCTGGGCGGCGTCCAGGGCGATCTTGGAGAACGGCTCGTTCTTCGGCTGTTCTTCCATCAGGCGGATGGCGTCCTGCGCGTTCGGGGTTTCCCAGAACGTGCTGACGACGCGGTCGGCCTGGCCCTTCAGGCGGACGCTCTTGAGCGAATTGATGACGGTCCAGTACCAGGACATGGCCGACATGGCGACCAGGATGAGCAGCACTGCCCAGGAGACGGCGTACTCGCCGGGCTTTTGCACCATTTCGGTGATCAGGTGCTCGAAGCCCATGTTGGTGAGGGCACTCGCGGCGTTGTTGCCCCCGGCTGCGGCGGCGATGATGGTTTCCTGCAGCATGACGCTTACCTTTATTTAAGTGTGTTGATTGAGGGTGTTGCGGGTGACGAAACGGAAGGGGTAACTCGGGACGGGCGGCGTCAGCCGCCCATCTTGAAGTCGACCGGAACGCGGACGCGACCGGCGGCCTTCTGGCCGTTGACGACGGACGGGTTGAAGCGCCACTTGCGGGCCGCTTCCATCGCGGCGCGGTCCAGGTCGCGGTTGCGGCTGGACTTCTCGACGGAGACGTTGGTGACGTTGCCGCTGGCGTCCACGTCGATGATCAGGATGACCGTGCCTTCGATGCCGGCGCGGGCGGCCGACGGCGGGTAGCGCGGCGGGTTCATGTTCTTGGACGAGATGTCCACGCTGGCGCCGATGTCGGCGACCGGGGCCGGCGGCGCGGGCGGGGCCGGCGGCTGGTAGACGTCGGTCGGGCGGGGCTCGGACACTTCGACCGGCGGCGCCTCGGGCGGCGGCGGCAGCGGGGTGGTCTTGGGCGGCGCCAGATTCTTGACCGGCGGCGGCGGCGTGTCCTGCTTCGGCGGCGGCGGCGGCGGCGGCGGGGGCGGCGGCGGCGCATCGACCACCACGACCTGGATACGATCCTTCTGTTCCTTTTCCGCCGGCGGAGCAACCGCGGGAATTAGGAGCAGCAGCAGCGCGGCCGCGTGCAACGCGATCACGAAGGCTATGCCGATGATACGGGGCCAATTGAGGCTCTTGTCCTCTTCCTCTTCCCGGTACCGATTGATGACCAGTTGTTCAGCCATGCGCCAATGAACTCAAGGTTGGTGCGGGACGTCGGAACGTCCGCGTCGTATTAGATTCCCCCCACCTGACTTTTGGCAGGGGGAACTCTCAGCTTATACCATTCCGTGGTGCCAAAACCATCGTTTTTTCGATGTTTCTGGCCGTCCGAATATTGGTTTCCCGTTAGGGCAGGGCCAAGATCTTCTTGGCGTCCTCGGGCTTCTTCAGCCCCTTGTCCAACGCGGACTTGGCGGCCTGCTTGGCCTCCGGAATCCGGTTTTCCTGCCACAGGACGCGCGCCAGGTTCAGGTAGGTTTCGCCATTGGGCGACTGCGGCGCGGCCTTCTTCCAGGCCTCGATGGCCTGCGGGATCTGCTCGGAGTAGTAGTAGGACTGGGCCAGCGCCAGCTGGACCTGGTAATCGTCCTTGAGGACGCCCTTCTGCAGGCCTTCGTTGATGACGGAGACGACGTCCTTCTCGCGTCCGTCCATGTTCGCGTACATGCTGTAGAGCTGGCGGTACTCGCGATCGTCGGTGAGCTGGCCGGAAGCGCGCAGCTTCTCCAGCACGCCGGCGGCCTGGTCGGTCTTGTCGGCCTGCAGGTAGACCGAGGCGAGATTCATCTGCGCCTTCTTGTCGGTCGGGTTCTTGGAAGCGAGCTGTTCGGCGAGCTTGACGGCCGCGTCGTTCTGGCCGGCCTCTGCATAGCTGGCCATCAGCAGCTGCATCCATTCGTTCTTCGGTTCCGGCGAGCCTTCGATGGCCTGCTTCAGGAACGGAATCGCATCGGCGTAGCGCTCGGCGCGATACAGGATGTTGCCCTTGACGATCAGTTCCTCGGGCTTCTGCGACTTGGTTTCGGCAAAGAACTTGTCGATCGTCGCCAGCGCTTCGGTGAACTGGTCATCCTGCATCTGCAGCTGGGCCAGGAAGAACATCGTCTGGTAGTGGTTGTTGTTGTCCAGGCCGTTGAACTCCAGGACCTTGTTCGCGTAGTCCTTGGCGAGCTTGGAGTCGTCCTTGCCGTAAGCGGCCTGCGCGCCGATCTGCGCGGCCACCGACTTGTCGTAGGCATTGGCCTTGTCGCTGGCGATGATCTCGTTGGCGAGCGTGATCGTCTCGTCTTCGTTGTTTTCCTTCTCGTAGGCCTTGAACAGCTTGTTGAGCTGGTTCTGCATCTTGGCCGACGCTTTTTCCTTCGGCTCCTGGCGGCTGGCCTCGGGATATTTGATCTCGACCTTTTCCTTCTTCTGCCGGCGCTGCGAACTGTTGTCGTCGCGGTTCATCTGGGCAGCGGCATCGGCGGCAACCCCGGCACCCAGCAGGCCGATGATGGCGAGGGAGAGCAGGGCATGTTTGGACTTGCGATGCAGCATGGGGGTCACCTCGAAGCGAACGGCAAAAGTCTGTAGGGGGTGGTCGGATCCTTCCGGGGCCGGAAAAGCTATCAGAAACTCCAGTGAAACAGGTAAGGTTTTTGTTGCTGCACGGCAGCAATACGGGAGCGATCTCAGCCGCAGCGGGGGGTGTTTCCGGCCTTCCGGGCGGCCTCGTAGGTGGGCACCAGGGCGGGAGCGTCGCGCTGGAGCTCGCGGATGCGGTTGGTCGGGTCGGGATGGGTGGACAGCCATTGCGGCGGCCGCCCGCCGCCGGCGGCCATCATGTTCTCCCACAGGTTGACCGCCTGGCGCGGGTCGAACCCGGCCTGGGCCATCAGTCGCTGGCCCACCACGTCGGCCTCGCTTTCCTGGGTTCGCGAATTGGGCAGCAGGATCAGGCCCTGGGCGCCGAGGCTGCCGAACTGGCTGACCGCGTCCACGCCGGTCTGGCCGTACCTGGCGCCGGCCAGCGCGCCGAGGATGCTCAGGCCGGTCTGGGTGCCCATCTGCCGGGTGATGCGTTCTTCGTGATGGCGGCTGATGACGTGGCCGATTTCATGTCCCAGCACCGCGGCGAGCTGATCCTGGTTCTTCGCCACCGTGAAGATGCCGGTGTTCACCCCGACCTTGCCGCCGGGCAGGGCGAAGGCGTTGGGTTCCTTGTCCACGAACACCGCGGTTTCCCAGGCGACGGCGCGCTGCTGGGGCGGCAACTGGCGCACCAGCGCGTTGACCACGCAGGTGACGTACGCGTTCTGTTTCGCGTCGCGGTTGGCGGGCTCCTTGGCCTTGGTTTCGGCGAAGGCCTGCGCGCCGAGTTGGTCCAGCTGCTGCTGTGAAATGCCGCCGACCACCTGGGTGCGCCCGGTGGGCGAGGTGGTGGTGGCGCAGGCGACCAGCAGCGCCGCGATGGCGGCGGCAAGCAACCAGGGTTTCATGACGTGCCTCCAGCGCGGAATCGCGTTTAGTGTCGGCAAGACCGTCTTAACATTCCGTCAACCGGACGCCGCCGTCAGCCACCCGCCAGCTGCAGGGCCCCCAGGGCCAGGGCGTTGTTCAGCGCATGGGCGGCAATCGGCGCCCACAGGGTGCCGGTGCGGCGGTACACCCAGGCAAAGGCCACGCCCATCCCGGTGTACACGGCGAGCAGCAGCAGCGTCGGGGCCAGGCCGTTGCCGTTGAGGCCGGGCGCCTCATGGGCGAGGGCGAAGACCAGGCCGCTGAGCAGCATGCCCAGGACCGGATAGCCCGCCCGCCAGAGGCCGCCGAACAGGACGCGGCGGAACAGCAGTTCCTCGTAGAGCGGTGCCAGCAGGACCGCGAACGCCATGGTGAAAACCGGCGTGCTGCTGGTCAGTTCGCGGATGGGCGCGAGGTTGCTGGGATTCGGCGGAACGCCCAACCGCTCGCCCAACCAGGCGGCGGCCGTGCTGGACAGGAAGGTCAGCAGCGCCACGCCCACCACCGCGCCCCAGGTCCCGGCCCTGCGCAGGGCCTGCCATGAATGCCGGCGCTCCAGGGCCGTGGCGGGACGCCGCCAGAAATACAGCAGCAAGGCGGTGCTGCCCATCGAGAACAGCGCGATCAGGATCTGCGCGAGCGCGCCCGGCTGCGCCAGTCCGGCGAGGATCTCGGCTTCTTCCGCGCCACCGGCCGCCAGCTGGATGGCACGCAGGATGCCCCAGACGACGCCGGCCCCCATCATCAGCGCGAAGGTGATGACGAGGGCGAGCGCGGTATCGATGCCGAAACCGGCCAATGCCGAACGCAGCCGCGCCGGCGGCATGGGCGATGGTCCTGCGTCCGGCGCGACCTGCATGGATCGATCAGACGTCGAGGTTGGCGACCTTCAGCGCGTTGGCTTCGATGAAATCGCGGCGCGGTTCCACCACATCGCCCATCAGCGTGCTGAAGATCTGATCCGCCGCAACCGCATCCTCGATGCGGACCTGCAGCAACCGGCGCGTATCCGGATTGACCGTGGTGTCCCACAACTGCTCCGGATTCATTTCACCCAGGCCCTTGAAGCGCTGGATGCTGCGGCCTTTCTTCGCTTCGTCCAGCAGCCATGCCTGCACTTCGGCGAAGCTCTCGATCGCCTGCGTCTTGTTGCCGCGCAGGACGCTCGCGCCTTCGCGGATCAGGCCATGCAGCAGATCCGCCGATTCGCGCAGCGCGCGCAGTTCGCCGCTCTCGAAAACCGACAACGGCAACACCTGGGTCAGTTCCTCGCCCATGTGTCGACGGGTGGACAGCAACGCGGCCGGACGCTGTTCGTTGGCCGTTTGCAGTTGCAGCGAGTAGCGCGGACTGCCGAGGCCGCCACGATTGAGCTTGGCTTCCAGCGCGTCCAGTTCGGCGCGCTGTTCCTGGTTGCGCGCGACGAACGCCGCGTCCAGAGGCGCGGCGTCGATCAGGGCTTCCAGCAGCTGCGAATCGAACCGGTGCGCGTTGCGTGCGATGGCCTCGCGCGCGTTTGCGTAGGCCAGCAGCAGTTTTTCCAGCGCCTCGCTCGGAATCGGCGGCTCGCCGTCGGCCGGAATCAGGGCCGCGCCTTCGACCGCGCTGTTGGCCAGATAGAGGTTCAGCGCCGCGTCGTCCTTCAGATACAGCTCCTGCTTGCCCTGCTTGAGCTTGTACAGCGGCGGCAGGCCGATGTAGACGTGACCGCGCTCGATCAGCTCCGGCATCTGCCGGTAGAAGAACGTCAGCAGCAGTGTGCGGATGTGGGATCCGTCCACGTCGGCGTCGGTCATGATGATGATGCGGTGGTAACGCAGCTTGTCCGGGTTGTACTCGTCCTTGCCGATGCCAGTGCCCAGCGCGGTGATCAGCGTGCCGACCTCGGCCGAGGACAGCATGCGATCGAAACGCGCGCGTTCCACGTTGAGGATCTTGCCGCGCAGCGGCAGCACCGCCTGGTTCTTGCGGTTGCGGCCCTGCTTGGCGGAGCCGCCGGCCGAGTCACCCTCGACGATGAACAGTTCGGACTGGGCGGGATCCTTTTCCTGGCAGTCGGCCAGCTTGCCGGGCAGGCCGGCGATGTCCAGCGCGCCCTTGCGGCGGGTCAGTTCGCGGGCCTTGCGGGCCGCTTCGCGCGCACGCGCGGCGTCGACCACCTTTTCCGCGATGGCGCGGGCCTCGTTGGGGTGTTCCTGCAGGAACTCCTCCAAACGTGCGCCGAACGCGGCCTCAACGGCCGGCTTCACGTCGGAACTGACCAGTTTCTCCTTGGTCTGCGAGGAGAAGCTGGGATCCGGCACCTTTACCGACAGCACCGCGATCATGCCTTCGCGCATGTCGTCGCCGGACAGGTTGACCTTGGCCTGCTTGGCGATGCCGTTCTGCTCGATGTAATTGCTGAGGGTGCGGGTCAGGGCCGCGCGGAAACCCGCGAGGTGGGTGCCGCCGTCCTTCTGCGGAATGTTGTTGGTGAAGCAGAACATCGTTTCCTGGTAGGCGTCGGTCCATTGCAGGGCCACGTCCACCGTGATGCCGTTGGTCTCGCCGGTCACCGAGATGACGTTCGGATGCAGCGGGGTCTTCAGCTGCGCCAGGTGCTCCACGAAGCTGCGGATGCCGCCTTCGTACTGGAACACGTCCTGGCGGCCTTCGCCGCGCTCGTCGATCAGGGTGATCTTCACGCCCGAGTTGAGGAACGACAGCTCGCGCAGGCGGCGGGCCAGGATGTCGTAGTGGAATTCGACGTCGGTGAAGATCTCGGCCGAAGGCCAGAAGCGCGTCAGCGTGCCGCGCTTGCTGGAGGCCTCCAGCTGCCTCAGCGGATAGACCGGTTCGCCGAGGTGGTATTCCTGTTCGTGGTGGAAGCCGTCGCGCCAGATATCCAACGTCAGCTTGTTCGACAGCGCGTTGACCACCGAGACGCCGACGCCGTGCAGGCCGCCGGAAACCTTGTAGCTGTTGTCGTCGAACTTACCGCCGGCATGCAGCACGGTCATGATGACTTCGGCCGCGGAAACGCCTTCTTCCTTGTGGATGTCGACCGGAATGCCGCGGCCGTTGTCGGATACCGAAACCGAGCCGTCGTCGTGGATCTTCACGATCACATCGTCGGCATGGCCCGCCAGGGCCTCGTCGATGGAGTTGTCGACGACTTCGAACACCATGTGATGCAGGCCGGTGCCGTCGTGCACGTCGCCGATGTACATGCCGGGGCGCTTGCGGACCGCTTCCAGGCCCCGGAGGACGGTGATTTTGCTGGAGTCGTAATTGCCGTTCGGTGCAGGAATCGTTTCGTCGGTCATTCGCTTCGTGGTCGGCTGCATAGCCGCTGGTGCCAGACCGGGGAACGCCGGGCGGGCACGCAAGCTATAGGGATACGAGGCGAAATTATAGCACCCCGGGGGCCCCCGCCCCGGCGTGCCGGGTGTCAGACAGGGGACAGCCGGCCATGTTCCACGTGGAACTGGGCAGGAATGGCCTCCAAATCCCGCAATGCCGGCGGCGGTTCGGTGCCGGTGATGAACACCTGGGCGCCACTGCCCAGCAGACGCTCCAGGACCCGCCGTTGGTGACCCCGATCCAGCTCGGAAGCCAGGTCATCCAGGGCGATCACCGGCCACTCGCCCCGGCGGGTGGCGTAGTCCTCGGCCTGGGTCAGCAGGCAGGCCAGCGCGGTCAGTTTGGCCTGACCGCGGGACAGAGCCTCGCGCGCCGGGCAGGCGGCGTAGTCCACCCGCCAGTCGGCCCGATGCGGCCCCACCGAGGTATGCCCGGTGGCGCGGTCGCGTTCCCGCGCCAGCAGCAGGGCATCGGCGAGGGAAACCTCGTGCCGGCGCCAACCCGGCTGGAATTCCAGGCTGGCCCGGCCAAGGGCCGGCACCAGTTCCGCCGCCATCCGGCTAAGGCGGGGTTGCAATTGCTCCAGGTACTGCAGGCGCCGCTGGGTCAGCGGTTCCCCCGACTCGGCGAGTTCATGGTCCCAGGCATCCAGTTGGGCGCCGCCGGCCCCGGATTTGAGCAGGGCATTGCGTTGCTTCAAGGCGCGGGCGTAGCGCCGCCATAATCCGAGGAAATCCTGTTCCACGTGAAACAAGCCCCAATCGATGAAACGCCGACGGGGTTCCCCACCGCCGGTCACCAGCGCGTGGCTGCCGGGTTCGAAGCTGACCACCGCCAGGGCGGCGCAGAGTTCGCCCAGCTGAGCGACGGTCTCGCCGTCCAGCCGCCCGGTCCAGGCCTGTCCGCTGTGACGCAGCCCGGCTCGCCGGGGGCGGGGAACCCCGGCCTCTTCCCATTCGACGAACACCTCGACGGCCTCGGCGCCGGTCCGGACCAGCCCGTCGCGCACCCGCCCCCGGAAGCTGCGGCCATACGCCATCAGGTGCAGGGCCTCCAGCAGGCTGGTCTTGCCGGCGCCGTTGTCCCCGGTAATCAGGTTCAGCCCGGGCGCAGGTTGCAGGCTGGCCTGTTCGAAGCGGCGCAGGCCCGCCACGGTCAGCCGGGTCACGCGCATGGGCGACAGGCCCCGACAAGAAAGGGCTGATCGGCGAACGAACGTCGGAGGACCGCCGGAATCGACGGGAGCAGGCGGGGGGGCATGGACGGATCTTACCGGGATCGACGGGCTGGGACTCCAGCCTGGACGCGGCGCCAGCAGCGCGCTCATTCCCAGGTATTCGCCTTCTGCCGGAAGCCGCTTCGATACGGCCGGCCGACGCAGAAGCGATGCCCGCTGGGCGCCTGCATCACTACCCAGCCTTCCTCGTGACGGGCGACCAGGACGGCACCCAGGCGCTCGAGCCGGACGACTTCCTCCGGGATTGCGTCGGTCTCCAGATCCAGATGCACGCGTGGCGCATGACCGACCCGCTGGAGAATGACCTGGACTTCACCCGGCGAGGTCCGCAGCTGGATGAATCGGTCGTCTTCCGGGGGCGCTTCGGGCAGGGGACAGCCCAGGGCCGCGCTCCAGAACCTGGCCTGGGCCGGAAGATCGTCGGTCTGGCAGTCGATGACTAGGTTGCCCAATCTGCTCCTGTGCATGTCCGGCCACCTGCCGATGGGGTATCCGACCCGACGGTACCGAAACCCATGCGGTGTTCCCGTGAGAATCCGGCAACGTCGGGATTCCCAAAACGAAAACGCCCGGCATCAGGCCGGGCGAACTTCGTGTTCCACGTGAAACAGGACGTCAGAGGCGCAGCGGCATGACCACATGACGGGACTTTTCGCTGCTGGCTTCACGGACCAGCGCCGAGGAGTTGGCGTCGCGCAGCTGGATCACGACCTGTTCGTCGCGCAGCGCGCTGAGCGCGTCCAGCAGGTAGTTGACGTTGAAGCCGATGGCCAGGCCGTCGACCTTGGTGTCGGCCTCGATTTCTTCCTGCGCCTCTTCCTGCTCGGGATTGTGCGCGCTGATCCGGAGCTGGCCCGGCGAGACTTCCACCCGCACGCCGCGGTACTTCTCGTTGGACAGGATCGCCGCGCGTTGCAGGGCCGCGCGCAGGACCTCGCGATCCAGCAGGACCTCGCGGTCGGCGCCAATCGGAATCACCGCCGCGTAGTCCGGGAAGCGACCATCGATCAACTTGGAAGTGAAGGTCACGTCGTCACGCTTGACCCGGATGTGGCTGCGGCCGACTTCCAGTTCGAGGGCGCGATCGCCGCCTTCCAGCAGGCGCTGCAGTTCGGTCACGCCCTTGCGCGGCACGATGATCTGGCGCTTGGACAGCGGCGCGCCTTCCAGGGTGGCTTCGCACAAGGCCAGGCGATGGCCGTCGGTGGCCACGCAGCGCAGGGTCCGGTCCGCCAGATCGAACAGCAGGCCGTTGAGGTAATAGCGCACGTCCTGCTGCGCCATCGCGAACGCGGTGCGTTCGATGAGTTCCTTCAGGGTCGCTTCCGGCACGTCGACGCGCTCGGTCGCCTCTACTTCGTCCACCGACGGGAAATCATTGGCTGGCAGGGTAGCCAGGGTGAACCGGCTGCGACCGGCCTGCACGGTGACCTTGTCCGCCGATTGGCTGACCGTGACCTTGCTGCCGTCGGGCAGGGCGCGGACGATTTCGAACAGCTTGCGCGCGGGGATGGTGGTCTCACCGTCCTGGGCGTCTTCGACCGCGCTGCGCGCGATCATTTCCACTTCCAGATCGGTGCCGGTCAGCGAGAGCTGTCCGTTCTGCACCTGCACCAGGAAGTTCGCCAGGACCGGCAGGGTCTGCCGCCGTTCGACCACATTGACCACCTGGGCCAACGGCTTGAGGAATGCTTCGCGCTGAAGGCTGAAACGCATGTCGGTGGTTGCCCCTTGTGCCTTGTGCTTCTAAAAAGAAGGAAAGATCTTAAAAACTGGTGGTGATGGTTTCGCCGATTTCAGTGGGGAAGCATCACAAACATTTGAATCGCAAAGATTTTCCGACAGATCCAACCCCGTGGACAAGCCCCTCGGGAGACACCTTGAAACCTGTGGATAAATTTTGGCGGAAATTCCAGCCACAGTTTGTCCACAAGGGAACA
This sequence comes from Pseudoxanthomonas sp., assembly GCF_051953815.1. Lineage (GTDB taxonomy): Bacteria > Pseudomonadota > Gammaproteobacteria > Xanthomonadales > Xanthomonadaceae > Pseudoxanthomonas_A. The sequence continues at coordinate 16,036 of NZ_JBQCIJ010000039.1, read as the reverse complement.
GGCGGCTTACTCACTGAGTTTACGGATCAACTTATCCCAATCCTCGCGGAGTTTGCCATCGGTCTCCATCAGGCTGCGGATCTGCCGGCAGGCATGCAGCACGGTGGTGTGATCGCGACCGGCGAAGGCGTCGCCGATTTCCGGGAGGCTGTGTTCGGTCAGTTCCTTGGCCAGCGCCATCGCGACCTGGCGCGGACGCGCCAGCGAGCGGGTACGGCGCTTGGACAGCAGGTCCTTGATCTGCAGCCCGTAGTAGTCGGCCACGGTCTTCTGGATGTTGGGAATGCTGATCGCCTGCTGCTGCGCGCGCAGCAGATCGCGCAGGGTTTCCTGGGCGAATTCCGGCGTGATCGCGCGTCCGGTGAAGTTCGCGCGCGCGGCCAGCGTGTTGAGCGCGCCTTCCAGATCGCGCACGTTGCTGCGCATCTTCTTGGCCAGCAGGAACGCGACCTCATCCGGAATCTCGGCGCCGCGGTCGCGTGCCTTGGCCAGGACGATCGCCGCGCGGGTCTCGAAATCCGGCGGTTCGATCGCCACCGACAGGCCCCACGCCAGCCGCGACTTCAGCCGCGGCTCCAGGCCCTCGACCTCGCGCGGATAGCGATCGCAGGTGAGGATGATCTGCTGGCGGCTGTCGAACAGCGCGTTGAAGGTGTGGAAGAACTCTTCCTGGGTGCGGTCCTTGCCGGCGAAGAACTGGATATCGTCGATCAGCAGCGCATCGACCTGCTGGAAGCGGCGCTTGAACTGATCCATCGATTTTTCGATCAGCGCCTTGGTCATCGCGCTGAAGAACTGTTCCGAGCGCAGGTAGAGCACCCGCGCGTTCGGGTTCTGCCGGCGCATCTCGTTGCCGGCGGCGAACATCAGGTGGGTCTTGCCCAGGCCGGTGCCGCCGTACAGCAGCAGCGGGTTGTGGGCGCGATCACCGGGTTTCTGCGCGGCCTGCCAGGCGGCGGCGCGGCCCAACTGGTTGCTGCGGCCCTCGACGAAGTTGTCGAAGGTGTAGTGGGTGTCCAGGTTGCCCGCGTAGGGCTCGGCGGCGGCGGTGGGAGCAGCCAGGCCCGGTGCGGCGGCGCGGGCCGGTTCCGGCGCGCGTGCGCGCGAACCAATTTCCAGCGAAACCTCCGCATGGCCGGCGAAGTAGTCCAGCAGTTCCCGGATCCGGTCCAGGTAACGTTCGCGGACCTGTTCCACGATGAAGGCGTTGGGGGCGTACAGGACCACCGCATCGCTGCGCTGTTCGGCCTGCAGCGGCTTCAACCAGGTGTGTACATCCTCTGCCGGAAATTCGGCTTCCAGGCGTTCAAGGCAGCGGGGCCAGGCATCCATCGCGTGAAACAACTCGTTCTTGATAAGGTGTGGAAAACACGCCGCCGCGCCACGCGCCAGCGCGGTCGGAAGCCTGTAAAGAAGGGGTCGGCCAGACTACCACCGCCACCCCGTCGCGCCAATGGCTCCTGTGCATAAGATGTGGATGAGTGGACCGGCGGCGATCCCTGCGCGTGCGCGGTCTTGCGGGACCCATTTCGATCTTCTTCACCGGTGTTGACCGTAACCGGCGGATACCTATAGAATTTCCGGTTCTTTCCATCCGCAACCCCGCACGAGGGCCCCATGGCCACCAAGCGCACTTACCAACCCAGCAATCTCAAGCGCAAGCGCGACCACGGTTTCCGTGCCCGCATGAAGACCGCCGACGGTCGCAAGATCCTGTCGCGTCGCCGCGCCAAGGGCCGCAAGCGCCTCACCGCCTGATGGCTTTGCCGCAGTTCGCGGCCAAGACATCAATCATGCGATGCCCTTGCCAGGAGCCCGCACTGAACAACGGTGCGGGCTTCTTGCTGTCATGAGCGCAGCGTTTCCACGTCATGCCCGGGTCCGTACGGGCGCGGAGTATGCCCGCGTCTTCGAGCAGTCGCGTCGCTGCGCGGATCCTTTGCTGAGCCTGCATTGGCTGGCTGGAGAACATCCGGCCCGGCTGGGCATGGCCGTTTCCCGCAAGGTCGACACCCGCGCGGTGGGCCGCAACCGCATCAAGCGCCAACTGCGCGAGCAGTTCCGCAGCCTGCGTCCGCAGCTGCCCGCCGGCGACTATGTGGTGGTCGCGCGGCCGGCGGCCAGGACCGCCAGCAACGCACAACTGCGGGAAACCTTTGTCCGTGTTCTCGTCCGCGCCGGCGCATTGCCGCCGACTCCGGCGGTAGGCACAATGCCGGCGGCCTTGAATTCCCTCTCTTCTCCCTCCACGACACCGGAACCCGACGCCGGTTGAGATTGCCTGTCCGATGAACCAGACCCGTGTTTTCCTGATTTTCGCCTGGCTGATGGTGGCGATCCTGTTGTGGATGGAGTGGGGCAAGTTCAATGCGCCCGCAGCCGCCCCGATCACCGCGGCGGCGACCACCGCGGCCCAGGGCAGCACCGTGCCCACGTCCGCGCCGACCGCGCAGCCCGGCAGCACGGTGCCGCAGGCGGCGCCCGCCGTGGCCCCTGCCGCGACCGCGTCGGCGACGCCCTCGACCGCACAGCGCGTGACGGTCAGCAGCGACGTGCTGAAGCTGGTGCTGGACGGTGGCAGCGTGCTGGAGTCAGAGCTGCTGCACTACCCGCAGGACAAGCGCCCCGGCAGCCCGGCGGTCAAGCTGTTCAATCAGGATCCGGCGCATTACTACGTCGCCGAGAGCGGCTGGGTCGCGGCCGGCACCACGCGCGCCGCGCCCAACCACGAGAAGGGCTTCGTGCCGGAAGCCGGCACCGCGTTCGCGCTCGCGGCGGGCAGCAACGAAATCTCGGTGCCCTTCATCTGGCGCGGCCCGGATGGCGTCAGCATCCGCCGCACCTACACGCTCAAGCGCGGCGAGTACGCGGTGCAGGTGCGCGACGAGGTGGTCAATGCCGGCGGCGCGCCGTGGCAGGGCGCGATCTACCGCCAGCTGACCCGCACCCCGCCACTGGTCAAGCGTGGCATGACCAATCCGGAGTCCTTCAGTTTCAACGGTGCGACCTGGTATGACGGCAACTACCAGCGCCGCAAGTTCGATGACGATTACCTGGAAGACGGTCGCGTCGACTGGCGCGGCACCGGTGGCTGGATCGCGATGCTCCAGCACCATTTCTTCACCGCCTGGATTCCGCAGGCCGCCGATCACGCCACCATCTCGCTGGACGAGCCGAAGTACGCCAGTGGCCCGCGTCCGTTGATCCGCGAGATGGGCGATACGCTGAATGTCGCGCCGGGCCAGACCGTGGCCACCACCGCGCGGCTGTGGGTCGGTCCCAAGCTGGTCAACAAGATCAAGGCCGAGAACGTGCCGGGCCTGCACCGCGCGGTCGACTACAGCCAGTTCAAGATCTTCGATTTCATCGGTCAGGGCCTGTTCTGGATCCTCGCCCACCTGCATGCGCTGCTGGGCAACTGGGGCTGGTCGATCATCGGCCTGGTGGTGCTGGTGAAGGCCGTGCTGTATCCGCTGTCGGCGGCGCAGTACAAGAGCTTCGCCAAGATGCGCAAGTTCCAGCCGCGCATCCAGCAGTTGAAGGAACGCTACGGCGACGACAAGCAGAAGTTCCAGGTCGCCATGATGGAGCTGTACAAGAAGGAGAAGATCAATCCGATGGGCGGCTGCCTGCCGATCCTGGTGCAGATGCCGATCTTCCTGTCCCTGTACTGGGTGCTGGTGGAGTCGGTGGAACTGCGCCAGGCGCCTTGGTTCGCCTGGATCCAGGACCTGACCGCGCAGGATCCCTATTTCATCCTGCCGATCCTCAACATGCTGGTGATGTGGCTGACCCAGAAGCTGACGCCGGCGCCGGGCATGGATCCGATGCAGCAGAAGATGATGCAGTTCATGCCGCTGGTGTTCGGCGTGATGATGGCCTTCTTCCCGTCCGGCCTGGTCCTGTACTGGGTCACCAACGGCACGCTGGGTCTGCTGCAGCAGTGGTGGATGACCAAGCGGCACGGCGAACCCGCCACCCCCGCGGTCACCGCCAAGAAGTAAACCGAGTCACTTCGAAAAACCCGCCGCAAGGCGGGTTTTTCATGGCCGCGCTAACATGCGCGGCGTCTTACACACCGTGGGTCCGGCCCGTACCGCAATGCCTATCCGTCGCTTCCTTCCCCTGTTCCTGGCGTTGATGGCCGGCGCGGCGTTGTCCGCCTGTGGCGACCGGAGGGAAGCCGGAGCGGGCACGGAGTCGCCGTCGTCCTCGACTTCGCAGGCCGGTGACGTCGCTGGCCTGGATACCCGCGCCATCGACGACGAACTGAAGGCGCAACTGGAGAACCACCGCAGGATCATCGTCCTGCTCGACGACGAGACCGCCTTGCCGCCGGCCGCGCGGGCCAGCGCGAGCGCGATCGGACAGAGCCTGTTCCATGACAATCTGGAACGCGCGGACCGGCTGCGCGGCCTGTTCGCGGCCCTGCTGGCGCGACCCGAAACCGAACGCTTCGCCGCCATCGGCGGCCGGCTGGACTACATCGAATCGGCCCCGGATCTGCACGACGCGGATCGGCTGGCCTTCCGTGAAGTGCTGGGAGACCTGCAAGCGCTGGTCGGCAAGGACTCCTCGCTGCCGGCGATCAAGCTGCACCAGCGCATCGGCGAGGACCTCGAGGCACTGGAGGAAATCGAACGCAACTACAACCGCGAGATCACCCGCATCTTCAGCCGCTTCGACGCCACCCGCGCGATCGAACTCAAGCGCGAGAAGTGGGACGACTACGTGGCCAGCCTGCGCAAGCGCTACGACCGCGACGCGCTGTTGCGCGAGTACGGAGTGATCGCGCCCTATCCGATGTCGATGGCCGACGGTGACCGTGAAGTGTTCGGGCGCGATCTGCCTGCGAAGACGGTGGTGCTGAGTTTCGACGACGGCCCGCATCGTGCCTACACCGAGGAAATCGTCGCGATCCTCAAGCGCTACGACGTCCCCGCGACCTTCTTCCAGGTCGGCCGCAACCTGGGCAGGCTCGATGACAAGGGGCAGGCCACGCTCGGGCCGCTGGCGGGCGTGACCCGCGAGCTGATCGCGCAGGGCTATACGGTCGGCAACCACAGCCTGACCCATGCCCAGCTGTCCAAGCAGACCGGCGATGCGCTGCGCAGCCAGATCCTCGACACCGACACCTTGCTGCGTGACGTGGACGCGCGCCGCGCGCCGCTGTTCCGGTTTCCTTACGGCGCGCGCAATGCCGAGGGCATGCGCATTCTCGGCGAGGCCAAACTGCGCTCGGTGATGTGGAACATCGACTCGCTGGACTGGGCCGACCCGGTGCCCGAATCGATCGTCCAGCGGGTGATCGACCAGGTCCACAAGGAACAGCGCGGCATCCTGCTGTTCCATGACATCCACGAACGCACGGTCAAGGCGCTGCCGCAGATCCTGGATCGCCTCTCCGCCGAGGGTTACCAGTTCGCGGCCTGGAACGGCCGCGACTTCAGCGTCGCCCGGGCCGCGCGCAGCCAGGAGGCCGCGGTCACCACCGGCTATGCGCGATCCTGGGCCATCGTCATCGGCATCGACGACTATGCGCGTTGGCCGAAGCTGCGCTACGCCGGCAACGACGCGCAGGCGATCGCCGATACCCTGACCGGCCAGTTCGGCTTTCCGTCTTCCCAGGTCATCGTGCTCAAGGACAAGGAAGCCACCCGCAACAACATCCTGGCGGCGTTCCATGATCGGCTGGGCCATGGCGGGCTTGGCAAGAACGATCGCGTGTTCGTGTTCTTCGCCGGCCACGGCGCGACCCGCCGGTTGGCATCCGGGCGCGAGCTGGGCTACATCATTCCGGTCGATTCGGATCCGACGCAGTTCGCCAATGACGCCATCGCGATGACCGACATCCAGAACATCGCCGAAAGCCTGGAAGCCAAGCACGTGATGTTCGTGATGGATGCCTGCTACAGCGGCCTGGGCCTGACCCGTGGCGGCAACGGCGCCAGCGCCTACCTGCGCGAGAACGCGCGCCGGATCGCGCGGCAGATGCTGACCGCCGGCGGCGCCGACCAGCAGGTGGCCGACAGCGGCCCCAATGGCCACTCGGTGTTCACCTGGGTGCTGCTGCAGGCGCTGTCGGGCAAGGGCGATCTGAACGGCGACGGCCTGATCACCGGCACCGAACTGGCGGCCTACGTCGCGCCGGCGGTATCGGGCATCTCGGCGCAGACGCCGGCGTTCGGATCCCTGCCCGGTTCGCAGGGCGGCGAGTTCGTGTTCGAGGTGCCGGCGGGCGATGAATTCCTCACCGCCGGTACGCAGCAGCTGTCGACCGAGGCGATCGCGCTCAATGGCAAGGTCGAGGCGTCCACGCCCGGGACGGGCGCGGGGCAGGTGACGATCCGGGATCTGCAGGGCGACGCGCGCCAGGTGGTGGTGCCTGCGGCCGCCGGGCGCATGTCCGACCGCCAGCAGGCGCAGCGCGCCAATGATCGCGGCCTGCAGCTGTACAAGGAAAAGCGCTACGCCGAAGCCGAGGAAGCCTTCGCCGAGGCGTTGAAGCTGCGCCCCGACTTCGCCCTGGCGGCCAACAACCTGGGCTTCGTCTATTACCGCCAGGCCAAGTACGCGCAGGCGGCGCGCTGGCTGGAGAACACCGTGCGGATCGACCCTTCGCGCGCGGTCGCCTATCTCAATCTCGGCGACGCCTACCGGCATCTGGATGACGTGGCCAAGGCGGAAAAGGCCTATCGCACCTATCTCGAACTGCAGCCGACCGGCGCCTCGGCCGACACCGTGCGCGAACAGCTCAGGCAGCTGCAATGAACGCGATGGCGCCACTGGACACCATCGCCGCGATCGCCACCGCGCCCGGCGCGGGCGGCGTCGGCATCGTGCGCCTGTCCGGACCCCGCGCGCTGGCCATCGCCACGACGATGTGCGGACGCGAACTGCAACCGCGCCGCGCCCATCACGTGCGCTTCGATGACGGCGAGGGCGGAACGCTGGACGACGGCATCGCGCTGGCGTTTCCCGGTCCGGCCAGCTTCACCGGGGAAGACGTCGCCGAACTGCAGGCGCATGGCAGCCCGGTCGTGCTGCACGCGCTGGTGGATCGCGCCTGTGCGCTCGGCGCGCGGCGCGCGCGCCCGGGCGAATTCAGCGAGCGCGCCTTTCACAACGGCAAGCTGGATCTGGCCCAGGCCGAGGCGGTGGCCGATCTGATCGCCGCCTCGGACACGCGCGCGGCGCGCGCCGCGCGGCGTTCGCTGGATGGCGTGTTCTCGCGTCGCGTGGATGCGATCGCCGCGACCCTGCTGCGTCTGCGCGTGCACGTCGAGGCGGCGATCGATTTCGCCGACGAGTCGATCGAGACGCTGGGCGGCGGCGAAGTCCGCGCCGGCCTGGAGGCGGCGCAGGTGGAATTGCGGCAGTTGCTCGCCGACGCCGAGCGCGGGCGCAAACTGCGCGACGGGCTGCACACGGTGATCGTCGGTCCGCCCAATGCCGGCAAGAGTTCGCTGCTCAACGCGCTGGCCGGCAGCGACCGCGCCATCGTCACCGACGTGGCCGGTACGACCCGCGACACCCTGCACGAGACCATCCGCCTGGACGGGCTCGAATTGCACCTGGTCGATACCGCCGGCCTGCGCGAGGGGGGCGATGCGATCGAGCGCGAAGGCATGCGCCGGGCGCGCGCCGAACTCCAGCGGGCCGATCTGGCCCTGATCGTGGTCGACGCCCGCGACGTGCAGGCCGGCGCGGCGGCGGTCGCCGGGGTCATCGCCGATGTTCCCCGGCGCCTGTGGATCCACAACAAGATCGATCTGCTGCCGGCGCCGCCGCGGGACACGGACCCCGAGGTGGTCGCCGTATCGGCCGCCACCGGCCATGGGCTGCCGGCGCTGCACGCCCGCCTGCGAGAACTTGCCGGCCAGGGCGCGGGCGAGGGCAGCGAGGGCGAATTCACCGCCCGGGCTCGCCATGTCGACGCCCTGCGCCGGGCCGGCGGGCACGTGGAACAGGCAAAGGGTGAACTGAATCACGAAATGCTGGAGCTGGCGGCCGAGGAGCTCCGGTTGGCGCATGACGCATTAGGCGAGGTCACCGGCCGGATTTCCGCCGACGAAATGCTGGGATACATCTTCTCCACCTTCTGCATCGGCAAATAAGGTGACAAGATTGACAGACGGGGTGTGATCCCGTGTGCTGGGGCACGCGGGGTCCGTTGATTCACTTTTCGTGTTTCTGGGGGAAACAACCGATGCTGTCGAACCTGCACTACGCCAAGCCGCGCTTGGTGGTACCTCTGCTATTGGTACTGGCCATCGCCGCCTGCTCCAAGGATGAACCGGCCACGGCGCCCGCCGCCGGCCAGGCCGCCGCCGCCGGCCAGGCGGCGCCACCACCGCCGGCGGTCTCGGCGGAAGTCCAGGCCATGAACGTGGATCAACTCCGCGACGCCGCCACCAACGCGCTGCGCGAGAACCGCATCTACGCACCGGGCGGCAACAACGCCATGGAGTACTACCTCGCCCTGCGCGACAAGCTGCCCAACGATCCGGGCGTGACCAGCGCCTTGACCGATCTGATGCCCTACACGCTGATCGCCGCCGAGCAGAGCATCGCCCGCGAAGAGTTCACCGAGGCGCAGCGCCTGTCGGCGATCATCGAGAAAGCCGATCCCAAGGCGCCGGCCTTGCCGCGACTGAAGCAGAGCATCGCCAGCGCGCAGGAAGCGGTCGCCCAGCGGGCCGAGGACAGCGAGGCCAAGACCAAGGCGGCCGAGGAAAACCGGTTGAAGGAACAGCAGCGACTGGCGCAGCAGGCCGAACAGCAGCGCGCGAGCGAAGCGGCCGCGGCGCAGCAGCTGGTGCAGCAGCAGGAAGCGGCGCGACAGGAAGCCGAGCGGCAGGCCGCCGCCCGTCGCGAGGCCGAGCAGCGCGAAGCCGCCGCCCGCGCCGCCGCCGCGCCGGCACCCGCGACGCCGGCTTCGGCACCGGCCAGCACCGCGTCGAACTCCGGCGCGGGCAACCAGCTGCGTCCGATCAGCACGCCGGCGCCGCGCTATCCGCCGGAAGCCCTGCGCGCCGGCACCGCCGGTGAAGTACTGGTCGAGTTCACCGTTGGCACGGATGGCTCGGTCACCTCCGCGCGGGTGGTGCGCGCCACCCCGGCGCGGGTGTTCGACCGCGAAGCGGTCAACGCGGCCAAGCGCTGGAAGTTCCAGCCGGTGAGCGAACCGGTCACCACCCGCCGCACCATCGGCTTCAATCCGGGCGGTTGATCCGAAGTAACCGGCGAAGGAAACACGAGGCAAAAGAAAAGGGGGCGGAAATTCCGCCCCCTTTTTTTTTCGTTCCGGTGTCCGCGCATCAACCGGAAATCGCCAGCCGCTCCTGGTGGTAGCGGCGCACCGCGGCGAACCACAGCAGCGCGGCCAGGCCGAACGCGCAGGCCAGGTAGATGCCCCAGATCTGCGGGCTGATGGCCTCGTTGCGGATGACCTTGAGGATCAGCTGGTTCTGCGCCAGGAACGGCACCGCGAACTGCCACAGCTGGCTCTTCACCGGACTGGCCATCAACGCGAAGGTCGGCACCATCGGCAGCAGCAGCAGCCAGGTCATGTGGCTCTGCGCTTCCTTCATGCTCTTGGCGCTGGCGGCCAGCCAGGTCAGCAGCGAGGTGCCGATGAACAGCATCGGCAGCAGCACCAGCAGCATCTGCGCCATCGCCGGGAACGACACGTTCAACTGGCGGCCGACCCCGGAGGAAATCTGCGCGCTGATGCGGAACGCCAGCAGGGTCAGGACCAGTGTGCCCATGCCGATCACGCAGGCCGCCGCGATCTTGCCGCTGACCACCGCGCCGCGCGAGGCCGGCGTGGCCAGCAACGGCTCCAGCGACTGCCGTTCGCGTTCGCCGGCGGTGGCGTCGAGGATCAGGTAGGCGCCGCCGATGAACGAGGTCAGGATCAGCAGATACGGCAGCAGCACCGACAGCAGCACGCCGCGCTTGGCTTCGGGCGTGGCGAGATCCTGCGCGCCGATGTTCACCGGCTTGGCGACCGACGCATCGATGCCGCGCGCCATCAGCCGCAGCGCGCCGGCCTGCTGGCTGTAGATCGCCAGCGTGGTTTCCAGCCGGCGGCTGGGAATCTCGGCGTCGCGGCGGGTGCTGTCCTTGATGATCTCCACCAGCGCCGGCTTGCCGGCGCGCCAGTCCCTGGCGTAGTCGGGGCTGATGCGCAGGGCGACGTCGATGTCCTGGTTGCGGATGGCGGCGGACAGATCCTTGGGCGGTTCCACCGCCTTGAGGCCGTAGCTGGCGAGGAAGGCGACCAGGTTGGGCGCGTTCTCCTTGCCGACCACGGGGATGTCCAGGTCCTTGTCGATCTGGGTGCGGGCGCGCTTCTCGGCCAGCGAACCCATGCCCAGCATCAGCGCCGGGTACAGCAGCGGGCCGAGGAACAGCGCCAGCGCGAGGGTGCGGCGATCGCGCGACAGATCCCTGAGTTCCTTGCGCATCACGGTGAAGACGGTACCGAACAGGCTCATGCGTGCAGTCCCTCCTCGGACCCGATCACTTTGACGAAGGCGTCTTCCAGGTTGTCCTCGCCGACCTGCTGGCGCAGTTCGTCGGCGGTGCCGGCGGCGACCACGCGGCCCTTGGCGATGACCACGATGCGATCACACAGCGCGGCGACTTCCTGCATGATGTGGCTGGAGAAGATCACGCAGCGGCCTTCCTCGCGCAGCTGGCGTAGGAAGCCGCGCATCGCGCGGGTGGTCATCACGTCGAGGCCGTTGGTCGGTTCGTCGAGGATGACGTTCTTCGGGTCGTGCACCAGCGCGCGGGCGATCGCGGTCTTGGTGCGCTGGCCCTGCGAGAACCCCTCGGTCTGCCGATCCAGGATGTCGTCCATGTCCAGCGCCTGCGACAGCTTGCGGGTGCGCTCGGCGATGACCTCGCGCGACAGGCCGTGCAGTTCGCCGAAGTAGGCGATGTTCTCGCGCGCGGTCAGGCGCTTGTAGACGCCGCGCGCGTCCGGCAGCACGCCCAGCGAGCGGCGCACCGCGACCGGGTCGCGGGTGGCGTCGACGCCGTCGACCAGCACGCTGCCGCGATCCGGCGACATCAGCGTGTACAGCATGCGCATGGTGGTGGTCTTGCCGGCGCCGTTGGGGCCGAGCAGGCCGGTGATTTCGCCGTCGCGCGCCTGGAAGCTCACCGCGTCCACCGCGTTGACCAGGCCGGTCTTGGTCTTGAAGCTCTTGTGCAGATCCTGTGCCACGATCATTGAATCTCTCCTGGAATCGCGCCGGTGGATGGGAAGGAGATGCAGGAATCCATCACGGCTCCCATCCATTGAAACCGGTGAAGGCGGGCGTGCCGTCGATCGCGTCCAGGCACTTGGCATCCAGCGCCTTCGCGTCGCCGGATTCGATGAACTGGCTCACCAGCTTGGGCATGCAGCCCTGGCCGATCACGTTGTGGCCCTGGCCACGCAGGACCAGGTGGCGGCCATTGGCCAGTCCCTTGAGCACCGCTTCGCCATAGCTGGGCGGAGTGACCGGATCCTGTTCGCCGGACATCAGCAGCGCCGGCACCTTCGACACCAGCGGCTGGTTGAAACCGGCCGGGCGTTCGCCCTTGGGCCAGACCGCGCAGGGGCTGAAGAACAGCCGCGCCAGATCGTCGCCCATCACCGTGTTGGCGTCGGCCGGATCCGGCCGGTAGCGGTCCGCATCCTCGGCGCAGATCACCGACAGCTGCATGCCCCGCGCCATCTGCCCGGAGACCTGGCCGTCCATGAACTTGGCCAGCGACATCAGCGGTCCGTAGCGGCCCTGGTCGGCTTCATCCAGCACCAACGGCAGCAGCGAGGTGGTCGCCGGCATGTAGGAGAACGCATGGGTCAGGCCGGTCACGGTCGAAGCGGACAGTTTGTCGTGCTTCTCCTCTCCGCTGGAGGGATCCCGGTAGGTCACCTCCACCGGCGCGGCGGACAGGCGCTGCTTCAGCGCCAGCAGGCGGGTGCGCAGATCGGTCGGATAACGCGCGCGACAGGCCGCGTCGGCGGCGCAGGCCTTGGATTGCAGCGCCAGCGCATCGTCGAAGCGACGGGCGAACTCGCCGCCGACCACCAGCGAATTCGGCGCCACGCCATCGAGCACGATCGCGCGGGTGTGTTGCGGATAGGTGCCGGCGTACTGCTGGGCGACGCGGGTGCCGTAGGAGACACCGATCAGGTTGATGCGTTCGGCGCCGATCATCTTGCGCACGTCGTCCAGATCCCGGATCGCGTCGGTGGTGGTGTAGAAGCGCAGATCGGCATGTTTGGACAGCGCGTCCACGCAGCGGCGCGAGACGGCCTGCAGGGCCGCCTCGTCGAGGGAGTCCATGTCCGCGACCGACTTGCCGTCCTCGGAATCACTGCATTCCAGCGGATTGGAGCGCCCCGTGCCGCGCTGATCCACCAGCACCACGTGGCGCTGCTTGCGCACCTCGCGCAGGGCGGCGTCGACCATGACCGCGTGCTCGGTCGCGGCCTGGCCGGGACCGCCCGCCAGGAAGAACACCGGATCCTCGAGGGCCGCGCCCTCGTCGGTGGCCGGCAGCCAGGCGACATTGAGCGCGATCCTGCGACCCTGCGGGGCCTGGCGGTTCTCCGGCACCTCGAAGGTCGCGCACTGGGCCTCGACGTTGCCGCCGGTACCGGCTTCGGCCAGCGTGCAGGGCTGGAAGGTGATGCGGCCGTAGTGGCGGCCGGTGGCCGCCTTTTCCGGCGAAGGAGCGTTGCTGCAGGCGCTGAGCGCGAGCAGGCCGGCACAGGCCAGCAGGGTCTTGCGGTGGTGTCGCATGGGCATTCGTCCTGGTTGCGATGCGTTTCAGGATGCCATGACGGTGCCCCGCGCCGGATGTGACCAAAGTGCGGCGACTTTTTTCCGGCGGGACGATCGCGGGTTCCGGCGGGTTTCCGGCCGGGAGGGATGGAGGGGGGCGATTACTTGCTGCTGACGTATTTTTCCCGCCGGATCTGCGGGATGGGCAGGCCGGCGGCCTTCAGCGCCTCGAAGCAGGCGTCGACCATGTCCGGATTGCCGCACAGATAGGCGATATCGGTGTCGGCGTTGGGGACGAACTCGGCCAGATGCTGCTGCACGTAGCCCTGGCGCACATCCGGATGCGGATGGTCCGGCAGCTCGCGCGAGAAGCAGGGCACGAAGCGGAACTGCGGATGCCGATCGGCGAAGGCGCGGAAATCGTCGCCGTACAGCAGCTCGGCCGGGGTGCGCGCGCCGAACAGCAGCACCACCTCGATGTCGCGGCCGGCGATCTGCTCGGCCAGCTGCGGCAGCATCGCCCGGTACGGCGTCACCCCGGTGCCGGTGGCGATCAGCAGGTAGCGGCGGTTGCGGTCGTTGGGCATCAGGCAGAACCGGCCGTAGGGCCCGCTGGCGTCGACGTGGCCGCCTTCCGGCAGGCCCTCGAACAGCGCGGTGGCCGCGCCGCCGGGCACGTAACTGACCGCGATCTCCACCGCCTCGCCCGGGCCCAGCCGGTGGTCGTGGATGGTGGCCAGCGAATAGCTGCGCTTGGCCGGGGTGCCGTCGGCGTAGCTGAAATGCACCTGGATGAACTGGCCGGGGATGAAATCCAGGGGCTGGCCGTCGTCGCGGACGAAGACATAGTGGCCGACGCTGGGGGCCAGCATGCGGCGCCCCACGAGCTTCAACGGAAAATGGACGATGGCCAAGGTGCTGGGCGATGGAACGGTGTGGTGCCGGGGTCGACCCGGCGGGGTGCCTATAATAAGCGTTCGTGTCCCCCGGGCGCCCAGGCCGGCGCCGCAAGGTCCCTACGTGTCCCAACCCGTGGTTTCCGCGAACGCGCCCGCGCTCGCCATCTCCGATCTCCGCAAGGTCTACGACAACGGCGTGCAGGCGCTCAAGGGCGTTTCGCTGCAGGTCGCGCCCGGCGACTTCTTCGCCCTGCTCGGCCCCAATGGCGCCGGCAAGTCGACCCTGATCGGCATCGTCAGCTCGCTGGTGAACAAAAGCGGCGGCGAGGTCGAGGTGTTCGGCGTCAACCTGTCGCGCCATCGCGACGACGCCCTGCGCCTGATCGGCCTGGTGCCGCAGGAGCTGAACTTCAACATGTTCGAGAAACCGATCGACATCCTGGTCAACTACGCCGGCTTCTACGGAGTGCCACGCGCCGAGGCGCTGGTGCGGGCGGAAGAGGAGCTCAAGCGCGCACAGCTGTGGGAGAAGGCGCAGATGATGAGCCGCACCCTCTCCGGCGGCATGAAGCGGCGCCTGATGATCGCCCGCGCGATGATGACCCGGCCCCGGCTGCTGATCCTGGACGAACCCACCGCCGGCGTGGACATCGAGATCCGCCGCGGTATGTGGAAGACCCTGAAGGACATCAACGCCGCCGGCACCACCATCATCCTGACCACCCATTACCTCGAAGAGGCCGAAAGCCTCTGCCGCAACCTGGCGATCATCGACCACGGCACCATCGTCGAGCAGGGCCCGATGCGCGCGCTGCTGGCCAAGCTGGACGTGGAAGGGTTTTTGCTCGATATCGATGGCGAGCTGCCAGCACAGCTGCCGGCCATCGAGGGCGCCACCCTGGTGGCGACGGATCCGCACACCCTGGACCTGGACATGCCGCGGGCGATGGATCTCAACCGCGTCTTCGCCGCCCTCAACGAGGCCGGCATCCGGGTGCGCTCGATGCGCACCAAGAGCAACCGGCTGGAGGAACTGTTCGTGCGCATGACCGGCAACGGCAAGGAGCAGGCGGCATGAGCAATCCCAACCTGATCGCCTTCGGGACCATCGTCCGCCGCGAGGTCGCGCGCATCCTGCGCATCTGGGGCCAGACCCTGGTGCCGCCGGCCATCACGATGACCCTGTACTTCCTGATCTTCGGTGGCCTGATCGGCTCGCGGATCGGCGACATGGGCGGCTACAGCTACATGGAGTTCATCGTGCCGGGCCTGGTGATGATGAGTGTCATCCAGAACAGCTACGGCAACATCTCCTCCAGCTTCTTCGGCGCCAAGTTCGGCCGCCACATCGAGGAACTGCTGGTCAGCCCGATGCCCAACTGGGTGATCCTGTGGGGCTACGTGGCCGGCGCGGTGCTGCGCGGGCTGATGGTGGGCGTCATCGTGCTGGCGATCGCGATGTGCTTCACCCACGTGCGCATCCCGCACCCGCTGGTCACCCTGACCACGGTGCTGCTGGGCGCGACGATCTTCTCGCTGGCCGGTTTCATCAACGCGGTCTACGCCAAGAAGTTCGACGACGTGGCGATCGTGCCGACCTTCATCCTCACCCCGCTGACCTACCTGGGCGGCGTGTTCTACTCGGTCAAGCTGCTGCCCTCGTGGGCCGAGGCGATGACCCACGCCAATCCGATCTTCTACATGGTCAACGCCTTCCGCTACGGCCTGCTGGGCGTGAGCGACGTGCCGCTGTGGGTGGCCTACGGGCTGATGCTGGGCTTCGTGGCCGCGCTGTCGGCGCTGGGGCTGTGGCTGCTCCAGCGCGGCGTGGGCTTGCGGAGCTGATGCGGGCGCGATTTCCGCCGCGATCCCATCGCTTACACTTCGCCGCTCATTCCCCCGAACTGGAGCCGAAGTGATGTCGATGAAGTCCGCCGTTCCGATGCTGGCGCTGGGTTTGGCCGTGGGCGTGGCCCTGACGGCGTGCAAGAAGCCGGAGGCCGCCGCCGCTGCCGCGGAGGCACCGGCCGCCGCCGATGCGCCCGCCGCGCAACCTGCCGCGGACACGGCGCCCGCCGCCGCACCGGCTGCCACCGCCGCCGCGCCTGCCGCCGTGGCCTTCGACATCGGCGCGATCCCGGTCAGCGACAAGCCGCTGCCGGCGTGGCCCTACGTCGCGCTGCCGGCGGGCTACGAGTTCGACTACGCCGACGATCTGCCCTCGCGCAGCAAGGATCTGGCCCGCGTGCCGGTATGGACCGGCGGCCAGCTGCTGTGGGTGGAAGGCAAGGTCTTCAGCGACGAGATCGACAACAGCGACGGCAAGACCTATTCGAGGTTCGAGGT
>NZ_JBQCIJ010000038.1:0-3121 GCF_051953815.1 Pseudoxanthomonas sp. | reverse complement strand
GCCCATGGAGCCTTCGCCGAACAGGGTGCCCTGCGGTCCCTTGAGGATTTCGACGCGGTCGATGTCCCAGGAGCGCACTTCCGGGTACCAGGGCACGGTGACGCCGGTGAAGGGGATGTCGTCCAGGTAGTAGCCGTTGTCGTTGCCGCCCAGCGAACTGGACACGCCGCGGATCTGCACCTGCAGGAATCCCATGCCGTTGTCGACGGCGCCCGCGCCGGGCGTCATGCCGATGATCTCGGCGATCTTGCTGATGCCCATGGCGTCAATCTGCTCGCCGGTGACGGCGGTCATCGCGATGGGCACGTCGATCTGGCGTTCGTCGCGTCGGCGCGCGGTGACCCGCAGTCCGACCATGCTGCGGACCATCGGAATCTCCGCCGTGCGTGGCGGCGCCTTGATGCCCGGCAACACCATCGGCGCAGGCTCCGTCACCGCCTGCGGCTGGATGCTCACCGTGCCGTTGTCGCGCACGCTGAAGCGGCAGCCGGTCCCGGCCAGCATCCGTTCGAGCGCGCGGATCGGTTCCCAACGTCCCTGGACGGCGGCCACGTTGCGCGATCCCGCGCAACTGGAAAACACCTGCAACCCGGACTGGCGCGAAAAATCGATCAGCGCGGTGTCGAGCGGCTTGGCCGGAATGTCGAATTCACGGAAGGTCGGGACCGGCGTGGTCGCAAGCGCGCCACCGCACGCCATCGAGCACAGCGACGCCAGCACCCTCCTGCGCCACCCCGCGACTGCCGCCCACTGTCCGACCCGCTCGCTGATGATCGCCCCCGCTATCCGTCCGCCATCATCTGTCCGTCGCGTCCTTCCGCCGCTGCAGCACGATGCGGTCAGGATAACGCAGCACCTGCAGCGAGAACGCGCCCGCCACGCCGTCCAGCCACGCATCCACGTCGCTGGTCAGCCAGCGTCCGGTGACCGGGCGTTCCGCCAGCGCGGCGTCATCGAGCACCACACGCACGCGGGAATACCGGTTGAGATCGGCGACCACGTTGCGCAGCGGTTCACTGGCGTACACCACGCTGCCTTCCTTCCACGCCAGCGCATCCTCCAGATCCACGCGACGCGGCGCGCTCAAGCCGCCCGCTTCATCCAGCGTGGTCTGCTGTCCGGCGATGAGCTGCACCGTCTTCTCGCCGTCCGCGACCGCATCCTGTTCGGGCGAGACGTCGTTCACCTGGACATGGCCCTCGGCCACGGTGACCGACACCGCCGCGGTCGCGGCCTCGACGCTGAACTCGGTGCCCAGGGCCTGCGCGATCAGCCCTCCGGCCCGCACCTCGAAGGGACGCGCGGGATCCTTCGCCACCGTGAAGTAGGCCTGGCCACCGGTCAGTTCGATCTGGCGCCGCTGCGGTCCGATCTGCACGCGCAGGCGGCTGTCCGGTCCCAGTTCCACCTGCGAGCGATCCTCGAGCACGAGATGTTTCAGCTCGCCCTTGCCAGTGGCGAACACCTGCACCGCGTCGGTGCGCGGGCCGTCGCCATCGTCCAGCGTGCGCACGGCGACGCCGGCCACGGTGACGCCCAGGATTGCGGCGGCGACGGCCCAGCGCAGCCGCCCCCCGCGACGTGCGGAACGAGATGGACGCACCGCCTGGTGGCTCTCCACCGGGGGGCGCGGGACGGACGCGGTGTCGCTGCGGACGGTTCTCGCGGCCGGCAACAGGTCCCCGGGCAACTGCGCGGACACCTGCCACATCAGGCTGACGTCCTCGAAAGCCTGGGCATGCTCGCGCGACGCTTCCATCCAGCGGTTCCATTCCTCGATCTGCTCGTAGGAAAGATCCTCATCCTGCAGGCGGACCACCCACTCGGAAGCCTCTTCGACGATGCGCTTGCGGCTGTTCTGCGTGGAATCCTTCATCACTCGTCCTCCCTGATTTCGTCCAGCCGCAACTGGCACAACGCCAGTGCCTTGGCCAGGTAGATGCGCACCATGCGCTCGGTGACACCCAACCGCTCCGCCGCTTCCTTGAAACTGCATTGCTTCAACCGCACCAGCCGGAACGCCTCGGCGCAGTTGGGCGGCAGTTCCGCCAGCAACGCCGGCAGCCGCTCAAGCACGTTCTGCGCGCGCACCGACCGCTCGGGATCGGCGGCCGGATCCGGCCAGAATCCCAGATCGTCCGGTTCCGGAAGTTCGATGTAGGCGCGCCGGCGCAGCAGATCCGTCGCCAGGTTCTGCGCAATCTTGAACAACAGTGCGCGATGGTAGCTGACAACCTGGTCCTGGCCGAGGTTGAGCAGCCGCGCGTACGCCTCCTGGGCCACGTCGCGCGCATCCTCGTACGAACCCAACCGCTGCTGCAGCGAGCGGATCAGCGCCTGGTTGAAATTGCGCACCAGTGCCTCGGCCTTCGGCGGCGTATCGCCGGCCGATGGCCCGTCCGGTTCGCCCATGGGAATGTCTCTACGGGTATCCATGATTCCCTAGACGAAGCAGAAGGCGAAAAGTGAAACGCCATCGGCGCCCCGGCAGCGCGGGCGCGAAAAGGCGTGAAGTTGCAATGGAAACATTTCCGGATCCGGGTCGTCGCTCGTCGTGATTGTTACAGGGTCGTGACTTCCCTGTATCACCCAGACGACATGAGGACGCTTATCCGTGAACCGTTTCCTGCAAGCCCGGGACAAGACCCCCACCCGCCGCAACGGCCTGAGCCAGGGCATCCTGCTGTGCCTGGCGGCGCTTGTGGCCGCCCCCGCCAGCGCCGACGACCAGGCCGGCGGCAAGCCACAGAGCGAGGCCGTCGATCTCGGCGCGGTCACGGTCACCGCGCGCAAGCGCGACGAACGCCAGATCGACGTGCCCATCGCGATGACCGCCGTCACCGGCGAGCAGATTGACGCCATGGGCATCAGCAAGGTCGCCGAGATCATCGCCATGACCCCGGGCGCGGGCTCGGTCGACAATGGCGGCGGCTTCACCCAGGTGCAGATCCGCGGCGTGTCCAGTTCGCTGGGCGGCAATGACAACGGCTACTACCTGGACGACATCCCCTTCACCGGCGTCACCGTGCCCTGGTACCCGGAAGTGCGCTCCTGGGACATCGACCGCGTCGAAATCCTCAAGGGACCGCAGGGCACCCTGTTCGGCGAAGGCTCCATGGGC